>JAJRPN010000037.1 GCA_024280755.1 Planctomycetota bacterium
AATCTGTTGTGTGTGGACTTTTGTCGATTTTTTCGACAATTTTCGAGGATGGGTAGGATTCCCTGTTGGGCTAAACGCCGCAGGAATCTGAATAGTTTTCGGGGTAATTCGTGCCAACTTGGGTAATAGCAAGTGGTTTCCGATTCTGGGGTGTGAACGACTGTTCCTTTTTTGCTCGACCAGTTTCCGTTCATTGCCCTAAAACCATTGCTTGTGCAATGAAAAAGTTTTCCACAGTTCAGCCGAGGCGTCGCGTGATGATCGCCAGAAGTGCGCATCAACTTTTGAATCGTTGCACAACTTGTTCTTGAAGATGATGGATACACCACGCAAGAGCGTGCGTACTGAACTACGATCATGCTTGAAGAAGCATGCGTGCGTGCTATTGCCTGGGACCACGGCTGGGACCGGCCGACGCATTGGCAAAGCATATTGAAATCGCATTGATCGCAACACTCAACGAGGCACATCCTGTGAAGACCCCAACTGTGAAGACCCCTTCAAAGCTCGGCTTAAACCGATCAATGTCAAACCCGCTCGCCCGACGCTCGATCGTGACGCTCGCTGTGGGTGCAATACTTGTTTCATCGATGTCGATGGGTGGGTGTGGCGAACGCTGGAGACAGTTCCGCGATCGCAAGAAACCAATCCCCAGGCAACAGATCAACGCCCCCACCATCACCCGAGATATCCCCTCATCGCTCCGAGGCACTATCGGCGCCGAAGCACGGATCACCGGCATACAGCAAACACTCGTCTCTGGGATCGGGTTCGTCGTTGGACTCAACGGCACCGGCGGCTTGACCATCCCAGAGCAATACGCGGCGCATCTCGAACGCATGATGGGACTCAACGGCATCGCGATCGCCAACGATCGTGAGAACTCGCTGCTCGCCCACACAAGCCCCAGCCAGTTGCTGCGAGATCCAAACACCGCAGCCGTAATCGTCCAAGCTGCGATCCCCGCGGGTTCAAACTCGGGCGAGACCTTCGATCTCTATGTCCGCGCGATCAACGCAACAAGCCTCGAAGGCGGACGGCTCTACACAACCGAGTTGCGGATCGGGCCTCCGAGTGCATTTGGTGATAAACAAGCACGGATCATCGCCAAGGCAAAGGGTCCAATTTTCCTCAACCCATTCGCTGAGCCGGGTGGACAGTTCGATGGGATCACCCGCGATGTCGGACGCGTGCTCGATGGCGGCACGATCACCTTCCCGACCAAAGTCGAGATCGTACTCGACAACCCCTCACATCAACGCGCCCGTCAGATTGTCAGCGCGATCAACACCGCATTCCCGGCTTCGCGTGGCGATGAACAAACAGCACGAGGCAAAGACGAATCGCTCATCTTTGTTTCTATCCCCAAACGATATGTTGAACGCCGAGACGAGTTCCTCGATTTGCTCTCGCATGTCACCATCGATCAGGCGTACCCTGAGGTCTATGCCCGAAAATATGCTGCTGCACTCAAATCTGAGCCTTACCTCGCGGGTGATATGTCTTGGGCGCTCGAAGCATTGGGCGAACGGGCCATCCCGTTCCTTGCCGATTTATACACCCACCCCGAATCCGCGCCTCGACTCGCCGCCCTGCGGGCCGGCGCGGCTCTTGGCGACCCACGAGTTGTCAAGCACCTTCGCGAGATCGCACTCGATATCGACTCCCGATACCGAACCGATGCGATGGGGCTGATGAGCACGATTCATGATTCGCTCTTGGTCGACACAACCCTGCGCGACTTGCTCAGTTCTGATCAGCTCTCAGTGCGTGTTGAAGCGTATGAAAACCTGATGACCCGTGCCTTGCGTTCGCGTCGGCTTCGCTTGGCGCAGATCTATCAATCCAATAACCAAGATTCCATTTCGTCGGCAACACAAATCGATATCCTCTCGCGGATCTGGGTCCCAATGGACCCGCTGCGAGGCGTTGGACGAACGCTTATTGAAGGCAAGTTCTTCTTGGATATTGTGCCTTATGGCGAGCCTTTGATTTATGTGACTCAGCAGAACGAGCCTCGGATCGTACTCTTCGGCGAGCATCTCGCACTCTCCAAACCAATCCTTGCTTCTGCCTGGTCAGATCGTCTCATGCTTATCGCTGAAGATGTCCACACGCCGATCCGTATGTACTACCGCGACGATATCGACCGAACGACAATCACGATTAGCGAAGTCCCCGAATTCCTTGGCGATCTTATAGAAATGCTTGCCCATACGCCTACACCCGAAGACCCACGCCCCGGGCTTGGGCTTTCCTACTCACAGGTCGTCGGCGCGTTGTATCACATTTACAACGATCAAGGCGTACTTGCAGGATTCACAACCGAAGAAGACCGTTTGCTCGCAGACTTGCTCGCTTCGGTCAAAAGCACCGATGTTGAAATGCGTCCAGAGTCGAACAATGACAACGCAGTCTTGGTGCCTCTTGATGACCCAACAGCCTCGGCTGCGGTCGGACAAAAAGAACCGACTACCCGTAGACGAAGAACACTCTTAGTCCCTGTGAATCCAACACCAAGGGAACCAGACGGAACGGAAAAATAGTTTTTAATAGGCTGTTTTATTGATGTGACTGTGCTTGGCCGACGAGTTCATGGACACGCTCGTAGAGTGTCCGAATTCCTTCGTCGGTCCCTTGTTCCATCAGAGCTTTGGAGTTGATCGGCTCGCCATAGCATACGACGATGCGTTTGGAAAACAACCTTGGCAGTTTCTTTGTGCGTGGCCAGGCATCGAATGCACCCGAGATCCCTACGGGGACAATCTGGCAGTTCGCCCGTTTGATCAGCACCGCGATCCCGCGTTGAAAATCAAGCATCTCGCCATCGGATGTGCGTGCCCCTTCTGGAAAAACGATCATCATCTTACCCTCATTGAGCCTTTGGATCGTTGCCTTCATGGCCCCCGCATCACCGGCACCTTGCTTGATTGGCATGGCGTGGAGTTGCTTGATGAGCCATCCAAAGGGCTTGAAGTTGAAGAGGCCGCCTCGGGCGAGAAAATCGGCTTGGCGATGACGGATACCGATCGCGATCGCGGGCGGATCAAAGAACGATTGATGGTTCGCGACCATCAACACGCCCCCCTCAACGGGCACATGATCGACACCAACGCGTTTGAGCCGATAGATGATGTTGAAGAACACCAGCAAGCCCTCTCGACAGAAGTCGAAGAAGAACAATGACGCGAGCGATGAGCCGGGGTGTTTTTTGCGATATCGAGTCAGCATGGGGGAGAGTGTAGGATCGGCGAAAGGAAGGATCTCCGAAGAAGCCCCGTCGGCGGGCGTGTATGATCTCACCGACAACCCTTCGCAGATCTTCAATCCACAAAGGATTTTACATATGGACCCCGAAAAACGAATCGAACAGTTCCAACGCCTGATCGCTGACGACCCGAATAACGATATGGCCTACTTCTCGCTCGGCAACGCGTTCTTGCAATCTGATCGCTATAACGAAGCAGCCGACACCTTTGAAAAATGCGCCAAAATCAACGAAGCGATGACCAAAGCCTATCAGCTCGCCGGCGATGCCTACATCAAGGCAGGGCACAATGACAAAGCCAAGCTCATCCTCACTACAGGCTACATCGAAGCGACCACCCGTGGCGACATGCTCCCCAAAAAAGCGATCGCAGAACTCTTGGAATCAATCAACGCCGAGCTGCCGACAGTGGAAGACTCCAAACCCAAAGCTGCCCAGACAAAATCACCCGCTGGCGATTTCAAATGCTCAAAGACCGGCGAGATGGGCAACAAACTCGCCCGCGCCCCTTTCCGCAACGCCATGGGAATTTGGATCCAAGAAAACATCTCCAACGAGACCTTCACCGAATGGATCCATCTGGGCACCAAAATTATCAATGAGCTTCGGCTCGATCTCTCCCGCGATGACCACGACGCGGTCTATGAATATGGCATGCGGATCTTCATCGGATTTAATGACGAACTCTACAAACGCCTCATGGACGATACCCCACCAAGCGTCGACGGGCAGTTCCGATCGGTCATCGATGAGATGATGTCCATGGGTGGACACCTCGAATCGTTCCAGGGCAACCTGCATACGAAGGTTGATGAATAAAAGCAACGAAAACAATCTCGACGAGCTGATTTGCTTCACTTCATCGCATTGCCCATTGCCCCCTCTCTTTTGGATCGCACGCCCCCTACACTGGTTCACCAAATGATGTTTTCACTCAATGTCAACTCGATCCGTGATGTGCTCAAACGCAAAGGCAAGCGGGCGATCGCGATTGTTGACCTGCCTAAATACACCAAAGACCATCTCGATCTTCGAGCGTTGAACCTTTCGACGGATCTACTCAAAGGGATGGGCAAGTCTGATCTCGAGCGTATTCGCGATACTGGGGATAAGTGTGGGTGTACCTGCTTGATGCTCTCAGAGCCTACACCCTTTGCACTTGGCGATTCAAAGAACTCGGTTGGCGAAGCCGGGATCGATCGGATGAAACGAGTCATCACCGCAGCCAACTTGCTCGGGTGCAACTCGGTTTCGATGATCATCAAAGGCAAAGGCTCCGAACAGGCGTTCGAGAACACCGTCGATCGGATGAAAATCATCCTTGAAACCGCAGACAAGATCGATATGAATGTCTTAATCTCGCCTATGGATGGGATTACTGGCGACGCCGAGCAGGTTGCCGAGCTGGTAAAAGCGGTCGGCGGGTTCAGAATCGGAACCAACCCAGACTTTGCCACCGCCTTCGCTACCGGCGATCCGGTCGCCTATCTCCGCAAACTGACTCCCTACGCAACAGTCGTCAACGCTTCGACCTTGGGCTTTGAAGAGCCCGAACCCGATGAAGCCGCGATGACCAAAGCAGAGGGATTGACGGGTTTGGACGCTCTGGCAGCCGAACTCGACGCGATGAACGACGATTTACCTCCTGTTCATGTCGGATACGACCTGACCCCGCTTGTCGGAGCCATCAAGGCGGTCGGATTCGATGGAACAATTTCCCTTGACTACCGGGGGGGGGATGATGGTACACTCGGGGTCATGCAATCAAGAGAAGCAATTGAAGCAGCCATCCAAGCTGCGACAGAGTGAATGCGAGCGAGTAGAATAGTTGATAGAATATATTGGTCGGATAGGTTTCAGAATTGGTTTCAGCTTTGGGGGGAGTTCCCGTGTCTGTTTCACAAACCGAGTCAAAAACAAACGAACCGCGCCAGTCACAGGCCGATTTAGTCTCCTTTATCGAATGTACGGGGTTTGAGTTGCCTACTTATCACCCAGTGATCATCACCATCGACGGCCCTGCCGGAACCGGCAAGTCCACCGTTGCGCGTCAACTCGCCATCAAACTTGGGCTCGATTTCCTCGATACCGGCGCGATGTACAGAGCTGCTGCTGCCATCATGATTGATAGGCAGATCCCCAAAGAAGATATTGGCGAACTCGTCTCGCAAGTCCTCGGTGCAGATCTCCATTTCGATTGGCAGCAAGACCCACCGACCATCCTCGCCTGGGACACCCCGATCGATCACCGCATCCGCAATGAAGATGTCACCAAGAGGGTCTCGTTTGTCGCTGCGATCCCCGAACTCCGCCACCACATGGTCCGCAAGCAACGCGTGATCGGTGCCCAGCACCCTCGCTTGGTCACTGAAGGACGAGACCAAGGCTCGGTGGTCTTCCCCGATGCAGCGATCAAGTTCTATCTCGATGCCGACCCTACCGTGCGTGCCCAGCGCAGAATCGACCAGCTCGGCGTCGCCGATACGGTTGACCTTGCTGAGATGTGCGAGCGGATCGTTCGCAGAGACCAGATCGATTCGAGCCGAGACGACGGCCCACTCGTCTGCCCAGAAGACGCCATCGTCATCGACACCGCCAACTACAATGTCCAAGGCGTGATCGACCTGCTCGAAGCCCACACCCGCGAACGCATCGCGGCACTGATCAATACCGACTAAGGCAACTAGGCCGTGTCCGACGGCTCATGTTTTTCAACTATTCGCCTCCCCCGGGCTTCCGGGGGAGGTGCCGATCGAAGTGAGGCGGAGGGGGTCTTGCTTCGCTTTGCCCTTTGTTTCAGCATCAAAAGCCCCCCCCGTCTGCTGCGCAGCCACCTCCCCCGGAGGCCCGGGGGAGGAGAGTATGTGATCAAACACGAGCCGTCAGACACCGCCTAGTATCGACATGAGCATGCACTCTGCTGCTCAAGAGTTCTTGCTACAATCCATCATGCCCCCACTGCCTCGGCTCACAACCAATCTCGCTGGTGTTGAACTGCGGACACCTGTCGTTCTTGCAGCAGGCACCGCGGGGATGCTTGATGAGATGGCCGATGTGATGAGCCTTGCCAATCTCGGCGCGGTGGTTGCCAAATCTGTCACGCGCGAGCCTCGCGAAGGCAATGCGTTTCCACGCATCACTTTTACGCGCGGGGGAATGCTCAATGCCATCGGGCTGGCAAACCCAGGGCTTGATGCCTTTGTACGCGATACCGCACCCAAAATCGCAAGCGTGCCGACAACGGTCATCGGGTCGATCGCGGGCGACTCCATCGAAGACTATGTCGCAATTGCCCAAGCCATGGATGCGATTGAAGCCGTTGAGCTTGTCGAACTCAATGTCTCGTGCCCAAATGTACATTCAGGGTTAGAGTTCGGAGCTGATCCTGTTGCGCTTGCCGAGCTTGTCGGCGCGGTTGCTGAGTCGCTCAACTCGACCAAGCTGTTCATCAAACTCTCACCGATCACGGTGGGCACGCCCAACACGATCGTTGATCTTGCCGGAGTCGCTGTTGATTCGGGCGGCAATGGCATCACCCTCACCAACACCGTCCCCGCGATGGGCATTGATGTCCACACCCGCAAACCAATCCTCTCAAACACCACCGGCGGACTCAGCGGCCCGGCGATCCACCCCATTGTCGTTCGGCTGGTGCATTTGGTGTATTCGCAGTTCGCCCATGATCCTACCCACGCTGGCATCCCGATTATGGCAGCCGGTGGCGTGACGCGGTGGGAAGACGCTGCCGAGTTCATCCTCGCGGGCGCAAGCGCAGTCCAGATCGGCGCGGGCAACTTCGCCGACCCAAGATTGTCGCTCAAGGTGACCAAGGGCTTAGACAAATGGGTCGGGCGGATGGGGTACACGAATATCTCAGAACTTGTTGGTACAGTGATCGTATGAACAAGATGAAGCGAGCCATCAAACGAACCTTGGTCTATCTGATCTGTGGGTTCGTGATGACTTGGCTCGTCGCGTGGAGTTTGGCACTACTACCGCGCCTGACGAATGCAGGGTACTTTAACTGGTCAGTTCGGTACTCAAATCCATTCCATGGCCTTGGGGACAGGGCATACCCCAATGGTTTTGTCCCTACCGATCCGCCCCCTCCAGAACTTTTAACCACTATGGACAGCAGATGGATCGGCGTGCATGAAGTACAGTTTTTTGTCGACGCACATGCCCAGGATTTGGCATACATCGGCACTCATGTTGAGCTCTCATCACCTTGGTGGACGCTGACGACGGAAAAACGACAACTTAGTGTAAACTGGCAATGGACTCAACTCAAAGAAGAGTTTAAAACTGATGCGCCTGAAGTCCAGTTTACGGAATATGCTATATTGAAGTACGGGCTCCCTTTCATGAGCCATGAATCGCACGCTATGTCTGAGCAAACAAATACTCACAACTCCGGTTGGCGAGATGAACTGAGCGTAAATGGAATCTTTGCTCAAACAGCTCCCCCCATCACCGCGAGCGTTTGGAATCCCCGAGATCAGCGTGTGCAATTTGCCGAACTCTTGTACCTCCCCTACGCCCCACTCTGGCCTGGGCTTGCCCTTAACACCCTCATCTACTCCTTCATCTTCTTCATCCTCATCTCCACCAAACGCGCCTTCCCCCATGCTCGAAGATTCCGAAAAGGCAAGTGTCCGATCTGCTGCTATGACCTGCTCTTTGATAACTCTCTTGGCTGCCCAGAATGTGGATGGCACAAAGCAAAGGCCGACGCGTGAAACGAGCCATCAAACACATCTTGCTTTGCCTTGTGTTTGGATTGGTGATTGCGTGGATCGTGCCGTCGGGACTTCTTGAGATCCCGCGCCGGATTGGAACGGGGCGGATTCTTAAATCACAAATGATCACAAGTCCGAATACAAAGCTTGTAAAAATTCTCGATTACCGATGGTTTGGCGTGTATGAACGCCAGTTTACTCAACTCCGAAAGTTCAACACCGCTGATCAACGCACCCGGCTGGAGTTTTGGTGGACGATTCATGTGCTGCCCGAGCCCAAACTCCCTTTGGATAAAGCGTGGGAAGAGATTCGGTCTCGGTACGATGAAAATGCGTTTCCTGTTGAGAAAACTCAGTATTCGATTGTGCATGTTGGATGGCCGATGTTGAGCTTTCGGATGGATGGCGCGATCAATATCAAAGGCACATTGGCCGACGGGACCTATCCCAAAGATGTACATGGCGCGGTGGTCACGCCTGTGATCGATCCGGCGAAATACTTCAAAGGCATGGAATCTTCACCACTCGCCACGCACCTTTGGGTGCCGTACCACCCGATCTGGTCTGGGCTCTTTGTGAACACCGTGTTTTATGCGTTGATCATCGCGATGGCGCTCTCAATCAAGCGGGCCTATCGCCATGCCCGGCGGATGCGCAAAGGCAACTGCCCAATCTGTAGCTACAACCTTGAGTTTGTATTCGTTGATGGATGCCCAGAATGCGGGTGGCGCAAGGATTAACCAAAGTTAGTCGCATGAAGGAGTCTTCTCTTGCCCCTCCCTGCGCCCCGCGGGGAGGTGGCTGCGGAGCAGACGGAGGGGTGTCTTTTCTTGGTCTGCATCAGCCATCAAGAAGAAAAGAAATACCGAAGACACCCCTCCGTCTCACTTCGTTCGACACCTCCCCGCGGGGCGCAGGGAGGGGCGAAGCAAGACTCATAGCTACGCGATCATCCGCACAGATGCGATCCCCAAAATCAACGCGATGATCAGCTTAAGATGCGGCAGCTTGAGCTTGTGAGCAAGCATCGCACCAAGGTACGCCCCCACCAATGCCCCCGCCCCCATCGGCAACGCAAAGTACAACGCATCGACCACGCTCAAACCCAAGCCGGGCAGTGTGTAGAACTTCATCGATGCGCCGACGATTGAACTGATCCACATCGCGCCCGCGCTGCCCGCGATGGCATGTCGCAATGGCAACTTCGTGAAGCTGAGTAACGGCACAAGCAGAATGCCGCCGCCGATGCCCAGATAGCCTGAGATCGTACCGACAATCAATCCCACCAAAACGATCTTCCAAGGCGCGGGCGAAGGGTTGTCTTCTGGATAATCGGGTATTTTTTTGATGGTCGTGACAATGTTGTAGATGCAGTAGATCCAGATGAAGCCCGCGAAGGCGTAGAGCGACCATCCGCCTTTGGACCCACTCGAAAGCAACACTCCCAAAATCATTCCCCCCGCCATTGAAGGAATGAGTGATGTGAGGACATCCTTGCGGGCTGCCCCTTTTTTTGCATGCAGGATGCTCGACGAGAGCGCAACCACAACATTCACCGCCATTGCGGCAGCCATGTATATATGGTGCTCGGTGCGATCCTCGTCGTCATAGCCCCAGAACATCGCCAGCGCCGGGATCATAATGATCGATCCACCAAGCCCGGCGAGCCCGCCCACACAACCAGCAACCAGCCCAAGCAGGACACGAAGGAGGATTTGGGTGAGGTCCATATGAGTTCCTGATTGGACGAACCGATCTACGGTCGGGTTCTGATTGGGCAGTGCGGATAATAAGCGTATCGGACGCAACAACATCGGTCAAATCTGGCTCTTCCGATTATACCGGCAACTTCAAAGACCGATAGCGAAACATCGCTCGGATTCCAAGCACGGACATTGGATTCGGGATACACTCTGCTTCCAGAGGACAGGATGTCCACTGCGAGCCAGATGTTTGATTTGATCCATAAAAAGATCGACCCAAGCACTGTCCGCTTCGGAAGGAACCGCAAGTTGAGCAATCGCTCAGCTTATCCAATCGAAGATACGAACGAGGCTCAGATTTGAATACACGAACACACACAAATAAGAATACACGAACCCGATTCATTACACAGGCACGCACCGGGCGAGTAGTTGGCGCGGAGTTCACGCTCTGGCTCTGCTTGCTTGCGATCGTCGTGACATCGGCTATCTGGACCAAAGAACGAGGCACGCTGCCCGGGTTGGCACAGATCGAAACACCCGTACAACTTTCACCCGTCGCGCTTGAAGCAAACGCTGCTCGTGTTGAGACCATTGAACTTGTTCCCGAAGTTGCTGATGCGGCTGTTGCCGAAGAAACTCAAGCACTCGATTCATCGACACGCTGGTTCGATGGAAAAATGATCCGTCCATCACGCGTCATCTACATGACCGTCACCGGCTACTCCCCAGACGCTCGCTCGTGTGGCAAGTTCGCCGACAACAAAACCGCGACGATGTATTCGGTCTGGACCAACGGCATGAATCTGGTCGCTGCCGATCCCACGCTGTTGCCCTACTGGTCGATGGTCTCGATCCCAGGATATGCATCTAACGACATCGTCCCCGTCCTCGATTGCGGCGGCGCCATCAAAGGCAACCGTATCGACCTGCTCTACGCAACCCACGAACTCGCCCGCCAATGGGGTGTACGATCACTCCCTGTGACCGTGTGGGAGTTTGTCGAAGAAGGATAAGCTATGTCACGATTCCCCGGCGGAGGTGGATTCGGGAGTTTTCGAGATGGACCTGGTAAAGGTATCGCAGAACGCTTGATTGAAACTCCATACCTCGGATATGCTTTCTTGCTCGGGCTCCTCGCGTGCTTCCTGTTTTTCCTTCTCGATCACCGCAAGTTTGTTCACCCAGTTCCCATTACGCTCTTGATATCCATGATCGTCATCGTCGTGTTTCGAAACACTCAAGGGCATGGATGGGAGTACGCACTTATCTGGATAGCAGGGTGCGTCGGCTGCCTTTCCTATGGGCTCGACCGACTCATCAGGACAGGCATCACAAGATACTGAATCCAATTTTCCCGCCGGGTGCCACGGCTTGACCGTCTTCGGCAAGCCGTGTCTTGTTCTTATGCCTCGATACGACTGAACACACCCTCAACGATCCGATCACACCGCTCACCAGCAAATGAGAACTGTTCTTGAAGCTCTGAGATGGCCCGTTCTTCGATGGCATCGACGAGCTTTGCTTTGGCGCGGTGGAGCAGCACCTTGACATTGCTCTCTGTCACCCGCATGCACTCGGCGGTCTCGCGGGTGCTCAAGCCTTCGACAAGGCGGAGCATGATGACGGTTCGATGGGTCGCCGAGAGTTTGTCGTATGCGTGGGTGATCATCTCGCGAGCCTCCGTTTTGTAGAGCGTGTTCTCGACAGGACTCTGTATAGTTTGGATTGATTGGTCGAGTGTGTTGGAATCGCTCAGGAATGCTCGCTTGCGTTTGCTTCGGCTCCGCAAAGCCTCGTGATAGGCGATCCGGGTTATCCATGTTGCAAAGGTTGATCGCCCTTCAAACTTGGACAATGCCCCATAGGCGCGAACGAATGCTTCTTGGACAACCTCCTCGGCTTCGTTATCATCGTTCACGACCGCGCGGGCGAGCCGATAGAGCCTTTGGTTATGACGACGCATCAACAACTCAAACGCCGAGGTGTTTCCTTCGAGCACATCGGCGACAACCTGCTCATCAGAGCAAGCGGGAACCCCAATAACTTCACGATGGTTTTCACAATGCTTTTCCACTGATCTGGTGTCTCCTGCTTTGGGTTGATTCAAGCCCTGCGTATTGTAGCGTAAAAATCGATTTCTGATATTCCCCCTCGCCGACCGCGATCGGGACAAGCCCGGCGCACGGCTGATGAGGAATATAGAGGCTAGCAAAGCTCGGTATTCGTTCTAGGCCGTATCTGACAGCTTATTCCCCACACAAGGACGCTCTCTTTTCGCCTCCCCCAGGCTTAGGGGGGAGGTGGCTGCGCAGCAGACGGAGGGGGTCTTGAAGAAGGCAATGGGCAATGGGGAATAGGGAATGGGGAATGGGGAAGAGAAGAAAGAGAAGACCCCCTCCGCCTCACTTCGATCGGCACCTCCCCCGGAAGCCCGGGGGAGGCGAAAAATCAAAAAAACATGAGCCGTCAGACACCGCCTAGCACGAGCAGCCACACGCAGGAGCCGCATTCATCCAGCTATAGAGCGTGTCGGCGGCACGCTTGAGTATTTCGTTGGCATCGAGCCCGTCGCCGGTGGTTTCCCAGAGCTTTGGATATTCGTAAACGATCCAGCCTGTATAGTTCATCTTGCTCAACGCGCCGATGAAGTTCTCCAAAGGCAGCACACCCTCGCCCAGCTTGGTTGGGTTGCCATCGTTGTCAATATCACAGACTTTGATCACCTTGACATGCTCGCCGAGCAGTTTTATACCATCGAGTGGGCACTCGCCAGACTGCAACGATGCGAGTGTGTTAAACGATGCACCCAGCCATGTAGAATCGACCGCGGTGATCAGTTCGAGCAAGGCGTTGCTGCTGGCAAACGATCCTGCATTTTCGATGAGTACACAAACATCGGTATTGCGAGCGGTCTGGGCAGCGAGCTTCAGGCGTTCGGTCACCCGACGCATGCTCCAAGTCTTGGGTTCGGCAGCAGGAAGATTATTGCCAAACACACGAACGAACTGAATGCCCGTCCGATCGGCAAGATCGACATAGGCTTTGGTATCGCCCACACCGGCTTCTTCGTTCTGGAATATCCGCCCGACGACCGGCGGATTGATCATTTTATCGAACTTGATACTCGTCGCAAACGAGATCGGCTTGACACCCGCATCAGCAAAGATAGTTTCGATCGCTGAAGGCTCCATCCCGAATGGTTCGGATGCGATATCAACGCTCTGGTCATAGAAACTGCGAAGCTCGACCCCGAGGTATCCAAACTCGGCAGCCTTGTTGGCGGCTTCTTCGAGGGTCCATGTTGGGCAGGCGGTGGTTGAGAATGCAATCTTCATGGTCGGGGTCCTGTTTGAAGTGAATCCGTTCAATCGGTCAGCTAAGTATATAACCCTGCCCATACGATGTCGGCAGGATTGGCAAGATGGTTTATTCAGATGCAAGGTTCATTGGAAGGGTGATGGGCAGGGTGATGACAAAATCGGTCCCCTTGCCCAGTTCGGTGTGGAGTTCGAGCCGGCCATGATGGGCTTCGATAATCCGCCTGGCGGTGGGCAAGCCCAACCCCGTGCCTCCAGATTTGGTCGTGAAGTAGGGATGAAATATTCTCGCTCGTGTCTCATCGTTGATGCCTGGCCCGGTATCGATCACATGGATCTGGACCATCTGCCCATCGTGCTCGTCGACGATCTGTTCCACACGAATAATAAGTTCACCATCGAGCGAATCAGTCCCTTCGATCGCATGGAGGGCATTGAGCATCAGGTTGAGCAGGGCTTGCTTGAGATGATCAGCATCGACAGGTGCTC
The DNA here is from genome assembly GCA_024280755.1 of Planctomycetota bacterium. GTDB lineage: Bacteria > Planctomycetota > Phycisphaerae > Phycisphaerales > UBA1924 > UBA1924. The sequence goes on from JAJRPN010000037.1 coordinate 13,520, forward strand.
TCGGATTCTGGCTATCTATCTCGATACGCAATCGAACATTGGCACCATCCGCCATCGGCGAGAAAAAATCGGCGAGTTCTTCGACGACCGTATTGACCGACTGTTCTTTGATGCTCAAACGAAGCTCGCCGGCATATTCGAGGAAGTCTTCGAGGATCCCACGCAAGCGTTCGGTCTCTCGCCCGAGGGCATCGATCCGACGCACCAACCTTGATCGATCTTGCTCGTCGATCGACAGGTCTTCGATGGCTTCAGACAAAAGCTGGGCGTTGAGCCCGATGGTTGAGAGCGGGTTTTTGATTTCATGGGCGAGCCCGCCGGTCATCGAACCGATCTCTGCGAGATGCTCGGCTGCCTGGGCACGCTTGCGAGCGTTATGCTCGCGAGCAATCGAAACACGCACACGCCGAGCCGCGAGCAGATAGGCGATGCTGCTACCAACAACCAAACCGGCAACGAGCGCTATCCCCACCCAAACCATCTGCACAAGTACACGCTCCACAAATCAATTACTGGTCTAACACCAGTTACTGGCAACCACTGGTCTTTTCCCCGGCATCGACATCAGCAAACGCTGACACTCATCCAAGTCCCCATCCGGCGCGAGAAAAATACCACATGTATTCTATGAAACGAATCGGTACAAATCCAATCAATGGCTGCGCATTGAGTGCCAGTCGCTTAAACAGAGAACTGTTTATCGCCTAGGCGTACGCGAATAGGTCCTTCTTGGGATCACCACTTCTGGCGATCCTTCTTCTTGGGCCTCTTCTTCTGCGAGGGCGTGGACCTTGGTTGCTCGCCAGCCTTTATCGTTTTCCTCAGCGTCATAGCAAACCGCTACGCCATCTTTGAGGACACGGAACCCATCGCCATCGATGACCGTGAAGTGGACAAAGATATCTTGCTCTTCTGGTCCAACGATAAACCCGAATCCTTTTCGAGGATCGAACCATTTCACGGTTCCATGTTCATCTTTGAGATGGTTTAATGCAGTGCCTTCATCTTGTTTCATATCGTCCGTCATATCCATACCCCCGGGCGAACCCGGCCTTTCCGCAAACTCTCAGCAACAACGCCCTTGCAGGAAGTAAAGAGCGAGCCCTTCACCCAACGAAACACGATACCCCACCGTGTGTTCGTCCGATCTGAGTCATCCAAATTCGATCGACTGATCGAGTCCCCTGGATGGCTGATGGTTTTTAACGAGCAAGCACAACAGAAGAACTTGCTCAGACCGCCCACGAGACCTCGGCGAATCATGGTTCCAGCATACCAGAAAATACTCGCGCGTCAAATAGCCCAGCATGAACAAATGTCACACTGGGCTATATATTTTCAATTCAACAGATTATTTAGCCTTCTAACGGCCAAATTTACTCGGCTGAAGCCTTTTCGCCGCGTTGGCGAGGTTTTCCACCACGACGGCGGCGAGGCTTATCTTCGCCCTCATTTTCGCCATCACGGTCGCTATCGCCTCTTCCTTCGCCCCGTGGTTTCTCTTCAAAGTTCGGGTCGGCACGCTTGATCGAGAGCTTGATACGCCCCTGATCATCAACCATCATGACCTTCACCTTGACGATATCGCCCAAGGAGACGACATCATGGACATTATCCACAAAGCCATCAGCCAGTTCCGAAATATGACACATGCCATCGGTGCCCGGTGCGATCTCGATGAATGCGCCGAAGTCTTTGACCGAGACAACCTTACCCTCATAAACGGTGCCCGGACGGACATCTTCACAGAGTGCAGCAATCTCAGCTTCGGCGTTTTCGACATTCTCGCGGTTGGTCGAGGAGACCATCACGGTGCCGTCATCTTCGACATCGACATTGACGGAGTACTTATCCTGCAACGCACGGATGGTCTTGCCACCCGGGCCGATGAGCTTGCCGATTTTTTCGACTTCGATCTTGAGCTGGATCATCATTGGAGCATACTTGGAGGTTGTATCGCGTGGTTCTGCAATGACTTCTTCCATTGCTTCGATGATTTCGATTCGGCCGATGAGTGCCTGCTCGAAGATTTCTTCGACCTGGCTGAGGACCAAGCCACGAGCCTTGAGGTCAAGCTGGATGCCGGTGATGCCGTCACGGGTGCCCGAGACCTTGAAGTCCATGTCGCCGAAGAAGTCTTCTTCGCCGATGATGTCGGTAACGAATACTTCGCTTCCGCCCTTTTCATCGGTGAAGCGACCAACGGAGATGCCCGCACAGGTGTTGGTGATGGGAACCCCAGCGTCCATGAGTGCGATACACCCGCCACAGACTGAAGCCATCGACGATGAGCCGTTGGATTCGGTGATGTCTGAAACGAGGCGAATGGTGTATGGAAAGTCTTCAGCCGATGGGAGGATGCCCATCAGTGAGCGTTCTGCCAATGCACCATGACCGATTTCGCGTCGGCCAGGGCCCATGATGCGACCGGCTTCGCCGACACAGAATGGAGGGAAGTTGTAATGGAGGTAGAACTTCTTGGAGTATTCTGGCATCAAGCCATCAACAACTTGCTCGTCGCGACCAGTACCCAGGGTGGTGGTGACCAATGACTGGGTCTCACCGCGCTGGAAGAGCGCTGAGCCGTGGGTTCTTGCGAACTTGCCGACTTCCATGTACAGCGGGCGGATTTCTTTGAAACCACGCCCGTCGGCACGCATGCCCTTTTCGACGATCAGCTTGCGGGTGATCTTCTTTTCGAGCTTACGGAATGCCTCGTTAGCTTGGCCCTTACGCTTTTTGGACGCTTCGAACTCGCCTGGGGTGCCGCTGTCGTTAACTCCGAAGTGATCCGCGAGCATCTTGGCTTTGATCTCGCCAACCTTGGTTGAGCGTTCGGTCTTTGCCTTGATCTGACGGGCTTTGGTCAGGTCTTTTTCAGCGTGCTTGGTGACTTCCTTCATGACATCATCTGGGATGAGGTTCATGTGATCGCCCAGGCGTGTTTCCTTGCCGACCTTGGCAACGAGTTCGTCGATGAGATCGAGGATTGGGGTGATCCCTTCTTCGATACCGAACTCGATCGCTTCGAGGATCTCTTCGTCTGGAACTTCAGCAGCTCCGACTTCGATCATATTAATGCCATCGCGGTGACCCGAGAGGACCATATCCATATCGGAGTATTCGAGTTGGGCATTGGTTGGGTTGATGATGTGGACGACGCCGTCATCGGTGAAGATACGAGCAACGCGAACGGTTGCCAGCGGGCCTGCGAATGGTGCGTCGGAGATCGAGAGCACGGTCGCAGCTGCGGTGCCTGCGATCACATCTGCATCGTTCTCGCCGTCGTGGGACATGACCCAGCACTGCATCTGGATTTCTTCGATGAAGCCGTCAGGGAACATTGGGCGGATCGGGCGATCGATCATCCTCATGGTGAGGATTTCTTTTTCTGATGGTGCGCCTTCACGCTTGCGGAACCCGCCGGGGAACTTGCCGCCCGCGGAGAGTTTTTCGCGGTAGTCGACCTGCATTGGGAAGAAGTCAAGACCCGGGCGTGGTGCTGCGCGTGAGAGCGAAGCCGCGACGACTGTTTCGCCGTGGGATACAAGGACATGCCCGTGCGCGAGCTTTGCGATCTGTCCGGTTTCCATGCGCATCATGCGCCCGCCGATCATTTTTTCAACGATGGTTGGTGTGTTTGAGTCTGCCATTTTTCTATGCCTTCCAATATAAGAGCGATATCGTTTTTAATATCGTTCACGAGTGCGAGGTACTCGCGAGATCCGTTGATGCATCACTGTGATGCTCACTGCGGATCGCCAACAGATTCGGCCCAACCTCGCGTGCGACTTGGTGTCGCGCTTGGGCCGATGGTTCTTCTACAACTGACTCTTCCAAATAAAGAGCCTTTTACATACTGTCTTTTACAACAAAGCCCCGCGTATCTTCTCAGACACGCGGGGCAATAATTCGTTTTACTTACGCAAGCCGAGACGCTTGATCGTATCTTGATACGCTGCACGGTCGGTGCGTGCGATGTATCGGAGGAGTTTGTTTCTTCGTGAAACCATCATGACCAAGCCTCGGCGGTTATGGGCATCACCCTTGTTTTCTTTGAGGTGTGTCGCAACCTGCTTGATGCGTGCGGTCAACAAAGCAATCTGGACTTCAGGTGAACCTGAATCGCCCTCTTTGCGTCCGAAATCTTTGATGATTTGTGCTTTTTCTTCTACTGGTAATGGCATGGTTCTTTTCCTTCCGCCGCGTGCTTAGAAGTGGGAACACCCCACCGCTCGAGCCGCCGACCTGTGATGACTGATCACATGATTGTAATCAGTTGATAATAGTAGCCCACAGAGTGATTGTTTCGCTCGATTCTTGGGTTCTTGGGGACGATATTTGGCTCTAAATCACGATTTTGTCAATCTCTGAGGCTTTACGAGAACCAAACGGGCTTGGGGATGGACAATACCTGTGCGATGAATATTGAACACCGCCAACCCGTTGAGATTCTGAGCGAGTTGCTGGTGCTGCAAGCTCAAGGGGGCGATCGTGAAGCGTTGGCCGAGTTGGTCGACCTTTGGTCACCCAAGCTCAATGCTAGAGCCTATTGGCTTACACGCGATTCCGAGGGGGCACTTGAGGTTGCTCAAGAGGCATGGATCGGGATCGCTCGTGGATTGTGTTCACTCAAAGACCCATCCCGCTTTGGTGCTTGGTCGATGCGCATTGTGCATCATAAAGCTGCGGACTGGATCAAAGCACGAACCAAGGATCGGGCGATGCAATCTCGGTTACAAGAATCGACTCCCCCGCATAGCCAAGATCGGGCAACGGATGATGATCAGGTCATCCGCGATGCCATCGGGCACCTTGAACCCAAGCTCCGTGATGTGGTGTACCTGTTTTATATGGATAACTGCCCACTTGAGCAGGTGGCTGGGGTGCTCAATATTCCAATGGGCACCGCCAAGACCCGGCTCAAACGGGCCCGCACAAAGCTCAAACCCATTCTCAAACAACTCCTCGAAAGGAACACGAAATGACTGATATGAATGATCTCGATGAAAAAATTCGCAAAGCACTCAGCCGCAACGATGCCGCGATGATCGGCAACCCCAACGATGGGCTTCGGCTCGACGAACAGGTGCTTGGCGTGTTTCGAAGCGGGAACCGTTTTATGAATGCAATCGCCATGATTTTCACATTCGTATTCTTTGGGCTGGCGATCTACTGCATTGTGCGTTTCTTTGCGACTGATGTCACCAAAGAACTCATTGCATGGGGGATCGGGTTCGGCACCTGCGCCTTGGCAGTGAGCATGCTCAAGTTGTGGTTCTGGATGGAGATGCAGCGGCTCGCGGTGACGCGTGAGGTCAAGCGGGTCGAACTATGAACCGCTCGCTTGCTCCAAGAGCTTGCTGCGAAATAAATCAGCCAGAAATGAACCGAGACGACCATCTTTCTTTCCACGCTCGATGCCTATTGGCTTCGAGCTTTCTACCCTTCACTCGATGAACGAGATCCCCTTCGATTACAGCAACGAATCACCCGATGACTACGCCGCCAATGCGTCTAGCGATGGGCATGATGCCCAGGTGCCAATCGATGAAATCCCAGATTTCATGCCTCCACCAGAAAATGAGCCTGAGCAATCAACCCAGCCCGCTGGCGATCCGATTACCGACGGGCTCACCCCCGCCCAAAAACAGGCTGTGCTGCACACAGAAGGCCCGTTGTTGATCTTGGCTGCTGCCGGCTCTGGCAAAACGCGGGTGATCACGCGCCGGATCGCACAAATCATCAAGCAAGGGACACCGCCTTGGAGCATCCTGGCATTGACCTTTACCAACAAGGCAGCCGGCGAAATGCGTGAACGGGTGACTGTTCAAATCTGTGGCCCGCAACCTCCAGCACAACGCGGCCCAGATGGAGAAGTGATCAAACAACGAGTCGATCCGCGTATGCGTGGATTGACAATCACAACTTTCCATAGCTTGTGCGCCCGGCTGCTTCGTCGATACGCCGAGCGTGCCAACATCCCTGGGCTCAAGGCCGACTACACGATTTATGACAGCTCCGATCAGATGGCATCGATGAAGCGGGTACTTAAGGACATGGGCTTGCAGGCGACAAACTGGCCACCAAGAACGGTGCTTTCTGCGATTTCGAATGCGAAGAACGAGCTGCAAGATGCCAAGAAGTATGAGGCCAATGCGTTTGATTACTACTCTAAGCAGATCGCCAAGATCTTCATCAAATACGAGGCCAAGCTCAAACAAGCAGGAGCGATCGACTTTGATGACCTGCTCTTGTACACCGTCAAAATTCTCGAAACCAACCCGGATATTTGTTCAGAGCTGGCATCGCGTTGGCGGTATGTGTTGATTGATGAATATCAGGATACCAACTCGGTTCAGTTTCGGCTGACCTCGTTGTTGACCAGTGCCCCTGCACCCTTGCCCGGTATGGAGCACGAAAAACATTTGCCCAATATCTGTGTGGTTGGCGATCCAGACCAGGCGATCTATGGCTGGCGAGGAGCGGACATCTCGAACATCCTCGACTTTGAAGATCACTACCCTGGCGCGAAAACGATCTTGCTTGGCGAGAACTTCCGGTCGACGGAATATATCTTGGCAGCAGCCGACACATTGATCAAGAAGAACGACAAACGACGCGACAAACCCTTGTATACAAGCTCTGAAGGTGGCGAGCCGATCACAGTCATCCGAGTGAACGACGAACGCCATGAGGGTGATCTGGTAACAGATTACTTCCAACGCCTCAATACGGACGAGGGGATCGAGTGGAAAGATATGGCGGTGTTCTATCGCACCAATGCCCTCTCACGGATCATCGAAGATTCGATGCGGACCGCTGGGATTCCATACAAAATCGCCCGAGGCACCGCGTTCTTCGATCGCGAAGAGATCAAGACAGCGCTTTCATACTTGCGAATCGTCGCCAACCAGGCAGACGGTGTATCGCTCTTGCGTGTAGTCAACAAACCAACGCGAGGGATCGGCAAGACCACGCTCGATGTGATCCAGAACGCTGCCATCCGCGCGAACATCACGCTCTTTGAAGGGCTCTCGCGATCCAAAGAGCTCGGGCTTTCGCCAAGAGCTGCCGCATCGATCGATAAGTTCGTCACGATGATCAATGAATGGACCGGCGAAGGATCGTTCATGGGCGCGAGCGTTGCCAGCACGCTTCACGAACTCGTCGAACGAGTAGTCACCGAATCCGGACTCGAAAAACACTACAAAAAGCAGGCCAAAGCAAGTGGGGCAGAGTCGGACGAGGAACGGCTCGACAACCTGAGTGAACTGATTACCTCCGCACGCGACTTCGAACGCGAATATGACCCGGCGGACGACCCGGCTGCATTTACAGATCCCCAATCGGCGAGTGATGGCGAGATCGGAAAAGTGCCCGAACTACTCGCGATGCTTCGGGCGTATCTCGAATCGGTTGCCCTTGTTGCCGATGCCGACGCGGTGGATACAACATCGGGCAGCGTCACGCTGATGACACTTCACGCTTCAAAGGGCTTGGAGTTCCCAGCCGTCGCGATGATCGCGCTCGAAGAAGGAACGCTGCCGCACTCGCGGGCGAATGAATCGCAGGCAGAACTCGAAGAAGAACGCCGACTCGCATTCGTAGGCATCACGAGGGCGATGAAATATCTGCAAATCACCTCCGCAAACAGACGGACCGTGCGCGGGATGACCGAACGCACAATCCCATCACGATTCCTCGGCGAGATCGGATCGCTCGGGATTATCCAATCCGATCATACCGATGCAGACTTTGGCGCAGGTGAATATGACGACGCATTCGAGTCGGGGCGTGGATCGGGGGGGGCTTCGAGCGGCTCATTCCGCAAGGGCTCGTTCTCGCAGTTCAGTCCCGCAGGCTCGGCCAAGCACAAGGCTGATCTCGAACGGATCGATCGAGCCCGCGATCAACGGCTCGCCAATGTCGTCCCACGCAAAACGCTCTCACACAAAACCGCACCGCCAAGACCGAGCATCGCTAGCAGTATGAGCAGCACAGGCGGCGGTACATCTGAGGCTTCAAATAAAGGGCAAGACGCCACCGCAGCCTACCCGCAAGGCTCGATCGTCCGCCATCCCCAGTTCGGCGAAGGCACCGTCATGAAAACCACCGGCGGCTCAAACGCACGCGTGATCATCGAGTTTAAATCGGTCGGACGCAAGACCCTGGTCCTCGAATACGCAAGGCTCAAGCGGGTTCGATGACGCTATTCTGGAAATATGTCTACTAAAGGTCTTTTACGAATTATATCTTCGCGCAAGCCTGGGACTATGTTCTCAATCATTTCCTGTATGGTGTTGATATCATTTTGGAGCCTTATGTCTGACTCAGTACTGAACCCCCAAGGTTGAGAATGTTCTGCGATAGCCTTTGTCTTCCCTCGTATAACTTCAAGCTTTGCAACTCTAGAATCATCCCTGTCAACAATTCGGATCTTGTAAATTGCGCTATACACTTCCGATGCTACGACCATCTTGTCACCTCTTTCAATAACGGCCGTTCGCAATCGTCGATACTGAGAAAATAGCTGAGAATACGAATCAGCAAGCCGATCAAGATAGTGAGACTCACGATTAAAGTGAAAAATTGCAACTGATCCGGCCAGACCTATCCCTCCGCTAAAGGCTGCTATCAGTGCACCTGCAATAAATGACCCTAGATCAATACTCAAAACAATCTCCTTTTTACGCCGGCCGAATCCCACGCTGAAGTTGCATCACCCGTTCGGTTTCTTCGCGTTTGACATAATCGAGCGTATGGCGAGCGATCTTCCAACTCCCGTCCTCGGCCGTCACGCTGGCACAGTGTTCGCTCAAGCATCGGTACATAAACTTGAACGCATCGCGAGGCTGTTGCATCGCGCCGAGGGCATCGACCAGATCATTCCGCGTCACATCTTGGTTAAATAGATCAATTAGCGAGATCGGATCAGAACTCGCAGGCCGACAGACGCCCAGCCGAGCGTTGCATAGGTCGTAGAGCATGGCTCCGGTCCAGCTTAAGCGTTCGATCATGTTCTGTTTGTCGAGCCGAGCTTCTTGGAAGAACGCGCTGGATTCTTTGAACAACGCATGACGCAACTCGATCGGCAAGAGCATCTTGATGCCTACCGATTCGAGCTGAAGGAACTTATTGTTCAACATCGGCCAGATGATCGAACGCATCTTGTCCGTGTCCCCATTGACGAGCGTTGGCTCATCGACACGGTCGATGACGATGAGGATGCCAGTAAATCCAAAGGCTTCGATAACGCGTTTGAGCCTTGCAAACATGGCGTATCGCTGTTCGTCCGAATCGCCGGTGGGCAGTTCGCCCGAGTTGAGCACCGATCGTGGCATGCGCCGGATCGACCCGAGATAGCCGGCCATCGGGCGGTTGATCATGCGGAGTTGTTTGGACAACTTACCCGCAACACGGTTGACAACCAAACGGTCGAGCAAGAACGCCTTGACTAACAGCGCACCCCACAAAAGAAATAAGATCCCAGATCCGATATCGGTGGTCGTCGCGAGCGCACCATCAAAGCCGGCATAGATCCGTGCCCATAAAAAGAGGGCGACTGATGGAATCCACCCGATCCAGAGCCCCAGAACGACAAACACGCCCAGGCCGCCGGCTTGCAATCGCAAGAGTTGACGAAGGAGTGTGGTGCGTTGTCCGGTTGGATCGTTGGTGTCGTATACCGCTTGGAGCATCAGTAAATCTTGACGGACCGTTGCGGGCAGCTTGCGTGTTTTTTTGGCGAGGGCGATTGTGGAGTCATCGCCTAAGTTCGCTGGCGGCGGATTGGTCGGCCCGGGCAAGATCGCGTTGAGCACACGCCCAGTCCCGATACTGATCATGGCATCCATATGATCGACAAGACGCATATCACCAAACGGGTTTTTGTCCCCCTTCACCCCAGACTGCTTCTTGTATTTATCGAGCGACGCATTCAAATCATCATACGGGATCATGAAGAGTTTTCGATCTGGGTGCTCACGGTTGTGGCGATCGATTCGTCCCGCGATTTGTAGACGGATAGCGGTCTTGCCAGAGCCTTTCTCACCAAAGACAATCGAGGTGGATGGGCGTTCGAGTTCGCCCATGATTTTTTCAAAGTCTGAGTGCGTGCTCGGCGAGAGCGGTTTGGCGAGGGATTGATCCCCGGGCATCGCCTGGTCGGCAATTGAAGAGCGGGCGAGGTTTGGGTTGATCCCCATGCGGGCAAAGATCGAATCATGGCGGGCCTCTTCGCCTCGGAAGGGGTTTTCGGCAATCGACCAGTGTTCAAAGAACTGCGAAAGATTCATCCAAATGGCTCCATAGGGCACTCAAGGGGGGACGGTTTATGATAGAGGACCATCGACCAGATGACACACCTGTCTGGATTGATCCCAGTGAACCAAAGCAGGAATATTGATCGTTCCCTACCAGGCCAATCGACCTCTTCTCCTATCCATGCTTCCCAAACACCTGCATTTTCCCTCGCATCAGACGCGCAATCATCGCTCATTTCTGATAGAATCACTTATATCAACCCGCTGGAGGATTCGGCGGGGTTTCAACATTTGACGCTCAGGATCAAGCTGAGGGATAGAATCCCCCACTACCCCAGGCGTTCATAAAGACCAGCCGACACGGAGGTTGCGCTGATTATGACTCAAACAATTACCCCCCCTCTATCTGATCAAAGCCCCCTCGCACCTGCCTCAAACAGCGAGCAGGCAACTCTTACCCGCGCAGCAGGGCTTAAGCTCTCCTCCCTCACTGTCAACGGCTTCAAATCCTTCGCAGACAAAACAACCTTCAACTTCTCCGACCCAATCACCGGCATTGTCGGACCAAACGGGTGTGGCAAATCCAATGTTGTCGACGCGATCAAATGGGTTCTGGGCGAACGCTCCTCTAAATCCTTGCGTGGCAAAGAAATGATCGATGTGATCTTCGCAGGCTCCGCCGGGCGTAAACCCTCAGGCATGGCCTCCGTCACCCTGACCTTCGAAAACCCAAAGCTCACCAAAGAACTGATCGCTTCCCTCTCCGACAATGCTGGTACAGCCGCCCCAATCGAAGATCCAATTATCGAAGCCGTTGAAGAGGCGATCGAAGAACCAGCCAAAGCAGCAGTTGAGGATTCGACCGACTCCACCATCGAAGATTCCCAAGAGCAACCTGAAGAATCACCCGCCGAGCAGGTTCATGCTTCTCAAGAAGACGCTGAGCGAGCAGCCGAAGAAGGTGAATCTGAAGCCGCTGCCATCATCTCGCAACGCTCGCGCATCGGGCGTCCATTACCCATCGATGCCGATGTCGTCGCGGTTGAACGCAGGCTCTATCGCGATGGCAAATCCAAGTACATCATCAACGGCCGAACCGCCCGTTTAAAAGACATCCGCGATCTCTTCCTCGATACCGGCATCGGTGCGGATGCATACTCGATTATCGAACAGGGCAAGGTCGATCGGATGCTCTTGGCATCGCCAATGGAACGCCGAGTGATCTTTGAAGAGGCTGCCGGGATTGCCAAATATCGTCAGCGCCGAGTCGAAGCGACCCGCAAGCTCGAAAAGACCGAGACCAACCTTGTCCGCACCCGCGAACAGCTCGACTCGACCGAACGCCGACTCCGCCTAGTCAAAGGACAAGCAAGCAAGGCCCGTCGATTCCAAGAACTCGACGACGAGTATCGTTCTCTGCGCATGGCCCTTGCATTTGAACTCTACGACGATATCCGCCGTCGGCTCGAAGGACTGACCTCCCAGATCGCTTCATTAGAAGACGAACGCGCCCGCACCGAAGAAGCACTCCGCCAAGCCGAAGCTGAATCGAACGAAGCAAACGAACTCCATCACCAACGCACCCGCGCCCTGCGCGAGATCGAAGCATTGCTCACCAAAGCCCGCCACCAGGCCGAATCTGCCCAACAACGCAGCGAGATGACTATTCGGGCCATCGAAGAAGCCGCCCGCTCGGTCGAGGTCGAAACCACCCGGCTCGCAGATTCAAACGAGAAACTCGTCGCCCTCGATGCAACATTAGTCAACCACCAACAAGCGGTCAAAACCCTTGCCCGCCAGCTTGAAACCGCCGAAACTACCCTAAGTCAGGCCAACGAGATTAAGCTCGAATCGGCACGCACCTCAACCACCCACCGCCAAACCCTCGATGAATCTCGCGCCACCTGCGCCTCGATCGAACGCGAACATGCAACCCTGCTCACCCGCGTCCAATCCGACGACCGCAGACTCGAAGCGATCAAAGAGCAAGGATCGAAACTCAGCGCACGCTGCGATGAACTCGATTCCAGCCGCGACAATGCGAGTACCCAGATCGGCGAAGCTTCGATCCGCATTGATGTCCTCTACACACGCATTGAATCGCTCCAATCTAAGCTCGATGCGATCACCTCGCACGAAGAACGCGTCGGCGACGCCCGCTCACAACTCGCCGAACTCGTCGACACCCTCGACGAACAACGCGTTCGCCTCGAAACCCGCCATTCAACCCTCGAAGAAATGGTCAAGTCTCGCGTAGGACTCGACGACGCGGTCCGCGAAGTGCTCGATCGCAAAGAACACGGCCAAGGGTTCACAGGCATCATCGGGCCGTTGGCCGAACTCATCGAAGTACCCGCAGAACACGCATCACAAATCGAAGCGGCACTCGAAGACGCGCTCCAATCTGTAGTTGTCGAATCAATCTCGGCCATGCCCACTGCTGATGAACTCGCGACCCTTCCCGGTCGCGTCACCTTCTTGCCATTCGCTGGGCTTGATGATTCACTCGTTCCATCTGATCTCGCGATCAACCAACTCACCGCCATCGCCGGCCCACGCCTCACGCGCCTGCGCACATTGGTCAGCTCTCGTAACAACGACCCACGCGTCGAAGCTCTGCTCGATCGTGTACTTTCGACAACACTGCTAGTCGCCGATCTCGACACCGCGATGCTTCTTGCAGCCGGGCCATTGCGTGCGGTCCAAGCACGGTTCGTCACCAAAGCAGGCACCGTCATCGAGCCCGATGGGCGTGTGTGTGCGGGCCCTGCCAATGATTCGCAAGCTGCCGGGCTGCTCGCGCGTCGCGCCGAACTCGACGAACTCTCTACTTCACTCACAACCCACCTCGCCGAGTTTGAAGCCAAGCGTGATGAGTTGGAATCAGTCGACGCCAACGCGGCCAAGCTCGCCGAGCAACGCTCGACGCTGCACAGTTCGGTTGGATCGGCGAAACAAGAACTCGTCCAAGATCAGCACACGCTCGATCGCCATCAATCCGATCTCGATCGGCTCACCCGCGAAATCGAACGCACCAACGACGAACAATCCTCGATCAGCTCACGCATCGAAGAAATCATCACCGAGCGCACAAATCTCACCGATCGCGCAACCAAAATCGAAGGCCTGCTCACCGAACAACAAACACGCGCACAAAGCGCACAAAATCAACTCGTCGCCATCGAAAAAACACTCGAAGATGCCAACGAGAAGGTCTCGACCGCTCGCGTTCAAACCTCGACACTCGGCGAGCAACTCCGCTCCGAGCAACGCCAGCACAACGCCACCCAAAGCAACCGCGACGAAACCGAACGCCAAACCGCACTCGCTCAGCGCCACATCGAACGCACCGTCGCCATCCTCGACGAACACCAACGCGTTGCCAAGGAATCGATCGAACAAGAAAAAGAAGCCCACGCCCAGATCGAGACCTACGAAGAAGACGCCGCGACCAAGCTTACCCTTGTACGCGAAAACGCCGAACGCGTCCGCGAAATCAACGATCGGCTTGCAACTGTCCGCGATATGGCCGAGGCTTTCCAGCGAGACTTCCACGCCATCGAACTCGCAAGACGCGAAACCGAAGTCAAACGCGAAAACATCGAAGAACGAACCCTCGAAGATCTAGGCATGGATCTCGTCTTCGACTACCCAGAGTATCGCCACATGATGATCGATGGGCATGACGAGCCCGACGCCATCACGGTCGAACGCGTCGAGATCGACCCGACCCAAGCCCGCGTCAATGTCCTCAAATCTGAGATCAAAAAGCTCGGCAATGTCAACCTCAACTCGATCGAAGAAGAATCAAACCTCTCCGAACGCAACGAGGACCTGATCACTCAGGTCAAGGACATCGACGAGGCACGCATCAAGCTCGCAACCCTCATCGAGAAGCTCAATGTCGCCTCACGCACAAACTTTGGCGAAGTCTTTGCATCTATCCAGCAAGAGTTTGGTGGACGCAACGGCATGTTCCGCAGACTCTTCGGCGGCGGACGCGCCGAAGTCCGGCTCATGCCACTCGTCAAAGAAATCGACGGGCAGAAAGTCGTCACCGACGAAATCGACCTGCTCGAATCGGGCATCGAAGTCATCGCCAAGCCACCAGGAAAAGAACCCCGCTCGATCAACCAGCTCTCTGGTGGCGAGAAGACCATGACCGCAGTCGCGATGCTTCTGGCAATCTTCCGATCCAAGCCAAGCTGCTTCTGCGTGCTTGACGAAGTCGATGCCGCACTCGACGAAGCCAATGTCGGACGGTTCTGCGCCACCCTCGATATCTTCGCCAAGCAATCCCGCTTCATCGTCATCACCCATAACAAGCGAACCATGCAGGCCACCGATAAACTCTTCGGCGTCACCATGCAAGAACGAGGCGTCTCCAAACGCGTCGAGGTCCGGTTCGATCAAGTGGGCGAGGATGGGCATATCGATGCCAAGGCGGTCGCCAAAGCAAACAAAGATGCCAAACCCGAACAAGTGGCAGAACCAGAGATGTTTGAAGAGCCTGCACCAACGCAGAACAAACCATCTGGCTCATTACGAGCAGCCTTGGCATCCATGCGAGAAAACGAGCCGGTCATCAAGGCCGAGTAGCTTGCTCCGCTCATCAACTTGAATATGTACAACCGTGTGTTTCATACAAACACACGGTTCTTTTTATCAATCGCCTGCCTTCTTAGCTTACAACCCAGCCGCTCATCTTCTATACTCAGTGCATGACCAATCCCACACGATCTATTTTTCCCGCGATCATCATCACACTGCTCTGCGTTGTTTGCTCCTTCACCAGTGCAGACATCGTCACCCTCAAAGACGGCACCGTCTACGAAGGAGTCGTCATCAAAGAGTCTCGGGCAGAGGTCATCATCGAAATCACGATCGCCAACATCAAATCAACAAAGACATTCCCAAGATACAAAGTACAATCGATCGAACATAAGCCTGTCGAATCAACCACCAAAGACAAGAAAACCAACAAGAAAACAAGCCGCGACACGAATACCGATTCTCCCTCGATCGAAGCCGATCGTCCAAAGCGCACCCCACGCAAGCGCATCGCCAAAGAAGACCGCGTCCTCTACATGGTTATCCCAGTCGTAGGCACCATCGGCGAAGAAACCAATGCCGTCGGACTCCGCAAAGCACTCACCACCGCAATCAAACGAAAAATTGACCACATCGTCTTCCGCATCGACTCCCCCGGTGGCTACATCTACGACGCGGTCCAAACCCTCGAAGTCCTCAAAGAGTTTGATGAACAACTCCACTACCACGCCCTTGTAGTTGGCGGCGCAATCTCTGCAGCAAGTGTCTATGTTGCCAGCGCCGACGATATCTTCGTCCACTCCGACGCCCGCGTTGGCGGAGCGGTCGCCTATACCAAAGAGAACACTTCGGGAGCTGCCCAGGTGGACGAAAAATTTAACTCGATCTGGGCTGCCGAGCTCGCTGCCCGTGCCGAATCCAAAGGCTACCCCGGCGAGATCTTCCGAGCAATGGCCGTCCAGAACGCACAAGTATGGATCAATGACGACGGCTCGGTCTCCTCATTACGCAAAAATGTGAAGAGCGAACAGATCGACACCCCCTCCACCATCCTCACCATCCGCGCTTCACAAATGATCCAAGTCAATATGGCCACCGAGTTCTCTGGGCGAGCCTCAGGGCTTGGCCCGCTGCTCGAAATCGAAAACTGGAGCGAAGCCAAAGGCGTCGGCGAAAAAATCATGCGCACCGCTGCCCGTGATCGTGTCCGAGCAAGCAAGAAAATCAAAGCCGCTCTCATCGTGTACTACGAATCCTTGGTCCTGATGGAAAAAAATGACCCACGCAACTACACCGATTACCACTGGGAAAAAATCACCAATCAGGACGGTGCAATCTTCTATAACGCCCAGGGAGGCCCAAGCCGCAACTCGCTCAGACGCTGGAAAATCCGCAACGATAGAGCAATCTACCAAGCCAATATGCTCGTCGCCGCCATCGAAGAACTCGCCCGATATTCTATCATCGCCGAAAAAGCTGGCGCACTCCACCTCGGCATCCCCTCCGAAATTAACAATGATAAATACGAAGAGATCATCGAAGAACGCGATTGGTTCTTCACCAACCGCACAATCCCCCGTTCGCTGATCAGCGGGCGCGAGCCATAAGCCAAAGCATCTTTGATCATCCAAAGTGTCAGTACAAGCGAACTCAAAAAAACAGACACCCCACACGGTGTCCGTTTTCACACTTACTTTGGAACTTACTCGGGTAAGATTTCGAGCAATTATCGAGACTCAACAAGCCCCTTGAGATTGGTCAATCCATCGAGCCAACCCGCCTCAAAATGTTCGGCCATATCATCAGCAACCTCGCCAGCCATCCGGTGATCAATACTCACTCGCGTGCCGCCATCGACCTCTTCAAATGAAACGGTGATGTTCATTACCACCGCCATAGGCGTCGTGCAATCGCCTCGGATTCGGATCTTCTCGTTTGGCTTGAGCATCGTCAGTTCTCCGAGTACATTGAATCCTCCACCAGGCAAGGCTTTATAAAACTTCCCGCCCATCCGCTGCTCGCAATGTGCTGGTTGCGAGTTCTTTGTCTCTTCCGAGTGATAAAACCACGCGCTCGTGTCTTCAAACCATGCGTTGTACACCTCTTCCTTGGGTGCCTTGATCACGATTTCAATCTCGGCGTGCGCCACTCGTGCGCTCTGTTCCATCATCTTCGTCGTCATGTCATTCTCCTTGTGAGTTCTGTTCAATCTTGTCCTTCAGGCGAAGCAACGAACCCGCCCACTGATCTTCATATTGACTCACCCAACGCTCATACATTTGCCTCAAAGGCACCGCGTTGAGATGGTTCCATCGCAAACGCCCCTCTTTGCGTGTAAGCACCAACGACGCATCCTCAAGAACCTTGAGATGCTTCATCACCCCAAACCGGGTCATCTCTGGAAACAAAGCGACCAACTGGCTTGTCGTCCTCGCCCCACCCTTGAGCTCATCAAGCAACGCCCGACGAGTAGGATCGGCAAGCGCACGAAATACATCGTCGAGCGAGTCCGCCGGCTTAGGTTGCTGCTTTGCGTCATCCATGACGGCTTTCTCCTTCATACAGCGAGTCTCTCCGACCCAACTTCATATGTGACAATACAGTCACCTATTAACAATTGCAAGCTTCTTCTCGCAGAATATTTGTTCGGGTCTTGAACGGCTGCATACAATCCGCGATGCCGATCGCTTCCACCAAACCATTCGAAGTCGTCTCCGATTTCAAACCCGCAGGCGATCAACCCCAAGCGATCGAAGCCCTCACCAAAGCAATCAATGCGGGTCAGCAATCAACCTGCCTCTTGGGCGCGACCGGCACGGGCAAGACCTTCACCATGGCCAATGTCATCGCACAGACAGGCAAGCCAACCCTCATCCTCTCGCACAACAAAACGCTCGCTGCCCAGCTCTTCGAAGAACTCCGCTCTTTCTTCCCAAACAACTCCGTCAACTACTTCGTCTCCTACTACGACTACTACCAGCCCGAAGCCTACATCCCCGGACGCGACATCTACATCGAAAAAGACTCCGCCCGAAACGATGATCTCGACCAACTCCGACTCGCAGCGACCTCCAACCTGATCCAACGCCGAGACTGCATCGTCGTCGCCTCCGTCTCGTGCATCTTCGGGCTCGGCTCACCAAGCGCGTACTCCGAAAAGGTCTACACGCTCAACATCGGGATGCACCTCCCCCGCCGAGAACTCTTCCTCGCACTCAATGCAATGCAGTACCAGCGATCAGATATCGAGTTCCAACGCGGTCACTACAGATCCCGAGGCGACGCGATCGAGATCTGGCCCGCCTATGAAAAGTTCGCCGTCCGCATCGAACTCTTCGGCGACGAAATCGACCGCATCGAACTCATCAACCCAACCTCCGGAGAACTCCTCGCCCAAGAAACCAAATATTTCCTCTTCCCGGCTGTCCATTATGTCATGCCCGAGGACAAACTCGACGACATCCTCACCTCCATCCGCACCGAACTCGACGCCCGCGTCCTCCACCTCCGCCACGAAGGCAAACTCCTCGAAGCCCAACGCCTGATCGCTCGTACCAAATACGATCTCGAAATGATCGAAGAAATTGGCTACTGCTCAGGCGTCGAAAACTACTCCCGCTACATGGACGGCCGCCAACCCGGCGAACGCCCCTTCACACTCATGGATTACTTCGATTACGCACCAGGAAAGGACTCTTCAGGTGGGATGGGCTTCCAGCCCGTCTCTTCAATAAGCCAAGAAGACGGGCTGGAAGCCCATCCCACCAAGATAACCGATACACGAGATCACGACGAAGACTCTCGCCGATTTGGTGTCTCACGCACCAACCTCAAAGACTGGCTCTTGATCATCGACGAATCACATGTCACCCTCCCCCAGGTCCGCGCCATGTTTAACGGCGACAAAGCCCGCAAAGATGTACTCGTAGAACACGGGTTCCGCCTACCAAGCTGCTTGGACAACCGGCCACTCCGATTCGAAGAGTTCGAAACCATCGTGCCTCAGGTCATGTATGTCAGCGCGACGCCCGGCCCATACGAACTCGAAAAAACCCAAGGCGAAATCGTCGAGCAAGTCATCCGCCCCACCGGACTCCTCGACCCAATCGTCGAAGTCCGCCCGGCATCCGGACAAATCCCCGATCTACTCGAACAGTGCCAAGAGCGTGTGGCCAGTGGCGACCGAGTGCTCGTTACCGCACTCACCAAACGCCTATGCGAAGACCTCACAACCTACCTCAATGACCAAGGCCTGCGTGTTCGATATTTGCATTCCGATATCGAAACACTCGATCGGCTTGAGATTCTCACTGGATTGCGCGCTGGCGAGTTCGATATCCTCGTCGGCGTCAACCTACTCCGCGAAGGCTTAGACCTCCCAGAAGTCTCGCTCGTCACCATCCTCGATGCCGACAAAGAAGGCTTCTTGCGTTCGGCAACGAGTCTCATTCAACAGATGGGACGAGCTGCAAGAAATGTCGATGCCAAGGTCATCCTCTACGCCGACAAAATTACCAAAGCCATGGCCACCGCGATGGACGAGACCGAACGCCGACGCGCGAAACAACTCGCACACAACCAAGCCCACGGCATCACCCCCACCACGGTCAAAAAAGAAATCCGCTCGGGCATCAACTCTGCCCTCGAAGCCCGAAAAGCCGCCAAGTTTGCAACCGATGACGAAAACGACCCGAACTTGGACGCACGCGATCTGGTCAAGATTCTCGAAGCCGACATGATCGAAGCCGCCCAGCAGATGGAGTTCGAAGCCGCCGCGATGCTCCGAGATCAGTTAAGCCATGTCAAGGACCTGATCGCCGCCGAGGGCGAAATCGACGACGATTATCCAATCCTCATCAAACGCTCCGAACTCGCCAAAGCCATCAAACCCAAACGCGGCCGCGCCGGCTCAGCAGGCACACGCAAAGGGCGAACAAAGAAAAAACGCTGAGCATCCACACACCTACAATCACCCATGCAAACCGATCAACTTCCCAACCCAAATAACGAATACTCAACACCCGCTCAGTTCCGATCCAAACTCGGTTCCTACCTCACCGGCGTACTCATCGGATTCACACTCCTCGGCATGATCTACCTCATGAAAAGCATCGCCACCAAAGGCCAGCCCGCACCCAACGCACAACAATCCACGCCAACCCAAACGGAACCCTCGCCTTGAGTACACAGGCTAAAAAAACACAGAAGATCTCCAAAAAGATCACAAAGAAGGTCATCAAAAAAAAGACCACAAAGAAGAAGGCTCCTCTCAAATCACAGCCTTCCTCGGCGATCGTTTCAGGCAAATGCATCCGCATCCGAGGCGCAAAGGAACACAACCTCAAATCCCTCGACATCGACATCCCCCGCGACCAGCTCGTCATCATCACCGGGCTATCAGGATCAGGCAAATCTTCGCTCGCCTTCGACACCATCTTCGCTGAGGGACAACGCAAATACATGGAGTCACTCTCCGCCTACGCCCGCCAGTTCCTTGACCAACTCAAAAAACCAGACATCGAAGAAATCGAAGGCATCCCCCCTACCATCGCCATCGAGCAACGCTCCGCGTCGCACAACCCACGATCAACCGTCGCAACAACCACCGAAATCTACGACTACCTCCGCCTGCTCTTTGCCCGTTGCGGCACGCCCCGCTCATGGGCACCGACCAAGAAAAAGAAAAACGGCACCATCACCGCACGCTCGGGCCGCCCAATCGAATCCTCCTCCGCATCCCAGATCGTCGACCATGTCATGGCCTTCGGCGACGGCACCCGCCTCATGGTCCTCGCCCCTGTGGTCCGTGCAAAAAAAGGCTTCCACAAAGACACCCTCGAAGCCTTCTTCAAACAAGGCTGGATGCGTGCCCGCGTCAATGGCGAGATCACCGATCTCCGCGAAGCCCTCAAAGAAGACAACGAAAACCCACTCAAACTCCACCGCCATAAGAAGCATTCGATCGATGCCGTCGTCGACCGCGTGGTCATCAAAGACGACGCCCGCCAACGATTGGTCGAATCCATCGAGGCGGCACTCCGCCTCGCCGAAGGCTCGGTCATCATCGCAATCAATGACCCGAAAGACAAAGAAGTCTGGACCGATCACGCCTTCTCCGAACACTTCGCAGACCCTGATCATCCAGAAATCTCACTGAGCGAACTCTCCCCCCGCTTGTTCTCCTTCAACTCACCCTTCGGCGCCTGCCCAGACTGCCACGGGCTCGGGGTCATCCTTGAGTTTGCCGAAGAACTCGTCGTCCCCAAAAAAGATGTCGCAATCCTCAACAACGCCATCCAGCCTTGGAAGAAGAACGGCCCCGGCGCGATGATCTATCCACGCATGCTCCGCAAGTTCTGTAGAGCATTCGATATCCCGCAATCAATGCACCTCAGTGCAATGTCCGAAGACCTCTACAACCTGCTCATGCACGGCACCCAATACGCCAACGATCACCTGGTCCGCAAAACAAAGTACCGCAAGCAATGGGACGGCGTCTACCCAATGCTCCACAACTGGTTCCACAAAACAGAATCAAACTGGGTCAAAGATCACCTCCACCAATACCAACAAGAAATCATCTGCCCCAAATGCTGCGGCGACCGTCTCAAAATCTCCGCGCTCCATGTGACAATCGACTCATCACACAAAGCCGACATGAACAAAGCCGGCTCGCCAACAATCATCGGACGCCCAAACAACGACGGCACATCCCTCAACATCTCCGAACTCGCCCGCCTCAACATCACCGACGCAATCGCTTATATAGAAGCCTTAAAACTCTCCAAAGAACATGCCCACATCGCCGAAGCCATCCTCCGCGAGATCATCAACCGCCTCAAGTTCCTCGAATCCGTAGGTCTCGACTACCTCTCGCTCGATCGCAGAACCGCGACACTCTCCGGCGGCGAAGCCCAACGCATCCGCCTCGCCACCCAAGTCGGCTCCGGGCTCGTCGGCGCATGCTATGTCCTCGACGAACCAACCATCGGCCTCCACCAACGCGACAACGCAAGGCTCATCCGCACACTCCGCCACCTCACCGACATCGGCAACACCGTCCTCGTCGTCGAACACGACGAAGACACCATCCGCGCCGCAGACCATGTGATCGATATCGGCCCAGGCCCAGGTGTCCACGGCGGCACCGTCGTCGCCCAAGGCTCGATCGACGACATCATCAACGCCAAAGACTCACTCACCGGCGACTACCTATCCGGGCGACGAAAAATCGAAGTGCCCAAGGCCCGCCGAAAACTCAACATGAAAAAAGCGATGGTTGTCAAAGGCGCCAAACACAACAACCTCAAAAACATCGATGTCCCCTTCCCAATCGGAGGCATGCTCGCCGTCACAGGAGTCTCCGGCTCAGGAAAATCGACACTCGTCAATCAGATATTGTTACGAGCTGCCAAGCAACATGTCATGGGCAGTAAGCCCAAGCCTGGTGCCCACTCGCGCATCACCGGATTGCAGCACATCGACCGTATCATCGAAGTCGATCAATCACCCATCGGCAGAACCCCACGCTCGAACCCCGCGACCTACACCGGCATCTTCGACGACATCCGCAAAGTCTTCACCGCCACCAAAGAATCCAAAATCCGAGGCTACAAGCCCGGACGATTCTCCTTCAATGTCGCCTCCAACAAAGGCGGCGGCAGATGCGAAGCCTGCGCCGGGCAAGGCATGAAAAAAATCGAGATGCACTTCCTCCCCGATGTATTCGTAGAATGCGAAGTCTGCAAAGCCAAACGCTACAACCGCGAAACACTCGAAGTCCGCTACCGAGGCAAAAACATCGCCGATGTCCTCGCGATGACCGTCGAAGACGCGTGCGACTTCTTCGAGAACCACCCAAAGATCCTCCGCTTCACTACCTGCCTACGCGATGTCGGGCTTGGCTACATCACCCTCGGCCAACCCTCCACCACCTTGTCCGGCGGCGAGGCCCAGCGTGTAAAGTTGGCCACCGAACTGGGCAAAGGCACCCGACACGACGGCACACCAAGCTCTGAACACACCCTCTACATCCTCGATGAACCAACCACCGGGTTGCACTTCGAAGACATCAACAAACTCATCGCCGTCCTCAATCGCCTCGCCGACGCCGGCAACACACTCATCGTCATCGAGCACAACCTCGATGTCATCAAGTGCGCCGACTGGGTTATCGATCTCGGCCCCGAAGGCGGCGACAAAGGCGGCACCCTCCTCGCATCAGGCACGCCCGAAGATGTCGCCAAAGTCAAAGCAAGCTACACCGGCCAATACCTCAAGGAGATGCTCTAGCATGCCCATCATCGCTGACAGAATCCAACAAGCTCAACAAGGCACAAACCCATATGTCATCGCCAAGATGAACTCAGGATGGGCAGTCATAGGCGACACCCAACCCCTCACCGGCTACTGCCTGCTCCTCGCAGATCCAGTCGTCGCAGATCTCAATGCACTCGATGCTAACGCTCGAAAAATATTCCTCGAAGACATGGCAACCCTCGGCGACGCCATCATCCAAGCAACCAACTGCGCACGCATCAACTACGAAATCCTCGGCAACCTCGTCACCGAACTCCACGCCCACCTCACACCACGCTACAGCGACGAACCCAAAGCCAAACGCTACGCCCCGCCGATGAGTGCCTACGACTGGAACACCTCACGCCCGAGCGAACCCGCAGGCTGCGATCAAAGTCTCATGGAAACTATCAGAAAAAAACTTGACACAAAGCTATAAACTGGTCTCGCCAATCGCGACCTTAATCTCCGAATCAAAGTCTTTGATGCGCCTACGAAGGTTCGAAACATCACACCGCGCAGGCATATCACCCTGCCCAAAATGATCCACCGCCATCCGAGCCGCCGTCTTCGCAATCACGCTCGGCGAAATCGAACCACCCACAAGATGCTCGTGATCAACCCACGCCATCGTCAGCTCATGATCACTCGTTGCCCCGCTCGCCCAAGTCACCGTCAAGGTATACAACCACCCCGTCGCCGTCTCATGCTCGCCATCAATTTGAACAGTTTGGGTATTCATCTGTAAAGTATATCAGCATAAAAAAGCCTCCGCATTGCAGAGGCTTATGAATCAACTTGTTCTCACTGCTTAGCCGAGCAAATCTGCGATCTCATCATCGACAGGATTCGAAGCACGGTTGTCCTTGGGGCCCTTGTGCTTCTTCTTCTCGACCGTTTCCTCTTGCGCCTCTTCCTTTGCATCTGCAAGATCATCGGCTTCATTCTGAGCCGCGATCTCGGCTTCAAGTTTGGCGAGCTCGAGCTTCTCTTTCTCTTTGTCTTCTTGGATCATGCGCGACTTAATCGATTTAATCTTGTCCTTATCAGGCGAGAGCAAAAGCGTAATCGCTCGCCCAACACCCTTGGGTGCCATATCGATTTTCGAGACATCTGCCAAGTCTTGACAGATCTGGAACATGCGTTCCTCGCCCATCTGCTTATGCATAATCTCGCGCCCACGGAATCGCTGAACAATCTGTACCTTATGCCCGGCCATCAAGAACCGACGCGCCTGATCCACACGGATCTTCACATCATGCGGATCGATCTTGAGCGAACGCCCAAGACGAATTTCCTTGAGCTCGCCGCCATGCTGGCGCGACTTCGCTTCTTTTTTCGATTGGTCGTACTTGTGCTTGCCGTAGTCCATGATCTTACAGATCGGCGGGCGCGAGTCCGCGACGACCTCGACAAGGTCCAAGCCCACAGCCTGTGCCATGCGCATCGCTTCGGGCGTATCAATAAGCCCTCGCTGTTCGCCGTTCTCGTCGATCAAACGGATCGGCGAGATTCGGATCATGTGGTTCACTCGGGTCCGCTGAGCGGGCCCTTGGTTTCTGATAAATCGTCTGCGAGCGATATCAAGACTCCTTCGCCAAATCTATTGGCGTACTACAAGCTCTGGGGCTGCCGACAATGGCAACCGCGTCAATCTATTGAACCGTCTTGGGACCCATAAAGCAAGCCCCAATCGTCCAACATGTGCAATAAGCATGGGAATATACTCGGGATACACCCGGATCCAATGGATTGGATGAATTGAATGTGCAACAAACAGGCTCATAAGATATTGAGCAGCACGCTGACAAGCAGCAACGCCACCACAATCAAGAACGGCGGCCAGAACACATGCTCCATAAACCCCGAGCCGCCAGTCGCCATATTCTCAGGAATCTCGCTGACCGATGCCTGTACCTCGGCTGCAATCTCGGCAAGATCGTCGCTATGAAACACATCTTTGTGCGCCAAAGGCGGCGATTCACCATTCTTGATCGCACGAAGATCAATCAGCAAATCTGAACAGTTCTGATACCGATTCTTCACCCGCTTGGCCATCATCATCTCAATGACCTCAGAGATCCCAGCACCAAGCTTAGGATTCACATGATCCGGGGGGATCAACTCGTTCTTCAGATGCTTGTGCATCACCGATGATGGGTTCTTGCCTTCAAAGGGCACATTGCCCGTCACCATATGGTAAAGCGTCACGCCGAGCGAATAGATATCCGCAGGCGGCCCAATGTCCTTATCCCCCCGAATTTGCTCAGGTGAGATATAGTAAGGCGTACCAAACGCACGCCCGGCTTCCGCCTCGGCGGCTTCGACATCGCTCATCGCACGCGCAAGACCCATATCCGCAAGCTTCACAACATCTTCTTTGGTGATCATGATGTTCTTAGGCTTCACATCACGATGGATCAATCCACGATCATGGGCATGCTCAAGAGCCTCAGCGACCTGAATCCCGATATCGATCGCATTGTCCTCTTTAAACCGCTTGTGCTTGACGATGTCCTCATGAACCGATCGCCCTTCGACATACTCCATCACGAAGTAGTACATATCGCCCTCATTGCCCACATCAAACGCCTGGACAATATTGGGATGATTCAAAGATGCTGCAGCACGCCCCTCAGCAAAGAACCGCTCAATAAACTGAGGGTTCTGCGAGAACTTCTTAGGCAGCTTCTTGATCGCAACCATACGGTCAAGCGATACCTGCTTGGCTTTATACACCGTTGCCATCGCACCGGCGCCGAGCTTACCCAAGATCCGGTAGCCACTAATCGATGAGCCTGAACGCTCAGCTTCAATCGCATTGCGCAATCGAGCGATCTGGCGTTTCGTGACAAACTCTTTATGAACAAGCACTTGTGCAAGCGAGTTTGACATGTTTGACATGTTCTCAGGCTCAGCCTTTGAATCATCCGCTTCGCCCTTCTCGGCGCGCGTCAGGGTCATGCAGTGCTTAACCTCTTCAGCCGTCGCCAAGCCCTGGTCGATCACCAGACGCCCGATGAGCGTGTCGATATTGGTGCCTTCTTTGGTGGCTTCCATAATCGATTTCTCGGCATCCTCAATAGACATCGGGTCTGCGTTCCCGATCGTCTCGGTGCCAAAGGGCGTGGTGTCTTCAGATGAAGGGCCCACTCCGCTGATGGAATCATCGCTGAGCTTAATTTCACCCTCTGTACTTGGTAC
Organism: Planctomycetota bacterium; assembly: GCA_024280755.1. GTDB lineage: Bacteria > Planctomycetota > Phycisphaerae > Phycisphaerales > UBA1924 > UBA1924. Next base: position 39,838 of record JAJRPN010000037.1, read on the forward strand.
ATCGCTCGAGTTATGGTCTGGTTTATCGCTCACGCATTCGGTTCCGTATTTCTGTAGCTGATTCATACAACTGACTATTCGCACCCCATGCAAGGAGGGTTTCAGGGCAATCAATCGAATCGACAAGATAGAGCCATTGACCCCATCTGTCAAATCAGTGCGCCTTTATACATGGAGTAATCGGACGAACGAACCCTCGGCTACAGGACACCCGAACAATCTTTCCACGATTCTAGGTCCGAATATCTCCAAACATTGGTTCTATACTCGTGAACTTGATTTCTCAGTCACAGGACCGTCCATGCTCGTTACAGATTCCAGACCCCGCAACCTCCGGTGGATCCACGCTGGCCCACTGCTCTATGGCGACTGGGGCACCTCACGCCTCTATGTCCTCGGGCTCGCATTTCTCTACACCGCTCACGCATCGGTCGTCTATCTCGCAGCAATCGGGCTGCTCATGCTCGCCGTGTCCTGGGCATACACCATCATCTGCCGATGCTTCCCCGACGGCGGCGGGGTCTACACCGCTGCACGCCAGTTATCCCCAACCCTCTCCGTTGTCGGCTCAACCTTACTCCTCAGTGGCTACATTATGACCGCGGCCATCTCCGTCATCGAAGCCTTCCACTACTTCCATGTCCCCCACCATCTCATCCTCCCCCTCGCTGTCATCGCCATCATCCTCGTCGGCGGCGTCAACTGGCTGGGCGCAAAGAGCGCAGGCAAGTTCGCCCTCATCATCGCCCTCGTTGCCCTTGGAGTCTCCGCCGTCATGGCGGTCCTCGCGATCCCCTACTTCCTCAAAGGCATCGAAACCGTCTCCTTCTCCTACTTCCTCGAAACATCACCCGGACACGCATGGGTCAACTTCACCAAAATCTGTCTCGCACTCGCAGGCGTAGAAGCAGTCGCCAACATGACAGGGCTCATGAAGCAACCCGTAGACCGCGAAGCAAAACGAACCATCTGGCCAGTCGCCATTGAAGTCGTCGGGCTCAACATGGTCTTCGGGCTTGCCCTCGCCGGGCTCTCATTCACCATCTTGAGCACCTCGATGGCCGACATGGAAATGCCCGACGAAATCCGCCTCCAAAACACCCGCTCTGCCTTTATCGAAACCCTCCCCGCAGACTACGAACACGCATACTCCATAGAAACAGGATTCGAGTTCACCCAAGATCAACTCCACACACTCCCCGAATCATCAATCCTCGCCTACCAACTCATCGAAGAGCATGAGCACGCCGTTAAAAAATACACCAACGCATCCATGCGCATCATCGCCAAAGAAACCGCAACCAACGCCTTGGGCGAAAGCTTCGGCAACATCTTCGCCACCATCGCAGGTATCACCTTCGGGCTCCTGCTCCTGAGTGCAACAAACACCGCCATCATGGCCATGGTCTCCGTATTCTTTGCGATGGCCCAAGACAATGAACTGCCCAAAGCACTCACCAAGCTCAACTATTCAGGTGTGCCTTGGGTAGGACTGATCGTTTCGGTGATTCTTCCAGTCATTGTGATCCTCGTCGAGCAAGATGTCACCGTCCTCGCATCCCTCTATGTACTTGGTGTTACCGGCGCCATCACCGTCACCGTCCTCTCCTCTGCCTTCAACAAAGAACTCGAAATCGGGAAGCTCTCTCGTATCTTCATGTGGATCTCGGGGCTGTTCCTCTTCTCGATCTCCCTGACCATCGCCATCACCCAACCAACCTCGACCATGTTCTCGGGCACACTCATCGCCCTCGCCCTCGGCGTGCGGACAGTCCGCTCCTCGGCCGCTGACAAAACCGGCCAAGCGATCGACGCGCCAACCACCGGGTGGCTCAAGATGCTCAAGGGCATCGAAATCAGCATCGATCCAGACAAGCCCAAAATCATGCTCGCCGCCCGTGGTCGATACCAATCCGAATACGCGGTCGATGTCGCCAAACGGCGCGATGCAACACTCTTTGCGATCTTCGTTCGTCCGATCCGCGTGCTTGATCTGCGCCCTGGACAAGCCCCACGCATCGAAACAGACGAGGCAGCTCAAGAAGCACTGGGCACCACCGCGATGCTCGCCAAAGAGGCAGGCGTTTCATTCGTGCCGATCTTCGTCACCTCGCAATCGATCGCTGACGAAATCTTGGACTACACCGTAACCTACGGCTGCGACACACTCATCATGGGTAAATCTCGCCGATCGGTCTTCTCACGCAAGCTCGAAGGCGATGTCGTCTCCCAGGTCCAAGAGTCGCTCCCCGACGGAATCACCATGATCACTCGTGCAGCCGAGACTCCACATATCCTCATGCCACCAGGCATGGGCACCGGCTCAAGCAAATAACCCGATTGAGCACCCCAACAGACGGTTCTCACTCATACCCGAGCAACTTAGCTGCGCGAATCGCAGGCTCTGTCCAAGGCGCCAGTGTGATCACGCGGATCAATGCCTTGCGAGCTGCGGGCGTTGCAGGCTCAGCTTGGCCAAAGTCCGCGATATACGCTGCGAACACTTCTTTGGCCTGCTTGAAATCAGTAACCATCGTTGATCTTCTCGGCTCGTCGACCCAATCAAGTGCATCGCCAAACTCTTGGGCCTTAGGCATCGCATGCCCCATCCCCTCAATTACATCGAGCCGAATCTCGATGCCATCATCCTTCAACAGCCCCTTGCGAACCCTCATCTCAGGCATGTTGTAATCGACCGAACCAGTAATCGCTGCGATCCGCCGGGTCTTGAGCAGCTTCATCCATTTACCCGCCGGCCTGCCCAGCCCCGCTGCCCAAAACCCACCCGTCGAGTTCGCCTTGGCATTGTGATAGGTATCAAACCCAACGATCGGCACCGCACCAGCAAAGAGTTCAGGAAACGCGATCTGTAAAATGCCCGAGCATCGCCCGCCTCCAGACATCCCCGTCAGATACACCCGCTTGCGATCTATCCGATAGTGACTCGCAAGCGTCTCGATCGAGTCAAGATGGCACTGAAGCCGATCCGTAATCGACCGCTCATTACTGTTGTTATCAACCCCCAAAGCGATCAGCCCAAGCTTGTCAAGAATCGGCTCGAATATCCTCGGGATACGCCCATCATTGTTCGGGCTAATCCACACCAGCACACCCGCAGGAAACTCCGGGTTATACCCCATCGGCAGGCGCACACGAAAAAGCTCTTGCTCAAGATCGCGTGTCAGCTTTGGATAACTCCGTCGAATCCGAGCTCGCAGCGTACGAACATCGAGCTGTGTCTTCGATTTGACATACGGCCGAGACAACTGACCGATCGGCGTCCGCGCTTTGATCTCTTCTGATGATCCGGCGACATCAGCCAAAGGAAGATTGACCTTGAGCTTTACAAACGCTTCACGCGGAATGCTCCAGGTGCGTGATTGATCATCATCCCCCGCGCGCAACGCCAGAGATTCACCACTCGGATCCCAAGCGAGCTGATATATTTGCAATGCGACATGAACATCTTGCTTCTCAACACGCCGATGAAGATGCAGCACAGCAATCGGGGTCGCGTCGCTCAGTTGATCGGTGCCCTCAACCATCGAGCCGAGCGATCGACGAAGGGTCGAAAGCGAACGCGGGGTGATCTGAGCGATCAACCCACCGAGCTCGGCGATCATCTCGACTTCTCTCAAATCAGGTTCAAATGGAGCAGACGAATGCGTGATATACCCGCTCGTCGCCGGCTTGCCCGCAATCCGAAACGGGTCATCCCGCTTGGGCGCGTTCAAAGCAAAGGCTGAAAAGCCGGTGCTTGCCAGCAACGCAAAGCACAAGCAAACGATCAATCGACGAAGATTCTGGTGGTGCATAGTGTGGTTATACGGGCCTTGGAGTCGCCGGTTGTGGGAACTCGCAGAATGGATATGAGAATTCAGCTAGATCAGCAGACCAATCTCGCTGGAAACTGACCTTTGAAATGGACTATGGACTTGACACAACCGAGATACGGGCTAGCCTTAGTCTCGCAATTTATTCCTCCGTAGCTCAGTTGGTAGAGCGAGCGGCTGTTAACCGCTAGGTCGCTGGTTCGAGCCCAGCCGGGGGAGTTAAAAATAAACCGTCCAAATCTCTCTGAGATTTGGACGGTTTATTCGTAAGTGATCCCCTTGTAGGGTTGAAAGGCAACCTGCCGAAAACTCGAAGCTGCCTGAATCTGTCACCAGAATCATCTTTGGTTCACTGAAACACTTGTGGCTAGGCCGTGTCTGACGGCTCGGCTTTTTCAACTATTCGCCTCCCCCGGGCTTCCGGGGGAGGTGCCGATCAAAGTGAGGCGGAGGGGGTCTTCTCTTTCTTCTCTTCCCCATTGCCTATTCCCCATTGCCCATTGCCTTCTTCAAGACCCTCTCCGTCTGCTGCGCAGCCACAACCGCCCTATGGGTGCTCCCCCGGAAGCCCGGGGGAGGCGAAAAGAGAGCGTCCTTGTGTGGGGAATGAGTCGTCAGGAACGCCCTAGGCCTCGGTATCGATTTCCGATCCAATCCCGAACTGCTCTACGATCGCATCAGATGTCACACTTGTGCTTTGAGCTGAAGAGTTCTGTTCTCCGGATTGCGCCCCAGAGTCTCCCGAGGTGCTTTGCAAGGCTCGCATGGTTTGCGCAGCTTGACCAGACTGCATCATTTCGGCTCGGAACTCTGCTCTGGTCAGTCCTGAGGCTTGTAACTTCGCTTCCATTTTCGCCCGCAGCTCCGCTTTGCTCGATGCGCCTTGCGATCCTGGCACTGAGGAAAAGGAAGAGCTTGATTGTACGCTTTGGATTGATGACATAACTATCTCCTATTTCTGTAGAGTGTGAATCGGCTATGGCTGATTGCACTGGCAATGATTCTGGCGGAATCACAAACTTTCAGAGTCGGACGCGTAAAAACACGCTTGATCAGTGTATTTAGGTCTGATAAAACCGCTTCACGATCTGAATGTCAATAAGACAAGACCGTTCGCCAGCATGAGCAGTTCAGACCTGTTTCGATCACCGAGTTTCAATCGAAGCTTGAACTGTTTTTCTATACCGACTTCTATCGACAGTACGCTATTCGCAACATATCTCACCCAAACACACTATCCTGACCCCATGACCACCAATCCATCACCCATCGCCCGCCGCTTCGCCCCCTTCGGCACCACCATCTTCTCAGAGATGACCGCCCTGGCAAACACACACAAAGCAGTCAACCTCTCACAAGGGTTCCCAGACTTCGACGGCCCAAACATCGGCAAAGACGCCGCCATCGCAGCGATCAACAATGCCCACAACCAATACGCCCCCATGCCCGGTGTTCCCGCACTCCGACAAGCCATCGCACGATGGGCATCACGCATCAACAAAATCGATGTAGACCCAGATACCCAAATCACCGTTACCAGCGGCTGCACCCAAGCCATCGCGGCAACCATGCTCGGATTACTCAACCCCGGCGACGAAGTCATCATCTTCGAACCCTACTACGACTCCTACCGCGCCTGCCTGGCAATGGCCGATGCCAAAGCAGTCTTCGTCACACTCCACCCAACCCAAAACGGATTCGCATACGACCCAAAGGAACTCCAAGCAGCCTTCACCAACAAAACAAAAGCCATCCTCGTCAACACCCCTCACAACCCCACCGGCACCGTCTTCACAACCGCCCAACTTCAAGAAATCGCATCACTCTGTATCAAAAACGACGCCATCGCGATCTCCGACGAGGTCTACGAATGCCTCGTCTATCCAGGACATTCACACCAATCAATCGCGACGATCCCAGGCATGAAAGAACGAACCATCATCCTCTCAAGCTCAGGAAAAACATTCTCACTTACCGGGTGGAAGGTCGGCTGGGCGATCGCCCCCGCACATCTCACCGCAGGCATCCGCGCAGCCCACCAGTTCCTCACCTTCTCCGTCTCCACCCCATTACAGTTTGGCGTTGCTGCACTGCTCGACAATGGCGAAGAAGAGATCGACAAGCTCCTCAAACACTACACCCACACCCGCTCATTGCTCGGCGAAGCCCTCGACGAACTCGGTTTCAAAGCCAGCCTCCCTCAAGGCTCCTACTTCATCATGGCCGATCACACACAAGTCACCCAAAGACTCGGGCTCAAAACAGATGTCGATCTCTGCCGATGGCTCCCCGAAAACGCCGGCGTCGCCGCCATCCCCCCAAGCGCGTTTTATAGCGATCCTGTCAAAGGCGCAAACTTCGTCCGATTCGCATTCTGCAAAAAAACCGAGACGATCGATCACGCGATATCCCGTTTAAGAAATGCTCTCTAGGTCGTGCCTGACGGCTCGTGTTTGATCACACACTCTCCTCCCCCGGGCCTCCGGGGGAGGTGGCTGCGCAGCAGACGGAGGGGGTCTTGAAGAAGGCAATGGGCAATGGGGAAGAGGCAATGGGGGAAGAGAAGAAAGAGAAGCCCCCTCCGCCTCACTTCGATCGCCACCTCCCCCGGAAGCCCGGGGGAGGAGAAAAGGATGGCGTTCTTGTATGGAACTGAACCGTGAGACACAGCCTAGGCGGTGTCTCACGGCTTCTGGGTACCCCGCCGGAACCGTCTTGGGCTCCTTCGGGTCAAACAACAAGAGTTTCTGATCCCGAAAAAGAACCGGCAGACACGCCCTAGCATCTAAGCACACGCCCGGTTTCTACCTATGGACATCCAGCCGCATACGCACTGAGAAAATCACTGACATCAAAGAAGTTCCACATCTCATCATGCGTGAAATCTGCAGCCGGCTCCTGAGCAGCAAACGCCTTAAGAAACGCAGCGATATCGAAAAAATTCAGCTCCCCGTCATTTGTAAAATCTGCCGGGCACACAACAAACACAAACGCAGCGCCCACCCCATCGTCACCAAGGGCTCCGACAACAACAAGCCCATTATTCACCGACACTGATGAACCAAAGAAATCACCGAAAAATCCATCGCTCTGCGCGAGCTTGTTTGTCTGCACACCTGTCCCCGCATCAAAGAGATACGCCCCCCCTGTGCCTACCTGTGAAAACAACGCCCCCACCGCCACCACACCTTGCCCGATCGATACCGAGCCTCCAAAGCTGTCTCCCGCTGCTCCATCATCGGGCAACAACTTCGCGATCTGCAATCCACTCGACACATCAAACAGATACGCCGAGCCAAAATCAACCCCATTGTCATCGCCCGCAGCACCAACCACAATGACACCATCAGACATCGCGATAGATCGCCCAAACACATCCTCCCCAGCACCATCATCGGGAGAGATCTTGGCAAGCTGACTGCCACTGACAAGATCAAAGAAATATACCGAGCCAGAGTTTTGGCCATGCTCATTATCGTGATAGGCCCCGACAGCGAGCACGCCGTTGTCTATTTCTACCGAGAACCCAAACCGATCCCCTGCTTCGCCATCATCCGGGAGGATTTTCATCATCTGAACGCCACTGCTCGCATCATACAGATAGACAGATCCTGAGTTGGAACCAAAGTCATCATCCAAAGGCGACCCCACCGCCACCACACCACCACCAACGGCAACCGAACGCCCGAAACGATCGTCGACCGAAGCATCATCTGCGAGCAACTTTGCGACCTGTACGCCGCTCAACGCATCAAAGATATAGGCAGATCCCGAGTCCGTGCCATCATCATCATTGTTGCGAGCACCCACGACGATAATGCCATCGGCAATATCAATCGAAACAGCAAACACATCGCCCTGCGCACCATCGTCGGCGACCAACTTCGAGAGCTGCGCACCGCTGCCTGCATCAAAGACATACACCGACCCAGAGTTGGTCCCAAGATCATCATCGAGCCAAGACCCAACCACGACAAGCCCGCCATCAACTGCGACAGACCAACCAAACTGATCCCCGCTGGCCCCATCGCTTGCCGAGAGCTTGATTTCTTCCTCAAGTACCTGCCCCCAAGCAACTCCACCCGTCGCCCCCATCACGACAGCCAACAAGCACGCCCAATCTCCAATACGATGTACCATCAACTGCATCCTCCGAGACAACATATTCTCAATATCGACATACCCTACCAGACCCCTCGCTCAAGCACAATCAAAATCTCCTTCCCTAGCCTCTTTTTACACCAGCCCACTTACCAACACCTTGTCCCCATTCGTATCAAATCCCTCAGTCTACTCCCTCACGAAAAGCCCGGATCTGCTATACTCTTCCATATTCATTCATTGATCCCATTGATCGCCTGTGAGCAAGCAAGGAAGCCAAACACATGCCAAGCACCTACCGCGCCCTTTGCTCAGATTTCTATATCAACACCAAACTCAATGTACGCATGGAGTTACCAACCAATCGCGAGCCGGTCCTCGAACTCTTCGAACGCACACGCCGCTCGTATCCCGCGATGAACGCCTTCCGACGCTACAAAGACGAACTCGCCCTCGAATCAGCACCAAACGCTGCCCCCCACCGGTGGATCGCGATCCGCTCTGCATCCGTCCGCTCGGGCGTCGTCAATCCAACCACCGCTGAAGACATGTACTCCATCCATCGCACAGCCGTCGAGATCTCCCCGTACTTCCTCTCCATCTCGCCCCTCGATATCGAATACATCGAACTCCTCTACGGCTTCGACCTCGCCGCCCCGGGCAATCACGATGCAATCGCAGCCAACGCACTCTTCGCCGGCTCGCCCATGGCTGCCCTCCTCGACACCGATTCCATCGGCGAAGGCATCCAAGTGCTCGACTGCCAACCTTCGATGGGCATGAAGCTCGTCGACGACGATGGGCTCGAGGTCCACTTCGAAGTTAAAACGAGATCCAAATCAAAGAAGCCAGAACAACCCAACACCGAACCAATCTCGGTCTACCTCACTTTACGCAAATACGACCCCGTCACCAACCTCGAAGAACTCCGCCCCAAACTCGACGAAATGATCGAACGAGGCCAAAACCTCGTCGACGAATACGCCCTCCCAAACCTCTTGATGCCCCTACGCGAAGAAATCGCATCAGGATCGTTCTGAACCCAGCATTTCTCTTGCATTGGCAAAACGGACGTGCTAGTTTATGATACATTATCGCATAACACAAACCTGGATTCGTCAGCATGTTCAATAAATGCCGCATCATAACAACTCTTGTATTCACCGCTCTTCTTTGCTCATACGCAGCCGGGCAGGTACTCAATGAGCAGATAAAACTAATTGCCAATGACCCAATCCCTCAAAGCCTATTTGGTTGGTCAATAGCTATCGACAATAACATAATCGCTGTTGGTTCAAGATTCGACGACGACAACGGCAATCAGTCTGGCTCTGTGTACCTATACAATGCAACAACTGGAAAACAAACACAAAAGCTACTCCCTTCGGACGGAGCCCCAGCCGACCGATTTGGTGGAGCAATCGCGATCGCTGATGGAATCGTCGCGGTGAGCGCAGATTGGAATGATGACCACGGGAATCAATCAGGTTCGATCTACCTATTCGACCTTACTTCAGGATTCCAGCTCGGAAAAATCACGCCGCCCGACGGAGCCGCAGAAGACCAGTTCGGCATCTCAATCGCGATCGGCGATGGTGTAGTCGCCATCGGCGATCACCGCGATGATGATAATGGATCAAGCTCTGGGTCTGTATATCTCTATAGTGCGACTACTGGCATACAGATCACCAAGCTTCTCGCCGATGACGGAACACCGTTCGATCACTTCGGCTCTGCGGTCGCAATCAATGCCGGCATCGTCGCAGTTGGCGCACCTCACGATGATGAAATCGATTTAGACTCAGGAGCGGTATACATCTTTGATCTATCTACTGGCACACAACTATCAAAGCTTTTCCCAACCGACGGAGGCCGCCTAGATTACTTCGGTGAAGCAATCGCCATAAGCAATGGCATCATCGCCATCGGGGCAAGCCAGAACACCCATCAAGGCATCGGGAGCGGCGCAGTCTACCTCTTCGATCTTGCAACCGGCTTACAAACTGCAAAGCTAATCCCAACCAATGCCCAAACTGGCATCAAGTTTGGCTGGTCGGTTGATATCGAAAACAACACCGTCGCCGTAGGCGCATACCGTGATAACGACAACGGATTTAGATCTGGGGCTGCATACATCTTTGATGCGACTACTGGACTACAAACAGCAAAGTTACTCGCAAGCGATGGAGTTGAAAATGACCGACTCGGCCAGTCAATCTCCCTCAACAACGACATCGTTGCTGTAGGTGCACTTTATGGAGACAGTATAGAAATCGATTCAGGCTCAGCATATGTGTTCACTTTGCCGCAACTCCCCTGCCCCGCAGACCTCACCGCCGACGGCGTGCTTAACTTCTTCGATATCTCAGCCTTCCTCCAAGCTTTCGGCGAAAACGACCCGGTCGCCGACTTTGATAACAACACCCTCTTCAACTTCTTTGACATCTCAGCCTTCCTCCAAGCCTTCGCAGCCGGTTGCCCATAAGTCGACATCACCGCCCAATTGGTGATATCATCACTCCATGCTCACCCTCGCCCAATCTGTTCTCGATCCCAAGATCTGGTTCTACTTTGCACTCTTGCTCATCATGGTCGCTGCGGGCGCGATCATCATCTTTGCACTCCGCCGGAATCTCTTTCAAAACAACGACACCAACCCACACGGAGGCGGGCTCCTCGAACACCTCGACGAGATGAAACGCACCGGCCAAATCACCAAAGAAGAGTTCGACGCCACCCGCAGAACCATCATCGAGAAGGCCGCCCAGCGCATGCGCGACGAAAACGAGCAAGAACCAACATAATCCCCCTGTTGGGAGCTACGATTGGGCAATGAATACCAACGATGAAACAAATCAGACCGAATCGAACGAGCAACCTAGCGATCAGCCATTGGCTGGAGCCACAATGTCTGAGGGCGCACAGATCCTCAATGTCGAAGATGCACGCAAGTTCGCCATCCAAGCAGCCCAGTCATTGACTGATGACAAGTGCACTGATGTGGTGGTGCTTGAAGTGGACGGACGCTCCCCTTTGACTGGGTTTCTTGTCATCGGCTCGGGCACATCCGCCCGCCAGATGCGCGGTGCCCTCGGGTCACTCGAAGAACTCGCCGAAGAATGTGGAACGAGCGCGTTCCATATCACCGAAGACGACAGCGCAACTTGGTTGCTCGCCGACTTTGTCGATGTCGTGGTGCATCTTTTCGAACCAAACGCACGCGCACACTACGACCTCGAAGGCTTATGGTACATGTGCGATCGTGTAGAAGTACCAACTTCAGACCGCACAGGCTCGCGGTCTTCGATGCCAGGACACACCGTGATCCGCAGGCTCGATGAATCGGGCAATCAGATCAACGAAGGTGAGTGAGCATGCGCACGATTGATGTCAATCTACCCGGACGAGCGTATCAGGTTCAGATTGGCAACGGCTCATTGAGTAAGGTCGCTCAAACTGCCCGTGCTATTGGCGGAACCAAAGCCTCGCGTGCATTCGTGGTTGTTGATACTGGTGTGCCAACGCATTTCTCGAATTCGCTTCAAAAAGAACTGGAATCGCAGGGTTTTGCGGTGTGTATCGCACACATCACCCCAAGCGAAAAGATCAAATCAATCGAGACTTACCACCGCCTACTTCTTGAAATCGCTTCGACCGGGCACACACGCGTCGATCCAGTGATCGCCCTCGGCGGCGGCGTGGTTGGAGATCTCGCAGGGTTCGTCGCAGCGAGCTATCAACGCGGCGTGCCTGTGATCCAATGCCCGACCACACTCTTAGCGATGGTCGATGCGTCTGTCGGAGGCAAGACAGGGTTTAACCTGACCGTACCCAATGGCGAGAACGAGCCAACCATCTACAAGAACCTCGTGGGCGCATTCCATCAGCCGAGCCTTGTGATCGCAGACATAGATGTACTCGATTCGCTCGATGCTCGATATCGACGCGCCGGGCTCGCCGAGTGTGTCAAGCATGGGATGATCTGCAAAACCATTGGCAGCGGGCATGAAAAACTCATGGATTGGATGAGCGAACACCTCGATGGGATCCGCTCATTTGATGCCTCCACAATCGAAGAACTCGTTGCCCGCAATGTGGCACTCAAAGCCACCGTCGTGATGGGCGATGAGCACGAATCCACCGATGCCAAAGCCGGCGGGCGGATGTTGCTCAACTTCGGGCATACCTTTGGGCACGCGATCGAGACCATCGCCGGGTTGAGCCCAGACGCATCAGATCCGAGTTTGGCTCCATTGCATCATGGTGAAGCGGTCGCTTTGGGCATGGTCGCTGCCTGCCATAGCAGCGTGGCTGCGGGGCATTGTGATTCGTCAATCGTGCAAGAACTCGAAAATATTCTCCAAGCCATCGGCTTACCCACGCGCGTGGCGGGTTTGCCTCAAACGAGCGAGATCCTGGATCGAATGATGCGAGACAAGAAGACCGCCGGCGGCTCGCTTCGCGTGATATTGCCGATCGGACGGGGGAAATGCACGATTGTCGATTCGCCCGATGTCAATACGATCGAAGCAGGAATCGATTCGATCCGGGCGTGAGTTGCCCCAAAGCCTTGAAATCATAGATGGGTAAAATCCCTTGTTCGTGGGAATGAGCAGGGTTCAATGGCAACAACATTGTAGAGATTTGCAAGCAGGCTCCGATAAAACCGTTAGCCACAGGCTCTTGTGCATGATGCCGAGCCTGTGTCAGGAGCATGTACGCTGTGCGAGTATTTACGGTCATCAATCAGAAGGGCGGATGTGGCAAGACCACCTCTGCAATCAACCTCGCTTCGGCATTCGCCAAGTCGGGATGCCGAACACTCTTGGTCGATCTCGACCCCCAATCGCATTGTGCAGCTGGGCTCGGAATACCCGAAGACCGACTCGATCTTGATGTAAGCGATGCCCTCCGTGCGCCCATCGATCAAGAACTCAACCACGATCGCCTGGTCTGGCATATCTCCCGAAACCTCGACCTGCTCCCATCGCGCATGAAGCTCGCCGGGATCGAAGCAGCCCAAGGCGGGCTCGCCGACCAAAAAGACAAAGCACTCCGCCTGCGATCAGTCATCGCAAGACTCTCCAAGATTGATACACCCGCCAAGCCTGCTCAAGGCCCACAGAAAGAAAACGGTTCGGACGAGATGTTCGAACCCGGAAAAAAACCCGAGCGGTACGATGTGTGCATTATCGATTGCCCACCTTCAATCGGGTTATTGTCCTACAACGCAATCGCAGCCGGGCGCGAAGTCATCATCCCTGTCGAAACGAGCTTCTTCTCGCTGCGTGGTGCAGCCAAGCAAGTGCAAACCGCTCGCTCAATCGCTCGAAGAATCGGCATGCGAACCCATCCGCGATTGATGGCCACGATGCACGATCCAAATCAACCCTTAGCACGCGACTTGCTCGATGATCTCCGCGATCGGTTCGGCGCAGGGATGATCCCCGTCGTCGTTCGCTATGACCATGCACTCAAAGAGGCGGCATCCTTCGGCCAACCGATTGATGAGTATGCACCAGATTCGATGGGTGCCGAAGATTACCGTTCGGTCTGCGAATGGCTGATCGAGCACGCAAACATCGAACGCCCTGAACCAAACGAAGAAACCGACACCCTCTCCAACGGCCTACCCAAGCCCGCCAAGACCTTGGCATCGGCAGCCATCGAGATCGCGAACAGCAACAAAGGGTCGCCATTGTCTCGTGCCCAAGAACTCGCCATGCGTGCCCGGTCGATGCAGCAAGCGCAGGCTGTCACAGCCAGGACCAGCACACAACCAGCAGCCGAATCATCAACAGCTCTCAAATCCAAGCCCGTCATGCTCAAGCGATCAATGATGCCCCACCGCCCGGTCGCCATCGAACTCGTCGATAGCCGAGTCGTGACTCCGAACAAACCCGCAGTGAATATCACCAAGGTAAAACATCTCTTTGGGATCCGCCGAAGCTCGAAGGGGATCTTGTTTGTTCAACCATTATCGATCGGACGCAAAATCGAGATCGCTGGCGATTTCAACAACTGGAAACCCGAGCAGACATCAATGACCTCAAACGATGCGCTCGGTGTCCATGAAAAACATGTCGAACTCCCCAAAGGCGTGTATTCATACAAACTCGTCATCGATGGGCAGTGGTGCCTTGATCCATACAACCCAGACCGCTCAGATAACGGCCTTGGTGGACGAAACAACACGATTCGGATCGATTAATAGCATTTTGGGTGGGTGCTGAACATGCCCGCCAACCCTCAAAGCACTATACTGTTGGTCAGCGGAGTGGAGTATGTCAATTTGCCTGAGGGAAGGATCCCTCTCTTTGGTGAGCGGAGCTCGAGATGGATAAGAACAGCCCAGAGAACCCAGATCTAGAAAACCCAGCACTAGAGAACCTAGAACAGGATCGCCCCGATCGCCTCGGGCTTGCACCCATCGACCATGCCGAATACGACGCCCTCGCAGATCTCTTCCTCGGCGACGGCGGCTACGCCCCAGAACCAATCTACACAGAAGACGAGAAAGCTGTTGAACAAGATCATCAAGCTGAACACCCCTCGCACGAAACACACACCCCAGTTCTCCAACTCACCCGCCACGAAGAGGACGCCGAGCTTGGGTCTTATGCACCCGACCAGGATACCCACCACGAACACTACGCTCAAGACCCAACACACGAACCATTCGAGGTCCCCGGCGCGGGGCTTCATATCCTCGAAACCCTTGCTGCGACCGATGCACAAGCCGCCGAACTCCTCGCCGAGCTAATGGGCGAAGAGCCGCACACCCCAGAATCTTTCGATCATCAACCCCGAGCAGGCGAGATCGAGTTCATCCCCATGCCCGATCCAATCGTTGAGGTGGTCGTGCTGGGTCATTTACCCGTCAGGGCAACGCTCTGGGCGCGTCAATATGCCTGTAACCAGGCCAAAGAACTTTGCGAAACCGTCGCCTTGGTCCGCGCTGCCTCAGGCTCAACCTCGGTCGATCTGATCACCGATGGCCAATCGATCTCGGTGCGATCCTTCACAGACATCGATGACGCGCTTGTCGCCGTTTCAAAGCTCGCCGACCGAGTCATCATGCGCGTCGATGAAGCCAGCGAACCCGAGCTGCTCGATCGCCCAGAGATCGAGGAGATCACCATTTTGACCGGAGCCGACGAGGCTGCGGTCGTCGCATCCTATCGGCTCATCAAAACGCTCGACGCAACCCTCGGCGAACGATACATCGAAGGCGAAGGCCCCACCCTCCACGTAGCCGTAATGGGCGCCGGGCGTGAAATGGCAATGGATGCCTGCACCAAGCTGGGCAACGCGGTCGAGACTTTCCTCCAACGCCCGATCGAAATCGTGATCGGATCAGGAAGAATCGACGCAACAGGAACAACCAATCTCTATCGAGATTCAATCTCGCATCCGGCATCGCACATCCTCGACGCATTGGTCTTGGCTGCCGCAAATGATGTTCAATCTCCACCGCTTTCGATCGCATACTCTGAGATCGAAACCCAATCTCAAACACCAGAACCAGAACCAGCTTCGGCTTCGGCTTCGGCTTCGGCTTCGGCTTCGGCTTCGATCATCGAAATGAAGCCGGTCAAGGTGAAACTCCCCGCGCCAGACATCGCAGCGAAAGCCAATGAGCAAACCGATAACTCTGACAACTCTGACACCAGCGAAGACGACGCGCCGACAATGCGTGACGGCTTGTGCGCCCTCATCCCCGGACTCAGCCCGATCGAAGCACGATGCCCAAAGGCTCCCGGTGTCGATCTGGCACTCGATTCAAAGGGACGATTGCACCTCGTTGTGAGCGATGCCGATTCCGACGATGCGATGAATCGACTCTTGGCTGCCCAGACCTGGGCCCGCAACAACCTCGGACTCCTCATCCGCGCCGAGCCAAAGCTTGCAGCTCCTTCAGCCGATCGCGCTGTAAACACCGATGCAATGATGCACCTCATCTCGATCGACCCACGATCAATACGCGAAATCTACGACACCCCAGTCCGAATCTACTCACTCGCCCGCGTCAAGGTTGGCAATGTAATCGCCCAGATCGCTACCCCGATCAACTAAGCGATGATTCTCAACTCGATGCCTTATGGACATCCCTGAGCAAACGCTTGGAGAAATGTGCTGATATCGAAGAAGTTGAGCAGGCCATCAGAGTTGAAGTCTGCGATGAGATCGTTGCTATTGAATGCTTGTAGGAAGGCCGAGATATCGAAAAAATTGATGATGTTGTCGTTCGTAAGATCAGCAAGGCATGGGGGGCAGTCGGAGATATCGATTATCTGGATGCCCGAATCATCGTTGGCAATGTAAGCGGTTGTTCCATTCACTGTAACTCCTTTCGCACCAGCAGGAGTATCGTAATATCCACTCAGCGTGATCGATGCTGGATCAGAAACATCAAGAATGAATAACCGGCCAACCAGATCGTGTGTAATATATGCAACAGTATCTGTAACAAAAACATCACCGGCTCCAACTCCAGTATGCGACCCCAACAAAAATGGGGAAGCGGAGTTGCTTACATCAATAATTTGGAGACTTGCCCAGTCGGCAATATACGCAGTTGTTCCCGAAACCCAAATGCTAATCGCATTGCCTGGTGTGTTGTAGGCCTCGAGCAAGACTGGGGAAGCGGGGTTGCTTGCATCAATAATATGAAGCCCTGCGCCATCGGAAGCTGCATAGATTGTGGTGCCTACAACCATGATGTCAATATAGTTCGAATCTGTATCGTAAGTACCGACAAGGGCAGGTGATGAGGGGGAACTGATGTTTACAATTTGGATTCCATTCCGTCCGCTGGCGATATACACATGATCGCCAGATAGATCGATACCTGTCGCGAATCCTGAGGTATTGTAGGAACCCAGGATCCCCGGTGATGCAGGGTTGGTTATATCAAGCACAAGAAGCCCCGCTGAGTTGTCAGCAATGTAGGCTGTTGTGCCATCCACAACCACATCCAGAGCGTGGCTTGGAGTGGCGTAGGAACCAAGGATGGTAGATGAGTTGGGATCAGTGATATCAATGATTTGGAGGCCGGATTCGCCGTCGGCGACACATGCGATTCCATCTTCTACAACAAGTTGAGTCGCAGAGCCAAGAGTATCGTAATTTCCTAAATGAGAGGTGCTTATTGATGGTGTACTGACATCAATGATCTGAAGGCCATAGTTGTAGGCAGAGATATAGGCGGTTGAGGCAGAAACTGCGATGTCCTTGCAACTCAATGGTGTGATATATGATCCGAGCAATAAGGGTGTTGCGGGGATGGAAATGTCGAGGACATCAATTTTTGATCCGTTTGTGATATACGCTTTTGAGTCCGCAATCGCGACACTCTGGACGGGATTTGGAGTGATGTATGAGCCGAGCAGCGTAGGCAATGTGGGGTCAGAGATATCAAGAATCTGGAGGCCCTCGTTGAAATCTGCGATGTACGCGATTGAGTTTAATATGGAAACATCACGGGCATTTCCAGGTGTGTCATAAGAACCAACAAATGTAGGGTTTGCAGGATTTCTGATATCTATAATTTGAAGCCCTGACCTATTGTCGGCAACATAGGCTGTTGCGCCTGAAATCATCACGCTGTAAGCAAAGCTTGGCGTATTGTATGTGCCAAGGAGTGCAGGAGAAGTTGGGTCGGAGACATCGATAATCTGGAGGCCGTGGCGATAGTCGGCCACATATGCCGTGGCGCCAACAACGGTTACGCCTTGAGCAACGCCTGGTGTGTCGTAAGTTCCAAGAAGTATGGGTTGCGCTGGATTACTTACATCGATGATTTGGAGGCCATAGATAAAATCAGCGACATATGCTGTCGTTCCCACAACAGCCACACTTTTTGCATTCCCAGGCGTGTCGTAGGAACCCAAAAATACTGGTGATACGGGGTTGCTGATATCTAAAATTACGAGCCCTGAGCGATCATCAGCGATATAGGCTGTTGATTTTTTCACAACAGTCTGGTTTGCGGAGTCTTGCGTGACATAAGAGCCAATGGTTGCTCGAAATTCGCATGCCACGCCATCCGCTTTCGCTTGGAGTGAGATCGTTGTGAGCAGTGCGATTGTGCCGAGAAGGCCAATTCGGTTTAGATGCGGTTGATTTGTTCGGGTGCTCATATATATGGGATCCGGGTTGGCGCGACCTATGTATAACATCTCTAGTTTACTCTCATGTTGAGTTTGGCACAAGCCCTATCTGGCAATTGCTAGGTGTTGAAACAAAAACCGCCCCAATCAGGAGCGGCTTATGAATCTTCTGGCATTCGCTTGATATCAAGCAGTATTCGCCTGAGCAACACGAAGGTCGATCAGCTGAACCTTGTTCTCGATAGCCGCAGCGTTCATCACATACTCAACGCCTTCGTTGTTCTGATCTGGCAAATCATACATATGATCCATCATCACCTCTTCAAGCACCGCACGCAAGGCACGGGCGCCGGTGTCTCGCTTGGCTGCTCGCTGGGCGAGCAGCTCAAGAGCATCGGTAGTAAAGGTCAGGGTTGCGCCTTCTAAACTGAAAAGATGCTGATACTGACGAATCAACGCATTCTTAGGCTCTGTCAAAATCTGAATCAGTGCATCATTGGCCAATGGCATCAAAGGCGTGATCACTGGAAGACGACCAACGAGTTCCGGGATCAAACCATATTCGACGACATCTTGAGCAGTGATCTGCGACTGAAGCCATTCACGCTCGGCGTTCGCATCAATAAAGTGTTTACGCTGGGTGTCGCTTCCTGAGTCTGCACCGAAGCCAATCTTGGTTTGACCCAAGCGACGCCGCACGATCTCATCGAGACCAACAAAGGTACCACCAACAATAAACAGAATGTTGGTCGTATCAAACTGGATGTACTGCTGCTCAGGATGCTTACGCCCGCCCTGAGGCGGCACATTCGCAATCGTACCTTCAAGCATCTTCAACAACGACTGCTGAACGCCTTCACCCGAAACATCGCGCGTGATCGAGACATTGCCCGATGACTTGCCGACCTTATCGAGTTCGTCAATATAGATAATCCCACGCTGAGCAGCTTCGACATCAAAGTCCGCAGCTTGCAACAGCTTCAAAAGCAAGTTCTCGACATCTTCGCCAACATACCCAGCTTCAGTAAGCGTCGTCGCATCGCCGATCGCAAATGGAACCTTGAGCATACGGGCCATCGTCTTGGCGAGCAATGTCTTACCTGAACCAGTTGGACCGATCAGGAGGATGTTTGATTTGTCAAGCTCGATATCGTTGGCAGCTTCTGATTCTGAGTGAAGCAGACGCTTGTAATGATTGTGAACCGCGACCGCGAGCGAACGCTTCGCGAGTTCCTGCCCAATGACATACTGGGCCATGAACTCCACGATCTCGCGTGGAGTTGGGATTTCAGAAAGTGAAGCAGAAACGCCCGAGACACGCTTGCGTTCTTGGCGGAAAATGTTTTGACAAAGCTCGACACAGTTCGAGCAGATATAGACCTCGCCCGGGCCTTCGACCATCGGCCCGACCTCGCGCGAGGTCTTGCCACAGAACGAGCATGTCGTAATTTTGCGTCCCTTGAACCCTGTGCCGCCAGCTGAGGATCCGGAACCGCCTCCAATTGATCCTGCATCGCCCGATGACGAATCGCCAGCGTCTGATGCGTTCATTGGAGCGGGTTGGTTATTTGGTGAGTTGTCTGTCATAACGCGTATGGCCTCTCAAAATATTCGGACAAAGTGTCCAGCCTCGTTCTCACAAAACGCTGCTTGTGTGCATGGTATCGGCGAACCGACACCCCCGGCTCAACCCTTATTTGCTGGGTTTGGCAGGTTATATGCGCATTCTATGCGCCTCTCGCCGCTCAACAGAAAACCCTAGCCTTGGCAGGGCGATTGGGCGCACCGTTTAGACAAAGAATCGTATCTACTGGACGAAAAAGCAAGGTGGGACTGGATAGGTAACCCCCCAGATATTGGGAGACGCCATTCTCTCCATATCCAACTCTCAGCCGCCTACCGCCTTCTTCACACCAACAGCCCCGCCCCACCCGAAAACCTGATCTGCCTCAAGCACCCCGAGCGATTCAACCCCCAATGCCTCAAGCCGATCGGTCATGGAACTCAGTTGCGTCCGATTTGAGCAAATCACCGTCACCATTCCCCCACTGCTTACCAGCCGCCAGATGTTCGCGATTGCCCGGCTCTTGCTCGGATCATCAGGTGCATCGCGGAACAGATCCACCACAATCACCGCGTCAAAAGCCCCATCAAGCTCACCCTCAAGCGTCTCAAGCCATCCAAGCTCAAACGCCAAATGATTGTGCCGATGCCTCTGACGCGCATATCGGATCGATTCCCCATCACGGTTCATCGCCACCACCGCCCCCGAAGGCCCGACCAGCCCTGCAAGCAACCCGCTCGCCGATCCGGTACCGCATCCAAGTTCGAGTACACGATCCCCGGGTTTGATGTGATCCTTCACCTGCTCCAAAAAACCAACCCGAGGCTCATGCCCAAGATCCCCAAACATCCGCGTTCGTGTATACCGAATCTCCATCGACTCACGCATCGGATATTGCCGACTCGCCATCGAACTCCCCAATGCAGGGAACCGAACCTCATAGACCTTCACGCCAGATCCCCCAGCAGATAACGAACGACGCAAACTCGTATTGTTCAACTCACGATACACAACATCCGAAACAACTATTCGCCGACGAGTCATCCCCACCGATCGCGCAAACCGCCCCAGCTTCGTGTATGTATTGGCAAAGATACCAAAGACCCACGCAAACCTTCCCGCACGCTCGCGATGGCGACGCTGCTCGACCCGTTCGCCCCAAGACATCGGACGCCCCCGCGCAACTGACTGCCCTCCACCCGTAGGCTTGGCTTCAATCTCTCGGCTTGACTCATCAATCGGTGCCATCACCCACGCACTTCCGTCGCATTGAACAACCCACCCTGCTTGTGCTTCACATGCACCTTCGCAGCCCGCGCTTGCCCGTCGCCCCGAATCGGGATCCAACCCGTAGGCTCATTCTGCAACGAGATCACACAACGCCGCCCAGCATCTTCATCGATAAACCGCTGATGGTTCCCCATCGCAATCGCAGGCTCGTTGCACTGCTGGGACAAATGCAAAAGCACTACATGCTCACGAGGCGCAATCCGCCCCACCGCTGCTGCAGACTCTTCATTGCTCAAATGCCCCGCACCGCCCATGATCCGCTTCTGCAAAAACGCCGGGCGACCAGAGTTCTCCTGCATCACCGGGCAATAGTTCGATTCAATCGCCAGCACATCGACCCCACGCAAATGATCCACCATCTCGTTGGTGACGCGCCCCAAATCCGTCGCATACCCAAACGATGCCCCATCCCGATCCGGCAAATCAATCTCGCATCGAAACACCGCCACCCCAAGATCATCATGCGAAAGCATCACCGATTCAATCCGCACGCCAGGCGCAGCTTCAAACACCTCATCAAACGGCGCCGTCTTCGAATACAACAACCCCATCCGCTCGGCTCTGCCCATGTGCATCCGATGAATCCGCAAAGTCGCCCGCCAAGCACCCGTCACCGAGCCAGGACGAATCGCATTGACCCACCCGCTATGACAATGATCCGAATCGAGATGTGTAAACACAATCTCATCCACCTCGTCGCTGCGGATCCCCCGCGCGTGCAACAACCCATTGGTTCGGCTCGGGCTCAACCCTGCATCAAACAAGATCACCCGCCGAGCAGTGCTCGCCGTTCTCGGCACGACCAACACCGCACAGTTGCCCTTCGAGCCAGAAGCCAGCACACACAGCGCACCCGCCGCCCCTTCGGTCGCTTTGCAAGCGGCCAAACTCACGAAACTCTCCGACCGCCAACAGGCACAATCGGACGCTTGGCAATATCAATAAAATCAGCGATCAACTGCACCGCAGCCGAGCGTGACCCAAGCTCGGCGAGCATCTGCTTCATCACAGGCATCGGCGGATTCTTCCGCAGCACCGTCTTATACGCATACCGCACCGCATTAATCTCTTCGCTGCTCATCCCTGATCGACGCATGCCGACAAGGTTCAAACCAACAATCTCGTTCCGCCCAGCCGCCAAACAGAACGGCGGCAGATCACCCGTCAATACCGTACACCCGCTCGTCATCGCCTGACGACCAATCCGACCAAACTGATGCAGCATCGACCCGGCAGCCATAATCACACGATCCTCGACAACCGAATGCCCCGCCAAATGCGTCGCATTCACCATGATCACATCATCGCCCACCGTCACATCATGACCGGCATGGCTGTACACCATCATCATCACCCGGCTACCAATTTTCGTCGGCGTGTGGTCATTGCTCGCCGCATGCACCGTCACATGCTCGCGGATGATCGAATCAGACCCAATCACCACGCCCGCCGTCGGCGTCCCCGGCGCAAACTTATAATCCTGAGGCTCAAACCCAATCGCCGAATTCGGATACAACACCGTCCCCGCCCCAATCTCCACCGGCCCCTGAATCGAAACCCCAGAAATCAGCTTCACATCATCCCCAAGCGTCACCTTCCCAGTAAGGATACAAAACGGCCCAATCTCGACCCCTTCACCGAGTTGAACATCATCCCCAACAATCGCCGACGCATGTACTTTGCTCATGCCCAAACTATAGGTCAACCCTCGCCCAGTGCCACTCCCCACCGGGTGCCACGGCTTGACCGTCCCCGGCAAGCCGTGTCTTCATCTCCTCTTCTCGCCTCCTCCGGGGGAGGTGTCCGCGTCCCAAGCATGACGGAGGGGGGTCTGTATCCCCTCCCCCCTTCCTCCATTTCGCCCATGCAGGCCTTCACAAAGCTAAGGCCCCCGTTTCGCCCCCGCGATACACCTCCTCAGAACTCAAACAACACGAAATTCCAGAAATATGGAACCTCATTCATTTGATGATCGAACAGTTGTACAATCCGTATATGTTATGGCAATTGAACACCTACTCATCTGGAGATCTCGCATGCTTGTCCATCCAACACGCATCATTCATTCCCTCGCACTTACTGCATTGCTCACCACTCTCATAACAACCACATCATCACACGCACAAGTCCTCAACGAAGACTTCAAAGCCTTCACCCAAACGATGACGCCAGGCTCAACATTCGGCAGAGCGATCGCCATCAAGGGAGATATCACCATCGTGGGTGCTCCTCAGGATGATGAGCTAGGCGACAATACCGGAACAGCCTATGTCCTCATGAC
This sequence comes from Planctomycetota bacterium, assembly GCA_024280755.1. Taxonomy (GTDB): domain Bacteria; phylum Planctomycetota; class Phycisphaerae; order Phycisphaerales; family UBA1924; genus UBA1924. The sequence goes on from JAJRPN010000037.1 coordinate 63,019, forward strand.
CTCAACCGGAGAACAAATCGCTCAACTAACACCAAGCATCATCTCAGAATACGACCGCTTCGGGGTAGAAATTGTAATTGGTGACAACATCATTGCTATCAGCTCCCTCAAAACCCAAGCCACCGATGGCAACTCTGGCATGGTCTTCCTATTCGATGCGTTGACCTTTGAAGAAATCGCAACGATACAACCCACAGATGGATCCTCCTTTGGACACTTTGGCTACGCAATGGCAATCGACGGCAACCTGCTCGCGATCGGATCGATCGGCAACGATTTCGCCACCGATCCAAACGCAGTCTATCTTTATGACATCGATGCCGGAACACTTATACACAGACTCACCCCTGCCGACCCAGGCTCCACCCAACTCTTTGCGCATGCTGTTGCAATGGAAAATGGGATCCTCGCGGTGGGTGCCTTTGGCGACGATAATGCCCATGGAAGCAACGCGGGTGCCGTGTACCTTTTTGATACCATCACCGGGTCCCAACTCATGAAGATCGTCCCCACAGATCTGCAATCAAGAGACCAGTTCGGCCGAGCCGTTGGCATCCATAACGGAATCCTCGCAGTAGGAGCGCCCGGATACGATGCCGAGAATATACAACTCGGTGCGGTGTATCTTTTTGATGTCTCAACCGGAGAAAGGCTCAACAAACTCTTTCCAACTATTGTGACAACCTCACAACAAGCCTTCGGCGAAGTCATCGCTATGGACGGCGACACGATCTTGGTTGGTTCAGAGTTTGACCAACCCAACGGCTATCGCTCTGGATCCGCCTATCTCTACTCTCTCTCAACAGGTTTACCACTCGCCAAAATCCTCGCAAGCGATGTGGAGAGATACGATTCATTTGGCTTTGCCTTGGACATCAACAACGAAACCATCGTTGTCGGATCTCCATTTGATGATGACGCAGGCTCCGCTTCAGGGTCGGCATATTTCTTCACTGTGCCGTGCCTGGTAGATCTCGATAACGACGGCAACCTCAACCGATTCGACATTGCAGTTCTCCTCGCCCTCCTAGCCGACAACGATCTAACCGTGGACTTCAACAACGACGGAGTCCTCAACTTCTTCGATATATCTATCTACCTCCAGCTATATGCTGCTGGATGCCCCTGATACATCGGTTTTATACGACAACCAAGCCGCAGGAAGCCAAGAGCATCCTGCGGCTTTTCAATTTCCCAAGGGCATACCATCCCTCATGCGCCCACTCTCCCTCATCCCCCTCCAACGCCTCCCCTACGAGCCCGCATACGAGATCCAACAGCACCACCACACCCAAATCCTCGATGCCCGCAAAACATCCGCCGCCGAGCTCGGACGCGTCCTGATGATCGAGCACCCCCCAATCATCACCGTCACCCGAAGACCAAACGCCCCCGGACATGTTCTCGCCACCGAATCACAACTCAAAGAAGCAGGCGTACAACTCCACCAAACAGACCGCGGCGGCGATGTCACCTACCACGGCCCAGGACAACTCGTCTGCTACCCAATCATCGATCTCAACGCCGCAAAACTCAGAATCCACGACTACATCCGCACCCTCGAACAATCCGTCATCGACACCCTCGCAACCTACAACATCGTCGCCCACACAGACCCCACCGCCACCGGCGTATGGGTCGCACCAACAGACAACCCAACCCTGCATTTCGAATCAGACCAACCCGCCAAAATCTGCGCCATCGGAGTACGCGTCCGCAAATGGATCACCCTCCACGGCCTCGCCCTCAACCTCAACCCAAACATGGACCACTACACCCTACTCGTCCCCTGCGGCCTCACCAACCGCCCAGTAACATCCATCACCCAACTCCTCACCCAACCAAACTCCCCCACCCTCGAATCACTCGCCAACGAACTCTTCAAGAACCTATCCCAAAACCTCACCTAAAACATCGCCTCTCTTGTCCCTCCCCCGTCCTGACGGGGGAGGTGGCGGCGAAGCCGACGGAGGGGGTCTTTTCTATCCTCCAGACACCACGCCTCAACCGCCCCCCGCCAAGCCGTGTCTTCTCCCTCAACCCAAAACCGAATACACACTCGCCACCATCACCGGAGAAAAGAAAGTCACCACAAACATCCCCGCCAAATACAAATGATTAATCCGCCACTTCGAAGGCACAAACGCCCCAATCTCCAAATCACACTCTGGACACTTCCCCTCGATCCCCTCAACCCCATACCCACACTTGATGCAAGTCTGCTTCTTCGCCGAAGGCTTCCGCCGAACCTGCAACCCCGCCGAGCCAATCACGCAATAAAAATACATGGCGATAGAAAGCCCAAAGATCACATAAAGCAACTGCCAGCCATAAGCGAACGAGTTGAGATACGAATCGACCGCCCACATTTGGCTTCCCCAAACCATGCGCGTAATCTGAAACACAATCATAATAAAATACGCATAGACAGCCGAAACCAATACACCACTGCCCGATGGATTGACAGCATACTCATTCGACCGAGCCATACTTATTCGAGCAACAACTGGCACCAGCCAAACCAGAACGAGATGAAGAACAAATGGGATAAGAAATGGAAACGGTACAAACACGCCCCACATGGCCTCGTCAGGAGCCAATGCAACCATGATTGCACCCCAAACCGGGCTTAGATGACCAATCTCTTCCCCATGTTCATCGAGCATCGTCATCTCAAAATTATACACACCATTGCCCGCAACATGGATCAACTCGCTATCCATCAGAACAACCGGCACCGCTAACTCTGGCATACTCGATTGCCCAATCCAATCGATCCCCACAGCCTTCCCCCATGCAGTAATCTTCGAATCCATATGACTCGAAGCAATCAACGCATGCGAAAACACACCGAAAAATGCAATCAACAATACCAAAACTAAAACGACAACCCGTTTCACCCAAGAACCCCAATCTGCTGAACCAATCTACTCATGAAAATCTCAAATCCCCCGGGTGCCACGGCTTGACCGTCCCCGGCAAGCCGTGTCTTTATCAAATAGATAAGTAGGGCAATATATCCTATAAAATCTCCAACGCAGCTATGGCAGAACCAATGCGATTAATTTTACAAACTACGCCCTAGTAGAGTATAATCTGACATGATCCAACAATTGTCCCAAGCATCAACCGTTTTAGCACAAATCTCACATGTTGAATGGAACAGCCTGGTCTCCACTGCAATGGGTGCAATACTTGGCGGCGGCATTACCTTGCATGTAGCCAATAAGATGTACAAACAAAAAATATCTGATGATCGAATCAGAGAAATCAGAGACGCATGCATTGATTTCCAAACGGACCTACACCCTCTGGCAATCATTACAGGCCGAGCAATTGCAAACTCTATGCATTCCAAAACAGAAGAGGATGTAAAAAACTATGTAATCGAGCACCTTACGAACCACTCCGATCAAACAAGCCGCGTCAGAATGCGAATAGCAATATGCAGAACTATTTGCTCACATCCAAAAATATTAAAACACTTACAATTCGGTGACATGCTGCTAGATGATTTGAATGTTCTTATGGCACAGTTTCCAGACATCCCCTCCAACGAGGCTGTTTGGAGAGAGTTCCGTGAGGAAATAGATTTGATTACACCCCGCCTTTTCCTTGTAAGCGAAAATCTAGCACAAGAAATTTATCAACTCGAAACGAATCCACGATCATGGATTGCAAGAATTTGGCACCGCATGAGCACTACCAAAACCAATTAACTACAAATAGCAAACAGCTCTATCAAACGAACGCCCCCCAGCAACCAATCCCCACTACACTACTACAACACATACCCATCCCATTCCCCGGAATCAAAAATGCTCAACCCAATCCTCATCCTCACCATCCTCTTCTCCCTCGCCCTCCCCGCAGCCGCCACAACATCCCTCGGCCCGGAGACGGCCGACGAAGTCCGCGCCCGCCGTGCCCAGCGCCAGCTCGAAGAAAACAAACGCAACCAAGAACGCGAAACACTCGCTCGCAAATACGACGCACTCCCCCAGATCGACCCGGCCCTGATCGAAGATTACACAACAATGCTCAACATCATCGCCGACCCAGCAATGGAAGGGCGAGTCCCAGGCTCGCGAGGCATCGAGGATGCCGCCCAATACATCGAGTCCCACCTCACCGCCCTCGGCCTCACCCCCGCCTTTCCATTAACCGAAACCGCACCCGACTCAGAATCAGACGAATCAGAAATCATCACCCCCTTCGCATCCTTCCGCCAACAAATGCAAATGGGTTCGCAGACCGCTGCCACCACCGAACTCCTTACCGTCGGCGACACCACCTTCGAACCCGGCCCAGACTTCTCGCCGCTGGCTTACTCAGGCTCGGCAGCCGTCACCGCACCTGTCACATTCGTCGGCTACGCAATCGTCTCCGGGCCAAACAACTACCTCGGATTTGAAACCGCCGAAACCGTCCAAGACAAAATCGCACTCGTCCTCAACTACGAACCAATGACCGACGAAGGCACCTCCCAATGGCGCGATGATAAATGGTCGCACAATGCACGCCTCACCTATAAGGTTCAAGCACTCGAACGCCGAGGCGCAGCCGCCGTCATCATCGTCTCGCCACCAAACGCGATCGACGATCGTGTCGCCCTCCTCGAAACCATCGCATCAACCGCACCAGCATCAAACAAAATGGGCAAACAAACCGGCCCACAATATGACATTCCTGTCATCCATGTCACCGCCCAAGTCGCCAACGCCATCCTCGCCCACACCCAACAATCCGCCTCCGTCCCCAACACCCTCGAAACCCTCATCACAAAAGCCAACGAGTCCGGCATCGTCCTCCCACTCGGCGAAAACGAAATCACGCTCGAAATCCAAATCGAACGCACACCAAAGTGGACCTCAAACATCGGTGCCATTCTCCCCGGTCAAGGCAACCTCAAAGACGAGTTCGTCGTCATCGGTGCTCACTATGACCACCTCGGCTACGGCAAGTTCGGCACCCGCTCCAAAGGCGAACTCCACCCCGGCGCAGACGACAACGGCACAGGCACCACAGCGAATATCATCAGCGCAAACACACTCACCCAACAATACCAACTCCTTGCCCAAAACCAAGACGCCCGCTCAATCCTCTTTCTCTGGTTCACCGCCGAAGAATCAGGACTCAACGGCTCACGCTTCTATGTCAAAAATCCAATCGTCCCACTCCAAGACCATGTCGTCATGCTCAACATGGACATGATCGGCACACTCTCCGATGGACTCCTTGAAATCGGCGGATTCAAATCTTCCAAAGGCTTCAAAGCCCTCACCGAGCCACACCTCGAAGCCTCAGCCATCCCCTACTCCACACAAGTATCTGTGGGCGAAGGCCGATCCGACCACGCATCCTTCGACGCCGTAGGAATCCCAAACCTCTTCTTCTTCACCGGGCTCCACGAACGCTACCACTCCCCCGACGACACCACAGACCTCGTCGACAACGAAGGCTGCGTCCGCGTTTCCCTGCTCGTCTCCGCAATCGCACACGACGCCGCCACCCGCGCCGATCGCCTAGAACACCCAATGTCCCGCGCCAAAAAGCCTGAAAAAGAAGGCCCGAATGTACGCATTGGCATCATCCCCTCAAACAGTTCCGATGGCGGCATGAACATCGAACGCGTCTTCGAAGACACCTCCGCCTCTGCCGCCGGGCTCCACCCCGGCGACCGCATCATCAAATGGAACGACACAGATCTCGATTCCGTAGAAACATGGAAGCCTATCCTCACCAACCACGAACCAGGCGATGTCGTTCACCTCACCGTCATCCGAGGCGATGAAACACTCCAACTAGAAATGACCCTCCGACCAATCGAGTAATCACCCCACTCGGGTGCCACTGCTTGACCGTCTTCGGCAAACAGTGTCTTACAATAAACATGACATCAGCCACGGCTAGGCTGTGTCTGACGGCTCGGTTTTCTCTTCTCTGGATGCGGCCACTACCAAGCCATCAAAGAAATGAACGAACCAACCACCTTCCCAACTCCCACCTTAACCCCTTCCTCTCTTCCTTTATTCCTTTATTCCTTTATTCCTTTATTCCTTTATTCCTTTATTCCTTTATTCCTTTATTTTTTTATTTTTTTATTTTTTTATTCCTTTATTCTTTCGCCTCCCCCGGGCTTCCGGGGGAGGTGGCTGCGCAGCAGACGGAGGGGGTCTTCTCTCCAACCTCCAATCCAAGCACCACCCACCAACTCCTGATACACTCCACCAACCCTCTTTGATATCTAAATACAAGCCGCCCAACTCGATGACCCCGATGATCTCGACAACCCCGGCTCATCAATCACCCGCCCAACCACCGACATCCTCTACGCCGGCGAGCAGTGGGACGCGGACCTGGGGATGCAGTATTTGCGTGCACGCTACTACCTCCCCGCCCAAGGCATCTTCAACCGCCTCGACCCATTCTTCGGCAACCAAGACGACCCCCAATCCCTCCACAAGTACGCCTATGTGCATGGAGATCCAGTCAATGGGAGTGATCCGAGTGGGTTAACCACTCTGAATACGATTATGATCACTACGGCAATCGGGGCCGGTTTGGGGGCAATCACACTGGGAGGTGTCGCTGGACTTAGCGGCGCTGGTTCTGGCCGTTCTATTCGGGCTGCGATTTTGGGCGGCATATATGGTGCTCTGGCAGGTGTCAGCATTGGTATACTGTTTACTTTGCAGACGGATTCAGCCAAGCGATTGGAAGTATTGGCAATGGCATTCACGGCCGGTCTTGTAAATGTTCTAATTGAATTGATTTCCTATGGATTAGAACAATTCGATAATGTTGATCCAAAAGACCCCATTGCCTTACGAGTTGCCGAAGCATTTCTCACTGGATTAGCCGTATCCTTAGTGGTAGGTACTGCTACGAGTTTCGTTGAATTTGGAGATGGCTGGGAGGAGCCTACTGCGCGAGCTGCGATCGGATTTTTAACTTCGTCGGCCACTGCAATTTTCACATCATGGATTCGTGGTCAGCAAGTCGAGTGGGCGACAGTGGTGAGCAGGGCACTGATTCAGGCTATTATTAGTGCTGCCTCATCAAGTCAAATCCTCGGATGGCTGTCTCTTGGCAGAGGTCAATCTGCTGAGGGAATGGGCGCGCTAGTTGCTGGAGTTACCCCAGATTTAGTAAGTCGAGTAGCCTTTGGTTCATTCATGACTCTTCTCTCAGGCACCTCAATACGGCAGATTAAAAGATTTGTTCGAGGAGATTTCTAGATGCAGACAAAGAACAGCGAGCAAGGTAAGTCACGGATGATACGCGTAATCTCTTGGCTACTAACACTCAGACTCACTGTACAAATCCCGGTGATTGCTTTGCTTGTGACATCCTCCATCGTTCTCTGGATTGGCGCACTGTCAATCAATGAATCGCTGGGGAATAATGCCAGTCCGTTCCATGAAGATGGAGGGCTACTCATGCTTGGGCTTATGTTTTTTGCAGTTCTTTTCTCTGGGATCACAAGTATTTTGATCATCAGTATGATTTGCTATAGAGTGATCGTCGTGATTCAAAGCACCCTACCCAGTGCCCCTGCAGAGTCCCCTTCTGATCCTTCTAAAGACTGAATCAGTCGGGCGAGAAACACAAAGATCACACAACCGAATGAATCGACCTCGCCACCCATGACCACCCCCCTCCCCAACCCCACGCCCCACCGCCGCGGCCCCCTCACCGCCGCCGCCAAACGCGCAGCCATTGTTGTATCAATCCTCAAAACCTGATACACTGCAACTCGCTTCTTTGAAAACAGAATATCAGCCTTCATTTCTTGATCAATTCGATGAATCCTACAGGGTATGGGCCGGGTGCCCTGTTCATGCGAAGCATGTGCAGGCCTTTGAACATGCAGGAGCCGAAGATGCCTCCTGCATGGCACCCAGAAAGAGCGTGAAATGATGATTCACAATCCCGATGTACATGGCGTCCGCCCATTGAAAAACCTGCTTAAGCTGCGCGTAAGCAGGGCACCCGGCTTTGAAGCCATAGTTGACAATGTTCTCGGCCCATTCCGAGGTGGAGCGGTTCCAGCATGGGCGCTTGCAATGGTGGCAAGTCAAATGCTTGGGGTTTACATGATGTCAAATGTGTTGCCGAGAATGATTTTCGCTGGCGCGGCATTATCCGGTGTGTATTTAGTCAGCAATCTTGCGATGAGCCTTAATCTCTCCATAGTATCAAGAGGGCTCATTTAGGTTTATCTCAGAGGAGAATCAGCAAATGGGATATCATTTTACTGCTAAGGTGGGTGCGAAACAATATGTCTGGAAATCCAAGTATGTAAATATTGAAGTGATTTGTGAACTGGCAACTGAGCATGGCGTATCGAATGCCCTTGCGGACTCCGCGGATATGCACGAAGGAAAAGTCACTTTGTCGGTAGCTGAGCTTCTTAGGCAAGTAGAAAATATGCGTGCAGAAATACAGGCATGTGAAGGTTCATTATTTATGTCGTATGCGTATAGGCTTTTAAATGGTGAAACTGGAAAATTTGGCAAAGCGACTGCGGAATACTGGGATTGTGTTGATATTAAATGGTCTGACGACGGGACACGTACTTGCACGGTAAGTTGTATATATGCTGGAAAGCGAGAGTTGTCTTTGGGTAAATGGGTGTCAGTGGGGCCGGAAGGGAAAGAAATTGATGTATTGAATGAGAATGTAGATTTACGAAAACTTGATCGATTCACACTCCCAACGGGCGAAGAGATCCAAGTAGTTCGCAAGCCTATGAAAGACACTCTGACTACGGATTTGAACGGCTTGTCTCAATGGCTAGATGGATTTTCACAAGATGAAACAGTAGAAATTGAATCAGGTTAGGAGAAATACTTCAGTGTGATGATGAGGGAATGCCGGGTGCCCTGCTTACGCCCGATGTCTTCATCAGGTTTAAGCCGGGTGCCCCGACTCGCCGTCTTTGGCGCAGTCGGGTCTTCGACACATACTACCTTTCTTCCCCGGTCCCTTCCCCACTTCGAGCCCTTCGCGATCTTCGAGTTTAAAACTCTTCTCCCCTCTTCTCCCCTCTTCTCCCCTCTTCTCCGCACCTCCGCGTACCTCTTGCTTCTCTTCTCCCCCCCATTGTCCACTGCCCATTGCCATCCCCCCTCCTACAATCCCCCATGCCAGCACCAAAGACCAAAAAATCAGAACTCGAAACAGTCGAACCCATCGGCCACCGTGTCCTCATCCGCAAAGATGAAGATAAAAAACAAACCAAATCCGGGATCCACCTCCCAGACAAAATCGAGATCCCCACAATCACCGGCCGCGTCGTCGCCATCTCCGCCGTCGTCGAAAACGACACCGACTACCCCGTCCGCCAATACGACAAAGTCCTCTTCAACCCCAAGCACGCCATCCCCGTAGACTTCGAAGGCGACAACCGCCTCTTCGTCGTCCCCATCGAAGATGTCGTCGCCGTCTTCCGCAAAGACGCGTAACTCCTTACTCTTGTCCCTCCCCCGTCCTGACGGGGGAGGTGGCTGCGAAGCAGACGGAGGGGGCCTTGCATTTCTTCCCACTCCCCATCACACAATGACAACCTTCCCTCCCAATCTCAACGCCGACGCCCTCCCCCCCCAACTCCCCCTCCCGGCTTGGGCCCGCCAGCCAGGGCGCGTTCCCCTCGACATTACGATCCGCCCGCCGGGCTCCAAATCAATCACCAACCGCGCCCTCTTGCTTGCTGCATTATGCCCCGGCACCTCGACCCTCAACCATGCCCTTTTCGATGCCGACGATGCCAAGCAGATGCTCGCCGCCATCGCGCAGCTCGGCGCGGGGGTTGATCAATCCGATCCAACCAAACTCAAAATCACAGGCGTCGGCGGCGGATGGAAAATTGATCCAAACACCTCGACCATTAACCTCAACAACGCCGGCACCGCCACCCGGTTCCTGACGGCCAGCGCCCTGCTGGGCGATGGGCCAATGACGATTACGGGCAATGAACGGATGCAGCAGCGGCCGATCGCTGAACTCGCCGAGCTGCTGAGGCAACTCGGGGCGGGGGTTGAGTATTTGAATGCAGAAGGGTGTCCGCCGATTCGGGTTTCGCCGCCAGCGGAGCTGGTGGGGAACACCATCACGATTGGGCGGACACAGTCGTCGCAGTTTATTACGGCGATGATGTTGGTTGGGGTGTTTTTAGAGGGTGGGATTACCATTTTGATGCCGGAGGGGACGACCTCGGCGAGCTATGTTCGGATGACGATTGAGCTGCTGGATCATCTGGGGGTGCAGGTTCAGCATGCTGAGAACTTGTCGGTGATTAAGGTATTGGCAGGCTTGAATGCTTTTGATCTTGATGTGGAGCCGGATGCTTCGGGGGCGACTTATTGGTGGGCGGCTGGGGCATTGTTGCCGAAGGCAACAATCCGGGTGGCGGGGTTTGGAAGCAAGAGGAAATCGTTGCAGGGGGATGCGTTGTTTCCGGGGTTGATGGAAAAGATGGGCTGCGGGATTGTTGAGCGGGAGAATACGCTTGCCTGCAAGGGGGAAACGAAGCTCACAGGGATCGAGTGTGATATGAGCGATATGCCAGATGCGGCGATGTCGCTGGCGGCGGTGGCTTGCTTCGCTTGGGGGCGGACGGTGATCAGGGGGGTTAGGACGCTGCGGGTGAAGGAGTGTGATCGGATTGCAGCACTCAAGGCTGAGCTTGGGAAACTTGGGGTTTGGGTTGAGGATGATCTTGGTGGTGATGAAGATGTGTTGGCGATCTCGCCTCCGGATGGCGGGGTTGATTGTTCGCAGGGCTGTGAGCAGGTGGTTTTTGAGACTTATGACGATCATCGGATGGCGATGGCTTTGTCGTTGATCGCTTTGCGGCGTGGGCATGTTGTGATCGATGAGCCGCGGTGTGTCGAGAAGACTTATCCGGGGTTCTTTGGGGAGTTCGCGAAGTTGTATTGAAGAGGGCAATGGGCAGTAGGGAATGGGGAAGAGGGAAGAGGACAAGACCCCCTCCGTCTGCTGCGCAATCTCCTCCCCCGGAAGTCCGGGGGAGGAGATTGAAGACACCCCTCCGTCACGCTTTGCGTGACACCTCCCCGCGGGGCGCAGGGAGGGGCAAGGCTGGGAAGGGGAAGATTGGGAGGGAGAAGACACGGCTTGGCGGGGGCGGTCAAGGCGTGGTGCCCAAGTAAGAGCGGCGGGGTAGAGGGCGGAGAAGTTGTATTTTTTGAATCGCATGGTTGGCTCCCTTTGTGTGTGCCTGTTTCCATCATGGGGAGTCCGCGATTAAAAAGCCGCCTCCTATAGAAGGGGCGGCGGGACGGGTTTGTGCGCACAGAGTGGGGTGTTTGGGAGGGGGTGCTTGGGGGTAAGTTGTTGGGGGGAAGGGGGTAAAAACTGTTTTGGGGATTTGGGAGATTTTGGGAGGGAGGGGATTATTTGTGCGCACGGAGTTGGATGTTGAAGATCATGCAGGTGGGAGACCACCAGCATGGCACCCGGCTATTCAATATCAAATTCTACCTGAGATTGAGTAACGATATCTTCAATAATTTGTTGAGTTTTACCCTCACCAATAGCAGTAGCCAGATACTTCAGCAAAGTATCAATGTTTATGATTTCTTCAACACAACTCATATATTTTTCGAGAATTGTGACAATAGGATAATGATCAGATGCCTGTTGACGGATTTCTTCGCGTATTTTTCCGCTGCTGGCCTTTGATTTAACAACGAATGTAATCGGGTATTTAAGAGTTTTGTCGATGTCCAAAAAATATTTATGCACATCTGTAGTTTCTGTAACTTGAAAGAATCTTCCTAATGGCTTCATCACGAAATCAATCCCCCCATCATTCGCGTTGCACCTTCCTGTTTTATACAAGACGAGTGAATCTTCGTTGTCAATTGCGTCTTTACTCCAACCCCAAAACATAATTTTATCCGCGTAATGTGTTTTTAAAATCGCGTAGCTAACGATTTCAAATATTCGAGCATCTGCTTTCATGTCCACTAAGGATGAAACAAATTGTTGAACTTGATTGGGATCTGATTTTGAAAATTGCCGAATCGCTTTGCAGTCTTCAATGAATCTCGTAAACGAATCCTTTTTAACAGCTATGTATGAATCAATTATCGCTATTATCGCAAGGCCAATATTCACTATTTCGGATCCCACAGAAACCAGTAGCAGAGTTTCGTTAATCCAGTATCGTTTAGATTCAACATCCCTTAGTATGGGGGACAATTCGCATGTTGGTCGTATTCTTTTAAATTCTTGGTTTAAACGATGATTCAGAGCGTGATTCTGCAACTTACTACCGAACGGCAGCTCTCGTTGTCTTACCATCAGATCACGAAACATGGCCCCAGCATACTTCGAATAGCCACCTTTCTGTGTTTCTTCTTGTTTTAAATAATCCTCAGCAAGAACATATATAGCGTAAATATTTGCAAAGGATCCTCTTGATTTCGATCCTTTATCGGCAGATCTGGTTTTCTCGTTTATATATTGAATGAGATCGCTGGCCTGATAGATGTCATTTGACAAATCGCCAAACTGATCATGCAGTACTCTAAGAATGAAAGCAGTAAATGGGTGCTTCATGAACTATGCCTTGCCTGCAAATAAGCCTGCGGAATTCTCACTTGAGGATGCTTGCCTAGTAAAAATTTTGACAGGAGAGTTCAGTTGTTGCCCATCCAGATTTCTTGCAAAACCACATCGTCGTAATCCAATTTTCACATAATCTATATCCTGCTCTATCCCTATGAATTTCCGGCCTAGTTTTTTAGACACAGCACATGTTGTGAAACTACCTGAGAAGGGGTCCATTACAACATCTCCTGGATTTGAGCTAGCTAATACGATTCTAGAAATCATTGACTCTGGTTTTTGGGTAGGATGCTCCTCGTATTCTGGCATTCGATAGCGAACTCTAGGGTAATACCATACATTTCCTGGGACTTTTTTTGTTTTATACGGCTTCGGCTCTGTCCCTCTATAGTCTATGAGTTTCCGTTTAGCCCCTGTCTTTGCTTCTACCAATATGTCGCTTGAGTTAAAGGTGTAGTTGGATTTGTTTTTTACGCAATGCAAAATGGGCTCATAAAGCGAGCCGTAATATTTTTTAGCTTGAACACCAGAGCTGTCATAGTGCCAAACTATTCGGGACAATATTTCAACTCGCTCACGAAGAAAACAGTCTAGATATGGCATAGCTTGCGTGCTTGTCATTATATACATGCTGCCGGTTAGCGACAATGATTTTACGCACAACTGTAGCCATTCTTCGCACCAAGAAGCATATGCTTCGTTGCTTGACCAGCGATCAAGCATGCCGTTGAAATTTTTTCCTATATTATAAGGCGGGTCGGCAAAAATCAAGTCTACTGATCCCGGCTTAACTTGATTTCTTAAGGCTTCAATGCAATCTGACTGAAGAATTCTATCTCCATCTTGTACGAATTCACGAATTGTTGATGATGGGTTCAGTTCATTCATAATGGATCTCTATCGGTATTCTGAATAACAACAGTCACTATACCAAATATCAACCCATATGTGTGATGATGTCGTCGGCGAACTCGGAGCATTTGCGGAGTGTTGCGCCTTCCATTTGGCGTTCGAAGTCGTAGGTGACTGTTCTGGCTCCGATGGCGCCGTTGATTCCCTTGATGATGAGGCCGGCGGCTTCGTTCCAGCCCATGTGGCGGAACATCATTTCGCCTGAGAGGATGAGTGAGCCGGGGTTGACTTTATCTTGGTCGGCATACTTTGGAGCAGTCCCGTGGGTTGCTTCGAAGATTGCGGTGCCGGTGTCGTAGTTGATGTTTGCTCCGGGTGCGATTCCGATGCCTCCGACGCATGCGGCGAGTGCGTCTGAGATGTAGTCGCCGTTGAGGTTCATGGTGGCGACGACGGAGTATTCAGCGGGGCGGGTGAGGATTTGTTGTAGGAATGCGTCGGCGATGACATCTTTGATGATGATTTCTTTGCCGGTGTTTGGGTTTTTGAATGAATGCCATGGGCCGCCGTCGAGTGGGGTTGCGCCGAAGAGGTCGCGTGCGGTTTCGTATCCCCATTCCATGAATGCACCTTCGGTGAACTTCATGATGTTGCCTTTGTGGACGAGGGTGACGGAGTCACGGTTGTTGTCGATGGCGTATTGGATGGCGGCTTTGACGAGGCGTGTTGTGCCTTCTTTGGAGGTTGGCTTGATGCCGAAGCCTGAGGTTTCGGGGAAGCGGACCTTCTTGAACATTTCGGGGAATGCTTCTTTGAGGAGTGCTTTGAACTTGGCGTTGTCGTCTGTGCCTGCTTCGAACTCGATGCCGGCGTAGATGTCTTCGGTGTTTTCGCGGAAGATGACCATGTCGGTGAGGTCTGGGCGCTTGACAGGGGAAGGGACGCCTTCGAACCAGCGGACTGGGCGGAGGCATGTGTAAAGGTCGAGGACCTGGCGGAGGGCTACATTGAGGGAGCGGATGCCTCCACCGACTGGTGTGGTGAGTGGGCCTTTGATTCCTACGAGGTATTGGCGGAAGTCGTTGAGTGTTTTTTCGGGTAGCCATTCGCCGGTTTCGTTGAATGCTTTTTCGCCTGCGAGTGTTTCGTGCCAGTGGAGTTTGCGTTCGGAGTTGTATGCTTTTTCGACGGCTGCGTCGAAGACGCGGACTGAGGCTGCCCAGATATCTCGTCCTGTGCCGTCGCCTTCGATGAAGGGGATGATTGGGTTTGCGGGGACATTGAGCTTGCCGTCGGACATGGTGATTGGGGAGGCGGTGGTGGTCATATCTGGTATCCTTCTATAGGGGGATGGATTCGAGTTTGATGATAGGCGCGTGGGGGAAAAATGCTGTAGGGCATTTTTTACTCCTACTCCTATTCCTACGCCTCCCCCGGGCTTCCGGGGGAGCACCCAGAGGGTGGTTGTGCCTGCGCAGCAGACGGAGGGGGTCTTGACCTGCCCCCATATTCTGTACCACTCTCTATGTTAGGACAGCGGCGTTCCTTTGTCCCATCAGAGGGCTGCGGAGCGTAGCGGAGCAGGCCTCTGATGGGTGATTGACGACCCGGGTAATCCGAGTTTCCGGTGCTGGTGGGCGGTATCCAAGCGATGAATGAGGTCT
>JAJRPN010000038.1 GCA_024280755.1 Planctomycetota bacterium
CCCCACCCCCCCCCCCCCCCCCCCCCACAATGAAGGGGGTGGATATACCTAGCGGAACACACATCTGATCCAAATAGCAGATTGACAATCTGCCACTGAACAACTTACAAGTTTGTGCCGATCCCATCAGCGGAATGAAAAACAAAAACAAAAACCTTGATTCACACAACAAGCGAAACTCGCTTGGCATGACCAAACAGGTCTATAAGCAGCTCCTCAAAAAACTCGACGATCCCAACACCCAACGCCCAACACAACCGATCAAACGGGCCTTCACTCGGCTCGAATATCTCGATCCATATTTCGAGCTCATTCTCGAAAAAACAGACCACGCCCACCGAAGGAAAATCACTGTCGCATCTCGCAACTTGTCACGCGGGGGGATGTCTATCTTGCATTCTAACTTTATCTATCCTGGCACATCCATCAGTGCCCACCTGCGAAAGACCGACGGCGAAACGGCCAAGATCACAGGCAAGGTCTGTCGATGTAATCATCGTGGCGGCGTTGTTCACGAAATCGGGATTCAATTCGATCACGAGATTATCGTTCACGAGTTCATCTGCCCAGACATCAACGATGCGGTGAAATCTTTCGAAACGATCGACCCAACAACACTGACAGGCAAGGTACTTTTTGTTGGCACAGATGCTTCGATCACGCCCTTTATCCGTGAGTATTTGCTGGCTACAAGCTTAGACTTTGGATTCGAAGACCAGGCAGAAGATGCACTCCACAAAGAGCTTGACGACTATCAACTCATCTTCGTTTCACTCGATGCCGGCACGATGTCCGGCCCAGAATACATCAGGTGTATCCGTGATGCCGGGTATAAAAAACCGATTATTCTTTCGGGCAGAGCCAAGGATGATCAGATCAAGCAGCAAATTCGACTGTCCGAAGCGGATATGTTCTTGCCTATCCCACTCACCGAAAACTCACTCCTGTGCGCCCTAGGTGAGTTCCTCGTGACCCAGTGGTCAGAACACACACTTGAGTCTGTACGCAAAGGTTCCAGCCAAGAGTCTGTCGAAGAACTCCACCAAGAGCTCGGCGACCTTGCCAAAGTTCTCGACGCCCAGATTCAGGTAGAAGACTCTGTCGAGGTCTATATAACCTGCACGAAAATTCGGAATATCTCTACGCTTCTGGGCATGAAATCGCTCCATACCCTGACATTTACCGTCTGTGAAGAAATCGCAGACACAGGTAATCTTGAGAAGTTCGCAGAGGAACTCGCAAGCATCAACCTGATCTGCAAGAGTGCAAACAAAGCTGCCTAACCCCCTACAAATACTCATAAACACTACATCTACACACGCTTGCGTTTCAGACCCTCTCAAATTGTGTCGATAATCCATACTGCTTGAGTTTGTATCTCGGGCGGTTTTCGGATTTCATTATGCACACCAACAACAGCGAACAAATTCACAGAAGCATCAAACGCTTCCGAATCATGGCGATTACCTTCGCTGGATTGATCGCAATTTTGACAGCCGTCATGATCTTCAGGATCACGGCAACCCTCGATACCGCATCTGCAACCAAGATCAATATGGCAGGCAAGCAGCGGGTCCTTGCTCAGCGCATCGTCACGAGCGCACTAAGCATCGATGTTGCAATCCGAACAAACAACTGGAAAGATCTTGAATCGATCCTGACACAACTTCAACAGTCATCTTCAAGTCTTCAATCTACACACGCTGTATTGTATCACGGGGATTCAAATCTCAAAATTGCTGCGGCACATTCCCCCGAGCGTCTTGATGCTTTCCAGGCTCTCGAAAACCCCCTCCGTTCACTGATCAGCTCGTCGACAGAACTCCAGAGCCTCACGATCAGCATGATCCGTCGATCGCCTTATATTGATCAGCAGACCATTGATCGCGTGTCGTCAGCGAAGAATGAGATCATCCAATCGCACGCGATCTTCTCGCCTCAGATGAACAACATTGTTGGTCTGTATGAGCAAGATTACAAAGCAACCATCGCATCGAGTATCAGAGGCGCAAAGTTTGGCATGGCGATTCTCATCGGCGTGCTTGTTGCCATTCTCCTCTTTGTGATCGAGCCAACCTTCCTTATTGTTCGC
The DNA here is from genome assembly GCA_024280755.1 of Planctomycetota bacterium. Classification (GTDB taxonomy): domain Bacteria; phylum Planctomycetota; class Phycisphaerae; order Phycisphaerales; family UBA1924; genus UBA1924. The sequence continues at coordinate 2,093 of JAJRPN010000038.1, forward strand.
AGGCAGATTGCTCAACTCGGAAAAGCCATCAACCAGGCTCAACGCGCCGATGCCATCCGATGGCGTTTGCTCACCAACATCGGACATGAGTTCCGAACCCCGATGAACGCCATCATGGGCTTTGCTGATCTTCTCTCCGATGACACATTGACCGATTCCGAACGATCACGATTGGTCAAATCGATCTATGAATCAAGCACCCAGCTCACGACGCTCATCGGCACCATGCTCGATATGTCCGCGATCGAATCTGGGCAGCTCCGCATCACCAAAGATCGCTGCGATCTGACACAGATCCTCACCGAAATCAAGGTTGATGCGACGACCAAATCCCTGAGCAAGCAGCTTAAAATCAATCTCACTATTGAAGATTCGTGCCCGGGCTTCATCACCACAGATGCCAAACGATTTGAACAAATTCTGAGCAAGCTCACCGATAACGCGATCAAGTTTACTCCATCGGGCTCAATTGATATCAATGCAAAGCTTCTCAAAAACACAGCCCACCCAACTCTCCAAATCACAATCACCGACACCGGAATCGGGATCAACGAAGAAGACCTTTCCTCTATCTTCGATCCGTTCCAACAGGCTCAAGACACACTCACCAGAAACTATGGCGGCGCAGGGCTCGGGCTTTCCATCTCAAGAGATATCGCCAAAGCACTCGGAGGTGATGTCACCGTCACATCGACACCGGACAAAGGGTCATCGTTCACAATCACGATCGACCCTGGCAAAACCCAGGCACAAACGCCTGCCAAAACCAGTTCCGATACAACTTCACCAAAAGAAACACGCGGCGTTCTTGCAGACTACAAAATCCTTGTTGTTGATGATGCCAAAGACAACCGGATCCTGCTCCAACACATCTTGAAAAAAACAGGCGCAACGCTCGATTTTGCAATGGATGGACAACAGGCAATAGATGCGGTTATGAACGCACTCAATGACAACAGCCCGTTCGATCTCATCTTGATGGATATGCAGATGCCTGTCATGGATGGCTACTTTGCGACGGTCAAACTCCGTGAGCAAGGCATCAATGTCCCGGTCATCGCAGTGACAGCCCATGCCCTCGAAGGCGACCGCGAACATTGCATCAACTCGGGCTGCAATGAATATCTCACGAAACCAATCAATAAATCCCTGCTGATCGAAACCTGCTTAGAACTCATCAAAGAGCATGCAGACAAAGCAGAATCATCAAACAAAGCAGCCTAAGGCGTGTCTGACAACTCATTCCCCACACAAGGACGCCCTCTTTTCGCCTCCCCCGGGCTTCCGGGGGAGGCGAATAGTCCAAAACATAAGCCGTCAGACACGGCCTAGGCCTACTCCAATTTTAGTCGCCATGTGCGCCAACATACACCACATAGGTCGAGATCCCCAAGTCGGATTCATCCGCAGCTTTAACTTCTTCGCCGTCTTCACCGATCACCGCATCTGTCCCTTGGAACAACTCTTGATCATCGCGGGCGAGCGTAATAATGGACACCACTTTAAGCTCGCGATCACTCCGCAGACGGATCTGATCGATCAGCCCGCTCCCGCCCGGCTCAGACCCATATTGCACATGGAAGTATCCGACCACATGAGCGACTGGCGAGCCGAGCTCAAGCCCGTCGATAATACTCTCGCCCATTGTCCCATCCCACACCGACTGGCTTCGGAAGAACCCGGCCGCGATCTCTTCGCCGCTGTGATCTCCCATCCCGCTCATCAGTTCCAAGAACCGATCTTGATACCCGCCTTCGCTGTCACCAATCGGAAGCGAGAACATCGTCTGCTGCAACTCGCCCATCTCTTTGAGCGCATCGTATCCTTGCTTGCGCGCGATGCTCACATACCGCCTAGGCGAGTTCGCCCCGATCACCGGGCGACCCGCCTCTTTGGCTGCTTCAATCATCCGAACATGCCCTGGCGCGTTATTTCCCTTGTTCCGATTCGAAGCCTTCTCAAACTTTGCACGATCGGTCACCCCCGAAAGATAATCTTCAATTGCAAGCTGCTGATCTCGTTCATAAAACTCCATGCTAAGAACCGCACTGGGGCTTTGAACCAGGATATCTTCCCAGAGTTCTTGCGCAACAGCCAAGCCCAACGGATGCCCGTGCATCTCGCCAAAGAGCACCACATCCGCTGATGCCATATCACGAACAACCTCGCTCCAGCGAACCTCGCCGGTCCCGTCGCCGAGCCGAATCACCACCGAGCGTGCATCTTCACGCGTTGCAGCGATAGCCTCAGCTTGAGTTCGCACAGGCGCAGAACACCCACCCAAAGCAAACGCACTCAACAACGCGCCAACAATCCCGATCTTCATCCCGCTTCTCATAATCTGCTCCGTTTATTTTAAGTTGCACAATTCCAGGAACATGCGTGTTCCACTTGGTTTGGCCTTATTGTATACCCTCAGTTGCGACGCCACGCTTCATGTCCACAACCAACGAAAACAGCAGAGGGACCAGCACCAGCGTGAATACCGTCGACACCACAAGCCCGCCGACAACAACCGATCCCAGCCCACGATACATCTCGCTGCCAGAACCCGGGATCAACACCAAAGGCAACATCCCGCCCACACTCGTCAACACACTCATAAAAATCGGGCGAATCCGCGTCTGTACGCTCAGCACAATCGCATCCACAGCCCCCATCGCATCCTTATGCGTCGGATCAGTCTTGTCGCCGCTCATAAAGTTCATCGCTTGATGCACCAATAAAATCGCGTTGTTCACAACAACACCAATCAAAATCACAAACCCGAGCATCGTCAGCACATCAAGCTTCTGAGGCGACTTCGTCAAATCCATCAGCGACCACCGATACATCAACGCCAATCCACCAAACCCGCCGACCACCGCCAAAGGCACCGAGAACATAATCACCAATGGATACAAAAAGCTCTCAAACAATGCGCACATCACCAGATAAGTCACCAGCAACGCCCACACCATTCTCGCCGTCATGTATTCAGGATGCCCCACTGCCAGCCATGCCAACCCCGCGATGATCGCGCCCAGAATCAACGCACCAACAACCCCATACATCACAAACGGATTCCCGTTCTTCTTCCCACGCACAAACACAACGCCAGCGCCAAGCAACGCCATAGCAGAAACCACCAACGCACTCAGTGTTGCCTTTGGTCCCGCGCCGTCAACATTGCGTGCCCCAAGCAACGATGCCCGAACCTGCTCAAGATCCGCGGCACTCCCTTCGAGCCGAACCCGCATCGTCCGGTCGATCAATCCTTGCTCCTTCGCTGCATCGATCATGTTTTTCTGAATCCACGCCATCGCCTCGCCCACCGCCATCGTCTCGGGTACCGTCACCTCAATCGAGACGCTCGGCATCTCTTCAATCCGCTGGATCACCTGCGCAGCCAGGGTCGGCACGAAATCGACAACACTATCCACCGGCACCACCGGGCCCTCCGGCGTCGCGATCGGGACATCACGGATCTGCTCCAAGGTCTCCATCCGCCCGCCCATCGGCAATACCACCAGATCAATCGTCTCCGAGCCAATCTTATAATCCCCCACAAAGGCGCCATCAAACAACCCACGAACCGCCACGCCCAAACCCTGTGTCGTCAAACCCAGCTCGCGCCCCAACGCGTTGAGTTTGAGTTGCATCTCTTGTTCTTGTACCGCAAAGTTTGACGGGTTTGGCTTGACCTTGCCAAACCCATATTCCATCCCCGCTGCCCGGAACATCATTGACGCTGCCGCATTTACACGATCAAGCTCGACGCCAGAGATCTCCACCCGGATCACACCACCGTCACCGAGCCCGCTGAACAACGAGCTCTGACCGGCCCCGCCGAACGAGTCGGGGATACTCATCATCACCCCCGTGATCAGATGCCCGATAGGGATCACGGTTTGATCGTCTTGACTCGTCGCGCCGACAAACATCCCATTGCCGAACCCGCCAATGAAGAAGTTATCAATCGCTACGGGCTTATAGATCGGCATCCCCGGGAACATCTGGATTGGATCCAACCCCGCCATCGCATCGGCATCATCCTTATCCACCGCTGCATATGGATAGATCTTCGCCTCGATCCGATTTGCGATCTCCTCCATCCCCTCTACAGACAGCCCAGGAGGGATCGTCAAACCACCAAACACAAGGTTCCGGTTCCCCGCTGGCAAATAATCCATCGGGGGCATCATCACAACCGCACCCCACAAACTCGCACCAGTCATCAGCACAATCACCGCCGGTCGCACTGTCCACCCACGCACCCCAGTCATCGCCCACCGTAGCAAACCACCGAGCAACTCGATCAACCGATTCCCCAACGCCGTGAATCCAAACAACCCGCCAAACGCTCGCTTGACAACTCCCTTGTGCTCCTTTTCAGGCTTGAGCCACCGCGAACACGCTGTCGGAATCACCATCACCGAGACAATCAACGAGAAACTCACCGAACCAATAATCGCGATCGCGATATCCGCAAACAACTGCCCGGCCTCTTCCTGAATGGTCAAGATCGGCACAAACACCGCCACCGTCGTCAAGGTCGATGCCAGCACCGCGCCCCACACCTCTTTGCCCCCGCGCCATGCCGCCTCCATCGAAGACTCGCCGAGTTTGAGCCTACGGTCAATATTCTCAAGCACCACAATCGAGTTGTCAACCACCATCCCCACCGCGAACGCCAAGCCCGCCAGCGAGACCACATTGAGCGAACGCCCCATCGCAAGCAATATCAAGAATGTCCCGATCACCGAGATCGGAATCGCGATCGCGATAATCCCAGTCGCTCGCCAGTTGCGTAAGAAAATCAAAAGTACAATCACCGCGATCGTCCCGCCGATCCAAAGATTCTGCGTCACCAACCCAATCGCGCTGCGGATATAAATCGTCTCGTCATACACATGGCGCAATCGCAGATCAGGACCGATCGCCCCCGAGCTCGATTCGCCTCCAATATTCGGCAGCATATTCTGGCGTACATCTTCGAGCCGAATCTTGATCTCGTCCATGATCTCAAGCACATTCGAATCATTCTGACGGATCACATTGATCGCGATTGCCGGTCGACCAAGCGAACGAATAAACCCGTTGCGCTTCTCATACCCAATCTCGACACTCGCAACATCGCGTACCAAGACCGTCCGCCCATCGCGATGCGCCACGATCGTGTCAAGAATTTTCTCAGGATCACTCAACTGCCCAATCAGCCGAACCCGGTAATCCCGCTTGCCCTCAGAAATACTCCCCGCCGACACATTCTGATTCTCGTTGCGCAGCGCAGTGATCACATCTATATGGTTCAACCCGCGTTGCGCTAGCGCGAACTCATCGACCATCACCCGTGCTTCACGCTCGCGCCCACCGAACACATTGACCGTCGCCACACCCTCAACACGCTCAAGGTAAGGCTTCACCTCGCGCTCAATCTCATCAAAGATTGTTGTCAGATCAAAGCCCGCATGCTTACGCAGGTTCTCATCATCAAAGTCAATAATAATCCATGCGATCGCACCGCCACCGCTGCTCACCCCGTCCGCCGCGACCACGATCGGTTCATCAACCTCCGCCGGATACGCAGGCACCTGACGCAGCGCATCGCTCACTTCCTGGAGCGCACGAGAGATATCCGATCCCACCTGAAACTCAAGCGTGATCTCGCTACTCCCCTGCGAACTCGACGAGCTCATCCGATCAAGATTCTCGACATTCTTGAGCCGTTCTTCCTGCTCTTTGGTGATCTCATCAACCACCTCCTCCGGGCTTCTGCCGGGCCAAACAGTACTCACCGTAATCGTCGGCTGCGAAATCGTCGGCGTCAACTGAATCGGGATCTCACGCGCACCAATAACCCCAAACATCAAAACCAAAAACACACCGACCGCAACAGTCACAGGCCGAGATATACACCAACGCACAATATCCATTAATCACTCCAACTCATTCGCTTCTGTTTCTTTACGACTCACTGATCTTTATTTGCACGAAGTCGAACACTCAGCCGGTCGGCCAGCACGCCCCCGACCAACTGCTCTTCATCAATGACTTCATGTGCCCCGCTCTCTTCAAGCTCAGAAATATACATGTGATATCGTGCACGCGCAATAATATACACATCTGGAGCCATCGCACGAATCATCCCGACTATGGCTCGTGCTCCAGCCGGATCAGGAATAGCCACAACCACAACCGCTGCACGCAATATACCGATATGTTCGAGCACATCGGGTTGTGTTGCATCGCCGAGATGGCCTTCGAATCCAAGGAGCTTTGCTTGGCGAATCATCCCCGGGCTTAAATCCACCACGGCAACATGTTGAGTCACCTCTTCAATCGCACGACCAACCATCTGCCCCGCAGGACCAAACCCAATGATCACCATGTGCCCTTTCGCCTGCGAGACAATATCTGAATCATCTATAACACTGGGCTTGAGCACCTTTATCTTTTCCAACCACCCAACAGATAAAATTGAAATCTTCGGCCCACCCGCCACCAAATACGGCGTCAAGAACAGCGTCACGATCGTCGCCGAGATCAACAACGCAAACAACTCCTCGCCAATCACCGTCCCGCGACCAACAGCAATTAACACAAACGAGAACTCACCCACCTGTGCCAAACAAATCCCCGAAGCCAACGCATTGCTATGCGTAAGCCGAAACAACTTGAGCACCACCCAGATCACAATCGCCTTGCCCGCGACAATTGCGATCACCAACGCCCCGACCGCAGGCAGGTTTTGCACAAACCATGCCGGATCGCCAAACATCCCGATCGAACTGAAGAACAGCGTCACCAAAAGCGTCCGCAATGAACCAACATCCGCCCGCACCTGCGTAGCGAATGGTGAGTCCGCCAGAATCATCCCCGCCATGAACGCACCTAACGCAGGCGACAATCCCATTTTGTGAGATCCCCATGCAGAACCAAGCCCCATAACAATCGCAAGTAAAATAGGCAAATCTCGATTCCGCTGCAATGATGCCATACCGAGCACCCGTGGCGCAACTTTGTTAAGCAGCACATACAGCATCGCGATCAAAATACATGCCCCGGCAACCGCCGAAAACACATCTGCGCCAACTTGTTCAAATGACCCGCCGCCACCAAGCAAGGTCACCAACAACACCAAAGGCACAACCGCCACATCCTGAATCAATAGAATACCGAGTACATGGCGCCCATGCACACTCTCAAGTTCCGCCCGCGAAACCAAGAGCCGAAGCACACACGCCGTGCTGCTGAGCGCAACGATCGCACCGATCGCAATGGCCGTCCGCATCTCCACCCCAAAGCCCAACGCGATAACCCACCCTAACCCCATCGTTATGACGACTTGCGCCGATCCGCCTCCGAACGCTGCCGGGCCAAGCCGACGCAATCTTGTCCAAGAAAACTCCAACCCAATCGTGAACAACAACAACGCCACGCCAAGTTCGGCCAGCACCGTCACCTCATCAGCACTTGCCACAACCCCAAACGCATTTGGTCCAAGCAGTGTCCCTGCAACAAGATACCCTAAAATGGGACTCTGCTTGAGCCGCTCACACACCACACCAAAAAACAATGCCGCTATCAAAAGAACCAAAACATCAAATAGCAAATCCCACATATCCATCGTTAGTCACTCCCCCCACCAACAACATCATCCCGCGCCGCCTCCTGAATTGCAAGCCCCTGCCCAGGGCGCAGCCGCTCGTTCCCATCAACCACCACCATCATCCCATCCTTCAGCATCCTCGATCGCACCGCCACCCGATCACCCACGCCAAAGAGCCGCGTCACCGGCGCAATCGCCGACACGCCATCTTTCGAATAATACACGATCTCCCCCGTCGCCTTGCGCACAATCGCATCCTTACTCACCGTGACAAACTCGCCTGGCATCCCCGTAGGAACCCACGCCGACAAGCTCATCCCAGGACGCAACAAGTTCTTCCCATCGGCATCCTTCGCTTCCACCCCAATCCGCACCGCAAATAATCGGCTCAGCGAATCCGCGTTGGGCAAGATCGCAAGAATCTCGCCGAACACTCTTCCATCATTGAACCCATTGAGCGCAGGCATCGCTATTTCGATCTTCTCGCCGCTCTCTTGTGTTCGTTGCACCGCTGCATATACATCTTCAGGGACAGCAACCCACGCTTCGAGCGCATCAAGCGAAACGATGGTCACAACTCCATCGCCTCGTCCGACCCACTGCCCAACCTCACTTTGCTTGCTCACCACACGACCACTAAACGGTGCAACGATCGTCATATCTGCCAACTCTCGTTCACGCAGATGCAGATCCCCCTTCGCCGACACCATCTCGGCCTTCGCCTGCGCCATCAAGGCCTCGCGCGACGCCACAAGCGTTCTTGCCTCGTCGAGCTGCGAAACCCCGCTCGATCCCAATCGTTCAAGCTCTTCGGCTCGCCCAAGATCACGCCTCGCAATCTCAAGGGCCGCCTCGCGTTCCATCATGACAGCAGCCGCAAAGTCAACATCCGCCATCGCTCGATCAAACGCAATCCTCGCCCGGACATCATCAAGCCTGGCGATCACCTGCCCGCGAACAACGACATCGCCTTCTTCTACTTTCAACTCGACCATCAACCCCTCGACCTGCGATGCCAGTTCACTCCGAAGACGAGAGCGGATCTCTCCCGTCACAACCCTGCGTTCGACAAGTTGTTCGACACGCACCGCATCAACCACGACATTCGCTGGCGGCGGCCCACGATGCCCTTGACCCCAGACAATCCCGCTCGTCAGCCCCATGATCGCAACAACACATATCCGATTTCGCATGCTCATACCAAACTCCATCCACTACAAAACCCACTCGCCGACCTGGCTCGCTACCAAATCGCCCCCCATTCTAACCACCCAGTCTGAATTACCCCACGAATCCCCAACTCAACACTCGCTTCTGCTGTCCATTTTTGTATAATATGTTCGTATCCCCCCACACCTCGGATGGTGCACCATCAATCATCCCACACAGAAACAGCGGAATCTTTATGGAAAAGCGAAGAACTCAACGCGTTACCCTCGCCAAGGTCGCCGAAATGGCCGGCGTCGCAGAATCCACAGCATCCCGTGTGATCAATGGATACACCCATAACTTCCGCGTCCGCCCAGAGGTTCGCCAGCGCGTTCTCGACGCCGCCGAAGAACTCAACTATCGACCAAACCCGATGGTCCGCTCGATCAGTGCCAAAAAGACCAACCTCGTCGCTGTCGTCGGGTGGGCCTCCGACGGCGTCAACAGAACCGCCTTGTCTGAATCTGTCCGCGTCCTCCGCGATAACAACAAGCATGTCTGCACCACCTTCCTCGACCCAGATTACTCCGGGCACGAGCTCCCATCATGGCGTGTCGACGGTGCAATCGCCTTGCAGGTTCGTGACAAGACAGATCTCAACGATCTCGAAGAACAAGACATCCCCTATGTCTCAATCAACGGGCTCGCCGGGCCAGGTGGCGACGCCGTCAACTTCAACGAACACCACGGCATGGACCAAGCCATCGATCACCTCCTCGAACTCGGTCACACCAAAATCGCATACGCCTATTTCGACACCGACCGGCTCAACCCCCGAGGCATCCGCCATACCTCCGTCGAACTCCGACGCTATGCCTACGAATCAATCCTCAAACACCGCGGGCTCAAAACAATCCCAGGCTACGAGCGACTCGATCACTCGGCCATGTCCTACTGCCAACTCGTCCTCCAAAAAGGCGATGCCACCGCCGTCATCGCCTACGACGACATCACCGCGATGTACCTCATCCAATCCATGAGCACACTGGGCATGACCATCCCCCGCGATATGTCCGTCGTCGCCTTCAACGACGAACTCCCCGCCAAGATGTCCACCCCACCACTGACCACCATCGCCCTCCCCGCAGCCGTCGCCGGCAAAACCGCAGGCGAACTCCTCGCCGAGCGATTAGCCGCCACCGAACCGATCCCATCAAGAACGGTGACATTAGATGAAACCCTCATCATCCGCCAATCGACAACATCGCCAAGGATCACTTCGTAAGCCTGATATTTAGCAATGATTCAACAAATCGGCACTTGCTCCCTCATCTAATATCGGTTCTAATAGACGCTCCTCAAACTCGTGGAGCCATGATGAATCATTTATCAGCACATCTCTCAATCCTCACCCTCGCAACAGCCGCGACGCTTTCTAACGCCCAATCCTTCCCGATCCATCCCGTCTTGGACCCAACCTACCCCTTCGTAGATCCCGCATTCGCAGGCTTCGATTGGCAATACCCCGCCGCAGGCACACTCCAAATACTCGGCGATCTCAACAACGATGGCCGCGAAGATCTCCTCGTCATGTTTATCGAATACGACAAACTCGAAGATGTCCTCGCCGAAAAACGCCTCTGGGTCTACTACCAAAACGAACTAGCCGAGTTCGACCAACCAGTCCCCTTCGAACTCACCATCAAAACACCCGGGCTCGATGAACCCAGAGACATCGTCATCCACGATCACAACCACGACGGCATCAACGACATCATCCTCCCACTCGGCGACCATCTCGTCCCCTTCATCTCCACCCCCGCCGGCTTCGTTGAAGCCCAGCCACTCTTCTTAGAAGAGTTCGGCTACGACTATGATCGAGTCCTCTATGTAGACCTCGATCACGACGGCGACGATGATCTCATCCGCTGGCAAGGCTCAACCTGGTCGGTCGGCTCAATCGAAATCTGGCTCTATCAAGGAGCCGCCGGCTATATCAATATCCCCATCCTCGAAGAAGAAAGCCCAAGCCCCAGAGGCCGAGTCGCTTCAGACATGAAAGTCTCCGATTTCGACGGCGACGGCGATCTCGATATCCTTCTCACTGGTGGCTATGGAATCGGGTGGATCGAAAAATCGGCCTTTGGTTACGAATACATAGAAAATCCAAATATCATCGCGACCAACTTCTCAATCGATGTCACCGGCGCTCACACAACAATGGCCGATATCAACGCCGACGGATTGATAGATTTCGTCACCTTCGGCGAAGGACCAAACCGTACCGGCTATGGATTCTTCCTCGCACCATTCACCCAAGGCGAAGCCAGAGAAATCCCATTCTTCGAGTATCCCGATTTCGATACTTCATTTTCATATGACTTCTCCGAAAATTTCACAGAATGGAACCAACTCTTCACCTCCCCCGGCGATCTCGACGGCGATGGCACCGACGAACTCATCTACAAGCCATACAAAAACCTCCAAAACGCATGGCGATTCACCGACCCGCTCAACCACAACGGCCGCTTCGGCGTCTCCGCAGATATCCCCATCAAGGGCGAAGTCTTCAACGAGTTCTACAACACAGAACTCAACCTCGATCCTAGCTATAACTACCAAGACGCCTACTTCGACATCAACCACGACGGCGTCAAAGACCGCTTCCTCTTGCTCACCGTCACCAACCCAGAGGCAACCCCCGAAACAATCCACGACATCACCAATGTCGGATTCCAGTTCATCGCCAACATCGGAAACCCATTCGATCGCGACACCATACTCAACGAACGAAACTACTTTAACTCAGGCGGACATACACATATCACCCACGCCGACTTCAATGACAACGGCCAATCCGAACTCTTCCTCACCCAAAGCAAAGACCTCGTACGCATCAACCCAGACACAGGCTTCCTACAACTCGACGACGCCACCCGTTTCCCAGGCTCTGGGGGCGGATTCAGAACCGTCCTCGCTCCACTCAATAGCGACCCAGGAATCGACAGCATTACCCTCAGCAACTCGGTCGAAAGATCATATCCAAAGATTAATTTGGATATAAGCTTTGAGGGGTTCGATAGGCCAGGCTACTCAAATGTCCCACTCTTCTGGAGCGATCAAGATCTCATGCTCCAGAAGGCAAATATCTTTTTTGATTCCCAAGGCTCATCATTCGCCATTGCAGATATCGACAACGACAATGACAACGACATCATCATTCGAGGCAACGGCGCGATCAAGTTTGGCGACGAAGGTCCCGCAGTCCTCACATGGATCAACGACGGCGAAGCCTACTTCACGCTTGGAACACTCACCTTCATCGACTCGAACTTCTTTGAAGTCCACTCCATAGAAACACTCGACCACGACCAGGACGGCGACCAAGACCTTCTGTGCATCACCGCGATTGATAACGACAACTTCGGGCTTGCAATCTATGACAACGATGGCACCGGCGCGTTCACCCACGCCCTCACCATCCCCCTCGCCCCCGAAAACCCCAACCAAAGAGGCTTCCATCAATACTGGATCATCACTCAAGATATCGACCTTGACGGCTTAGAAGACGCCGTCATCCTCTTCCGCGATGGGCGAAACGACAACGACATCTGCATCCTCTACGGCTCACCAACCGGGCTCTCTGCACCAATCTACTACCAAGGCGGCGGCGCTGCCGAAGTGATTTCGGCAGATCTCGATGGCAACGGACTCCCCGACCTGATTACCTGCGCCTACCAAAACATCCGTACATTCAAAAGCTCACTTTCGATCATGTTCCAGACCGCCCCGCGCGTTTATGCCCCCATGATCTCGATCGTTGACACCGACTTTGCAGGAGTAGACGCGGTTGATCTCAACAACGACGGCGTGCTCGATCTTGTCGGCTGCAACACCGAACCCTTCCAAAACACCAGAAGAGATGCCAATATCCACTTCTTCTACTCCGTCCCCGCACCTTGCGCCCCAGATCTCAACCTCGACAAATCCATCGACTTCTTCGACATCTCCCTCTTCATCCAACTCTTTGTCGAACAACGCCCGCTCGCAGACTTCAACCACGACTCTGTCTTCAGCTTCTTCGATATCAGTGCATTTATCGAAAGCTACAACGCGGGCTGCGATACACCCTGATCACTCACTCATCGCCCGCGATCAACTCGACAATCTCGCCCGCGATCTCATTAGGCACAAGGAAGGTCAAGCTATAGTGCGCGATCTTCCAATCGTCGCCAACCTTGATCAGCACACCTGTCCCCCGAAGCACGCCATATTTTTCGTTGTCGAGCAGCTCATCGATCCAAGCCGTCTGGCGATCGGCTGAAAAAGCAACATGCTGATCTCTGGGCTTATAAGTCCACCCATCATGATCGCTAAACGGCTCGCGGGCATACTCCATAAACTCCGCCTTCGTCCACCGCTCGCTCGCATCGGTCCCCATAAACACAGCATCGTCCGTCATCGCATCAAAGTACAGATCAAACATCCCCCATTGCGCCGCAAAGTGCCATGCGCTCGTAACCGAGCCAACACTGAGCGTTTGGATATCATCATCGAGCTTCTGGCGCAATGGGTGAACGGTCGTACATCCACCAAGGAATCCACAGACAAGAATAATTGGGATCAGTTTCATGTGCTCTCTCCGGGTTCTTGTGCGTTGACCATCCAGCTACTAAATCCAACAACAAACTTCCAGACCGCCTCGACATGCTCGCTGGGCATCGCAAACTTCTCTGCTGCCTCATCGAGCGTCTCACGATAACACCGCAACCATTCCTGACGCCCTGACTCGGTAATCACGAATGGAATATGCCGAGCCCGCATCATCGGCTGCCCATGTTTCTTTTGATACAGGTGCGGGCCACCAAAGAGAAAAGTAAACATGTCCGCACTCTTGTCCGCTGCCCGCATCAGGTTCTTCTCAGACTTGGGAAACATGTCCGAAATCGAAGACGCCCCCAGCCGATGATAAAACGCATGAAAAAAGGCAATGATGTTCGCTTCCCCCATCGCCTGATACACCGCTGACGGAATCCCATCCGTCTGAGGCGGCCCAGACGCAGGTGTGTAAATCGGCTCGTTGCGTTCGTGAGATGGAAGCGGGTTATGGATATTCATACCCAACGCTAGCCAAGCGAGAAACAGAAAAATGTAAGCTTTGAGGGAATATCTTGGAAACGAACAAGGTTGGTATACATGAAAAAGGCGGTTTCCCGCCCACAACCTCGTCCACAACCAAGTCCTGTGCGTGAGACCCGGGAAGAGATGCAATGCGTTTCTCCCGGGTCTTCCTTTTGTTCCAAACAGAACAAATCGGTTATCTCAGAACGATAATCAAGGCATGGATCACCGCGCCAATGCCAAGGGTCATTATATACAGGGCGATATTGAGCCAAAGATGCCCAGTAAACCCGACTTTGATCCCCTCAGCAACCGGGGGGATGAACAGTGCGAGTAGAACCATAACGAGCGTGTTATCTTTGATGTCGGCCATAGGTGAGACTCCTATTTGAGGGTTTTGGATGTTGTTTGATGATCGTACCGGATTTGGACAACCACCTTTTGGCGACCAAATGAAATCCCCATGAAAAAACGACCCATTTGGGTCGTTTGATCATTCAAAAGAGGGTGAACGACGGGGCTTGAACCCGCGACATCCTGGATCACAACCAGGTGCTCTACCAACTGAGCTACGTCCACCAGCATCAAGACAAACGCTTTCGTTCATCTTGCCCAGAAATATAGCACCTCCACCCCCCCAAAGTCTGCCTCAACAGGTCCAGAATTCACAACATTTACACCCATATGGGCTACAATTCCGACCTGACACATAGGCGGTTTAACTGGAGACCAAACCTGGTCGATAAGTTCCCGATATACGCCTGATATCAACCCATCCCCAATCCATCGGCAATCGCCAGTTTGGGGGCGAAGGACAGAGGAGCCTGATAATGAGTGCAGTCACCGATCAACTCAACCTTTCACCAGAACGCACACACACCAACATCTCATCAGCAGAGTTGATGGAACGCGTTATCCTCCGCAACGAAGGGCAACTCGCTGCCAACGGCTGCGTCTCCGTCAACACCGGCGATCGCACCGGCCGATCCCCAACAGACAAATACCTCGTCGAGCACGCAGACTCCAAAGACAACATCGATTGGGGCAAGGTCAATAAACCAATGACCGAAGCACAGTTCGATACGGCACTCGACATCGCAAACAAATACATCAACGCACAAGAAGAAGTCTTCGTCTTCGAAGGCTTCACCGGCGCAGACCTCAAGTGCCGATTGGGTGTCAAGGTCATCACCACCATGGCATGGCATTCACTCTTCGCACAAACACTCTTCATCAAGCCAGGCTCAGCCTCAGACGCGGGCGATGGTTCATGGAACCATGACTGGACTGTCATCAACGCCGGTATGCACAAACTCACCGCTGATGAAAAATCAGCCCTCGGCGTCACCTCCGAAACCTACATCGCCCAATCACTCGAACGCAAAACCGTGGTCATCCTCGGCACCGAGTACGCCGGAGAAATGAAAAAATCACTCTTCTATGCCATGAACTACGACATGCCAGATGTCGGCGTCTTCCCGATGCACTGCTCGGCAAACATCGCCAAAGACGACGCATCAAATGTCGCACTCTTCTTTGGACTCAGCGGCACAGGAAAAACAACCTTGTCCGCCGACGAAAACCGAGCGCTCATCGGCGACGACGAGCACGGCTGGGGCTCAGATGGCGTCTTCAACTTCGAAGGCGGTTGCTACGCCAAAGTCATCGGGCTCACCCACGAAAAAGAACCTCAGATCTGGGACGCGATCCGCTTTGGTTCAGTCCTCGAAAACACCGTCATCGATCCTGAAACACGCATCCCCGATTATGATAATGTTTCAATCACCCAAAACACCCGTGTGACCTACCCAGTAGACTTCATCCCCGGCGCACAGATCCCATCTGTTGGCGGGCATCCAAAGAATGTCATCTTCCTCACCGCGGATGCCTTTGGTGTATTGCCTCCGATCTCCAAGCTCACACCAGAGCAAGCGATGTACTACTTCATCAACGGCTACACCTCAAAGGTCGCCGGCACCGAAGCAGGCGTCACCGAGCCGACTCCAAACTTCTCTCCATGTTTCGGCGGCCCATTCATGCCTCGAAGACCAGCAGAGTATGCACAAATGCTCGCTGATCGCATCAAACAACACGGCGCCAATGTCTGGCTTCTCAACACAGGTTGGGCTGGCGGCCCGGCAGGCGAAAACGGCAAACGATTCTCACTGCCATACACCCGCGCCATGGTCACCGGCATCCTCAATGGCTCGCTCGACAACGCTGATACCGTTGAGCATCCAGTCTTCGGGCTTCATATGCCAACCGCTGTCGAAGGCGTCCCCAACGACATCCTCGACCCACGCAATATCTGGGATGATAAATCAGCCTACGACGCACAGGCCGACAAACTCGCCAAGCTCTTCCGTACCAATGACACCAAGTACGATCTCTCCGCCGATATTCTTTCGGGTGGCCCGAAGTCCTGAGCGAGATGAGAACCCTATAGCGTCAGCTTCAAACCGATCCGATACAAACAAATCCGCGTCCAAGGACGCGGATTTGTTTTATATATTCATAAAACTGGTGGACATCGCCCGGGGAAATGGCGAAGTCCACCAGCGAGGGCACATTTGAAATGCTGACTTGCTCAAGATCAAACATCCTCTTGAACAAGCCAGCCGAAATCAGTTTGTACAGGCAGTCTGTACCTGAGTGATAAACTCAGCGATATCGAAGAAGTTGAGTGTTCCATCTCCGTTCATATCTGCTGCAGGCTCCATCGCGGTAAACTCCACGATAAACTCAGAGATATCAAAGAAATCAAATCGCGCAACTGGTGCTGCGAACTGATAGCTTCGGCAACCAATCGTCGCAACAGTGCCCTGCGCATTGGTCATTGAACCAATATTGATAACTGCCCGGGAAGAAACCATGACCCCTGGCTCGCCATCGCCATCGCCTGGTTCCCCATCACCACCGCCTGCGCCTTGGAGTTGGTAGAACTCAATAATAACCTCTGCGCTAAGCAGGTTTTCAAATCCCATTGAAAGCGGATCTGGGAGGGTGCTTGCACCCTCGAACCAATCAGGTGTACCAACGAGGTTAATCGCAAGGTAGCCAAAGTCAATGTCTGCTGAACTTGGGAAAGACATGTGAATTTCGAGGGTGTCATACATCATCAGTTCATCGTCTTCATTGAAAATCTGAAGATTGTCTTGAGCAAGTGCGAAGATGAAATCTTCGGGGCTTACCCCACCGACTCCAAAATCTGCAATCATGGCGTTTATGCCGAGGGCTTCGAAGAAACCGATGAAATCGCCGCCACCCTGTGGGTTGTCATTTTGCTCAGCGTCAAAGTCGAGGGTGAAAGAACCTGTTCCTTCTAAACCTACAGCTGCATCGCCCATAAGTCCGAGATCGTCACGGAGTTCGATCACTTCCCCGTCGTATGTAAAAGTGGAAACTTGAGCGTTGACTGATGAAACTGCACCAATCAAAGCTGTAATCGTAAGGGCTGTTCTCTTTTTCATTGTGATTCTCCTGAAAAGTGCATACCATGTTGGACACACCGGTGAGCAATGCCGGGGATTGAGAAACATACAATTGTTTCCCAGAAGCATCGCATGGAAATAGTCTACAGGAATATACGATGGGTTCAACAAAAAAGCCTCGCAAAGTTGATAATATTTCCCCAAAATGTTCCCCCGAAACAATCTCTGGGGGTGACCTCATGCTCGAATTGGCGAATTTGGGCCAAAAACTCCAATTATCCATCCAAGATCTTCTCGAACCACTCACCGGACTTCGGCCAAAACCAAACGATATTGGTGAAGTTCTCTCCCTCGATCGCACACAATCCTGGCGAATCTCCAGAATGATGAGCGATGAATGCCCCTACACCATCCTCTATGAATCCCCCGCGCCCAAGGGACTCCGCCTTATTATTGACGCTGCCCAGCGAGCCGGCGCTCCTCAAGAAGCGGTCCAGTCATCCCTTCAGGTCGTTAAAATATACGAGGCCATCCTCCAAAGATTCCCCGAAGGACGGGCTGGGCTCGACGGTGCCCTCTCTGCCAAAGTCCCCAAAGCACGCGAAGCCACCAGCAAAAAAGCACTCCGTCAGGTCTCTATCGGGATGTCTCAACTCCTCGGACTCCGAGCAAGTGTCCGTTATGTCTCAGGCATCCTCGTCCCCTCCGAGAACCTCGACACAAAGGTCGATGTTGTTGCCGCTGCTGGATATGTCGATCTCCGCCGACTCCGCGTCGGGCCCGCACCCGTCGTCTTCTCAGGCAAGGTCTACACCCACAAGCCCGGGCTCAACGATCCAGCACTCGAAACACTCGACGGCGATCTCGACCCAGACCCTCGCCTGCGCCTCCTTCATGAGTTCGGTTCCATCCCACCCGAAGCACTCACCCTCGAACCCTCGGGCAGCGAACTCCGACTCACCCTCGCGCCTGACTTTCCTGAGATTAATGAACCCATCACCATATTCTTTGGCCAGCGCATCGCCCGCTCGCTCGAACGCTATCAAACCGACGATCGCACCCACGAAGTCGTCCACCACGCCCCCGTCCTCCCCGCCGACATCAACATCTTCGACACCCTCATTCACAAAGACCTCTACCACCAGGCCAAACCCCCGCGCCTCACAATTGAACGCTTCGGGTTTAACCCAAGCGCCCAGAGTTACAAACCCGACGATGCCTCCTATCGCATGGACGATGAACCACAAGCTGTCGGGCTCGGCATGGGCATCAAGCGAATCAACACCCGCGAGATCCCCAAACTCAAAGATCTCCAAAGTTCCGTCTTCAAACGCATCAACCACGACCCCAACGATTTCTTCGTCTATCGCACCACCATCGAATATCTCCCCCCAGGCTTCGCCGTCACGGTGTGGATTCCGCTTGATAAGCAAGAAAAATAGCCCTCGGCTAATCGCTCGCCACAAACCGCCCACCGAACGCTTGACGAACATTCAAGCGACGGCTATGCTCCACCCGAAGAGGATCACCCCAACAGGAGCACCGACATGAACACCATCGACTTCATCAAATCGTCCATCGCCACCTCACGCAACATGACCTTGGGCCTCATCATGGATCTCAAAGACGAGCCACTCGCCCAGCCCACAGTCAACGGCGGCAACCACGCGCTCTGGCTCCTCGGACACATCGCCCACTCCGAATCCTCACTCCTCAACGGCATGATCCAAGGCAAAGAGACCTGCACCCTCGAACACCTCAAAGAGAACTTCGCTTTCCAAACTCAGCCCTCGACCGATGCCTCAATCTACCCAACCTTTGATTCACTCCTCGAAGATTATGAATCTGCACACGCCGAGACACTCGCCTACCTTGATACACTCTCCGAGGCCGATCTCGATCAACCCGCGCCAGGGTGCCCAGAAGAATGGAAAGATTTCTTCGGCACCATCGGCCAATGCTTCACCATGATCTCCATCCACCCCACCATGCACTACGGCCAACTCGCCGATGTCCGCAAAGCCCTCGGCCGCGAACTCCTGATGGCTTGATGCGCCCGCCTATCCCATACCCAAAGCCACGCCCAAACAGCGTGGCTTTTTTCTCCCCCTCTCTCTCTTCCTCTTCCCCCATTGCCTATTGCCCACTGCCCATTGCCCTCTTCCCCACCATCCGCCTCAACGCGAAGTCCGTCATCCCCGGCATCATCACACTCGCCCCCATCGCGAACCTCGCACCAACACTCGTCCACACCTCGCCCTTGGGCTTGCGTAAGCATTTCACAATCGCACTGGCAACTTTCTCCGGCGATTGCATAAACCGATCGCCCGATCCAGCAAACTCAAGTTGCCCGCCCGATCGCTTGGCAGCCTCGTTGAAAAACTCGGTCTTCGTCCCCACCGGATGCACACTCGAAACAAACACACCATCCTTGGCAACCTCGTGCCTCATCCCTCGGCAGAAATGATCCTGCGCCGCCTTGCTCGCACAATACGCACCATAATACGGCAGCCCAATCTTGCTCAGCACGCTCGACACCATCAACGCATGCCCCGATCCCCGCTCACGAAACTTCGCAACCATAGGCTGGATCAAATTCAACGAACCATAAAAATTCACCTCAAACATCGCACGGATATCTTCGATCGACATCGAAGCACACTCAACCTCGGCCCCATAGCCAGCATTGGCCAGCACCGCATAGACATCCCCGAATGCTTCTTCGGCTTTGGCGATCAACTCCAAGTTTGCATCGACATCCTCAACGGCGCCGACCACAACAATCGCCGAGCCGCCGTCGCGTTCGATCTGTCCCTTCACCGCTTCGAGTTTATCCTGCGAGCGTGCGAACAAGACAACAGGCATCCCTCTTCGTGCGCACGCAACCGCCGACGCCTTGCCGATCCCACTCGACGCGCCGGTGATGATGATGGGTTTCGCTTTGAGTTCAATCACAACAACCGATCAAGGCCATCAGTTCTCGATCGCGTTCTTGACATTATCGCTTGCTTCTTGAATGTCTTTGCCAACGCCGCTGACCGTATTGCACGCGCTGAGTCCGACCGAAACCACAGCCAACGCAATGAACACGCCAACGCGAACCATCTTCTTCATTTCATTCTTAGTCTGTCTATCCATGTGATCCATCGCCTTCACGGCGCTCCTTTATTCTTTAGATTCCTCACTGGTTGATCGTGAGATCAACCAACTCAGTTCGTCCATCTTCATCACTATCGACCAAACCCCATAAACCACTGCACCCACACTCGTCAGCATCAACACACGCACCAACTGCCCCCCCCACGACCCTGGCTCGCTATAGATATTGACCATGCCCATGAGCACCGCCCCCATCACGACCGAACCCACGGCGATTATTACAAACGCCTGTGTCTTCCCGCTCAGCAGTTCTAATCCCAGTTTCCGTTTCGCTGCGATCACCAATCCCACCGTCTGCCCGATCGCACAAATCGCGGTCGACCATGCCAACCCTGCCTCTTTGAGCCACCAGATCAACACCACATTGAGGCACACATTAAACCCCACCATCACCAACGCGATCTTCATCGGCGTCTTCGTATCGCCACTCGCATAGAACGCCCGCGTGAACAACTGGTTCAATGAATACGCCCACACCGCGATCGCATAGCCCATCAACACCTCGCTCGCCCGCACGATTCCTTCATCCGAAAACCCCCCACCAGTTCCATCCCCAAACCCTGAGTACATCACCTTGATCAAACTCGGCCCAACGATCATCAATCCCACGCTCGCGGGCAAGCCGATATACAAACTCAACCGAACCCCACGCCGAAGCATCTCGCTAAACCGTTCTTTGTCCTTGGCGACCCGTGATAACGCCGGGAACGCCGCCGTCGCCACCGCGATGCCGAACACACCGAGGGGAAACTGGTACAGCCTCTGTGCATAAAACAACACCGCATTGGATGATTCATCCAACGGATAGTCATACCCAAACACCGTGGGCCCAACCCAGTTGGGATACATCGCGATCACCGTATCGACAAACGAGTTGAGTTGCAGCGTGCCGAGCCCAATCAACACCGGCACCATCCGCCACAGCATCGCCTTGGCCTCGACCCTTGCCTGCGAAACACCACGCGTCCATTTCACCCTGCCCCGCAAGCACCAAACAGACCACACAACCTGCAGCACCGCCGACAACACCGCCGCGATCCCGATCGGATACGCCCACGCCGCCGCGTCTGCGTTCTCCACAAAGAAGAACGGCACCGCCGCCGCGATGATACAAAGATTCAATAAAATCGGAGCCGCCGCCCAAGGCCCAAACCGCCCATGGCTTTGCAACATCCCGCCCAAAATCGCCGCCACGCAAATCACAGGCATAAACGGCAACATCACCATCACCAGCTTCAACGAATACGCCCGATCAGGATCATCACTCGAAAACATCACCGCAGCCAACAACCCAAGCTCAATCACAATCGTGATCACGCCCGTCACCATCGCTAACAGCCCGATCGTCAACGAAGCAAAAGCATCCGCCTTGCCCGGATCATCATCCGCCATCCGTGTGTACTCTGGAAGGAACGCCGCCGAGAGCGCGCCCTCGCCGAACAGCCGTCGGAACATATTGGGAATCGCAAACGCCGCAGCGAACGCCGAGCCGACCGCTGTATCCCCAAACACCCGCACCGTCACCAAATCCCGAACCAACCCAAACACCCGAGACACCAGCGTCAACCCCGCGACCGTCCGCGTGTCCTTGCCGATCCCATCAACAGAAGCACCGCCCGGCGAAGCATCACCAGCCAAACCGTCGGCTGCTGCTCCTTCATCAGGCGTTTCAGGTTGTTTCTCAATATCTGTAGACACGCCCCATCAATCGGCCATATCCCCCACGATTCGCCTCATTTCCCGATCCCATCCTTCATTCTTATCGCCTCATTTCTTGTCCCTCCCCGTCCCGACGGGGGAGGTGGCGGCGAAGCCGACGGAGGGGGGGCTTCTTTCACCTCTCAACTCTCTGGGGGCCCCGACTCGCCGCCCCGGCGCAATCGGGTGAATAACAAACCAACCAGACAAAGACCCGACTGCGCTCAGAGAGCGAGTCGAGGAACCCGGCAGAGCACCCGCCAAATACGGGGCGTCTCAATAACTCGATTAACCCTAATTTTGAAACCGATCTATGAGAAGAAGATCTTTTCAACAAATAAAACCTTGCCGCACATTTGAGAACATGTATACTCATCAGGGAATCTAGCCCTGGGCAGAATCTCTTTACCGAAAGTTGCACCAATACCAATCACGAGGGAATTAATATGGGACAGTTTATGAACCTGGCATCCGAGCCGAATAAAGATAAATCCAACTCGCCGCCTCACCTACCTGACAGCAATAAACTTGTTCACACCGCAAAGGCATGTGCTCGATTCATCGAAAAAACGATTCTTTTTTTGATCTTCAAACCTGAACTCAAAGGAGCCTATATCTATTTCATGAGGCCCAAGCGTCGAGGCAAAAGCGAAGACGCTTTCAACGGGCAGGTAGGACGCCAGAGCATTTTCAACGAAATCACCAAGGCCTTCGACATCGAACAAATCATCGAAACCGGAACCTACATGGGACTCACCACGAGTTACATGAATCACAAGAGCGGCCTGCCCATAACAACAACTGAAGCCAACCCACAATACTTTGGCTATTCCCAGCAACGATTTAAAAAGAACCCAAACATTGTCGGCCACCTCAGCGACAGCAGGTCTTTTCTCAAACATGTTCTCGCCGAAAACATCGACCCCAAAAACACTTTGCTGTTCTACCTCGACGCACACTGGCACGACGATCTCCCTCTTCGTGAAGAGATCGAGATCATCTTTCATATGCACCCAAACAGCATTATTCTGATTGATGATTTCAAAGTGCCCCATGATACAGGCTATACATACGACGACTACGGCAATGGAAACACGCTCCACATCGAATACCTCAAGCCAATCATGCCAATAGGCTTTCGCATGTTCTTCCCATCACTCCCCTCAGACCAAGAAACTGGCGCGAAACGAGGATGCGTCGTACTCGTAAAAGAACAACACCTCATCGACGATATGCAAAAACAAGATGCACTCCGCGAGTATCATGATGACTCGCCAGCAATCGCCTAAACCATCCGCCCTCAAACCTACATACAATCAGAAACCGTCCCTCACGGTCGCGGCCCGTTTTAACACCATCTTCTCCGGGTGCCATGCCGGTGCCGTCCCCGGCTCCTGCATGTCTTCTCTTCAATCCACCCGGCGGATCTAAACGAGTTCCCGGTCGTATACTCTCCTACATGACTCCTCCCAAGCGAAAAATCTTGATCCCACTCATCGCCGCCACCATCATCATCTCCATTTTCGCATGGAACCAATACCAAAAAAGCCAAGATGTAAATCTCTACCTCTCAATGGGCAGCAAACGCCCACCAGTCACGAGGCTCATGTTCGCCTCAGACCAAGGCGACCTGGAACAAGTCCAATCGCTACTCAAGCGTGGCGCAGACATCACACTCACTGATGGATTCGGTTGGAATGTACTCTACTTCGCTATCCGAGGCGGAAACCATGACATCGTCAGACTCCTGCTCGACGCAGACGCAGATCTCAACCACTTCCACGGCAATGACGCTCAACCATGCACTTTATCATTCGCTATATCCCGAGCACCATCAAGCCAAGAGGACTACGAGTTTTTTTCCGATTTGGTCAACCACACACCTCATGACCTATCCAATCATTTTTGCAATATCGCACTTGGCACGACAACATCTGGCAGCCCCAAGTATCTCGAACTATTTTTGAACTCACTCGACCCTGAATACGCCGCCGGCACTGTTCAAGGCGTTAGAGACAACCATGCACTGGGCAACAACTGGATTAAGAAATTTGAAGAACTCGACCCTGCCATACAGCAACAACTCAACGATATCTTGAACAAGTACGAGTAAAACGAATCCTACTGGCGCCTACTCAACTTCACCCACAAAGCAATCACCCCACACGCCACCAGCACACCAAACCAATCCGCCATCACATCATACTTATCCGCCACCCGCCCAAACATCGGCTGCGTCAACTCATCAAAAACCGAATACACAAACCCCGCAACACCCGTCCACACCAGCCGACGCTTGAAGCACCCGCAACCCCCAGTAGCAACCCATTGCGTAGTGAACAACAGCACCGTCCACCAAAATAACACGCCCGCATGAATCACCAAATCCATTCGGCTAAATGAACTCTTAATCGCAAGCCCGGGCCAATGCGTTGCGGTCAACAACGCCATGGTGTACACGACAAAGCCGACACGAAACATCGTGCGCAAACGGTTCGTTGGTTTATTCATGTGTATCTGCTGCGGGCTCTGGTGCCTGTTCTACTGACACTTCCGCAGGCTCGCGTTCGAGCATGGCCTTCGCACCCTTAAGCACCCGGATCTCGGCATCGCTTAAATCGCTCGCCTTGGCAACCGCCAACGCGCGATCCCACTCGGCCACAATCGTCTCGCCGAGCTTCTTATAATCCATCGCGCCCGGCGCCCACATCGCATACTGAAAAATCGTCTGCCCAAAGCTCGGGCACTCGGCCAGTTTGATATTCCTGCGAATAGCCGGGTGATACACCCGCGCGCTGTTCCACGCTGTCGCGGTGTTCCGTTGGCTCTCGAAGAACCGTTCGAGATCGGCCACCACTTCCTTCGAGTGCGATGTCTGCGAATCGTGCATGCACAGAACTACGCCCGCAACCCGCAATCTCGGATTGATCTGCTCACGCACCAGCCCCACTGTTTCGAGCAGCTTGCTCACCCCTTGCAACGCCAAAAAATGCGCCTGCATCGGGATCATCACTTCTTGAGCTGCTGCCAACGCATTGAGCGTCAAAAGCCCCAGCGCAGGGGGACAATCGAGCAATATAAACTCATGTTCCGTGGATCCCGCAGCGATCGCTCTTGCCAATCGCTGATTCCGATCGCCCAGCCCGGCAAGCTCGGTCTCGACCGCTGCCAGATCAGTCTCGGCTGGCACGATATCCAAAAACTCATCCACCTGACGAACACAATCGCTCAGCTCAAAGTCTGAATCGAGCAGCAGGTCATACACCGTTGGCTGATCTGGATCATCCTCCCGCTCGCCCGCAACATGCAGCGTCGCATGGGCTTGGGGGTCCAAATCAATGATTAATACTTTTCGGCCCTGACGAGCGATGGCAGCTGCCAGATTCACCGTGGTCGTGGTCTTGCCCACGCCGCCCTTCTGGTTCATCATCGCAATCACACGCACCGGATGTTGAGTTTTTTCGTCCATAATAAGGAGTATATCAGGGTGAAGAGGGCAATGGGCAGCATGTAATAGTTCTTCTGGCCCCTCCCTGCGCCCCGCGGGGAGGTGTCGAACACAGTGAGACGGAGGGGTGTCTTCAGAACCAGTATGACAGGGTGATTTGAAAGACACCCTTCCGACCCGACTTCGTCGGGCCACCTCCCCGCGGGGCGCAGGGAGGGGCCATACTGCTTCTGCCTATTGCTTCTCTTTTCCCAAAAGCACCACACAATGCACCTCGATGGCTTCGCCTCGCCCGATCGAATCAACCCCTTCGTGGGTCTTGGCTTTGATATTTACGCGATCGACTTCTACATCCAGCCCCGCAGCGACATTTGATCGCATCAAATCTTTGTAGCCACTGAGCTTGGGGCGTTCGCAAATCACGGTGATATCAATGTTTACAACACTAAACCCACGATCACCAACCCGCTTGACCGCCTCGGCTAAGAAGACCCGGGAATTTTGGGATTCGTTCCGTGGATCGTCATTGGGGAACAACTGCCCAATATCAGGCTCGCCGATCGCACCGAGCAGCCCATCGGTGACGGCGTGCAATAGGGCATCGCCGTCAGAATGGGCGACTGGTCCTCGATCATGCTCGATCTCGACACCTCCAAGGATAAAGGCTCGCCCTTCTCCCTGGGGAGCCTGAACTTCAAGCCTATGAAGGTCGTACCCATGACCGATCCGAAGCAAGTTTACCATGTCCATCTTGATCCTCTTTCTTGCTTTTCCCAATGCCTATTGCCCATTCCCTCTTGCCTTTTCTTATCCCCGCCCCCCAATCTTACCGATAAACCCCATGCCTGCCTGCTTTGGGTCACTGCGACCTATCATGTATTGACCTCAATGGGCACAAGACCGATTTTTCCGCTCATATGAGCGTCCCGGAGACTGATTCGATGAAGACCGCACACAAATCCGCACTCACTTTGGCCACCATGCTGATCATGGGCTCGCTCATGACGGGGTGTGTCAAATCGCTCGTCTCCAACACGCCGGGCGGCTCGCATCGCTCTTCGGACTCGTATACCTATATTTCGACGCCGTTCGAGCCTTTGACTGTGACGCTGTATGATCAGCGGGACAACGAGCCGTTGTGGACGGTTGATGTGCCGATCGGGCAGAAGGTGACGGTCCGATTCCTTTCGAATAAATCGAAGGAAGGCACGACCCGCCGACCAGACATCATGCAATGGGAAATGTATGACCAGACCAAACGCCGGGCCAACTTATCGAACACGATGGCTGTCCCTGGTGCCGACTCGCGATTGCTCAGAGTTGCGATCCGCGATACGGTTGAATATCCAGACGAGAAGATGGAAGATCTTGAGCTCGAAGACCCGAACAAGGAATGGGTCCCTGTTGAGCCTCGCCGATTCCGAGGCGTTCCCGTCAACAACACCGCCCGCACCGGGTCATACCGTTCGGGCGACTGAACACCCAACTGATTCATACCAAAGCCCAGCGAGCATGCTGGGCTTTTTTTATGGATGATGGGCGCGGTCTGTTTGATGGGCTTGCGTGTTTGAGTGGGCTGCTTTGTTCGAACTGGTGCGGATTGCTTATGGAGGGTAGTGGTTGCTTTGCGGGCGGTTTCGAGGAGGCGGGATTGGGTTGCGAGGGTGCGGGCGTGGGAAGAAGATGAGGGAGAAGAAATCAGAAAAGCCCCCCTCCGACTCGCTGCGCGAGCCACCTCCCCCGTCGGGACGGGGGAGGGACAAGAGGCGGCGTCTTGAGCAGCGACGAGGGCGTCGGTGGCGATGTCGCGGAGGACGGCGAAGGATTGGGTATGTAGGTTTGAGTTGATGGTTGATTGGCGAGTCGAGTTGATGCGTTCGATGGCGGCTACGGATTCTTTGTAGGGTTGGGATTCGATGATGGCGACGAGTTGGTCGAGGGTGAGGCTGTGGGCTTGGCAGATTTGGGTTGGGGTCATGGCGGGGTCGAGGAGGGCGTCGAGGATGGGTTCGGTGAGGGAGGGGGGAGGGGAAGGCAATGGGGAGTTGGCAATAGGCAATGTGGAAGAGGGGGAGAAAGAAGAGGAGGGAGAGGGAGTAGAAAGCCCCCCTCCGTCGGCTTTGCCGACACCTCCCCCGTCAGGACGGGGGAGGGACATGGAAATTGATTGGGTTGTTTGTTGCATGATCGCCTCCGGTGGTCGGGTGGATGTTCTTGGGCGATTGGTGCGGGTTGGGGAATTGTATAGGCCTGAGTTGGGCGGCTCAAGGGGGGAATTTGGAGGGACTTGATTTTGCGCACGGAAGGGGATGTAGGGGGAGGAGCAAGAGGAAGGCAGAGGCCGCAAAGATTACGCGGAGGTGCAGAGGGATGGATTGGGGAGAAGGGATGAAGCCCTGCTTAAGCTGCGCGTAAGCAGGGCACCCGCCGAATCTTTGATTGGTCAGAGACTCCATTTAGTCATTATGCAGTTTTTTGATGATTTGCAATATTTTCAAGGGTTACTCATTGCAGTATCGTTCAATCAAATCCTCGATGACGCAGCCAATCATCTGTATCTGCTGAAAAATACCACCCGGGGGTCAACAATCCCCCGTGCCTCCGCCCTCTTCAGATCAAGATAACCCGAGCCAAACTCCGCCAAAGCCATCGCGGCTGCGTGGCCCTGTCGCTTCGCCGGTCAAACTCATCACCCTCGCCTTCCTTTCCTTCCACCCCAATACCATGCCCTGGCTCTCGCGAGCCAACTACGCCCACGAACTCCGCGCTGCCTTCTTCCTCCCGTGGGCAATCGCCGCAACCGAAGGCGGCGTCATCGGGTTCATCGTTCGCAAACTCTATGAGGGTATTGTCGATGACACCACGCTCAACTACTTCGCTGGTGCACTCATCGCTGCTCCTGCGCTGGCCAACATCACCTCATTTATCTGGGCAACCCTCGCCCACGGCAAGCGCAAAATCCCCTTCATCACCGCCCTCCAACTCGGAGTCCTCATCTCCATCGCCATGATGGCGCTCGCTCCCAAAACACCAACAGGGCTGTATGTGCTGGTGGCTGCCGCGTTTAGTGCACGCATCCTCCTCGCAGGCATCGTTACTGTTCGCGCCACCATCTGGGGCGTGAACTATCCTGAGCAACGCGCCAAACTCACTGGCAAGTTCCAAACCGTCTCCGTTACCATCACCTCGCTCATCGCCATCGGACTCGGCGCAGCGATGCAGTACAACGAAAATGCCTACCGCATCTTCATCCCCATCGGCGGGCTTATCGCACTCGCCGGCGTCTCGTCATACGCAAGAATCCGCCTCCGCACCGAACGCATCATCCTCAAAAACGAACAAGAACAAGCCGAGGGCAACAACAAAACCTCGCTCCTCTCCGGGTTCAAAGTCCTCAAAGACGACAAGGAGTATCGAGCCTACCAAACCTGCCAGCTCCTCCTCGGGTTCGGCAATATTATGTCCTGGACCCCATTCGTCATCATCGCCAAACAACAGTTCGACATCGGCTACTTCTGGGGCATCATGCTCACCCAGGTCATCCCCCTCATGATGATGCCCTTTACGATCCCCATCTGGGCGAAGATGATGGACTCGATGCACATCGTCCAGTTCCGCGCGATTCACTCATGGGTATTCATCTTTTCGATGGCCTGCGCCCTCATCGCCGGGCAGGCGAACCTTGTTGGGTTCCTCTTTGCAGCTTCAGTCCTCCGAGGCATCGCCTTCGGCGGCGGCGCCCTCGCATGGAACCTCGGACACCTCCAGTTCGTCAAACCCGAAAAATCCCAAGACTACATGTCCATCCATGTGACACTGACAGGCTTGCGTGGCCTCACCGCTCCCTTCGCCGGCGTCGCCATCTACAACCTCCTCGAATCAAACAAACAAGGCTCCGGCTCCCTCATCTTCGCCCTCACCCTCCTCATCACCACTTCAGGGGCCCTCGGCTTCTACTACCTTTACACCCAGCTCAAGAATAAACACATTTAAGTAGACATGGTCATCCCGCGGAGCCTCCATTTGACAACACGATTCAAATGCAGTATCGTGAGAGATAGTTTTACTAACCCCTATGTGAAGGGGTATTTAAGCAAGGAGAATACCATGAAAGTGTCGAAGTGTCGAAGTGTCGAAGTGTCGAAGTGTTAGTAACTTGCTTATGATTTTAGTGGTTGCATTATTTGCGACAATTTCATTCAGCCAAGTGTCAGGCGGCGGGCAGGTAGGTGGTGGGAGTTTGCTTGTTCCCATTAGTTTGGATGATCCCTACAGTATTGATAAAAACTTTGTGACTTCATTGGTCGCGGATTTGTATGGTGAGCAGTTTAATTTTGCTAGTTCTATGCTGTGGATTGGTGAGCATTTCTCTGAAGATTTAGATCAACCTCGGAATATGGGGCTGACCCATCGACAGGGTGACGGAACAGTACTTTCTCCGGGCGATGTAGGGGCAGTCTGGTTTGAAGAGGTGTTTCGCAGTACGGCTTTTTGGGTTGACTCCAATAGTGGGAGTGGGGTGACCACATATTACGATGGAACACCGTTTGCTTATGTCTACGAAGAGCATAGTGATATCGTCGCAGGCTGGGTAAAAAACGACGAAGGTGTAGACAGGCTTGTCGTTGGCCTTGTTGCTTATCTTTATCTACAAATTGACGCCCCAGTTGATGGGATGTCAGAGTTTGTGATGGAAAGATTTTATCCCATCAAGAGATTTTACAATGAAGGACAAGCTGCAGGGTATGCAGATGATATAGCAAGGATGGATATCGAGTTAATTGACGCGTCTACCGGTGAACCTGTGTTCGCATTTGTGAGCGATGGTACTATGGATTGCAGTGTGTATTCGAATCCTATTCAGCGAGATTTTTGCGCCTGTCTAAATACAATTGCAATTAATTTTAATCAAGCTATGGGAGCGTGTCCTACTTCTCCTGATATCGGTGATATGTTTCAGAATGGTGCAATTGGGGCAGCTGGAGGGGCATTTGGTGGAGGATTGCTGGCAAAAGCAGTTAAGCGGTTGTCTGGTCCTTGGACCGCACTTGCTGGCGGAGTGCTGGGGGCGATTGGTGGGGCGGGGACCACATATGGCGTTCAATATGCGCAATGTGTGCTCTCAGCTAAATCAGCTAGGGATGCAGCCAGAAATCATGCTGGGAATGAGTACGATCGGGTGAAGGATGGGGATAACGGTAGCTACCAATGCCCCATTGGTGCTCAGTGATTGTGATGTGGTTTGAACTGTTCCAGGCAAAATTAAATCCAGGCCACGCAAGGGTAAATTTCCTTGCGTGGCTATTTTCTATTCTTCTTATCAGAATTATACGATTCTTTGCTGAGATTGCAGTGCCCGCATGGGCAGATGGGGTGTTTGGAGGGCCCGTCTCGTGGGGGGCTGCTTTGGCGATTCTAGTTGTCACGGTTCGAGTGTTTTGGAAATACATCACCGAGTCAAAGCTCGCAAAAGGCCTGCTCGATCAGAAAGTATTGCCATGCCCAAACTGCGGCTATCCGCTTGGGGCTGATTCCGGATATCGGTGCTCTGAGTGCGGCGGATTATGGATGCGATCAGAAGCTGTGGAGTATTGGAAAAATAGGCAGTTGATAAGTTCAGGTTTAACTCATGATGACGAGTGGGCATGAGCGTAAGCAAAATGGAATATTTTTCTATATCAGGCAGTTCAAGCCGCATCCCACAAGTGTGGCTTTTTTCATACCCAAACACCACCCCCAGCACTTCAAAATCGACTACAATCACCAAACAAACAACCCACTCCTCTTCAACAGGACGGACCCACCATGAAGATCCACGAATACCAAGCACGCGACCTCCTTGCAGCCTACAACATCCCAGTCCCCGATGGCGAGGTCATCACCACCGCCGACCAAGCGACGCAGGCCTACAAAACCATCGCCTCGAACCAGGAGTCAACACTCGCTGTCGTCAAGGCCCAGGTCTTCGCAGGCGGGCGTGGCAAAGCCGGGTTCGTCAAGCTCGTCAACTCACCCGAAGAAGCACACGAAGCCGCCAAGTTCATGTTCTCGAATAAAATGGTTTCGCCCCAGACAGGACCCGAAGGGCTTGATGTCAACAAAGTCCTCATGGCCGCCGGCGTAGACATCGCCGACCGCGAACCAGGCAAACCAGACGAGTACTACCTCGCCATCACCACCGATCGCAACTCACGCCAGAACACACTCATCGCTTCACGCGAAGGCGGCGTAGAAATCGAACAAGTCGCACACGACACGCCAGAACGAATCGTCAAGCAACCCATCCACCCCGTCCTCGGGCTTCAGCCATACCAGGCCCGCGATGTCGCGTTCGCACTCGGTTTCAAGGGCAAGCAGATCAACCAAGCCGTCAAGATCATGCTCAACCTCGCCAAGCTCTACACTGACAAAGATTGCTCCATCGCCGAGATCAACCCCCTCATCGTGACCCCTTCAACAAAGGATCACCCCGACGGCCAGGTCATCGCCATCGACGCCAAGTTCAACTTCGACGACAACGCACTCTTCCGCCACAAGGATATCGCCGCACTCTTCGATCCATCCGAAGAAAACCCGGCCGAAGTCCGTGCTGAAAAAATGGGCCTCACCTACATCGCACTCGACGGCAACATCGGCTGCCTCGTCAACGGTGCCGGGCTCGCCATGGCCACAATGGACACCATCAAACTCTTCGACGGCGAACCCGCAAACTTCCTCGATGTCGGCGGCTCAGCAACCGAAGAAGCAGTCACCGAAGCATTCAGAATCATCCTGAGTGACAAAGCAGTCAACGGCATCCTCGTAAACATCTTCGGCGGCATCATGCGTTGCGACATCATCGCACAAGGCATCGTCAATGCCGCCAAAGAAATCGGATTCTCCATCCCATTGGTCGTCCGCCTAGAAGGCACCAATGTAGACGCCGGCCGAAAAATCCTAGAACAAGCCGCCGCCGACCTCCCAACCCTCCAAGCCGCCTCCGACCTAGGTGATGCAGCACAGAAGGTTGTAGCAGCGGTAGGGTGATGATGTCGATTTTGGAGATTATCGATTGACAATTGTCCGCGGCAGCGGTAGGGTGGTGTTCGGGGTGGGGGTGTCTTTAGAGAGGATATGTTGTTATGACAACTTTACAAGTCGGTAAGCCAAGGCGATTAGTATCTAATGCAAAGGCAAGAAGAAAGAAAATGATTGCGTTTGGTTGGTATGGCGGAAAGTTTTCTCATTTAGATTTTATTTTACCAAATCTGCCAACAGATACTGAGCATTTCTGTGATGTATTTGGCGGGTCTGCGTCCGTAATAATAAACCGAAACCCTTCCCCCATTGAAACTTATAATGACTTGGATACCGAGTTGGTCAATTTTTTTGAGACACTAAGAAATCAGGGTTCAAAACTAATCAAGGTGATCAGTCTGACCCCGTTTTCAAGAGAAGAACTTGTAAAGGCATGTGTTCCCCAGAGAGGTTTGTCAAAGCTTGAGCGGGCTCGGCGTTTTTATGTCAGAGCTCGTCAAACCCGTACAGGCTTGGCTCAAACAAGTAGTGAAGGGAGATGGGCTCATTGTGTGCTCACCTCACGCGCAGGCATGTCAGGCTCTGTTTCCAGATGGTTGGGCGCAATTGACACTTTGCCTGAGATCGTTCAAAGATTGCAGCGAGTGCAGATAGAAAATGTGCCCGCAATTGAACTAATTCAGCGTTACGATACAAAGAAAACTCTATTCTATTTGGATCCGCCATATGTACACGAAAGTAGAGGGGATTCGAACGCATATGCTTTTGAGATGTCAGATGCTGAACATATAGAGTTGGCTGGCGTTTTGAATATGATCGAAGGGCGTGCGGCAATATCTGGGTATCGGACAAAGTTGTACGACAAGTTGTTTAAAAATTGGCAACGGATTGATGCTCCAGAAAAAATATGCAATTCCTCAAAGGGCTTACGGCAAGAATGTCTATGGGTAAACTATGACCTCAAAGAAATCAGCTAATGAGAGTAATCCATCAGTCCAAGCCGCAAAAAAATTGCTTGCAGAGGCGTGGGAATTAGTTTGCCTTGAGGACAAGCCTTCTGAGAATACCGATATTCAAAGATTGATCGGGTGTAATCTTGTTGCCGTTCGATTCGCCCTACCCACTCAGCTTTTAGGAAAGTACACAAATCAATCACTGGATGTGCTTTGTCTTCAAAAAGGCAAGACGGATGATCAAACGCTCTGGGATCCTCGAAGCTTTGCTCAAAAAACAGTTGTTCCATGGATATCTGAGAATCAAAATATTCTTGGCACAAGCAAAGATCCATATGTGAATAAACCGCTTCGAAAGCCGCGTATAGAAGCAGAGCCGAAGGATGTACGCGATGTTCAACTGTGGAAGTTGCTATATACAGTGTTGTCAAAGGTGCAAGATGATTCTTCGGGTGTGCAAGCAAAGGCACTGTTCTTTGAGACATTGAGGGCGGTTCATGGAAAACTCAAAGAACAAACCTTCGAATATGTGATTCCATCAAGAGTTAGTATTCAGCAAGTTCTTGAACTGATAACGACTTTTCTAGATACTCCTAGCGGCGGAGATCGAGGGTTGTCAGTAGCTGCCGCTTTTTTTGAAACAATGAAATCGCAATTAGGTTTGTATACAGATATACAGAGGCATGTCATTAATGCGTCTGACTCATCCACTGGTCTCGCTGGCGACATAGTGTGCATTGGACATGATGGGGAGATCAAACTTGCCGTTGAAGTGAAAGAAAGAGAAATCACCCTTGCCGATTTGCAATCGGCAACTCTTAAGGCGAGAAAGATATCTCTCCAAGAGTTATTGCTCAATGCTCCAGGATATGCGAGTTCGGAAGCAGATGAAATTGATGAACATTTAGGCAAGGCATGGGCATCGGGTACGAGCATTTATCGATTGTCAATTGAGGACATGGCTGCAGTTGTTTTACCATTGCTAGGGCAATCCGGCATTGTCGAGTTCATTACCAATGTTGGCAAGCAGCTAGATGAGTTTAAAACGCAACCGCATCATCGGCAACATTGGAAAACACTTTTGGAAAGTATCTAGGCCGTATCTGACGGCTGATTTGTTTATCGCTGGCAGCCGGGTGCCCTGCTTACGCGCAGCTTAAGCAGGGCTTCATCCCTTCTTCCCAATCCATCCCTCTGCACCTCCGCGTAATCTTTGCGGCCTCTGCCTTCCTCTTGCTCCTCCCCCTACATCCCCTTCCGTGCGCAAAATCAAGTCCCTCCAAATTCCCCCCTTGAGCCGCCCAACTCAGGCCTATACA
>JAJRPN010000039.1 GCA_024280755.1 Planctomycetota bacterium
AAGACCCCCTCCGCCTCACTTCGTTCGGCACCTCCCCCGGAAGCCCGGGGGAGGCGAATAGTCGAAAAAAGCCGAGCCGTCAGACAGGGCCTAGCTTTGTCCCTCCCTGCGCCCCGCGGGGAGGTGTCGAACGAAGTGAGACGGAGGGGTGTCTTCGTGTTTCTTTTTCATCTTGCTGATACTGACTTTCAAAGACCAAGACACCCCTCCGTCTGCTTGCGCAGCCACCTCCCCGCGGGGCGCAGGGAGGGGCAAAGAAAAGGTGTATGCCTCGCATGACGCCTCCCCCGGAGGATCGGGGGAGGCGAAAGAAAACACGCAAGGACGACAGGCGGGACGCCTGTGCTACGGGGCTTGGTGATTATCAATAGTATCAGCCAAAGAAGTTACTCGTCTTCTTCGTCGAAACCGCGTTTGACGAGTGAGGCGAGGTGTTTGAGGGCGGCTTGGGCATCTTCGCCGACGCAGATGACTTCGATCTCGGTGCCTTGGGTTGCCGCGAGCATCATGAGTTCCATCACAGACTTGCCGTCGGCTTCATCGTCGTCGCTGCGTACACGAACATCTGCAACGAAGGTGCTGGCGGCCTGCACGAAGTCCATCGCTGGGCGCGCATGGAGCCCTTGGCGATTGGTAATCTTCATTTTGGATGAACAGGTTTTGCTCATGCCGAGGCCTTTGTTTTTAGATGGAATGCGAGAGGGGAGAAGAGAGGATCACATCGGGCTGATACAGCAGCGAGGTCAGCCACCGAGGCGGTGGTTGTCGGCGTCATCGAGGAGTTGGTGGATCTCGACTTTGCCTCCGGCTTGGCGGAGTGATCTTCGGAAGGTGTCTTTGGACAGGTTTTTAAAGATGATCTCCATTGCTTGGAGATGCTCTTCGGGCCTGCTTTGTGGGCTGAGCAGCAAGAACACCGTGTAGACGGGCTGTTTATCGAGGGAGTTGAAGTCGATCCCTTCGCTACTGATTCCGATGGCAGCAGTGATGTGTTCGATGTCGGGATGTTTGACATGGGGAACAGCGACGCCTCTGCCGAAGCCTGTGGAGTGTTTTCGTTCACGATCAAGCACCCGCTCGATCAGGTCATCCCTGATCGAGGCTGGTGCAGCACCTGTATCGATCAAGAGATCGATCATATTTTTGATGACTTCATCCCGATCGTTCGTGCCCAGCGGGGCAACGATGGAGTCTGGCTGGATAATTTCCGTCAGTTTCATGTTCTATCCTATGCGCCAAACCCGGTCGGGCGTGATACTTATCTTGAGATGTCTTTTCATCCATTTATCGGGATGTGACTTTGAGTTTTTCTCGGTGGTCATTGAGTTGGCGTACCGCCTTGGCGATGGCGTCGTCGATGACCAGATAGAGGTCATGCCCGTCTGCTTTGGCAAGAAAATCGGGGTGATTGATGACATCAACCGCGATTTCTACGGAATATGACTCTTTTGCGGTGTTTTCTTTCCAGAACTTGATATCGATTTGTTGGATAAAATCGTTGAATTTATCGAGCTTTTTCGTCTTGGATTCGGCGTGATTGCGAATGGCATCGGTTACTTCGATGCCGTGAAGTCCTACAACATTGATACGCATATTGACCTCCTGAGAAATCTATGTTGGCAGTGCGGTTGGCTGAATCCGTTCAGTTCCGTGTACCTATCCGTCCCATTCTAGGTTAAATGAGCATGAATTGCACGCGAGAAATGCGTACATCGTCTGCCTTTGTCCGGTTATGACGAGAATCCGATCATTTCCGTGCAAAGCGCGTGTTTGGCTCATACACTGGCAGTCGATGTCTGCACGAATGTTCCGAAACTTGATTCAGTATGGGTTGCTCTCGGCGATCCTTTTTATACTCGCACTCTTTCTGCTCTATCCGATCGGGCTGACTGTTCGTGGGGGTTTCGCTGCCGATATCGCTACGGGCGAGGGCTGGACGCTTGATCATTTGATATTGGTGTTCAAAGACCCGACGCGCGTAGCGGGGATCGTCAACGCGTTTAAGATCGCGGTGGCGACCACCACTTTGTGTATTCTTATCTCGTTGCCTTTGGCGGTGTTGAGCGCTCGGTTTAACTTTCCTGGCAAGAAGATTCTCAACGCATCGATTTTGGTGCCTTTGATTTTGCCTCCATTTGTTGGGGCGATTGGTATCCGTGCATTGCTCGGGCGTGAGGGAGCGCTCAATGCGTTGCTGGGGACCGACTGGGATGTGCTTGGGACTTCGAAGTTCTGGGGCGTGGTTGCGGTGATGGCGTTGCATCTGTATCCGATTATCTATCTCAATGCGACTGCGTCATTGGCGAACCTTGACCCTGCGCTTGATGAATGTGCCGAGAACCTTGGTGCGGGCGGGTGGAAGCGGTTTTTGAAGATCACGCTGCCTTTGATCCGTCCGGGCATCTTTGCTGGTGCGACGATTGTGTTTATCTGGAGTTTTACTGAGCTTGGCACGCCTTTGATGTTCGACTATTACGATGTGACATCGGTGCAGATTTTCTATGGGCTCAAGGATGTGCAGAATAACGCCGAGCCGTATGCGTTGACGATGATTCTTTTGGTTGCTGCGATCTCGTTTTATCTGCTCGGCAAGTTTATCTTTGGTAAAAAGGGGTACGCGATGTACTCCAAGGCATCAACCGCCAATGCCGAGACTCAACTCACCGGCATGTGGGGCTGGTTGGCGACATTGGCCTTCGGGAGTGTGATTGTGATTGCGGTCATGCCTCACCTTGGGGTGGTGTTGACGAGTATTGCCGAGCCCGGATCGTGGTACGCGACGGTTCTGCCTAAGGATATTACGGGTTCGCACTTTAATGAAGCGCTGACTTCGCCTGAGTCATTCAACTCGATCAAGAACTCATTGATGCTCTCACTGATTGCGATGGTGCTCAACATGGGCTTCGGCGTGGTCATTGGATACATCATTGTGCGGACGACGATCAAGGGGCGCGGGTTGCTCGATGCTTTGTGCATGCTGCCTTTGGCGGTGCCTGGATTGGTGATGGCGTTCGGGTATGTCGCGATGACACTGCGTTGGCCGTTTGGTAGCGGGGATATTCTCGAAGGCACCTTGCAGGTGTTCGGGACGAATCCGAACCCGTTTCCGCTGTTGATTATCGCGTATGCGATTCGTCGCTTGCCTTATATTGTTCGATCGACGGTTTCTGGGCTCGAACAAACCTCGGGCGAGCTTGAAGAAGCTGCGGTGAATCTTGGCGCGACGCGGGTGACTGCGGTGCGTAAGGTGATTATCCCGTTGATCATGGCGAACCTGATTGCGGGCGGGTTGTTGGTCTTTAGCTTCTCGATGCTTGAGGTATCGGATTCGTTGATCCTCGCCCAGCGAAGCGATCACTTCCCGATCACGAAAATGATCTTTGAGTTTACAAATCGGTTGGGCGACGGGATTTATATTGCCAGCGCGATGGGTGTGTGGGGGATGACGCTGTTGACGATCACGCTGTTTGGTGCGTCGTTGATGCTCGGCAAGAAGCTTGGTTCGATCTTCCGCGTATAGTGCTTCTGAACGGTGATCCGTGTTTGGAAATCTCTATGAATGAAGAATATCAGTATGCAATCGAGCGAGCGACGCGATTGATTCGTGGGCATGCTGCGGGCACGCTGCTGGTTGATTCTCGCCCGCACAAAACACTTTATATGATTGATCCGCATACGGGCTCACTTGTTCTTACGATCGAAGATGAGATGCTCGATGGCGAGGATGTTGTGCTTGTTCTTCCTGAAGACACATTTGATGCGCCGATTCGAGTCAGCCTTGATCTCACCACGACCATCGGCGAAGAGGCATGCGATCGGTTCTTGGCGTATCACCTGCATCAACCTCGCTCGGTTTGGGCGCACGGGAAGATCAACTTTGCCAAGCTTGAATCGGGCGAAGTGATCAGCAAGGAAGAGCTTGAGATTCCAAATGGGCTGATGGATGAGCATTCTGGGCTGTGTAAGAAGCTCAATATCGATCGCAAGGCTTTGCGCGAAGTATGCAAACTCTTGGCGAAGGCGGATATCGAAGAGCCAACGGCGGTGGGAATCGATCTGGTCGGGTTTGATGTGCGCGGACCATTTGGCGTGGTGCGTGTCGAGTTTCCTTCACCTGTAAAGAACGCGACACAGGCTGAAGATGTACTGGCAGCACTCTTCGGTAGCATCTCGTGAACTCAAGCAGACCAACACAACTCCGCGAAGGGCATGCTCATCTTTTCCAACTTGGGCGATCGTTGCACATGGTCGATCTGTGCGAATGCACCACACGCGAAGAGATGATCGAGTTGCTCGCAGCAAGAGCGAAAAACGCTGAAGCTGATGAATGGGTCCTTGCTCATGGCGCCCGCCCTGATGGGTGGAGCGATCCGAGTTGGCCGACGCGACAGGAACTTGATTTGGCATGCGATGATCGGGCGGTTGTTGCATGGTGCTTTGATTATCACAAGATGGTCGCTTCGTCCGCAGCCTTATCCAAAGCAAGAATCACCGGGGAGAGCATGTTTGATTCTGGGCGTGTCGAGCTTGATGCAGACGGAACGCCGACTGGTGTGCTGATTGAGCATGCAGCGCTGGCAATGTGGAGTGCTGTGCCTGAGCCGAAGAACTCGAAGCGGATTGAACTGGTCCGCGATGCGTGTTTGCATCTTGAAGCTATGGGCTATGTGGAGATGCATGAACTCAAGACGCAGCCTTGGGTTGGCAGGGTATTGAGTGATCTGTATAGCGCGGGCGAGATCAAAATCAAATCGGTGCTGTTCCCGCTGATGAAAAATCTGCGAGAGACCCTCGCAGGATCAAACGATTGGAACACAGACGCCGTCACACTTGGTGGCGGAAAGATATTTGTTGACGGTACCTTTAACTCGCGCACCGCGTGGATGCTTAAGCCGTTTGCTGACGGGCACAAGGATTTTCTGTGTGGTACGCCGATGATGAAGATTGGACAGATTGATCGGATGCTTGAAATTTGCAAGGCACACAACCTGCCGCTCGCTGCCCATGCCATTGGCGATGGTGCGGTGCGGGCGGTGCTTGATTCGATCGAACGAACAGATTGTGCGCACACTGGGTGTCGGATCGAACACGCGGAACTGATTGACGAAACGGATGTTCATCGGTTCACGGAACTCGGCGCAATTGCATCGCTTCAGCCTTGCCATCTTCTGCCGGATATCGAGGCGTTGATGCGTGCGGTTCCTGACCGGCTTGACCGGGTGTTTCCAATCCGCGAGTTGATTGAATCTGGCATGGAGCCGGGCGTGGATCTGATCTTTGGCTCTGATGTGCCGATCGTGCGTGCGAATCCGGAAGATTCGATTCAGGCTGCGGTGCATCGTCGGCGTATTGGGATGGATGAATCGCAGGCGATCAACTTTGATCAAAGGATCAGCGAAGAACAGGCTTGGGCTTGCTTTGGATTATGATTCTGTTTGCTGAATTTCATCGAGCGGGATCGTCAGCAAGAACTCTGCGCCGTGCCCGCGGCGTTTGGTGAGAACAAGATCGCCGTCCATCTCTTTGGCCAAGCCTCGCGAGAGCGCGAGCCCTAAGCCTAAGCCCGATCGTGCGTTTGACAATCCTCTCCATCCTCGCTGGAACTCGCCAAAGATCCGAGCGCCTTCGCCGGGGGCGATTCCTGGTCCATGATCGGCGATGAGCATTTCGAGCATGTCGTCTTGAATGGTGATGTCGAAATGGATGCGTGTATCTGCGTCTTCAATAGAAGCCTCTGATTGCTCATCGGCTTCTGCGGGCGATGCGTATTTGCATGCATTCTCGACGAGGTTCATCATGATTCGTTCGACCGCGTGGGGATCGACCATTAATGTTCGATCTTGGTGTGCTTCGAGATCGATCGATACGACAAGATCGAGATTGCTCTGCTGGGCCCGGCGTGCTAAAGCAGGGCGGAACCGCGCGACGAGCGCGCCGGGCGAAAGAGTTTGCACGCCGGCGGCTTTATCCTTTGATGATCGTTGACGCGTAAGCCTTGCATATTCAAGGACATTTTCGACAATACCGGTCAAGCGTTCTGATTCGCGCTTGAGGATTTGGAGATAGTCGGTGCGGACTTGTTCGTCGGTCACCATGCCGTCGGCGAGCATCTGTGAATAGAGCCGAAAGGTTGTGAGTGGAGTGCGGAGTTCATGGGTTACCGCGCTGACAAACATGCCTCGCCTTTCACTCAGCACAATTGCTGCGCGAAGCACCGCCCCCACCGCGATGATCGTTGCAAGAATCGCGACCCATGTAACGAGCAACCCGACCGTCGCAGGCGACCATCGCCACGATAAAACCGATGTGTTTGCTGGCGGAATGAACTCCACGGGTATTGTTGCGAGTTGGTAGCCACCGATCATTGAAGATCGTGGGCCGGTGACTGCGACGAGTGATGCACGAGGTATGACATCGGTTACCGATTCGAGCAGGTCGGTCCGCAATGCTACCCAATCGAGCCATACTCCTTGTATTACAGGCTTTCCTTCGATAACTACCGAGCGAACAAGAACAAGTTGAAGGACTCCCGCATCATCAGCGATCCAACGCGGGCGAAGCGTGCCGATACTTTGGTTGACTTGCTTTGATTGGTCCTTGAAGGCTTTGCCAAGACCAAAGGCTGATGATGAAAACTCATTCGCCCCTGGGAGAAGCTGGCTCTCTTGCACTCCTTCCCCATCAAACTGAATCGTTTGCTCGTCCGCTTCCTGACTAGAGTCAGTGTGCTGATCGTATTCATTCTTCAAAGATCTATCTTGCCGAGTGGTTTGTATTGCGATGTCGGCAACACGCTTGCGAGCGGCGTAATCAGAATCTGTTTCTGTAGCGGACAACCCAGTTCCGTTCGTGCTGAGCGAGTCTACTTGGTCATCAAGAACTTCTTTGAGCGGAGGGACGGATGATGTTTTTTTGCGTTCTGAATCAGCAGAAGGTTTCGACTTGTTGAGCAGCATGGCGATCTGCCCGGAAGCCTTCTTGTCGTCCGCTTCCTCGGGCTGCTCAAACTCGAAATAGGAGTTTGCAAAGGAGTAGTTCGAACCCGCCACCTGAAGATCAATCTGGCGATTGGCGTTGGCGTTGAGCAGCCAACTCGATCGTGAGCCTTCGAGCGATTTATAATCGGTGAGCGGGCGCGATGCTTCGATCGCAAGGATCGGAGCCATACGCGAGTCCATTCGCCAGAGCGCGCGGCGGATAGATTCTTGCCGTGACGCTTGTACTTGCGCGGTGGCTTCACGCTTTTCAAGCGCAACAACCTCGACCGACACCCATGCCAACGCTGCCAACGCAAGCGCGACGCTGCTCCAGAAGATCAGCCATGTCATCACGCGCCGGGTGTTCATGCTGAAGCCTCGTTTGTATCATCAGGAGTTGCGAGCATGTAGCCCTTGCCTCTCACGGTCTTGATAACACTCGGATTCGTCGGCTCGTCATCGAGTGTTTCTCGCAAACGCGCGATGGTCATATCGACCGTTCGCGTGTGCGTGCCCCTTGGATCTAAGCCCCAAACTGTTTGCAAGAGTTCTTCACGCGAAACGGCCCGGCCTGCATTTGATGCCAAGAACCCGAGCACTTCGCATTCGCGTTCGGTGAATGATTTGCGTATGCCATCGGGCAATATAACCTCACG
Organism: Planctomycetota bacterium; assembly: GCA_024280755.1. GTDB lineage: Bacteria > Planctomycetota > Phycisphaerae > Phycisphaerales > UBA1924 > UBA1924. Next base: position 7,634 of record JAJRPN010000039.1, read on the forward strand.
GCGTTCGAAATCGATCTCCCTTCCTGCGATTGTGACCGTCGATCGGCTTGTTGGTCTTCCTGGCGATCGGCGGAGCACCGCTTCGACTCTTGCAAGCAGTTCATCAATACTAAAAGGTTTGACGATATAATCATCGGCGCCGAGCTTGAGTCCTTGAATGCGATCGTACTCTTCGCCTCGGGCGGTGAGGAAGATCACGGGCTGCGACGGCTTGACCTTTCGCAGCTCGGCAAGCACCTCGAGCCCGTCCATCTTGGGCATCATGATATCGAGCAGAACCAGATCGGCATCAGTCGATAAAATAAGCTCTAAGCCCGCGACCCCATCGGGCGCGTCGTGGGTGGTGTATCCAGAATATGACAACGCGTCGGCGAGCCCTCGCCGAATCGCGTCGTCGTCTTCAACAACAAGAATAATGCCCAATGACATAGAAGCTCCCGCTTATTCGAAATCGTATCGTACAATATAAGTCACGGTTACTTCGCCGTCTTTTTCGACCGTAACCGGGATGCGCATGGTGCGAGAATCGAGCATCTTGTGGTTATGCGAAATCTTAGTGACCTTCGCGTTTGTCCAACGGTAGAGGTGCTCTTGAATTTGCACCTCTACCGACTGATCTTTGTGATTACGAATCTTGATCTCGAAAGATTCAACAATCCATTTTTTTCCGCGTGTAAATGAGACTTGTCGGCGCTCGCCAACAACATCAAACGCGTTGCCGAGCTTGATCATGATTCTTTCGTTCTTTGGCGTGTGATCAATAGTGTCTTCGCCGATGAACTCAAACGAACCGTCAGCCTCGTCGAGCTTGCTCACACGGATACGACCGGCGGGCAAAGGCATGCCCAAACCCAGTTCCTTCTTGTTTTCAAACACGAGGAACACTTCGACCTTTGCATTGGATGTGATTCCAAAGTTTTTACCATTCTGGATGCCACCATAGTTCATGAACATCTTTGAACCATCGTAGAGCATCTTCTTTTCGACCGGCACATTTTTGGCGGCTTCAAAGAGTTCGATCTGCTTGGTTGAACGGTCTGGGATCGTGGTTGGTCGGCCGAGGGTGTAGAGGTGGTACTCAAAGAATGATTTTTCTTCGAAGCCAGGTGCAGATTTCATCATCATCACATCGGCTTCTCTTCCACCTTGGAATGGTGATCGTCCGCCGCCGCCTCTTGGTGCCCGGTGAACATCACCAGCAACCAACTTAAGATCCGCATCGATATACGAGCCGCCGGATTGATTGAGGATCGAGACCCACGCTCCCAGATCCATCGTACCATGATTCGCATCATCGCCGTCGTGATAGACAATGTTGTAATCGGCCCACCAGGTGATGCCGCTGGTTTGGTAGGAGATCCGGGTTTCTTGCTCGCCGCCGGTTTGCGATTGCACCATCCAGTTGAGCGTTGGCTTGAGAATCAAGCCCTCAGCCATCGATGGAAACCGCACGCCGTGATAGCCTTGTTGGAACTCGATCTCGCCGTTCTCGCGTTGGAGAAGCATGCCGCCCGCCGACACCGACAAGAGCTTTACGCTCTGCCCGCCCCAGATGATTTCTTTGTCGATGTACCGCTCAAGCATTTTGTCCATGCTTAAAAGATCAAACCGATAATCTTGTTCGAGCACCGTCGTGCCATCTGGGTCGGTCAGCGATTCAAACATCACGGTTGTTGGATCGAGCAATGCAGCAACACCTGTAAATGTCAGATTCGAGATCCCTCGTTCGATCTGGAGATCGCGTTGTTGTTTGATGATGGCATAGCCGGGGATCTGGCGGTGCATGTTGTAGCCATAGCCTGCACCTTGCCCTGGGATCGGGCGGTAGAGATCTGGCGAGATCGCGCCGGGCTGGGCGGATGAGTAAATGGTCAACGCGGTTTCGTCTGCAAGCCCTGCCGAGGCGATCAGCAACGCGGCTGCGCATGCGAGCGTGGAGGATGTGTTCATGATGTGCTCCTTGTGGTTTATCAATGATATGGGATACGCGATGAGGAATCAGCCGTCCTTTGGTTCTATCGGCTGATCTTTCGTTTCTTCTTTCGATTCGCCCTTTGTTTCACTCTGTGTTTCACCCGCGTTGAACTGAATCCCGACGCGTGCCCCTTGCTCGATCAGTGCTGCGAGCACTTTCTGGTCGAATCCATCCTTGGCGGCTGAGGGTTGATTGGCGAGCAGATACGCGGTTCGTTTGGCTGCGAGTTCTTTGATCGTCTTGCTGAGATCGGCACGCTTGGATTGTCTGCGATCGACCTCTTCCTTGAGTTCTTCGGTTGTTAGTGACTGGAGTTCCTCGGGGAGTTGCTCTTTTCTAACCTCATCAAATGAAATCACGCCGTTGGTGATGTCGTCGACAAGTTCCTGCTTACCGAGCATGTTTCGTAGACCCGCGACAGAGCTGTTGTACACCGCGCGATCCGCTGCCGCTTCCGGTGCAGCTTTGGAACTGATTCTGCTCGCTCGCTCTCGCTTGGCATCTTGATAAGCAAACATATCTGCTTCACCATAATCGAGCATGGTCTTGCTGATGCCTGCATCAAGCATGGCGAGTTGTTCATCATAAGGTGTTGATATCGCAACCACGCCGCCGTTTTGTTGGATGGCGGCATAGGCACCGTTGGCAAGCTGCGCGATCTCTTGCCAGATCTCTTTGGTGCCGTTGAGTGATCCGCATTGAATGGTGTTAATGTTAATACCCTGCTCATAGGCCATTCGACAAGATGCCTGGTACTTCACATCATCCTGATATCCCATCTTTGGTGGTGCATCGCCCACGAGATAGATCAACTTGAGCGAACCCTCTTGCTGCGTCCAATCGAAACGCTCTACCGCGGCATACAAAGCCTCGTTCACTGATTCGGGCGTATCGCCGCCGCCGCGAGCTTGGTAGTTCATAAGGTCTGCATATACCGTATCGATATCTTCGGTCAGTGCGGTCATGGTTGTGACATACTCGTCTCCGCGATCTCGATAGCCAACGAGACCAAAGCGAATCACAGGCGTTTGCTGCGCTTGGGAGATCTGATTGGCAATCGCCCAAATTTTCTGTTTCGCCCCTTCGATCAACCCGCCCATCGAACCAGTTGTGTCGAGCACAAAGACAACATCGATGTAGGTTTGTTGTTGGAGGCAGTTATCGAAATTCTTGTTCTGGTCTTGTAGTTGACGCGACCCACACCCTTGGCGATGGGCGACGACTTTGCTGTCGACGGCCAACTCGCTTTCTTCTGGCTGCGGGCTGTACCCCATCGCCAATGCAGAACCTGAAAGAGCAATGAGCGCGAGGACTGTATTCAATGACCGTTTCATGCGTGTATCTCCTGTTGGGCGACCGATCGATCAACATGACCTCTCGGCACCGTAATAGATACAACCCAAACACGCGCAAAGCTGTCACGGCTTTGTCACACGCTCGACCACATCTTTGAATGTCACAAGTGTGTCACAAACAGATTCACAAAATCAGTGCTTTGCGACTTCTACGATGAGTTTTTGAGGAAGCAAGAGCGAAATCAAACCCGCAAGAAAAAGTGCAACCGCTGTCGCGGTGAACCCGGCATCAAGCCCGAACCCATCGAGCAGCGACGCCGATAAGCCTTCGGGGAGCGACTCGATTGTATTGATCACAAACCTTGGCGTGCCCGGCTTGCTGGCAAACCCTTTATGCACGATCTCGGCAAAGATCGGCCCGACAAACGCGAGCATCCATGCGCCGCCGAGCATTAAACCACTCGCAAGGCTTGTTCTGTGCGGGAGCAATCGTTGGGCGAGTGAGATACTCACCGGGATGACCGCGCCAAACCCAACACCAGTTAGAATCGTCCCGATGATCGCCACGGGCACCTCTGCACCCGTTGCGAACATGCCTGCCCGCGGAATCATGAACAACGCAAATGATCCCAAGATGGGCAACACGACAAACGCGAGTTTCTCAAACCGGGCGGAGAGCATGAAGCCAAGGATAATCCCGACGCTTCCCATCCCCACCTGCATCGACGCTTGGAATAGTCCATTGAGTTGCGAGGCTTGAACACCGAGTTGCCCGTCGCTCAGTGCCGTATCCGATCGTGTAAGCGTGATCTGGCTGGCAAGCTCCACGAGCAAATAAATCAACGCCATGTTCACACTAAACCGCACCATATTGGCCACATACAGCACGCCGACAGCGAACCACCGCTGGCGCCGATCGCTCGGCTCCATCGAGACATGATGATCCGCCGATGACGAATGTCGATGCCCGGTTTTGTGGATCGTCAACGCCAACAACACTGCAAACGCAAGCCCAACAGGAATGAACCATCGCAACGCCAATACACCAGCAACCGTATCAGGCTGCCCATCAACCATCGGTGTCATCATCTCGACATAGCGAGGCGTGAACACATTACCAATAATCCCGCCGCTCATGCCGGCGAGAAAAAACAACGCGATCATTATCGATCGCTTCGAGCCTCCAAGGTGCCCAACGATCGCTGCTGCGGGCGGGTGAAACGCACCAATCCCGACGGCACCCAAGCTATATAAAATCGCAAACTGCGTAAAGTTCGTCGCCATCCCCAGGTTGCCGATGCACAACACCGCAACCACAAAGCCAAGCGTGCCCAATGCCCGTGTATCAAACTTATCGCTCGCCCACGCAACGATCGGCTGGATCGCCCCTGAACAAAACGAGCCGAGCGCCAAGAGTAACGCCTTCTTCTCCGTCGGCAAATCCAACAGCACCGCAAACAATGGCAGCAATGCTACGCCAACAAACGAAAACACATCGACGACAAAGTGTGTCGCGATGGTAATCCCCGCGCGGAGTCCTGGTTTGGTCTCTGAAGTTTCTGATAGATGGGTACAACTCATGAAGTCAAATCTAGGCACACCAAGCACCAGAAACTCATCTTCAATAGCTTTGATTCATGTCCGAAATCAACAGCCTCAGTTTATCCCCGCCGGCCTTCCGCCCTTGCGTCGATCACACGCAGCCTGCCAGCCCTTCCCATCTGGATCTCGTCGAATCATCTGCACATTGCCCACCGAGCGAGTTCCTTGGATTACATTCCATGACAAGCCTCTATTGGCTCGTTTCTGCATCGCATCGAGCAACCCCGCTTCGGCATACAACTTGTCTGGAAGCCACTGGTGATGAACTCGAGGCAATCCGATCGAAACTCCCGCGCTCTTCCCGGCCATTGCATTGAGCAACGACTCAAGCGTTCCGGTGATAATCCGTGGCCCGCCCGATGCCCCCGCCACCGCAAACACCTGCCCATCACCATCAAGCACAATCGTCGGCGACATGCTCGACAATGGACGCTTGCCCGGCGCTGGCAAGTTCCGATCCGACTGAATCAACCCAAACGCATTGGGCTGCCCGCGCACCGTTGTAAAATCATCCATCTCATTGTTGAGAATAAACCCAAACTCATCGACACCAACCAACGAACCAAACCCAAGGTTCACGGTCTCGGTGCACGCCACCGCGCCGCCCCAAGGATCAACCACCGAGATATGACTCGTCCCACCATCGTTGGGAATCAGATTCGCAGTGCCATAGTACGCCGGGTCATGAACCCCCTTGGTAATCATCTGCGCCCGCTCTTCAATGACCGATTCATCAAGCAGATCATCAATCGGCAAGTCGACAAACTCCGGGTCAGCCAGATACTTCGAGCGATCGGCAAACGCGTGCTTAAGGGCTTCAATAAGCTGATGCGTCGCGGGTGTATCCCCCAGCGCATGCGCATCAAAGTCATAGTTGAGCGATTCAAGAATCATCAGCGTCTCGAGCATCGTCACCCCGCCCGACGATGGCGGAGGCATCGTTACAAACCTATACCCGTTGATCTCTCGTTCCAAAGGCTCATACTCAAGCACCTCATACCCATCAAGATCCGCCAGCGCCATCTCGCCGCCAGCCTCTTGCACCGCGCGCACAATCGCCTCGCCAACCGGGCCTTGCGTAAAACCTGCGCGTCCATGCTCAACAATCAACGCCAGTGCACGGTATATCGGATCATTACTCATCGAAACCCCGCCGATCGCCATCTCCCACGCTCGCCCCTCCTGAAGAAAACGATTCCACATCAGTGGATACTGCGTCTTCATTTCTGGCTGGTCGTTGAATCGTTCGATCAGTTTCTTCGCCGAAGTTCCGTAGTGATGATCGAGTCGAAACCCACGCCTTGCTGCTTGCATCGCAGGCTCAAGCACGGTTGCCCGATCAAGCGTGCCATATTTTTCAAGCCCATAGAGCAACCCACTCACCGTCCCCGGCACCGCGACGGCTGCTCCGCCGATGGTGCTCGATTTACCAGTTCGTTCATAGTAATCCGCATCGACATACGCCGTCTCGCGATAGTTGATCGCCGTATGCACATACCCGTGCGTTGGATCGTTGGGTAGATGAATGACCATAAACCCGCCACCACCGATGCCGCAAGATTCGGGACGCACGACCGCAAGCGTAAACGAAGCAGCCACCGCAGCATCGACCGCGTTGCCCCCTTTGGCGAGCATCGCTGCGCCAGCCCGCGAAGCTGCGGTTTGATCTGCTGCAACTGCACCACGCTGATACACCTGCTGGATCGTTGGCGCCGGGTACTCGCAAATGAGCCTGCGTTGGCAGCCGATGCCCACCACGACCATGCACGAGACGAAGAGCAGAACGAGTGTGTTTTTCATACACCGACTATACCCGATCAACGGCTCGGGCGGTCTAGAGAATGCCTACGCACAATCCAGAATCTTGGATCATCCCGATCTGGCCCGCCCGGGATCGGCCCGCGAAAAAAGGCCTTACAGAACGAGGCGATCCCGTTCCAAACACGCATTGCGCCGTGCCCGCCGTTGCGTTGATCATGGCGGATCAGGCGATACCCAAATAGGTGAAACACCTGGCGTTTGAGCACGCCCGCGATATCGCGATCGACAAAGAGCGAACCGTGCCCGCCGTCATCGATCGGATATACGCCAGGCAGATGGGCGATTATCCAGTGGATCCATTCTTGTTTGCGCACCCGCGCCGAAAACCCAAGCCAACCTTCATGAATATGACGCACAATAAAGAACCCATCATCACCAACGCGTTTGTGCGCCTGCATATTGGGTAAAAACACACGCCCACGCACCGGCGACTTGATCTCCTTGCCCGCCTCGATCGCGATAACCGTCACTTCTTGCTTGACCACTTTGCCCGCGACTATCCCCGGGCACATCACAAAGTTCTCATGCTCGATCGGTTGACGATGGCGAATATCAAACACTTTATACGCCTGCCCCCCCACCGCTTCACGCAAGATATTCCCAGGCGCCCGCCTGTGCACCAACGCATCAACCCGGAGTATTCCCGCAGCGTGCAACCCGGCCCAGATTGCTGCTTCATGCACTGCAACTGATTGTGGATCATTGTGCTGACCGCCTTCAATCACAACCGCGACCGAGCCAAGCTCATTGGTCACCCGATCGATCACCAATCCGCCAAGCTCTTCTTCAAACCCCAAATACATCGGCAACGGCATCTGCCTGGCAAACCGCCTGGCAATAATCGAATCCTCAAACACCGCCACCGGCGGCGCATCAGAGCTCGTCGTGTGCAGATCCATCACGATCATCCGATCGCTCCGTGCCTTGATAGCACGCAAGGCTGCAAGCAACTCTTGCATCTGCCCATGCTCGACGCTGGTATCGGCAGGCATCGCGATTTGCTCATCGACAAAGATCCGATTGAGATCATAATCGATGTACCGTGCGTTCTTATCATCGCTATTAAGCGCAGGAAGATTCCCGCCAAGCACCACAAGCCGACCATCAAAGCCCGTGGGTTGTTCTTCTTCAAGTGCTTTGAGAACTTTCTCCGCTGCCAACAACCCCGCCGGTTCGTTGCCATGCACCCCACCAATAATCACAAGTGTCTGAACAACGCGATCATCCGATTCATACCGCCCGAGCTCGCGTTTCGTCCACCTTGCACCAACAACTTGCGATTCTTTTTGTTCTTGCGTTTGTTCGTCGTTTGTGGACATAACTAAGGGCGCCTATGGCTAGATTTCCTGCATCAAATCATAGATCCACAAGACCCAGAAGCCGCCCAAAACTTACCAATCTTGGCTACTCTTCTTGAGCGCGCTTGCTGCGCAGCTGCTCTTCGAGCAACTGCCCTGCAATGCGCATGTAATCATGCTCGGTCACAATCCCAACAAGCTTGCCCTCTTCTACAACTGGCAAGCACGATGTGCCGTGTGATTTCATCAGCTCGATTGCTTCAAGGGTGGGCATTTCTGGCGATGCGGTCACCGGGTCACGCTCCATGATATCAGCGACTGATATCGTCCCCTTTGATCGCATCTTTGGATCGGCAACGATCTTGAGTATCGCCCGATAACTGAGCAGCCCCACCAGGTTGTGCTTCTCATCCTCAACAGGAATATGGCGAACCTTTTCCCACCCCATAATCGACGCTGCGAGATCGATCAACTCGTCGGCCTGCACCGTGAACAAATCGGTCTGCATATATTGCCCAACGCGTTCATAGTGACACTGCCAGTTGCCACACTCGTTCAAATCGGCCAATGCCCATTCATGCACTGGCGTATCGGAAGCCTGGCGGGCGATTGTTGCTGCCGTGAGCGACCCAAGCCGCTCGGCGCGTGTCCCATAGTCATGAATCTTGGCAACCGAATCGAGCATCCACTTCGCGCCGTTTTTCCCCGATGCAACCCGCGCTTCGAGAATCCCTAAGTATCGATCAATATCACCCGCATCAATCGAGCACGATTTCAAACCCGCCCGCGCCAGCGGGATGAGTTCTTCGAGCAATAAATCGCGCACCGAAATCGTCGAATCATCCATCCAGTGCATCTTGAAGTTTAAGCCATACCTCGCGGATGCCACAAAGTTTGCCCTCGTATTCTCGAACGGCATCCGCTCGGCCATATCTGGATACACCTTAGGCAACTGAACCATCAGCCCAAACCACAACGCCGCATTGGCCACTTCATCGCTCAGGCTCGGGCCAGCGGGTAAGACTCTGTTTTCGATCCGAAGGTGAGGCTTGCCGTTGGTGATGCCATAGCACGGGCGGTTCCAACGATACACCGTCGAGTTGTGCGTCTGCAATCCATAGAGCTTGGGCACCTCGCCTCGCTCGACCATTGCGATCGAATCCTCTTCCTGATCAGTCCCAAACAACGATCGGAACCGAGTAACATCATCGCGATATAACTCAAGCACCGATGATTCGACCCATTTTTCACCAAACCGGACCCGCTTGAGCACATCGCGCTGCGATGGGATCTCTGCGCCCGAGGTATCAACGACTTGCTCGAAAATAGCGATGCGTGTTTCGTGCCAAAGCCGTTTGCCAAAGAGGACCGCCGAGTTGGCTGCTGCTGCCAATGTGGGCGCGGTGATCAGTTGGGCACAGTTATAACTCAACGCGAAGTCTTCAGGGTTCACCTGAAAGTGTAACTGGAACGAAGTATTGAGCGCCTCGACCATGATGTTGTCATGAGAAAACTTGAGCTCGTCGATGCCTTTGATCTGGATATGAAACTCGCCACCCTTCGCCTGACAGATCCGTTCATTGAGCGCGTAATACCTTGGGCGAGGGGTGATGTACTCCATTGATAAATGATCTTGCGATATTGTCGGTAGCATCCCGATCAAGATCGTCCGAGCCTTGTGCTTGGCAGCAGCCTGCCCGGTTCGCCCCATCAACTCATCGAGTTCGCGATGCACATCGCCAAGCACACTTCCGGTCAGCTCCATCGGCGACAGGTTCAGCTCCAGGTTGTATCGCCCGATCTCGGTTGTCGCTTTGGGTTCATTGAGGTCTTCAAGAATCTCAGGGCCAACGCCAGCAGGCTGACAGGCATCGTCGACCAAGGCGAGTTCCTGCTCTGCCCCGATCCGACGAATACCTGTTTCAAACATGCCTTTTTCGAGCATGAGTTCGAGCGCACTGATATCACTCAGAACACGCCCAATGGTCGCGCGATGCTGTGAACCTCCCGCTTCTTCTTCGATTCCTTGCACACCCATACAAACATTCCCCATACAAGCGATGCTGATAAAGCATACTTATCGAACCCTCGCCCATTGTGCCCGGTTTTGGATGAAAACGCAAGAGAGAAACCCATCCGTTTCAATTCCATCGTTTCATGCAACTCTCCGATCGCTCAAGGCGTATAGAGAAACGCAAGACTCTCTTCTTCTTTTTGAGGCTTGTGTTTGTGCGGGTTGGTCTAGATCCGCACTTGATTCGATCGGCTGTTTCGTAAATCTGAGTCACAGCCGACCCAATGCTCGCCGATGACAATATCCCAACACATGCGCTCCCACGCCATGCTTTTCCATTCGGAGATCCCTCGATGCGTACCCCCTCTGTACTATCCACCTCCTTGCTCGTCCTTTTTTCGGGCTTGGCTGCTGCTCAACCGATCAATATCCCCGACATCGAACGCATCAACATCAGCACCCACGCTGCTCCTAAAGCCTACCAAGGGCAGATGACCATTCGAGTCCGCACCAACTCGCAAGCCCAACTCGATGCGATGCTCGCGCTGACCGAATCGGTCTGGTCTGAGCGCACAGGCGTGGGCGTGCTCGATATCCAGATCAAGCGATCCAACCTCCCAGCAATCACCAAACTCGGCATCGCCCACGAAGTCCTCATCGCAGATCTTCAAGCCCACACCGATGCAAGCTGGGCGCAGGTCAAAGCTCAAGAGCAGATCGACCAACAAAACGCAGATCAAAATGCCGATCAAAATCAACGCGGCGTCTCTGTCCATGACGATGCCTGGTTTGCCAACTACAAGCAACTCGCAGACATCATCACCTACTACAACAACATCGCGACCCTGCGCCCAGATTTAGCCTCGATGGCTGATGTTGGCGATTCGATCCAGGCTAACGATATTTTCGCCTTGACCATCACCGCGCCCGATGCTCCAGGCAACCTTGCTGCCGATCGCCCGGTTGTGCTTTGGCACGGGGCGACGCATGCTCGCGAGTGGGTTTCGCCGATGACTGTTGCCTACCTCGCATCCAAGTTTGTCGACTCCTATGACACCGATCCACGCGTGAACGACATCTTGCACACTGCTCGCATCGTCATCGTCCCTGTGACCAACCCCGATGGCTACCTTTATACATGGTCCACCGAACGCTTCTGGAGGAAAAATCGCCGAAACAACGGCGGCGGCTCCTTCGGCGTCGATATCAACCGCAACTGGGGATACGAATGGGGCGGCCAAGGCGCATCGAGCGATCCATTCAGCGATGTCTATCACGGCGTATCTGCTTTCTCCGAACCAGAAAACCAAACGCTCCGCGATCTCGCGCTCAGCTATGGCGATGACTTCGTCGCCCATATCGACTACCACACATTCTCCCAGCTCATCCTTTGGCCCTTTGGCTATGCAGACGGCGCGGTCACCCCCGAGCCAGACCGCACCTTCTACGACAACCTCGCAACCGATCTCTCCAACGAGATCCTCTCATTCTCAGGCATCTTCTATAACCCGATCCAATCGGTAGATCTCTACGCAGCTGCGGGCGATTCTTCCGACTGGTTCTATGGCGAACTTGGCGCCAAGAGCCTCACCTTTGAACTCCGTCCATCTGATGGCGGGTTCGACGGCTTTGATCCGCCGCCTTCGATTATTCTGCCAACCGCACAAGAAAACTACGAAGCAGCCAAACTCTTCGTCGAACGCACCACCCAGGCAATCTCGCTGAGTGCAGCCGCGATCGATTTCATCGAAGCGAACACACTCACGCCGGTTTCGCTCTTCGTTGCTGACGGCATCGCTTCGCAAGACCCAGCCTCCGCAACGCTCTTCGCCCGCATCGGATCAACTGGCGCGTTTACACCCGCTGCAATGACCAACGCTGGCAGCGGCAGCTATACAAGCACCCTCCCCGCGACGCCTTGCAATAGCACCATCGAATACTACTTCCAAATCGCAACGACTGCTGGCGATACTTCATCGTTCCCATCGGCGGGCAGCAGCTTGCCTTTGACCGCACTCGCCCAAGAGTTCACTGTCGCATTCGAAGACGACATGGAAACCAACACCGGCTGGACTGTTGGCTCTGGCACCGACACCGCAACCACAGGCGTATGGAACCGGATGAATCCAGAATCCACAGCTGCACAGCCAGAAGATGACCACACCCCAACGGGCACAGACTGCTGGGTCACCGATGGACTGGCAGGCACAAGCCTGGGCAATCGCGACATCGACGGCGGCGCAACCACCCTCACCTCCCCAATGCTCGATGCAATCATCGCAGGTGACGAGGCAGAAATCGTCTACTACCGCTGGTATTCCAACGACCAAGGCGGAGCAGCCAACGAAGACTCCATGCTCGTCGAAATTTCAAACGACAACGGCAACTCATGGGTAGAACTCGAAACCGTCACCGAAAACGCAAACGACTGGGTCGAAAAACGATTCCGCATCGCAGATATCTTTGTCGCGACCGATCAGATGCGCATCCGGTTCATCGCATCAGATCTCTTCAGCGGCTCAATCGTCGAAGCAGGTGTCGATGACCTTCGGATCGAATCCGTTGGATGCTCTGCCAACCCCGCAGACATCAACGGCGACGGCGTGCTCAACTTCTTCGATGTTTCCGCGTTCCTTTCAGCGTTCGGAAATCTCGAACCAATCGCAGATTTCAACAACGATGGCATGTGGAACTTCTTCGATGTTTCCGCATTCCTCGCCGCATTCGCCAACGGCTAAAGCAGAAGAGAGATTTCCCAAACCCCCATCTCTCCCCACGAGCCCCCGCGCATCCACGCGGGGGTGCTTTTTTCTAAATACACAACACAAAATGAGCGTTTCTATACTTCACAACTCAATCAGAACGTACATTACATGTATGAAGATTCATTTTCTCACTATATGTACTCTTGCATTGGTCTGTGCCCCCCCTGTTCTTGCAGAGCCGATCGTAGTTCGCCAAGCTGACCAAATCGACCTGCTCAACTACACGCCTCCCGAGATCTACCATGGGCAGATGGTCGTTCGAGTACGCACGACCTCTCAAACACAACTCGATGCTGTTCTTGAAGTGACAGAATCTGTCTGGTCAGAAAACATTGGAATTGGCCCACTCGATATTCAGATCAAACGATCTCACCTAAACAATATCACTGCTTTGGGAATTCCTCATGATGTGCTTATCGATGATCTCCAGGCACATACATCCGCCAACTGGAACCAACTCGTCAAGATTGAAAGACAAGAACAAGAAATGCTCGATAAAAGCCCATCACAGCGCGGCACGACCGTTCATGATGACAACTGGTTTGCGAACTACAAACAACTCAACGATATCACCGACTATATCAACAATATCGTTAACCTTCGCCCAGATATGGCTTCAACAAGCGTGATCGGACAATCTTGGGAAGGGCGAGACTTGTTCGCTATCACTATCTCAGCTCCAGACACTATTGAGAACCCGCTCGCCAACCGCCCGGTGATCTTTATCTTCAGCACCGTTCATGCCCGCGAGTGGATCGCCCCAATGACTACCACTTATTACGCCTCCAAGTTCATCCAAGACTACGACACCAACCCACGCATTCATGCCATTCTTGATTCCGCAAGAATCGTCATCATCCCCATAGGCAATCCAGATGGGTACACCTTTTCTTGGACTGACCAACGCTACTGGAGGAAAACACGCCGAGAAAATGCCAACGGCTCCTACGGCGTAGACATCAACCGCAACTGGGGATACGAATGGGGTGGCAGCGGATCTTCAGGAAGCAGTGGCAGCGATACCTACAGAGGAACCGATCCTTTCTCAGAACCAGAAACGAGAACCATCCGCGACTTCGCAAAGAGCTTCGGCGACCAACTTGCCGCCCACATGGAATACCATTCCTACTCGCAACTCGTCATGTACCCTTGGGGATATTCCAGAAACGCAGAGGTTCCAGAACCAGACCCAACATACTTTGATCACATCTCAAGCGAAATCGTCACAAATATCGAATCCGTTCATGGAAAACGCTACATTGCACAACAAGCATCCGATCTCTACCCACATGCTGGCAACTCACCAGATTGGTTCTACGGCGAACTCGACATCCCAAGCATGCTCATTGAACTCCGTCCCGCAAACTCAGACTTCAATCCAGATCCAATCAACATCCTCCCATGCGCCCAAGAAAACTACGCCGGCATCCAACACTACATCGAACGCGTCCTCGAACCCGTTTCCTTCTGGCACAACAACTATCCAACCTACCCATCAGCCTATGAGTTCACACTCCGCCTCACCGCGATCGATTCACGAGAAACAATTGATCCCGCTTCAGTTACCCTTTACGCTCGAATCGGATCAGACAACCCATACAAACCAACGCCTATGCTCAGAGACGGACTCGCAGACTATACCGTCCATTTCCCACAACTCCCATGTGGCGACATCATCGAATACTACTTCCAAGTCGCCACCACAATAGAAAACACCTATACCTTCCCACCCGATGGAGCACAAAATCCATACACCATGCAATCCGAAGAACCTGTCACATCAACGATCGACACGCTTGAAATCGAATCCGGTTGGATCGTCGGCTCAGACACAGACACCGCAACCGCCGGCATTTGGACACGCATGGATCCACAAGGCACCGGCATACAGCCAGAAGACGACCACACACCATCGGGCACAATCTGCTGGGTAACTGACGGATTCGCGGGGACCGACCCAGATGATCGGGATGTGGATGGAGGGTTCACCACCCTTACCTCACCAAGATTCAACGCACTCGATATTGGAGGAGAGCCAATCGTCAGCTTCTGGTTCTGGTTCGTCACCACTCAGCAATTTGGAAGCAAATCCATGTCTCTTGGGTTTTCAAATGATGATGGCCAAACATGGTTTTCTTATAACTTTTATCTCGGAAACGAACCCATTTGGCATGAAGTAGAAATCTACTTTGCAAACTTCATCGAACCCACTGATCAGATGCGTGTCCGATTCCTTGCTGAAGATCGTGGTCAAGATCATACCGTTGAAGTTGCAATCGATGACTTCAGTGTCAAGTTCATCGGCTGCCCAACATCAAACCCCGCAGATCTCAACAACGATGGCTCGTTAGATTTCCTCGACATCTCCGCCTTCCTCATTGCGTTTCACTCCCAGAACCCGTCTGCAGATTTCAATCACGATGGGCTGCTCAACTTCTTCGATATCTCCGCGTTCATGATCGCCTTCAGCAAAGGCTGAGCCAAATTACAAGGACCGTTGACTCAAGCATTTTACCGACTACCATTGAGACCCGTTCTCAATAACATCCAGGAAAAGCGATCATGATCACCACACGCCTAAAGAACGACAACTGGGCACTCCACCAGATCGCCGAACGCCAACCAACCCCCGGCTCCCTGATCAAAGGCACCATGCCCAAAGCAGATTACCTCTTGGTGCTGGCACAACAACTCCTCGTCAACACGGCACTCGATGCTGCACTTCAATCGCACGCATCAAACAATCTGATCTCACCACTGCTTAATGAGCATCAACTCCTCACCCCTTATATCCGCGAAGACCTCGCCTTCTTTGGTGTCGATACAGGTTCGATCGCTCCAAACCCAGGAACCCAACGCTACATCGATCACATCGCTGCCCATAAAGACCAGCCATTACACCTGCTCGGGTTGCACTATGTCCGACTCGGCGCATGCAACGGCAACACCTTTGTCGCACGCATCGTCCGTAAAGCCTTCGGCCTCGCCGACAACCAGGGCACCCGCTATCTCGATCCGTTTGGCAAAGCACAGCGCAAAGATTGGGTCGCATTCAAATCTGGAATCGATGCGATCACACTCGATCAAGCCCAGCAAGACGAACTCTTTGCGGGCACCCGCGCCGCGTATGTGCTTTCGATCAACCTTGATTTCGCAGACTATAAAGACGCCGATTCGCTCCTCGCCGAGCATGGCAAGAGCCTGGACAAATCAGCCTTCGACGAGCACCACTCGGTGCATGTCACCAAAGAAATGCAGCAAGAACTCACAGCGAACGATCAGTAGATCATTCGTGTTTCAAGGCACCCGTGCATCCCATGCACGCACAGCCGTTGTGATTTCATCAGCAACCTGCCCGAGCGATGAACTTGGCAACAATCCGAGCGGATGCTCGATTATCGCAATACGCTGATGTTCCACAGCCGGGATCGGCAGGGTAGAAACCTTACCAACTTTGGCTTGAATCTGTTCCCATGTCATCGGCTCAGGCTCGCCAATCAAATCATCGCTACTCGGTTTGCTCGGCATGAACACCAAGATCGAATCGGGCGCAAGATCAATAATGTCCTCCAAATCAAGCTCCTGCCACATCCCGCCATCGACAATCGCTGCTTCGATCCCAAGCCGACCGATCAGTTGTGCATGAAACGAGCCCGGTCCCATCGCGCCGGGCGGATCAACACTGGCAAGGATCAACATGAGTCCCGCATTGCTCGCTGCCCGCCCAATCGGCGACCATGCACTTGCCAGCCGAGCGCTGGGTAACTCGACATCAAACTTGGCTGTTGGATCGATATCAAAATCAAGGAAGTTATCGTCGTCGACCTGTTTCTCTTTGAAGCCGACGAGTTTGAGGTACAGATCATCAATCGTTGTTGCGATATCATCAAGCGTTTTGAGTTCGTAAGACCAGATCTGCCAATCATTCTCATCAGCAAGCGTTCGCACCCGCTGGGGGATCTCAATCGTGTTGCGTTCAAAGAACAAATCACTCGGCGCCAGCGTAATCAACATCTCATAGTCGATATCAATATGCGAGCCAACCACCGCGATCGAATCGCTCAGCGCGGTGTCGTAGGTGTGCTTGCCGACGATTGAGTCTTCGAAACCAAGATCGCGCAGCATCACCCCAATCGCAGGCGAAAACACCACGAACCGAGCTTCGGCCTCTTCAATCTGCGCCTTGGTAGACGCTGGCGATGAAGCATCGGCTGGTGATTTCGAACACCCTACCATCAACAACAAGGCGAACAGGAACAATGATCGAAAATAGATATGAAGCATGTATACAGGGTATCAACCCATCGCGGCTCGGGTTGCACGATCGAGCGATTGCAACGCATCATTCCCAAAGAACACAAACGCCCAGGTGCGATCGCGCGCGAGTTCATGCTGACGAGCAAGCGTCTTCGCCCGCTGGGCTTGCCTCGAAAACACCTCGATTTCGCCCTGATGCTCATCGCGATACGCAGTGAGCAACATTTGAAGCTGATGATATAACACCTCGCGTTGCCCATCCTTCGGCTCAAGCATCTCAATCTGCGATACAAGCACATCCTTGCGTTTTTGGGTCGACAAATTCCCCACCATCGCAGGTGTATGACGCGCATGGTGCAATGCCCATTGTGCTTGCGAAACACCGAGCACCTCATCTGGTGAAAACCCGAGTTCTAGGTGCTGCGTCGCTGTCACCATGGCCATTGGTTGGATTTCGATCCCCAACCACTCGCGGAACCAGTCTTCCGAAATCTGGTCATACACATATCCACCCGTGCCGTGAATAAAAAGATCCGCCAAGTGCGCCCGCACCAGCGCGCTCATCAACAACCCGCGAGGCAACAACTCCTCCTTGGTGAACGAACCGATATTCATCGTATCAATCGCCACCCGCGCCTCGCCCGCTCGACATCCCCACAAGGGCAGCTCGATCCGATCGCCATCAATCACCAACGCCCGAACGCCCGCCTTAGGATATTGAGAGACCGCGTTGTTATAGCTTTGTGCGCACAATGCAGGATCATCGCACATGGTTTCGACAACTGCATACAGCTCATCAGCTTCGAACAACTCAGAAGCAAAGATCACCCTCGGCGTCTCGATCCCCAACAGTTCGCACGCATGCTCGACCGTCGCATACCCAAACTGTTGGGCCAATGTTTCCATCCCCGCATATTGATCGAGCCATTGAGCAATCGGTTTGAGCGATTCATGGGTCGGCGAATCAATCTCAACAGCAGCGATCGAACCAACCGACGCGCCCGACGGCACCGCTCCATCGGGCAACAACTCGACCAGTTCTATCTGTAACAACTCTCCAACACCCACCGGCACACGAACGCTGCCCGGGTTCACCGAATCTTGATCGGGCACGAGCCAGACCGCCTGCGCATTGGTTCGCTTGGCTGCTTGATCGAGTGCGATCAGCTTGGCCAAAATTCCGTTATGAAACACAATCGGTTGATGCCCGCTCATCACAATCGGGCGATCGCCGTCTAGTCCCAATATCGTCCGCGCGCTCGATTCACGCTTATTTTTCAGTGCACAATGCCATTGTGACCACTCTGGAGCAATCGTCACGCTCGGCGAGTGTACAAGATCCCCCATACACGCAGGCTCGTCTTCTTGCGTTGTGTGTGTTTCGTTTTCCATCGCCCCCACTTGCGTCATCGATGCTTATTGCACCTGCGAGCAATCAGCCTTAGCTGCTGCCCTTGCCATGCTTGGCAAACGATCGATCACCTGATCCATCGCGCGATACATCACGCATCGGTAATGCGTCAATCGAGTTTTCGGATCGTCCAAGCCGCCTCCAAATGTTCGATGCAGATCGTTATAGATCAACTCGACGGGGATCTCGCCGATGCGCAAGTCATTGGCAATCGCTTCGACCCAGAGCTGCATCGGGAATGCGTATCCGTCATCAGTCAGATTCAGCTTGGCCATCGCACTGACGCGGTGCGCCTTAAACCCACAGAACCCGTCGGTGAGCGCGAGCCCCAAACGATCGTTGATCTCTTGGGTAATCGTCGCATTAATCGCTCGGCGATCGGCGGGTGGCAAATCGGCATCCCACCCGTGCCCGGAGTTGAGATAGCGCGAACCCGACACAATATCGAGATCATCGCGCTTGATCGCTTCGAAGAAATCTGGCAAACGCTCTGGCTCGTGCTGATCGTCGCAGTCCATCGTGATCACCCAGTCGTACCCATCGCGATGCGCCCGTTGATACGCTTCACGGATCGCGCGGCCGTACCCAACATTGGCTTCGTGGCGGATAACATCCAAGCCCATTGGCTCGCGCAGCTCATTTAAAATCTCGGCAGATCGATCGGTCGATCCATCATCCAACACCAAAATATGATCCGCGTATTCGCGCACCCGTTCGATCACAGATTGGACATGGTTCTCTTCGTTATAGATTGGGATCGCAATGAGTACACGCATAAAACAGTCTCCAGCTCAAGATATGCACAACTGTAAACCTGTACAGCCAGCGGGTCTATACCTGAACGATCGTTCATCTACGAATATTCCCGTTTGCCTAAAAACTTACTCGCTCGCAGGCTCTTCGTCAACTATTTTTCCTTGCTCAGCAGCCTCATCCTCGCTCTGGGCGAGCGATGTATAGGCAGCAAACCCGAACGGAACCCGATTTTGATCGAGATCCGCATCGTCACCTTGATCATCTTCGAGATCTTCGATCAGCGATTGAGACAATGAATGCACGCCGATGATCTGGGAGATCGGAAGCGTGTACGACTCGCCGCTGGGGGTGGTGATGCGATAGACCGTGCATTGGACATCGTTCGAGCGTGAGCGATCCGCATCGCATGCAGGCATCGAGCAAGAAAACACAGGCATGATGTCCGCGATTGGAATCCGCTGGCCCAGGGTTGTAATAACCCCCATGCGTCCATCAAACAGATCATCGACGGGCGATGAACTCGCATTGGCTGCGGCTGGGCCGGTATCGAGCCTGCCGCTCGATGCGGCGGCGGCCGAGGCGAGGGCCATCAATATCTCACGGACGACATTGCTCCAGAACACATCACGCCGAGCCTGCGTGCGCATGACCGGGGTTGGTCCGCTCGCTTGGGCAGTGCTTGTCGACGGAATATGCCCGTAACCACCGGGGGCTTGGGTAGAAAATTGGTCTGAAGATGCCCCACCAGATTGCCCATCGCTAGGCATCGCTGGAGTAGGCACATTGAGTTGGTCGAACGGATCCATGGCCTAGTCTACGCACTTGGCGCATTCCAAGCGATAACAAGTCCAGACCTGCCCACCCAATTGCCGGGAAAACCACCCAGACCGCACAGCCGTCACGATTAGGGCATGGTCCTCAAATCAGACGGGGCAAGGGGCGAAGTCGCCAATCAGACCGGCCGATACATGGGCTACACGGAGGTTGGTATATGAGTAATGAAAAACAATCAAACGCATTCAACGAGGTCCGAGCTATTCTTGGAAAGCTAGATCGGTCCATCGACGAAGCCCGATCGCGTCGGCTCGAACCCGATCAGCCAATCAATCGTGAGCCTATGAATAGCAATGAGACTCTAAGCACCAATGGCACGCAATCGGCAGCGTCGCTTGATCGCGAGATCGGTGCTTCGCCATCAGCCAACAACTCCAAGACCGAACTTCAAAAGAAAAGCGCAACCTTTGGACGCGCCAAGCCACTCAACGGCTCCCCAGCTCCGGCACCATCACAATGGAAGTCGACCAACGCCGGCGATGACCAGATGATCGGATAACCGAACAGGGATATTCAAACCAAACAGATTCAATCTTTGAGCTGATGGGCTTCAATCCATCGGCTCATTTTTTTGTCCAACACCGGCAACGGGATCGCTCCATCATTGAGCAACTCTTCATGGAATGCCCGGATATCAAAGTCTTCGCCGAGTGCAGCCTCGGCTTTGGCGCGAATCTCAAGAATCTTCAGTTCCCCAATCTTGTAGCCTGTCGCCTGCCCTGGCCAACCGATATACCGATTAATCTCGGCTTCGATGTTGTGTTTGGAGAGCGCACTGTTTGTGCGCATGAACTCGACCGCCTGCTCGCGTGACCACCCCTTGGCGTGCATCCCGGTATCAACAACCAATCGCATCGCCCGCCACATCTCGAAGTTGAGCCTGCCAAAGTTGTCGTACGGATCGCTGTATAAACCATTCTCGCCATCGCCCATTTCGAGCCCAAGCTTCTCGCTATACAACCCCCACCCTTCGACAAACCCGGTGAATCCCATCGTCTTGCGAATCGGATGCTGCCCTTTGATCTCTTGAGCGAGTGCGATTTGAAGATGGTGCCCCGGCATGGCTTCGTGCAATGTCAATGCCATCATCTCATACTTGGGGCGTTGATCCAACAGCGACAAGTTGGCCATGAAGTTGCCCGCGCGGGCGGTCTCGGCGGAACCTCGATAGTAATACGCCGTCGGTGCAGACTCGGCACTAAACGCAGGCAATGGTTTCACGCCATAGGGCAACGAGGGGAGCACACGGAAGAGTGTGGGGAGTTCGCCGTCGATTGTTTTCGCCATGGCTTTGTAGCCGTTGAGGAGGTCATCAGGATCGGTGTAGTAGAAGCGAGAATCGGTACGGAGGAAAGAAACAAACTCTTGAAAAAGATGATCATCGTCTCGAATTTCCTTCCCCGGCAAAGGTTCAATCAGCCCGACAACCAGAAGATGCCAATCCGTGTTTTCTATGACCACATGCATCTCCGCTTTGATCCGAGCAACCTCGCGCAATCCGGTCTCGTGAATGTCATCCGCACTTAACTCAGGTAGTGTCGTGTGCGATGCAATCTGTGCGTTGTACGCTTCGATCCCATCGATACCCTGCGCAGCCCCGATCGAGTCTCGACACGCAGGCAAATATTCATTCTGGATAAACACCGCGAGTTCTTGATACACCGGAATGATGCGATCGACGATGACTTGCCTCGCTTCGATCGCGATCGGATCATCTCGATCCAACTCCAAGAATGGTTTATAGAACGGGGACTGGCTTGGGTCTTCACGATACACCCGCGACGCCTGCGCCATCGCTTGCTCAACCGCTGCTTCGATTGTCACCAATGGCGGTACCCGCCCATCAGCAATCCCCAACCGCATGTTGTCGATCTGATCGCCGATCAGGATCGGAACCCTTTTGAGTCTCGTGAGATAATCCTGACGATGCTTGGCGGTCTGCATCACGACCCGATCGCCGAGTTGAGGCAACCAGACCTGCGGGCCACTGATCGAGGTGATGGGGATCTGCCATTGTTTGAATGCTGATAGCCGAAGGTCTTTTTCCCATTGGTAGATCAAGAGTTCGGCAGCGAGTTGATCCGCATGATTGAATCCAGAGCGATCGAGTGCCTTGAGATCACTCAGAAGCCCGCGTTTGGTGTCCAGCCGAGCCTCGATGGCTTTGGCGGACATATCGGCGAGCTGATCATTGCGTGATTCATCGCCCAACAACGCCCCCACCGAGATCGGATCTCCCTGATACGCCAGCTCGATCCCTTGGTTCATGATCGCCCACAGCCCTGGATCTCGCCCATCTGAGCAATCGGGCAGATACGCCTGAGCAAAGCCCATCGGCGAAAGGAGCATGCTGAGCAATAGGGCACATTGGATGATTCGGGTGATCTTCATGGACTGAGGATAGTGCATCGGATCAAATTCGTCGAGTGGATTCGATGGTCTTTGGCGATCAATCGCATACGATTGACACTTGAATGAGCAGATATCTGCTTGAACCATTCGGGGGAATGGTGTAATTGGTAGCACGAGGGTTTCTGATACCCTTAGTTCGGGTTCAAGTCCCGGTTCCCCTATTCGAGCCAAACGGTCTCCCCAAACGGTTTGTACCAACGGTCTCCAAAGACACGCATATCGGCCTCCGCCCGTGTGCGTGTCTTTGTATGTATACTTGTACATCCCATATTCACGAAAGCACACATGAACCAACCCCAAAGCCCAACCCCGCCGCCCGCCATGCTCTCCAAGCTCGATATCGCCAAGAACTGGCTTCCACGCTATACCGGGATGCCGATCGATCGGTTTGGTGATTATGTGTTGCTCACCAACTTCTCCAACTATGTCACCGAGTTCGCCGAGCAGTTCAACTGCGATATCCACGGCGTCGGGCGACCCATGCAAGCCGCCACCAATAATGCCGGGCTCACCATCGTCAACTTCGGCATCGGCTCACCCAACGCTGCGACCATCATGGATCTGCTCGGCGCACGCATGCCCGACGGCGTACTCTTCCTGGGAAAATGCGGCGGCCTCAAACACTCCACCGAGATCGGTCACTTTGTCCTCCCGATCGCGGCCATCCGTGGCGAAGGCACCAGCGACGACTATTTCGCCCCAGAGGTTCCCGCGCTCCCGAGCTTCAAACTTCATAAGTTTGTGTCCGACAAAGTCGTCGAGCGAGATCTCGAATATCGCACCGGCGTCGTCTACACCACCAACCGCAGGCTCTGGGAACACGATAAAAAGTTCCGAGGCAAGCTCAAACGCATGACCGCCCTGGCCATCGACATGGAAACCGCGACGGTGTTTATCGTCGGGCATCACAACCAAATCGCCCGCGGCGCATTGCTCTTGGTCTCCGATGTCCCCACCACCCCCGAAGGCGTGAAAACCGAAGCTTCCGACGAAGTGGTCACCCAAAACTACGCCAAGATGCACCTCCAAATCGGCATCGAAGCCATGACCCAAATCGGCACCGACGGCGAACAGATCAAACACTTTACTTATTGATCCTCTTGTCCCTCCCCCGTCCTGACGGGGGAGGTGTCGAACGAAGTGAGACGGAGGGGGTCTTCTCTTTCTTTCTATTCAATGACACGAGAGAAGAAGAAAAGACCCCTCCGTCCGCGAAGACGCGGCCACCTCCCCCGCCGGGGCGGGGGAGGGACAAAGACTAATCGAACTGTTCATCATCACCCTCAAGCTGCATCTTGAGCAGCTCGGCGTACCGCCCATCGCGTTCCATCAGCTCATCATGCGTGCCGACTTCGCGGATGCCGCCCTCTTCGATCACCACAATGCGATCGGCGTGGCGGATCGTGCTCAGGCGATGGGCGATCACGAAGCTGGTTCGGTCTTTCATCAGCCGAGCCAATGAGCGTTGGATCAAGCGTTCGGATTCGGTATCGAGCGAACTGGTTGCTTCGTCGAGAATCAAGATCTTTGGATCGGCAAGGATCGCTCTTGCAATCGCGAGTCGTTGCTTCTGCCCGCCGGATAATCGCACGCCTCGCTCGCCGACGATGGTGTCGTAGCTGTGATCGAGCTCGATGATGAACCGATGTGCGTTGGCTGCACGGGCGGCTGTCATGATGTCGTCCATCGACGCATTCCGCTTGGCGTACCCAATATTGTCCGCCACCGTGCCATCAAAGAGGAACACATCTTGCTCGACGATGCCCAAGAGCGAGCGGTATTGTTCGATGGGGATGGTGGTCAGATCGATGCCATCGATTGAAATTGAGCCTTGGGTTGGATCATCAAACCGTGCGATGAGATTGCACAGCGTGGTCTTGCCCGCGCCCGAAGCCCCAACAAATGCGATGGTCTCGCCGGGTTCGACGACTAACGACACATCGCTGAGCACCAGATCGGTCCGAGTCTCTGTTGCAGGGGCACCGATATCATCGGGTGCGTGCACAGCACCCTTGGGCTTGGATCGTTTGGGGTAGGCATAACCCAAGCCGTCAATCACCAGTCGCCCTTGCACGCGTGCCGGGTCGATTGAGTTGGTTGGTTCAATGTGATCGAACTCTTGTTTTTCTGCGAGCAGGTCCAAGACGCGATCGAGGGCAGCGAGGTTGTTTTGTACATTGGTCGCGCTGGCGACCAATGCCTCAAGCGGGCCGAGCAGCGCGAGCAGGTAGGCCGAGAAGGCCATCAGATCGCCGATGGTGAGGGTGCCATCGATCACTGCACCCCCGCCATAGATCAGGATCGCGGTTGATGCCAAAGGGATTAAGAGCTGCCAAACCATCTCGACTGTGCGTGCCCACCACCAGGTGTACAACTCTTGACGCGCCAGCATGTGCCCCTCGGTTGTGAACCGGGCGGCTTCTGAATGTCTGCGATTAAACGCGCGAACGACGCGCATCCCCGAAAACGCCTCGGCACTCATCGCATCAATCCCCTGACGGCGCGAGCGGATATCCCGATACATCGGGCGGATTTTTACGATCCAAGTCCGATGACTCAACCAAATCGTCGGCAACAACAACACCGCACCAACAACCAATCGCCAATCAATCCACAACAAAATAATCAGCGTCCCCGTGAGCTGCGTAATCGCTCGCCAAGGGTTGTAGATCAGGGAGAAGATCAGATCTCCCACTCCGCCAGCGTCTTCACGAAGGATGGATGCGACGCCGCCGGATTTGAGCTGATGGATGCGATGCAAAGGCAGCTTGGATGCGTGCGAGAACACCCGCTTACGCAGTGAGACCTGCACGCGCTTGGTGATCCGTGTGCATTGCCACCGCCCCCACACGCTGATCCCGACCGAGAGCACCGAGACCACCAGCATCGCGAATCCAAGCATCCAGATGAGTTCGATGCGATCGGCTTTGTCGTTGGTGAACTCGCCGACAAATGCGGGCAAGCCGGTCGGGCCGGGTTCATCGGTGATGATGTAGTCGATCGCGACCTTGGTTGAGAAGGGCATGAGCAGCCCGAGCAAGACCGATATGCTCAGGGTGCAAAGCGCCGCGACGACGGTGGATCGGAACCCGCCGAGCAATGTGACAAACGCACCAAGTAATCCGATAAAGGATCGTTTGGCGCGTTGGGCTCGTTTGGACTCTGCCGAGGCATCGACGCTTTCATGCACCGTCTGGCGGGCATTCTTGACGCGACGATCCTTTATATAGACACGGAATCGGGACTTGCTTGATGACTTTGGGGTTCGCACAAAGGGATGCTACACGGTGCAATCTACCAAATCATCTTGCCACCTTAGAATCATTCTACTTTTCAAATGCGATTACCGACGACGGCGACCCATCATCAGCCCACCAGCTCCCAGCAATGCCATCGCACCGGGTGCTGGGACATTAGGAGTACAATCAAACTCAACACGGAACTGAGCGTCGTTGAAATCGCTATCACCACCCGGGAGACGGATATCTTCGATGCCCACGATCACATTGCTAGGATCGGTTGCATCGACTGAGAACTGGCCCCAGTCTGATTCGTTTGCGGTAGAGAAGATATCAATGCCGCCTGAAATGATTTCGTAAACGAAATCGATGCGTTGGCCTTGGGCGAAGGTTCCAGGAAGAACAAAGCTATCGCCTGCACTCGCGGAGTGGTTTGTCCACAATGTGATATTGCTACCGGCTTCTAATGGGTTCACCCAGCTCAGCTCGCCGGTGTAGCCAGCATCTGAACCGATCCAGATCACTTCGACTTGGGCTCCATCACATGGGGAGATGATACCGGGATCTTCGGTGATCGCGATGCTCGCACTCGCCATGCTTGCTGCTCCACAGATACCAGCCATGACCATTGTTGCGTATGCTTTGTTCATCATCTTGTTTCTCCTGTGCGTGTGATCGGAATCGTCGTCGTCAACCAGAGTGTGCCCCGATTCGTGTGCATGGGCGACTCAATGTGCAAGTTGATGCCTTCTGGGCGTGATACAACACCCACAGAACTACCAACCCACACTGGCACAAACGCTTTGAGTCCGGTAAGGTAGTAGCCGACACCTGAATGTTTGATTTGTTCCTGAAAGGCTTCCCATGACATCCAAATCCAAACTCGCCCTCCACTGGAAGATTCTCATCGGGCTTGTCCTCGGGATCGCGGTCGGGTTGGCCATCAATACAATGTGGGATACCAACACCTGGAACTCGATGGGGGTCGATAACCCATCGGCATGGGTCGAAGGCACCACAATCGCAGGCGTCAACGAGCACCCATCCTTTATAGCGCACGCTGCCCTCTTCGTTCGGCATCTCAATGAGTTTGTTGGCGATCTGTTCATGCGTGGGCTTCGGTTCATCGCGGTGCCCATCGTGATCTTCAGCCTCATCGTCGGGGCATCGAGTTTGAATGATCTCTCGAAGCTCAGTCGCATCGGCGGCAAAACGATCGGGATCTACCTCGTCACCACCGCAGTCGCCATCTCGATTGGGCTGCTCTTTGCCAATGTCTTCAAGCCCGGCTCGTTCGTATCTGAAGAAACCCGCGACGGGTTTGTTACCCAGTTTGGCGACCAAGCAAGCGCGAAGATCGCCAAGGCAACCGCACCCGATGTGTGGGACACTGTCCTGAACATCATCCCAAAGAACCCGTTCAACGCGATCGCCCAAGGCAACATGCTGCAAGTCGTATTTGCATCCCTCCTCGTCGGCATCGCGCTCACACTGATCAAACGCGAAAAGGCAAAGGTCGTCATCGAGTTCTTCGATGCCATGACCGATGTCATCATCAAAGTCGTCGAAATCGTGCTGATGATCGCCCCTTATGCCGTGTTCGCACTGATCGTCGATCAGATCGCCGAGCTTGGGCTTGATATCCTGGCATCGCTCGCCGTCTATTGCATGGTCGTCGTCGGCGCATTACTGACCATGATGTTCGTGGTCTATCCCATCGGATTCAAACTCCTCGCGGGGCTTTCCTACAAACGATTCTTCAAGGCCATCTCGCCCGCTCAACTTCTCGCGTTTAGTTCTGCAAGTTCGTCGGCCACCTTGCCCGTCACGATGGAATGCTGCGAGCAACGGCTCGGCATCAAGGAAGAAGTCAGCGCATTCGTGCTCCCCATCGGCGCGACGATCAATATGGATGGCACCGCGCTATACCAGGGGGTCGCTGCGGTCTTCATCGCCCAGCTCTACGGCATGGATCTCTCGATCGCCGACCAACTCACCATCGTCCTCACCGCCACCCTCGCCTCGATCGGCACCGCGGGCGTGCCCGGGGTCGGCATGATCATGCTGGTGATTGTCCTCGAATCGGTCGGCATCCCGCTCGAAGGCATTGCGGTGATCTTGGGTGTTGACCGAATTTTGGATATGTGTCGAACGAGTTGTAATGTGACGGGTGATGCGATGGTCTGCGCGGTCGTTGCTGCGAGCGAAGGGGCGATTGAAACGCCCGAGCAAGTCCAAGAAAGATTAACCCGCCCGATGGACGAAGACCCGGTCCAAGAAGGACGATTGGACGGGTGATCATTTCCATCTCTGGTAGGACAGGCTTCCAGCCTGTCTCTTCATCTTCATAAACAGATGAAAAACAAAAAAGAGACGGGCTGGAAGCCCATCCCACCAAGAGTGCTTCACCTACACTTGCCCAATGAGCACGCAAACACAGACCATCGACCCCGCAGCTATTCTTGATGCCCGTTTTACCGACGCGATCCACGCGGCGGTGCCCGACTTGCCGATTGAACAAATCAAGACGCACATCACGGCCTCGCGCCAACCCAAGTTTGGCGATTTTCAATCCAACTGCGCGATGCCTATCGCCAAACGGTTCAAGATGCAGCCTCGCGAACTCGCTGCCAAGATCATCGAGCACCTCGATGTATCGGGAGTCGCTGAGCCAATCACCCAAGCGAACATCGCCGGACCAGGCTTTATCAATGTAACGCTCTTGCCCGAAGCGATCAGCAGTGCGCTGGGCGCGATGGACAACGACCAGCTCGGCATCAACATCCCCGACAACCCGCCCACCGTCGTCGTCGATGTCTGCGGCGTCAACCTCGCCAAGCAAATGCATGTCGGGCATCTCCGCTCGACCGTCATCGGCGACGCGATCGCTCGGCTCTACGAACGCATGGGCTACAAAGTGATCCGCCAGTCGCATGTTGGCGACTGGGGCTTGCCCATCGCAATGGTCGTTGAACAACTCATCACGATCGAAGACCAAGGCGTCGATCTCTCGACACTTTCGCTGGGCGAACTCAACGCGATGTACAAAGTTGTTCAAGCCAAATGCAAGGCCGAGACCAAAGCACTCGAACTCATCCAAAAAGCCGGCGGGCATGCCAAGGCCGAGATCGAACTCGCCGAACGAATCGCAGATGCCAATGCCGCAATGGAAAAAGCCAAGGCTCGTTTGGTGAATCTTCAATCCGGTGATGAGCGATCGGTCGCCGTCTGGCAGCGGATCTATGACATTACCATGACCGCCTGCCTCTCGACCTGCAAACGATTGCACGCCGACATCACCGACGAACACAGTGCCGGCGAATCGACCTACCGCGACGAACTCGCGCCGCTGGTTCAAGACCTGATCGATCGCAAGATCGCCGTCGAAGACGACGGCGCGTTGGTCGTCAAGTGCGAGGGCATCAAAGAACCGACCATCATCCGCAAACGCGACGGCGGGTTCCTCTACGCCACCACAGACCTCGCTGCCATCAAACGCCGGGTGAACAAACTCGGCGGCGACATTGTGGTCTATGTCGTCGATTCGCGTCAGAGCCTCCATTTTAAGCAGGTTTTTGCGGCAGCGCACAAAGCCGGGTATGACAAAACCAACCCCGGCATCGATGCCAAGCTCACCCACGCCATGTTTGGTACTGTGCTTGGCGAGGACAACAAGCCGTTGAAGTCTCGTTCGGGCGAGAACCTCAATCTGACTGATCTGCTCGACGAGGCGGTATCACGAGCATCGGCAACCGTTGCCGAGAAGAACCCAGAGATGCCCGAAGCAGAGCGTGCTCCGATCTCCGAAGCCGTCGCGATGGCAGCGGTGAAGTATGCGGATCTTTCGAGCGAACGCATCAAAGACTATGTCATGAACTTCGATCGCATGCTCGCCTTCGAAGGCGACACCGGCCCATACTTGCTCTACGCCCTGGTGCGTGTGCAATCGATCTTCCGCAAAGCCAGCGAGCAAGGTGTTGATACAAGCAGCTATCACAACGCACCGTTCAAGCTGGTCGAACCGAGTGAGAAGGCGCTTGCACTCATGCTCCTACGCTACCCATCACTCATCGAGAGCGCGGGCCAAGCGTGTGAACCAAGCCGACTCTGTTCGTTCGTCTACGACCTTGCCTCGGCCTATGGCCCGTTCTATGACAAGTGCCAGGTTGTCAAATGCGAAGATGACGCGATTCGCAACTCGCGCTTCCGCCTGTGCGATCTCGTTGGCCGAGTCCTCGCTGATGCGCTCGAGACCCTTGGCATCCCGACCGTCGAACGAATGTGATTTCACTGGCAAAACAACTCACAACAAAACGGCACCCGATCGGGTGCCGTTTTCAATATACTTCATTGCTCAGGACAAAGCCTGTGCTTAGAACAGGATCTGCATCTGAGCGGTGATCGCAAGCTGCCCGCCTTCCGAATCAGGGAGCAATCCCTTTCCATCAGATGTCGTCACGATGCTCTGGGTCGTCGCATCGAGGTAGTACACCGCATCAACTGTAAACTTAGCTGCGTGCGACTCAGGAATCACATAATGATTCCAGCCGGCACCGATCGAAGCGAAGTCTTGGCTTGTTGCACCATTGGCAGCATCAGGAAAAATCGAATCCCAGCGAGCAAAGATCTCATCCTCGTCAGTTACAAAGACTCCACCTTGCACCACGACCATATAGTCATCAAAGGTCGTCGTTCCATTATCAATACCACGCCAGATACCGGCAGCGAAGAAGTTCCAGCCGTCATCAACCCACGAAAAATCAAGCGTTCCAACCGAGGTCGAAGTGGTCGGTGAGAACGATGGATTGGTGCTGCCAGATGATTGATGATGCCCCGCAATCCCAATCATCCCGCCAGCCTCGCTGGCTCGGAATGATGTGAACTGCTTGAACTGCCCCCAGCTTACATCGCCAAGAAGCATCTCAGCCCGTACCGAAAATGAGTAGTCTGCCTCGGTTGGCGAGTTGAATGCTGTGTTGTCGCCCTTATTGAGATCATCATTCAATGCAAACATTGCACGCCATCGATCGGCGCTGTATTTGAACTCAAGCCCTTGCGTAAAATCTTGATCGATCGTCTCGGTCAGTGTTGAACGCTCACTAAAGAGTTGTTTCGATGATGAGACATTTTCTTCCCGAATAAGTGATGGTTTGAACTGCCCAAACCTCAGCGAGAACTGGTCGGTGAACTTCCAATCTGCGTATGCGTCTTCAAGCACCCCCAGCCCGGTCGATCGGCTAAACCCAAACTTCACCTTTGCCTTGATACTCTCCGTTACTTTGCCCGTAACTCCAAACTTCCCTCGGCGAATGGAAAACCCCATCGTGGTGTCGTCCTTCGGCGACGCGAGCGTTGTGCCTGCATCATCGCGCGAGTTATATTGATACCGCGACTGTATCTGTATACTGAACTTCAGATCCGAAGAACCGGCCGTGTTCATCAATGACAAATACTCGCTTGAGGCATTTGCCAACTCGTATGAATGAGCGAGACGCAAATCATCCGCACCCGATGCGGTTGCGGTTGCAATAAGAAGCCCCGCGAGGGAAGTGATCGCCCTGAGTGTCTTGTCCATCTGTACTTTGCTCATCAGTAATTCCTTGCGTCGGTGCCCAAAGGAGTATCCCGATCACCAATCGATCAGGCCAGAGACACATACTACCTACATAGTCATCACTCATGTGCTTGTACCAATCGTTTAACACACTCTTCAAACACCCTTGACACAACACTGACAATTGACCTGATGCCAGTCAAATTGCCCCAAAAAAGCATCAGCCGACCCAGAAAGGTCGGCTGATGGGATTTGTACTTGAATGATCTTCGATCAGCTTGAAATCGTGATGATCCAAGCGGTGATCAGAGATCGAATCAGATTAGAACAACCACTGCATGGTGCCTGAGATCATGATCTGACCGTCTTCGGTAGCGTTTTCCTGGAAGAAACCAGTTGAGCTGTTTGCTCCGAATACGCCAGTACCCATGTCACCGGTTGCTGCTGCTGCAGTCATGTCAGCAGTTTCGTCGAGTGATACGCCGAGTTCAATGGTGAACTTGGCAGCATGTGATTCTGGAACGAAGTAGTAGTTTGCACCCAAAGCGATGAAGTTGAATGAGTCTTCGCCTGTGGTCTGGCCAGCGCCAGCGTCATCGTCAAGGATGATGGTGTCCCAGCGTGCGAAACCTTCCCACTGATCGCTGAAGAAGAACGAACCACCGAGCTCGAAGCCCATGTTGCTGTGGTCAGTTGTTGCGGTATCTTCTACATCGCTGTAGTAGAATGCAGCGCGAACAGCCCAGCCGTCAGCTTCGTATGCACCGTCGATGGTGAAGAATGCGCTGTCGGTTTCAGCACCTGATGGGTTTGTGCTGCCGTATGATGCGAACATCACACCTGCACCCACACGCCAGCCAGCTGCTGAGCCACGCCATGATGTTTGGTCATCGAAGCGGCCCATGTCTGAGTCGCTGTAGAAGTCGAAACGAGCGTTGATGCCGAAGTCAGCTTCTGCACCATTGTATGCAGTATTTGCGGTGTTTGGACCGTCGTTGAAACCGATTGCGAATGCCCATGTATCGTTGCCGAACTGAGCTTCAACACCCTGTGTCCATGATGGAGTACCGAGTGATTCGTGAGCTACTGAGCGGTATGAACCGACAGTGTTGAACTCTGAAGTGCTTGCTTCAGCTGAGAAAGCAGGAATGAACTGACCCACGCGAAGTGAGAAAGTATCGTTTACTGCCCAGTCAACGAATGCGTCTTCGAGAACTGCGGTGCCACCAGCTGCTGATGATGAGTTATCAGGACCGAACTGGAAGCTTACACGAGCGTGCATGTTATCAGTTACATCGCCTTCGAGTGCTACTTCAACATCACTGAACTGGAAACCAGTTGTGGTGTCGTCGTCAGGAAGAGCTGAGCCGTCGAGGCTGTTGTATGAGAGGCCGAAGCGAACGCCTACTGATATTTCTACATTGCTCAGGTTGCCCTGGTTGAGAACGCTGCGTGTGCCTGCGTCTGCCTTGAGCTCGGATGCGTATGCACGATCGAGTTCGAGTGAACCAGCTGTTGCGAAGCCGGCGGTTGCTGCAACGATGAGTGCTGCGGTTGTGATTTGTGTCTTGTTGTTCATTTTTGTCAATCTCCGGATATGACGAGTTGTGTTTGTCGAGGGTTCCGTTTATGTACCCAAGACTTTTCGAAAACTTCTTTAAACGGAACAGGTGCTTCACACTTGTTCCACACTGTTCATCAACGAGGCCTTGCGAGACGCGAGGTTCCATACCTCGTCGATGATGACCTACATCGGTCATTTGGTGATACGCCACCAATGTTTGCCCTTACTATTTTCACGCTATCGGACGAAATCGCCAAATTCATGCGCAAAAAACAGCCGGTGTGAACCTTATGAGGGTCTCA
The DNA here is from genome assembly GCA_024280755.1 of Planctomycetota bacterium. GTDB lineage: Bacteria > Planctomycetota > Phycisphaerae > Phycisphaerales > UBA1924 > UBA1924. Next base: position 40,733 of record JAJRPN010000039.1, read on the forward strand.
ACCGGCTGTCAAGTAAGTACCAACTTACATTTTGTGTTTTTTGACCATTCCAGCAACTACCCGGCTTTCAAGCCCAATATCGCCTGTTTGGCCAGAAAACAGCTTTAGAAGACGAGTGTCATCTGAGCACGAAGAGCGACTTCTGAGTCTGAAAGACCAAGAACGCCCGAAACATCCGTGTTGTTTGAGCCAACACCACCCATGAGTGCATCCATATTGGTGCTGTCATCAAGAGTGAAGACTGCTTCAATAGTGAACTTGGCAGCGTGTGATTCTGGAACGAAGTAGTAGTTCGCACCAATGGTCACATTCTGGAAATTATCGTCGGTGCCCGCAGCAACGAGTGTGTCATCAAGCATGACGACATCATAACGAGCGTAGCCTTCCCACTGGTCATTGAAGAAGAAACCACCCTGGAGCAAGAAGCCCGAGTTGGTGAAGTCTGTGGTTGCGCCAACGAGTGGGTTGGTTTCAACATTGTGACCAACATACTCGGCCATGAAGTTCCAGCCATCGCCTTCGACCTGGACATCAACAGTCCAGAAAGTAACAGTCTTATCTTCTGTAGCTGCGATGACTGGGTTGGTTGTTCCCTGCACCTGGTAGTGAGCGCCAGCACCAAGCTTCAAGCCGTAGTTTGAGCCACGGAAGCTTGTTGCGTCAGCGAACTGATCCCATGTACCTTCGATGAGCCAGTCAAAACGACCGGTGAAGCCGTAGTCTGCTTCGCCAGCAGCATTGAATGCCGAGTTGGCGACTGGGGTGGCGTTGGTGATGTACTCAGCACCGTCATCGAATGCACCGATGAACTTCCAGCTATCGGTGCCATAGACGAATGCAACGCCTTGGGTATAACCAACTTCGAAGAACTCGTTCATAAATGAGTGATCGACTGAGAGTGAGTGCTCAGGAGCGAAGTTGTCTGAACCCATGACTGGGTCGTGCCACTGGCCGAAGAGAAGGGTCCAGTTATCGTTGAGTGACCATGCTGCCTGTGCGATCAACAATGTTGCCGCCCCGCCAGCTGCACCTTCGGCTGCTCCGAAGTCAAAGACGACCAAACCCGAGATGTCAGTGCCTTCAACAGCACCGCTCAAACGCAACTGCGTGCGTGGGGCGCTAAAGCCCATAGTGGTGTCATCGTCGCCCAATGCGCCAGCGGTCTGCTCATCGCGTGAGTTGTAGCCGTAACGGAACTGGGTCATGATTTCGACATTGATGTTGGCGCCGTTGTTCGAACCAAGAAGGCTTGAACGGGTCTGTGCGTCTGAGCGAAGCTCTGATGCGTATGCGCGATCGAGATCGAGACCGGACTGGCCCATGGCGAGTCCACTGATTGCAGCCAGCGCGAGAGTTGCTGTTGCGTGTTGGATCTTGGTGCTCATTGTTGACTCCTCTATAAAAGTGTAAAAAGCACAGTTTCATTTCGTAAATCGGAAAGGATCTACCTGTTTATCCTTCATCCGACTCTTTCAATATCGGACGGATCAGAAATACACTAGCACCTACAAACGATCTTTTTATCCGTTTTCCCAATAATTATTCCCGTTGAGCAAAATATTTCTCCCTTTTCGCAAGACCAATCACTACTTCACTCTTCTATACAAAGACAGGCCGATTCGATTGAATCGGCCTGTCTTTATCTTTTATATCGCAACTTCTAAAACCCTAAGCCGTGTCAAACAAATGCTTTAGAACATCAACTGCAACTGCACCCGAAACACGATCTCGTGAGCGGTCAGCCCTAAGAACCCGGAAACGGATGGATCTGGAAGCAGCAGCGAATCGATCGCACCAACGGTCAGCGCGAAGGTTGAATCGAAGGAATAGCTGATGTCTGTTGAGATTTTCGCTGCATGGCTCTCGGGGATCACATAGTAGTTAATCCCCACGGTCGCAAACCGATGGATGAAACCATCCGGGGTACCGAACCCGTTACGAAAAGTTTTGTCGACCCAGAAGGTCTCGAATCGGCCATAGACTTCGGTTTGGTCGGTCAGGAACCATCCGCCCTGAAACACGAACGCATTGTTCATAATCCCTAATGTGGTGGTATCAAATTCCCAGTCTGCCCATTGCCCGAAGTAGGCCGCGAAGAAGTTCCAGCCGTCGCCTTCGTGTTGGTAGTCAACCGTCCAGCTCCAGATCTGCCCGCTCTCGATTGGAATCCCCAAAAAACCCGGCGTGGTCGAGCCCGGATTGGTCTGCCCTTGGAACTGATACAAAAACCCGAACCCGATTTTGCTGCCCGAGTTGGCACCTTGGAAGTTTGTGAAATCGGTGAACTGATCCCAGGACCCCTGAATCTTCCAATCGCCTCGGAATCCGAAGCTGAAATCGGCTTCCGATTCATCATTAAAAGCGGAGTTGTCGTCCTCGCGCGAGCCTACATATCGCCCGCCATCGGTGATATTGGCTTCCCAAGCGAAGGTATCGGAGACATGCCCAAGTGCTATCCCCTGGGTATAGCCTGGCCCGAGCAGCTCGGATGCGATCGATCGATCGATCACGAGCTGGTTTCCTGAGCTGATCGATTCCTCTGTTAAGAGCACATGCCCGAACTGTCCGAACTTGAAGTAGTACCCTTCGCGTTTTCCTGCGAAGTTGTATTGGGCATACGCATCGAGCAGCCGAGGCGTGCCGGTCGAACCGGCCAAAGGCGATCCTGTGCCTCGCCCTCTCGAAACCTCAGCATCGCCGAAGTCCATTGATACACGGAAGTTAAACTGCGAAGAAACAATCGAACCATCAAACGCGATCTGCGTGCGAGGCTGAGCAAACCCATAAGTTTTCTCATCTCCAGGCGGTATAAACTGAGCTTTCCGCTCGGAAAAGGTGTATCGGGTCTGCGACAGCACCGAGATTCGCATCGAAGAGTTGTCTGCCCGTTCGACAAACCATCCCGTTTCTGCACCTTCTGGCTGATGGGCACGGACCCGAGCAGCGAGATCTCGCGATCCCAAAGCCGATGAGTCCAACGAATCCAAGCTCCCCGCCAAAGCCATCGAGCTGCATAATGGTATCAGACATCCCGCTGTGACCAATGCGTGCGTGTTCTGGTTCATTCCTTGAATCAGCTGCTTTATCAATCGTTTCATCGCGTATCCATTTCTCATCAACTCGCTTGCGCCAAAATGGGTCGCAAGGTATCTTCAGAAATATAGCGCACACGATCCCCGGAAAATGATCCATCGAGCACGCGTTCTCCCTGTTTTCGTCGGCCATGCGAGCAAGTGGGCAACAAACATCGCTCCAAATCCTCACCAAAGCTGCCAGTGCCTTGCTGAACATCAATGTGTTCAGATTGCGTAAACAATGCAACGGCTTGTGTTTGGATCATTTTTCTCTCATACAATCTGATTACTCACCAATCTGTATTGCAATGGACAAAGGAACACACGATGTCGAGCGATCAATCTGCCATCAAGTCGACCATCCTTGTGGTTGACGACGAGCCCGATATCGTCGAGTTGATCACCTACAACCTCGAACAGCACGGGCACCGTGTAATCTGCGCCAATAACGGGATCTCGGCGATGGAACTGGCCAAATCGCAAAGCCCAGATCTGGTGGTGCTTGATGTGATGATGCCTGGGCTCACCGGGATCGAAGTCGCCAAACGCTTGCGGGCACAATCTGAGACCAATTCTTTGCCCATTATCATGCTCACTGCTAAATCTGCGGAGGCTGACGAACTCGAAGGGCTTGGGGTTGGGGCGGATGACTATATGACCAAGCCGTTCTCGATGCAGGTGCTCATCGCCCGGATCAATGCCCTGACCAGAAGAACCACTACAACGCAATCTGAACGCACAGGCTCACTCACACTCGGACCGATCTCGATCGATCTCGATGAACACCTTGCCAAGGTCGATGGGCAAGCGATCTCGCTGACGATCACCGAGTTTCGTATTTTGTGTGCTCTTGTCAATAACCAGGGCAAGGTGCTTTCTCGCCCGGCTCTGATCTCCAACGCGATCGGGCCGGGGGTTGCGGTAACCGAACGAACGATCGATGTGCATGTGACTGCGCTTCGCAAGAAAATCGCTCCTCATTCATCGATGATCGCTACAGTCCGAGGCGTGGGCTATCGCGCAGATCCGCCCGCTGCAAGCTCAGACTAATACCGCCATGCACGCACACTCGAATCAAAATCAAACCGACAATGGTGACTGGATCGGCAACTGGATCTTGGCGATCTCGATCGCTTCTGGATCGCTCTTGGTTGGTGTCTTTGTACCGATGTTTTTGCTCGTCACTCTTGGCTCACTTCTCTGGCTGGCGTTGATCATCAATACACTTGTTCGCACGAAACGCCAGCTCACCGATCGCGTTCGTATTGTTGATCAATCGAGCCTTGAATCGACCCGAGCATCTGCCTTGCTCACGAGCCTGATTCACTCGGCCAATATCCCGCTCTTGAGCACCAACCAGGACGGTGTTGTCTTGTTGATCAACCAGCGTGCACTCGATACACTGGGGATTACGCCGGCCATGATTGGTCTGCGTTTTGATGAGGTCTTAACCCAGCCTGTTCTCAATGACCTTGAAGCTGCCGCCCGAACTGGCGAAGCAGGGCATGCGCGATTCACGCTTGCGATCATGGGCGAAACGCGAGTTTTTGATGTCGCAGCCGACCTGATCCCGTTCTCTCAGGGCGCGGTGCTCACCTTCGAAGACATCACCGAACTCTCGCGAGCGATGACACTCAAGGCGGACTTTGTTGCGAATGCAAGCCATGAGCTTCGCACGCCGATCGCTTCGATCAAGGGTGCGACTGAAACCCTAGCGGGCCCAGCCAAGGACGACGAGCGGATGTCGGCTCGGCTGATCGAGATGATCACAAACAATGCCAATCGGCTTGAGCTGCTTGCGGGGGATTTGCTTGATCTTTCCAAGCTCGAAGCCGAAGATCAGCTTCCAACTATTAAAGCTGTTTCGATCTGCGCAGTGTTCGATAAAGTGATCGCTGAGCTCTTGCCCAATGCCGATCGACGAGGGCTTACTCTTGTTGCCAAAATTGAAGATGGGCTTGACGAGATCATCACGGATCAATCGATGCTGGTGCTCATACTTCGGAACCTTGTCGGCAATGCGATCAAGTTTGCTCATGAGAACACAGCTGTGCAGCTTGTCGCCAAACGGGCGATGGTCGCGACTGATCGCACAGCACCCGTTCCCGCTAGCCTGGATCGGGCAATGGGTCTCACCATTGAAGTGATCGACAAAGGCATTGGCATCCCGCTTGCCCAACAGCAACGCGTGTTTGAACGGTTTTATCAGGTCGATGATGCCCGGACGGGATCGGGCGCCAAGCGAGGCACGGGGCTTGGATTGGCGATTGTCAAACACGCTGCCCGGCGACTCGGAGGCTCTGTCAAGCTCGAAAGCGTCCACCAGATCGGGACCACCATCACCATCGAACTTCCCCACTGCGCCGACGCGCAGTCTTGATGAGACATCCCCAACCCTTGTTTTTGGAAGAATAACACGGTTGGTCTTTGTTTTTGATTCAAAAACGGGTGAGATTCGTGCGATCGGCCTCAGCGGCGCTTTTGATCGGGTCGATCTTGGAGAGAGAAAGCGTCGGCATCTTTGATTATGACGATTTGGGTCTGGGCTGATATCATTCAGGCAGATACCCAAGCAAGCATCAGCACGAATACTTATGAGCAAAGACGGATCCAAACCAAATACCAAGCCAGCAACGCGAACTGGCTCGAAAAATGGGAACAAGAGCAACGCCAAAGGCGGGGCAAAATCTCCACGCCGATCGGTTGTCCAGATCAAAGGCAAATCGATCAAGCAACAGTTCGCCGACCTGCTTGCCAACCCGCAGCTCTTCTGGGGCGCGCTCGCCTATATGCTCTTTGTAATCATCGTTGGATCGACGATGCTCTGGGCTCGTGGGCAATCGAAAATTGATGTCGGGCAAGTCATGCGTCAGACCAGCAGCGCGCGTGTCGAGTTTAATACAGAAGATGTTCAGCAATCTCAGATGCAGCGCGAAGCTGCTCGGCTCAATGTGCCTCGGGTGTATTCGGCCGACATGCCGATGCTCGAAGAGATTCGGGCGGATTTGTTGAATCTTCCCAGAACACTGGCAGGTGTGAGTTCGCTTGATGAGGTTTCGCGTGATATCCGTATCCGCTTTGGGCTTAACGAAGAATCATTCACGGCTTTGGCGCAGATCGCCAATGATGAGCCGATACTTGATCGTTGGACAAGCCAGGTGACAACACTCAACGAGATTTTACGCCGACGCCCGATGCTCAATCGTCAATCATGGCAGAACGCGACTCAAGAAGGGCTCAACACCCAGATCGAGCTACGGTATCCATCGCCGATCGTCGACCAAGCGACCACGCCGCCATCGCACCAACGCATCAGCCGAGATGACGCGATCAACATCGACAAGAAAGATCAGCTCGCAGCCGAGATTGCACGGATTGTTCGCATCGCAGGGTTTAGTAACCCGACGAGTGAAATCGTTCGGAAGCGACTGCTCAACGAGCCTCGCCCAAGCTTTGCGTATAACGATGCAGCGACTGCCCAAGAGATGGAGAACGCAGCCAAGCTGATTCAGCCTGTGCGCCGAACGGTGACGATTGGGCAACGGATCTACTCGCGTGGCGATGTGCTCGAACAGCCCGCATACGCGCTCGCCAAGCGTGAAAATCAAGAATACAAAGCCCACGGCTCGAGCCAAGCACGCAAATGGCTCGGCGTCCTCGCAGTCTATGGGATGGTCGGCGCACTCGGACTCTTACTGGGCGGCTACATCACCCGCTATTGCCCAAAGATCGCATCCAAACCCGGACGAATCGGATGGATGGCAGGATTGGTTGTGCTTGCGATCGTAAGCGCAACGATCATGGGCGTGGTTGATCCACGCCTGGTCTGGCTGGGCACTATCACACCGATTGTGCTTATTGCAGTATTGATTACGATCGCGTATGACCAACGCACAGGCTTGGCGATTACCGGAATCGCGGCACTACTTGTTTCGATGTCGCTTGAAATGCACACCGGAATCTTTGCGATATTGCTCATCGGGATCGCGGGCGCGATCGCCCAACTCGGCGATCTTCGTGAACGCAGAACATTGATCCGCATGTCGTTTGTAATCGCCTTTGCTTTGAGTATTGCTTCGATACTTGATCAGCTGATCAACCTGCCCACGATTGGTGCTGGGCCGGGCGTGATTACCAGCGCGATCTTGGGTGCTGGGGCACAATCGTTTACTGCCGGGTTGTTGGTTGGCGGGATCGCACTGTTTATCTTGCCGTTTATTGAGCGGGTGTTTGATATCACCACAGGCATGACGCTCATCGAGCTTCGTGATTCGAAGCAACCGATTTTGCGAGAGCTTCAACAACGCGCCCCGGGCACCTACAACCATTCGCTCAATGTCGCATCGATCGCCGAGAGCGCAGCCGAGGCGATTGGTGCCGATGCGTTGTTGACCTATGTGGGCTGTTTGTATCATGACATTGGCAAAATGAACAAGCCGATGTATTTTATTGAGAACCAATCGGGCGGCCCAAACAAGCACGATAAGCTCACCCCTGCGATGTCGCTTTTGGTGATTGTCGGGCATGTCAAAGATGGCTCGGAGATGGCCCGCGAGCATGGGCTGCCCAAATCATTGCGTCACTTTATTGAGGCCCATCATGGGACGACGCTGGTGGAATATTTCTACCGCCGGGCGCGTGAGCAGGCTTCGCAGATAGATGAAGAACGCAGCGCCGAGCAGATTTTGCAAGAGGCAGCCGAGCAGTTGCCCGACGAAGTCGACTATCGCTATCCTGGCCCGCGCCCACGCACCAAAGAGGTCGCGATTACGATGCTCTCCGATGCGGTCGAAAGCGCAACGCGAACACTGACCGATCCAACACCTGCACGCATCGATGCGCTCGTGCGATCATTGGCCAACAAGCGACTAATGGACGGACAGTTCGATGAGTGCGACCTGACCTTCCGTGAGTTGAGCATGATCTGCGAATCGATCTCGAAGACCGTCGCGAGTATTTACCATGGTCGGATTCGGTATTCGAGCGACGAGGATGAGAAGAAGCAGGAAGAGAAGACAGAGACAACGCCTGAATCCAAGACAGATTCAGCTCGCTCGGCCTAGCGAGTTGCAGTAGCACAGGCATCCCGCCTGTGCTACGAAAGAGAAGAGTCTACTTCTTTCGGCTCTTGTGCTGCGTCTTGGTGCTCTTCATCTTGCCGGTTTTGTGCTTCGTGCCCATCTCGGTAAACATCGCGATCGCCAGCATAACCATGCCTACAAACACAAGAACAATAATGGCAAAAATGATCCATGTCGGCATGAGTAACTCCTTTAGCTCATAAGAGCATACCAGATTCTACGCGTTTGGCAAGCGATTATTTGCCCATCAGTTTCTTGTTGAATGCTTTGGTGGTTCCGGGCGCGAGGGTGAACCATTTCCAATCTTCGGTGCCTACGAGTTGGCGGGCGATGATGTTAATTTGGCCGATGTGGAAGCCGTAGTGATCGATCTGGCGAATCACGGCCGCGTTGACCGTGTGCTCGACGCTTCGGATGGTGATGATCTTGCTCAGATCCTCGGGCTTCAAACCATCGAGCGTATCAAAAAGAATCTGCCAACCCTGATCGAATCTAGCCATAATCTTGGCGCGTTCGTCGGCGGTGTGCTGGGTTGGGTGCTCAAACTCTTGGTCTCGATCGCGGGTGGATTTCTCGCCATCGGCGGAGAGGAAATCCGTCCATCGGCTGAGCATGTTGCCGGCGAGGTGGTTGGCGATAATCGCACACGAATTAAGACCCGGCGCGAGGATGGCGAAGAACTGGGTATCGTCGAGCTGATCGAAGGCGTGCATCGCAAAGGCGCGTTGGCGGGTGAAGACTTGGTGCCAGAGGGCGATGGTGTCGGAGGGGAGGGGGGATTGATAGGCGTAGTTGGGCATGAGGGATGCTATGCCTTGATCGTGACCACTTGCCCGCACTCTGGGCAGGTGGCGAGGCCGGTGATGTTGTACTTACACTTTGTGCATTGATGGCGACTAAGCCGAACATGTTCGGTGATCCGTCGGCGGGTGTGTTTGATGATTCGAACAGTGATGAAGAGGATACCACCGAAGATAATGGCGTTGTAAAGGATACCAGGGAAGACAGGGCCATACGGAAACAAAATCAACCCATGCCATGCATTCATACCAACACTGCGATCATCCGGAATACAGTTGGTCTGCTCAGAAGCCAAAAAATTCCCATTAGTCACATACTCACCCCGCCATGCAAGAAATGGCCACCCATTCATTTGCTCATGGATATGAACCCGTTGTTCAACTTCATTTTGGGTTGGAGGCAAAAACGCCCGGCTCCATTTTGGAATGGAGCCGGGTTCAATATTGCGATTTATCCCTATGTCGCCAGAAATGTATCGTCTCACTTGGAAAACTCGACCATCTCTGTTTTCGATTCCGAGGATAACCCAAGCATCATCATTACCATTAGGCTTGCCCAACATCAATCCTGTTGTGCTTGGATCATATCCACCCTGCATGTAAGGGTATTGCAGTACACGAGGTCTCCAATACGATGTGCGAACATTCTCATAGAAATAGATCGACCACCATGTCTGGGATAGTGACAGTGCGCTGCCCAGGCCAAGATAGACTAATAGCACCAAAAATAATCGCGCCCAAGCCATTGTGATTATGGCCAAGTACAATTTGGATCGGGCGGAACCCAACCGGTGCTGGTACTAGATTGTGGAGCCCCACACGCTGCTGGAGGCGAACAACTTCCACCTGGCCCCATTGGCACAGTTAGCGTAAGGGCTCCGTATTGCGTTTCGAATGTAGTCCAATTCAAAACCGTGCAGTTATAGCATCTTTTTCTATTCGAGGCACTCCGTTGCCTCGAAGCATAAGTGCTATAGGTGCATGTTCCAGCAACAGGGTCTGATGCAACCAAATTCCACCCAGTGCATGTCCAAGAGCTCCAAGCCCCAGCCCTACCACGCCAAGTCCATTCGATGCAAAAACAAATCATCGCTTCCATCTCGTCATGAGCGATGAGTTCTATATCCTCAACATTCAGATCAGGGTCTGACAAATACGCATCAACCCCAGCTGCAATTGAGATGTATATACAATCCTCATTTGTAGGTTGAGGGCTACCTACATCCGACCCGCCGGACAATACTCCGGTATTGATTGCCCCACTCCCCGCAGCCAACCCAGCATCTTCCGCGCCTTCAACCAAAGGTTCAGGGTCATCCAACAACTGGGCTACATTATACAAAGGATCAGTTACAAAAAAGCCCTTGCCAAACGGCACTCGATGCAAAATGAAATCGAGAACATTCTCTTCATTCAATCCCACGAGCCATTGGTCAAGAAATGGATCGGAGAGACCAAACTCACTCGAGAGATCGAGCATCGCATCCTCTTTTGTAATACTTGGATCATACGCTGACGCTGTCCATATATCACCAAAACGCTCGTAGAGCACGACATCAATGTCGGTCGTAAGTGTTTCCGCCTCGATTCTTGCTGCAATAAGATGCGTGGTCTCACCAGCGTCAGAAATCGGAAGAACCGACCACCCTTCGATTTCAACTGAAAAACCAACAAGATCGCTCGCGATTGAAACCGAGGGAAACATATACAAAGCAGCCATCAAACCAATGGCACAACTCAACTTACGGGGTACGGGGCACGGGGCACGGGGCACGGGGCATTTACAAGTTCCTTTCTCAAAGCAAATAAGCTAAAGACACTGCCCATATATACCATACTTTCCTCGCCAAATGTAACTTAGCTGAGATAAAATTCCCCTAAAACATCTCGCCACTCATCGAGTGCCTTCACATAAATAAACTGTTTCTTCACCTCATCCGCCTTGGGATGATTGGCGGCGGGAAGATGTTGGGTGTTGGACTGGTTCATGTTGGCTTAGAACTTCGATGGGCCGTTGTTGAGGGCCATGTTGATGAGCTTGACCATCTCGACTCGGTTCTTCGATGCGAGCATCCAGCCCGGGAGCTTGAAGACCCCTTGCGGGCGGCGATCGAGTTGGATATGGTCACGAATAGCAACGAGATGCTGACGATTGTAAGCCCACACTTCTCCATGTTGAGTGGGGACTCGCCAATAGAAACTGACCATGTCCTGCTGCTCTAACAGGAGAGATTTGCTGTGGCAACTCTCGCAAAGTATCCACATTGGGCCATGCCTGCGGCTCGTTCGGACTCTGCTGCAGCCTGCGGGTGTGTGGATGGTGGAAGATTCCACCACGATGCACCCTTTGCCGTCGTCTAACTCGATGACCTCGCTGGGGAGCGGCGAGTCCTCCAATGACAAACGGATCTCTTCAGGGTCCCCCTCGACTTCCTTCTTGAGTATGGCATAGCCACTCGCAGATTCGCAGCAAGACGGGCAAGCGTATTGCTCAGGCGACTGGGCCCATTGCACTTGTGTTGATTCATTCGACATACCATTGCTCCAATACTTCTCGCCACTCTTCGAGCGTTTTTACATAGATGAACTGTTTTTTTACTTCATCGGCTTTGGGATGATGGGCCGCGAACTTGATGCCGAACTTTCGCATGTTCTTGGCGGTCATGAGTTCGGGATCACGCGTGTGGGCATTGACTGCCAGGGCGAGATCGAAGTGTTGTTCGAGGACTTCGCGTTGCTCGGCGATGGTTGGAGTTTGTGGATCGTTGCCGGCGAGAATCATTCTTGCCTGGCGGAAGATCCATGGGTTGCCAATGCACCCACGCGCGACGGACACGCCGGTGAGTCCGGTGTAGCCGATCATGCGGAAGATTTGGTTGACATCCCAGATATCGCCCGAGCCAAAGATGAGGCGTTCGGGGTTGCGATCGACGAGTCGCTTGAGTGGATCCCAGCGTGATGGGCCGAGGTATTTTTGTTCAACGGTTCGACCATGCACGGTGACCCAGGCGCACCCAAGGTCATAGCAGGCATCGAAGAGGTAATCGAAGTTGGTCTGCATCTCTTGGGTGTCATCAAATGATCTTCGCATTTTGACCGTGACTGGGATCGCATCAGGCACGGCATCACGAACAGCACGGAGAATGTGGATGGCGCCGGCGGGTTCTTTGAGCCAGTGCCCGCCTCGGGATTTTTTGGAGATTTTTTTCACCGGACAGGCGAGGTTGATATCGATGGCAGCAAAGGTGCCCGCCCCATCTGATCGCAGCTCGCCGATCCCGGAATCGACCATCTTGCGATATTCTTTATGCGATCGCTTGCCCTGTTCGATCATCTTGACAGCCCCCGCTGCCATTTCGCCGGGATCATTCCCCATGATTTGCCCGACCAAAGGCGTGTCCTCGATGCCACCAGGGACATTGTCGTGGAGCTCACCCAGGTCGGCCTTCGCAAACCCTTTGCCACCAGCGAGTAAGGTGCGATCGAGCAGTGCCTCGGTGACGCACAGGGGACAACCCTGCCTGCGTGCGATGATCCGCATGGCAGCGTCTGAATAGCCTGCAAGCCCGGCTTGATAGAACGGGGCATCGAAGCCGGGGATGAGCTGGGAGATGCGTGGGTCCATGCCGGTCGGCCCGAACCGTGAAATCAGGTCTTTGGCAACTGTTTTTGGATCGATTTCTTGCGCACCTTCAGCGATCGCAAAGCTCGGCAGAGTGGCATTATTGTTCTGGTGATTGTCCATTTGATCGCCGGGTTGGTTGCTTTGACAGCTCATATGTGGGACGATAGGAGGGTGAAGATCAAACAACCCAACTCAGCTCGCGTCCTCCTTCTTGTTTCCCTGCTCTTTTCAGGCGCATTGATGACCCTGATGGGCGGGTGTCAGCTCTTTAACGAGCAGCTCACCGCCCCGGCGCACTCGGCATATCCAGAAGAGATCACGCTTGGCGAGGTCTTCGATGTGCAGGTTTTCCGTGATGTGTCGCTGCTCAAGTTCACCAACACCACCACGCGCGACTTTGGGCCTTCGGTAATCTGGCTCAACAAACGCTTCTCGCTCCCAATCCCAGGATTTGATTCTGGCGACACGGTCGAGCTCGATTTGCGCCACTTTGTGGATGAGTTTGGCGATGTGTATCGGGCTGGCGGATTCTTTGCCCAGCGCACACCAGCCCCAGTGGTGCTTGTCCAAATCGAAACCGTTGAAAACGAATCCCCGATCTTGCATGGCTTTGTTGTGGTTGAAAATAAGTACAATTGAGTTCGATTGATGCAATAGAGTCAGCCGCTTGGCAGTTGACGGTGTGCAGGAACTGTTAGAAGCAAAGGCATCATCTTTATGGCACGCATACTCATTGTCGGTCCACACCCAGACGATCAAGAACTGGGCATGGGCGGCACCATCATCAAACTCGCTCAGCAAGGGCACGACATCCTCATCCTCGATGTAACCAACGGCGAACCAACGCCTTTGGGTTCGCCCGAGATCCGCAAAGGCGAAGCAGCAGCAGCCCTTGAGATTCTCAAAGAAAGTGCAACCGGCACCATCGAACGCTGGCTTTTGGATCTTCCCAACCGATTCGTCGAACACACCATCGAGAATCGCCACGCGCTCGCCGGGGTCATCCGAGCATGGCAGGCAACGGTCATCTTTACGACCTTCCCCGAAGATGCGCACCCAGACCATCGCGCAGTCACACGCTGCATCGAAGACGCACGATTTGATGCCAAGCTAAGCAAAATTGAGATGCCGGCGCCAATCGACGCATGGACCGGCGAGCAGAAAGAGCTCGGCCCAACGCTGTATCCAAAGTGGTTGTTCTACTACTACGCGACGCATCTGCGTTGGGTGGCCGACCCGAAGTTTGTCTTCGATATCAGTGGCACCCTCGATCAGAAAATGCGTTCAATCAAGGCCTACGAGACCCAGTTTGTGCTTCCCGAGAAGAACCGAAAGGCTCTTGAATGGATCGAGGCGAGCGCGAAATACTTCGGCTCGCGCATTGGCTCGCAGGCTGGCGAACCGTTCTATACAAAAGAACCCATCGGGTTGACGGGCTTTGATTCATTGATCATGTGATTGAAAACCAGCTCTGCGTTTATTGACTCACACGAAAGCTGTAGCCATTGCCCGAGGTTTGAAACCGTCCGGTGTTGAGCACGCCATCGTCGAGAAATGCGTCGAGGGCGAGGGCGTCTGCGATTGATGGAGCAGCACTTGTTGCTGAAGGCTGGATCGAGATGGTGATGGTTTTTACGCTGCCCGATACTTTATTGTTGTAGTCGTACACACCACCGATTGGGCATGTCTTTGTGAAAGGGTTTGCGCCTTTGAAGTTATCACGAACCTCTGGAGGCATCACGCCAGCAGCAGTTTCGGCTGGCCAATACCCCTTGTTCGTATTGTGATGATCCATCGCTTTGGCCATCCCGAGAATATCTTCGCCGGCGGATACAACAGAGACTTCTGATTGCGCACCGGCAAAGCGGGGCACGACCATTGCTGCAAGAATCCCGATCACGATGATCACAATAACCAACTCAATAAGTGTAAATCCGTTCCCAATAATTCGCTTGTTCATACATCAGCCCTTTGCGTTCAGGTCGTTGAATCCATGTCCCTTTGATAACACGAGGACTATCGAGCGATTCGAGTACCGAATTGACCGCTGGTCGAAAAGTGATGTGGGTTAGGCACCGGACATACCGGCTGTCCCCCATGATTTACTTTTTTATGTCCGAGAACATCCCAGAGACAGTGATACACGATGCCCTTTAGGTTGATAAGATCATGCGTGCCCACCTCGATGACCCATCTTCTTGAACCCGATCTCCAAAGCATGATCGATGAGCAGGCCTATCGCGAAATTCGTGATTCGCTCATTGTTATCGAGCCTGCGGACATCGCTGACTTAATCGAAGCATTGCCCGCAGAGTCGGCGGTCATCACTTTTCGGGTGCTTCCCCGCGAGCTCGCCGCAGCTACCTTTGCTGATTTAGCCCAACGGGCGCAAGAATCACTGCTCAAAGAACTAGGAACCGAGAAATCTGCTCGGCTCATTGAATCGATGGACCCAGACGACCGGGCTGCGATGCTCGATGAACTCCCCGTCGAGGTTTCGACCCAGCTCATCGCCCGGTTCTCGCCTGAGAATCGAAAAATAACGCAGGCGATCCTCGGATACGCTCCCGATTCGGTCGGGCGATTGATGACCCCGGACTATGTTCGGCTACGCGCAGACTGGAGCATCCAGACCGCCCTGATGCATGTGCGCCAATACGGACGCAATGCCGAGACTGTGGACTGGGTCTTTGTGATCGATGACGAGGGCGAGCTGATCGACGATATCCATATCCGCGACCTGCTCCTTGCCGATCCAGATTCTTCGGTTCGTGATTTGATGGACGATGAGTTCATTGCGCTCTTCGCGATCGACGATCGCGAAGAAGCGGTGCGCGTGATGGGTCGGTATGACCGCACGGCATTACCAGTCGTCGACTCGCTCGGTTTGCTCGTCGGGATCGTCACGGCGGATGATGTTGCTGATGTCGCTGAAGAAGAGTTTACTGAAGATGTCCAAAAACTTGGTGGTATGAAAGCACTCGATGCACCCTACACCACCACCTCGGTGATGGGCATGTACCGCAAGCGAGGCGTGTGGCTCGCGGGATTG
Source organism: Planctomycetota bacterium (assembly GCA_024280755.1). Taxonomy (GTDB): domain Bacteria; phylum Planctomycetota; class Phycisphaerae; order Phycisphaerales; family UBA1924; genus UBA1924. The sequence goes on from JAJRPN010000039.1 coordinate 56,365, forward strand.
TTCTTGATTCAGGTGTTTACGATTTCCATCATGGCGTTCTTTGGTGATGCGCTCGAAAAAGCGGTGGTGCTCGCGATCTTTGTCCCAATGATCATCGCTTCGGGCGGCAACACCGGCACCCAAGCAGCGAGCCTGCTCGTTCGCGCGATCGCCGTCGAAGAGGTTCGGCTGAACGCATGGTGGCGGATCATGCGCAAGGAGCTGCTAACTGGGCTGTGCCTGGGCTTAACACTCGCTGCGATTGGAATCGCGGTCGTCTGGGGACTCTCGCTCACATCCATGCTCAACACCCCGTATCTTTGGCCTTTAGCGTTTACAGTGAGTGGCGCAGTGTTCATTATTGTAATCTGGGGAACACTCATCGGCTCGATGTTCCCGCTCATCCTCGAACGCCTTGGCATGGACCCGGCCGCCTCGTCGTCGCCTTTGGTTGCAACGCTGATGGATGTATCGGGCCTGACGATTTACTTCCTTGTCGCGATGGTGCTGCTTCGTGGAACGATCCTCTAAACCTGCTTGATACCTTCGCCCTATGATTACGCATGAATCCCATCACTCGACGCCATTTTCTTTCCCGCTCTTCATCGGTTGCCATCGGGTTCTCAGGGCTCGCAGCATCGCTCGCACGCGGCTCAACCACATCGCTTCTTGATGCGATCAATGCAATTGACAACGATGCCGTTGGGTTTGGGCCTTTGGTTGCTGATCCCAATGGCATTCTCGATCTGCCCGCAGGCTTTTCCTACAAAATCATCTCAAAGATCGGCGAGGTGATGGACGACGGGTTCCATGTGCCGGGCAAGCACGATGCAATGGGTGCGTTCCCGTTTATCGCTGAAGACGGCTCGGTTGATCCCGATCGCACGATCATCATCCGCAATCATGAAATCGAAGACGCCCACAAAACCACCGGCCCGTTCGATACACAAGAAGCCATTGATCGGCTCGACCCATCAACAGTCTACGACATGGGACACGGTCGCCCATCGCGCGGCGGCACGACCACACTCATCTACAACACCAAGCTGGGCAAACTCGAACAACACTGGCTCTCACTGGCGGGCACCGAACGCAACTGTGCTGGCGGAATCACCCCTCGCAATACTTGGCTCACCTGCGAAGAAACCTCGCGTGTGAAGGGCTATCGCTTTGAGCAAGACCATGGCTATGTGTTCGAAGTGCCTGCAACGACTTCGCCTGCGATGGCAGCCCCAAAGCCAATTAAAGCGATGGGACGGTTCATGCACGAGGCATGCTGCACCGATCCAAACACCGGCATTGTGTACATGACCGAAGATCGCCACGATGGTTTGATCTATCGCTATGTCCCAATCGACTCAGACGATTTGCACGCGGGCGGCCGGCTTGAAGTTCTACGCATCGACCACACGCCGAGCTTTGACACACGCAACTGGGACACCCAAAGCGTCAAGGTTGGACAACGCATGGCTGCCAAGTGGATCCCCATTGATGATGTGCAATCGCCCAAAGATGACCTGCGCTATCGCGGGTTTAGCATGGGCGCCGCTCGCTTCGCCCGCGGCGAAGGAATGTGGTGGGGAAACGACAGCGTCTACTTCGCCGCCACCACCGGCGGGCACACCTACTCGGGTCAGCTCTGGCGATTGATCCCGAGCAACGAAGGCTTCGCTGATATCCTCGAACTCTTCATCGAGCCCAACGATCCGAGCGTGCTCGAACGGGCAGACAATATCACCTTCTCGCCTTGGGGCGATATTGTGGTGTGCGAAGATGAAAATAAGCCGCCGCATTTGGTCGGGGTGACGATGGAGGGTGAGCTGTATCGCATCGCGCGCAACGCAACGAGCAACTCCGAGTTCGCCGGCGCAGTGTTCTCGCCAGACGGCTCAACCCTCTTCGTCAACCTCCAAGGGCACGGCTGGACCCTGGCGATTACTGGGCCTTGGAAGAAATAGGTCTAGACAAAAGAACAGCGGGCAAAACCCGCTGTTCTAAAAAGCATTCGATTGCTCTCTGATTTATTCTGGCAGCTTGTCGAGTTCGCTTTGAACGCGCTTCACGAGCCTGCCAACGGTTTCGTCGCCGAAGTCGAATGGTAAACCGGCGGCTTTAAACAGTTCAGGCAATGGCATCGAGCCGCCGAGCTTGAGCGACTTCTTGTATGCTTCCAACGCGGCCTCTTCGCCTTGCTCGAGGCTGATGAGCCAGATGCCCAACGCGCCGAGCTGGGCGATGCCATACTCGACATAATAGAACGGCGAGCCGAAAAGATGACCCTGACGCTGCCATACAAACTTGCGTTCTTCTTCAAGACCATCCCAATCGACACGATGCCCCTGCATCCCGAATCGCTCTTCGAGCTTGAGCCACTGGGCGGCCCGCTCATCTTGCGTGTGTGTCGGGTTCTGATAGACCCAGTGCTGGAACGCATCAATCGTAGCGATCCAAGGCAAGAGACTAATCGAGCCTTCGAGTTGCTTGCGACGAGCACGGTTCGCATCGGCTTCGCTTGGATAGAACGCATCCCAATACGGCATGGTCAAGAGTTCCATCGTCATCGATGCCACCTCGGCATACTCGATCGGCGAACTGCGATACCAGACCAAAGGCTCGTCCACACAGAACATCGAATGGAACGCATGACCTGCTTCATGCACCATCGTTTCGACATCGCGGTGCTGACCGGCAGCGTTCATAAAGATGAACGGGATTCGGCTCCGATCACGGAAGTAGAGATAGCCGCCCGGGGCTTTGCCCTTGCGTGAATCAAGATCGAGCATCGCGCCGTCTGCGGTGCCTTGCGTGTTCGATCCATCGCCCATAGTCGCAAACATCTTGGCGAGTTCTGGCGAGAGTTGATCGAACGCTTTCTGTGTCTTCGCGATCAGATCGACGCCACCTTCGAATGGCTTGAGCGGAGCCTGGCTCTTGGGATCGACTGCCAAGTCCCAAGGGCGCAACGCATCGAGCCCAAGCTCTTGCTTGCGGTTGGCATCGAGCTTGGCAACAAAGGGCATCACATGCTTTTCGATTGCATCATGAAACGCGAAACAAGTTTCAGGTGTGTAATCAAAGCGGCGCTTTGAATGAAACGAATGCTCAACAAAGCTATTTAGTCCGGCGTTTTTAGAAACCTGATCACGCTTGGAAACCAACGCATCATAAATCTCGCTAATCCGAGGCTGATCGGTCAAACGACGAGCAGCGACCTTACGCCAAGCATCTTCACGGATCGAACGATCGCTCGATTCGCCATACTTGCCCATCATTGGCATTGTTCGTTCTTCGCCGTCGAACTCGACGGTCATCTTGCCGCAAATCTTGTCGTACTCTTGATCAAGCTTGGCGATTTCGGTTTCGATATCGACATTCTCTTGACGGAACAAATCAACATCCGCTTTGGTATCGCGGAAGAGAACTGCATGGTGCCCGTCGGTAAGCCCAAACTCTTGTGCAAGAGCAGCGAACTTCTTATCAAGTTCAAAGCTGATCGGCTTGACCTTGGGAACAACATTGGAGATAAACGAGGTGTACGCAGCCTGCTTCTCGTCACTTTCGGTATCGCAGGTCATATCGATATAGGTGTTCGCGCCCGATTCGCCGATCGCGGCTTCGAGTTCTGAACGGTCGATGAGCCATTGCTCAAGCTCGCCCTTCGAGTTCACATCGCGAGAAAGCAACGCGCTCATCAAAGGCTCAATGTTTTCCCACTTGGTCCCGTCGAGAACCTGTGGGACAAAGTCGGTGATTGGTGCAGATGTCATGTCGATCTCCTATTCAAACGCCTCGTTGCGAGACGCGATCTACTCATTTTTACTTCATTTTCTGATTAGTCAACGCGTTCTTGGACAAACTCGATCGCCTGAAGCCGGGTTTGAACGCGCCCTTCGAGTTGTTCATCATAGACCGCATCAAGAATTGCCTTAAACTTTGGCCCTGGCAAATGCCCAAGCCCGATAAGATCACCCCCTGTGATCAATGGAGCGGGGTTCAGCCCGCCAAAGCGTGCACGCAGCCGTTCGATCTCGCTGTGAATTGTTGTCGCCAAATCTGGATCCATCGCATCGAGAATCATCAATGCCCCCGCTGAGGGCTCCTTGCTGGCCAACCGTTTGCGTTCAGCTTCACCCAGATCGGCCCAATGCAACTCGAGTTCAACTAGGCATTCGAGGATCGCCCGCATCGAATCTCGATCGGTGTTTGAGAGATCGAGCACCTTGCGATATCGTGCGCACACCGTTTCGGCATGTCCGCCAGCAACCGCTCCGCGCCCGATCGCTAACGCTGCGAGTGCCAACGGATAGTCGATCTCCATCGGAAGCGATGCCATGACATGCGTATCGAACGATGTGTCGTCACCAAAGATCGCATGGCCAAGCCCCAACTCGTCAATTAACACACATGCACGAACCCGTGATGAGTGCAAAAGCATTTTGCGAAGCTCTTCGCCGATGCGTTCGATTGATACGCCGCTGAGTTTGCTCGCGTGCTTGTGGATCGCGTCTTTGGTGTGCGATTCGATTTCAAACTCATACTTGGCTGCAAACCGCACGCCTCGCAGTGCCCGAAGATGATCCTCACGCAATCGATCCGCAGGCGTGCCCACCGCGCGTAATATCCGGTCTCGAATATCCGACAACCCCTCAACATAATCAATAATAGTGTACTCTTCATCCTCGGACAATGGATCCATAAACAACGCGTTGATCGTAAAATCTCGACGCTTGGCATCTTCGCTCGGCGACGAAAACTCGACCGAATCAGGTCGGCGAGAATCTGAATATACTCCATCGGACCGAAAGGTCGCCACCTCGATCGTCTCGCCAAAGTCGCGTACAAGCATCACACCAAAGGCTGCACCGACCGAAGCGGTTTTGCGAAAATATCCCTGTATTTCGTCTGGTTTCGCATCCGTAGCGACATCAAAGTCCTTGGGCTCAATCCCCAGAAGAATATCACGCACACACCCACCAGCAAGGTACGCCTGATGCCCATGATCGCGCAGCACACGGATCACACCGATCGCGCCGATATGCCCGTCAGCCTGCGTTTTGTTCTCTTCTCCACTCACCCAATCTGTTCCTCTCGCAAGTCTCGGCTCATCAACATGGTAATCGCATCAACCGGGTCAAGATGCTCGAAAAGCACCGCATAGACCGCATCCGTGATCGGCATATCTACTTTATATTTCTTGGCGAGATCCACCACCGATTCGGTGGTCGCGACGCCTTCGACGACGCACATTGATTCTCGTAGATACGCATCGAGCTTCACGCCTTTGCCGAGGGCTTCGCCGCAAGATCGGTTTCGTCCTTCTGGGCTAAAACAGGTTGTTGCGAGATCGCCCACTCCTGCGATGCCGAAGAATGTTTGGGTTTGTGCCCCCATCGCGCTCCCAAGCCGACCGATCTCTGCCAAACCCCGAGCGAGCAGCGCGCTCTTGGCGTTATAGCCCGCGCCGAGCCCGTCGATGATGCCCGCTGCGATCGCGATGACATTCTTCGTCGCCCCTGCCAGCTCAACTCCGAGCAAATCCGGATTTGTATAGATCCGAAGCCAGCTCGTTGAGAACAGTTCTTGGATCGTATGAGCAAATCCAGGATGATCCGAAGCAGCAGCCATCGTCGCAGGAAGACAGATTGCCAGTTCGCTCGCGATCGCAGGCCCAGACATACATCCCATCGCACGGGGCTTGGCATCGGGGTGATCACCAAGTACATCAGCAATGATTTGTGTCGGGCGCATCAATGTTCCGTTCTCGATGCCTTTGGCCACCGAGATCACCGAAGCCTCCCTGGGCACATGTTCCTTGATCCGCTCCCACGCACCGCGAATAAACTGCACCGGAATCGCGTTAACAATAATGTCCGCCTGTTCCAGTGCTTCGCGATCAGAAAGCGAGATACGAACGCAACCCGGGAGCGTAAACCCGGGGAGACGCTCAGTTTTGCGCGTTTGGGCCAATCTCCCGTTCTCAACCTCGTTATGCCCCCACATCACGACATCCGCCCGAGGAGCGTCTCCAGCACCGCGAGGATCTGGGCTGGTGAGCGCAGAAGCACACACAAGCCCCATTTGACCCACTCCCAGGATACAAACCCTCGTTAAAGGCTTGTTCTGATTGGTGTTTGTCTCTGTATTTGATCGCCCATCCGACATGACCTGCTCCCAATTGAACGAACATTCCGTGAACCGAACACCCATAGGGTGCGTACCGCTAGGACATGGAATCCTTTCTATTATAGAAATAGGATATCCACCCAGCTCTTTCCTATTGTAGAAGCCGACCACGAACCAACCAAGCATTCGAATACGCATCTGTCCAAGACCCACTCAAATGCCTCGCAATCCATGCGACTCATCCATATAGAATACACCATGAGCGACACACACACACACGACCATCAAAATGATCATGCACACACCGGCATCGATTGCTGTTCCCATCATCAGGTCATCGATGAGAAAAACGGCTGGATCTTCTTCTACCTCATCGGGGGCGTCCTTGCCATTGTTTCATGGATCGCCCATGTCTCCAATGCGACCAATGACCTGATCGCCACCCTGCCTGCCGTGCTCTCAGCCCTCTTGCTCGGTGCCCCGCTCTTTAAGGCTGCTGGCATCGAGATCATGCGTCGTCATATCTCATCATCATCACTGGCTGCACTCGCGATTCTCGCATCGATGGCTGTAGGCAAGTTTGGCACCGCCGCCTTCCTCGCATTCATCCTTCTTGTGGCCGACCAGGTTGTGCTTCGCACTGCAGACGGCGCAAAGCGAGCAATCGAACAACTTGTCTCGCTCACCCCAGATATCGCACGCGTGGTCCTCAAAGGCGTCGAAAAAATCATCAACATCGGCGAAGTCAAAGTCGGACAAACCGTCCGCATCCGCCCCGGCGAAAACCTCCCGGTCGATGGACGAATCGTCACCGGCGAGTCCACCATCAACCAGGCATCACTCACAGGCGAAGCCATGCCCGTCGAAGTCCAAAAAGGCTCGGATGTCTACGCAGGCACCACCAACCTCACCGGCGCGATTGATATCGAAGTCACTCAAATCGGTGAAGAAACAACCATCGGCAAGGTCTCCAATCTGATCCGCGAAGCCGAATCGACCAAAACCCAGCGACAGTTGCTCATCGAGCAGGTCGCCAAGTTCTATGTTCCGGTCGCGCTCTCTGTTGCTGTGATTGTGTTCTTCTTGGTCTCACAGAGCGAAGATATCGCCGTTCAAAAAACCGCTGCCCTTCGTGCAGTCACCGTCTTGGTCGTGACCTGCCCAACGGCACTCTTGCTCTCATCCCCATCGGCAATGGTCGCCGCATTCGCTGCTGCTGCCCGGCTCGGCGTGATGATCAAGCGAACTGAGTATCTTGAAGCATCTGCAAATGTTGATGCCGTCGTGATGGATAAAACCGGCACGCTCACTACCGGGCGTTTCGAAGTTTCACGCTTGGCACCAGTTGAAGGCGTCGACGGAGCCGCACTGCTCAAAGCCGCAGCGTTCGCCGAGGCAAGCTCGAACCATCCCCTCGGGCTCTCGATCCTTCGCACCGCGCAGCAAGCACGGATTGATGTCGATACCGAAGGCAAGTTTGAAGAGATCCACGGAGCAGGTGTCAACGCCAAAACATCCATAGGCTCGATCTCCGCAGGGCGAGGCACCTGGATTCGTGGGCTTGTACCCAACGCAAGCGCAGCGATCGATACCGTCGAAGAACGCATCGATGGCATGTCGGGCGTGCATGTGGTTGTTGATGGAAAATACCTCGGGGCTGTTGGGCTCGAAGATAAAATCCGACCAAACTCCAAAGGCGTGGTCGATCGCTTGCGAGAACTCAATGTCCGCCTGATCGGGATCTACACCGGCGATCGCCTTGCAGTAGGCAAACGCGTCGGCGCAGTTACCGGCGTGGATATCGTCGAAGCCGAGTGTCTCCCAGAAGAAAAGCATCAGCTCATCAAGCAGCTCACCGCAGACGGCTACCGCGTCATGATGGTCGGCGACGGCATCAACGACGGCCCGGCACTCGCCGAAGCAGATGTCGGCGTGGCGATGGGACTCAGCGGCTCAGACATCGCAGCCAACTCGGCGGGCGTCGCGCTGATGACCGACGAACTCAACCGTTTGCCGTTCCTCATGGAACTCGCGCGCCGGTCACGCATGATCGTCACGCAGAACATCGTGGTCTCGATCCTCATGGCAATCGGTGGCTTGGTCTTGGCAGCCACCGGCAGCTTCCAAGCCATCGGCGGCGCAAGCGTCGGCGTTGGGTTCGCAGCCTTCTTCCACTTCTTGCCCGATGTGTTTGTGATTGGCAACTCGTTCAGACTCTTCCGCTTTGGCGAAGACTTCCTCGAAGCTGAGACCATCGCCAAAGAACAAGCCGCATCCGCATCCAAACGCATCAACCGCGAAGCCTCTGTTCGCAACATGGCTGCCGATCCCGCGTAAACATATTGTTCATCAATCCAAAGCCCCAGCCAAATGGCTGGGGCTTTTTTTATTGGCTCAACCAATCACAGTTGATCGATCACCGCACCCGCAATCTCTTCGATTGGAGCTGTAGACAACGCGGGATCTTCAATCCTCATCACTTGGCAAAGCTCAGGAAGCTCGCCAAGCCAATGGTTATGCGACGCATAGCTGCGCTGCTCAAGCCCAGCCGAGTCATATCGACTCGCCCAGTCAATAAACTCTCGGCACACATCATACATCACGCCGCCGGGCGCAATGGCTTCTTCGCCATACCGAGACTGCTCTCGATGAGTCAATCGTTGCGATCGCACATCCCAAGGCACATGCAAAAACACCACCTGCGTGAACAGCGGAACCAGCGGATCTCCCCAGCTACACAATGAACCAGAGAGCACCCAACTCGGATGCTTCGCAATCGCCGATCGGAACATGGTGAGCCGATCATTAATTGCTCGCTTGACCGTAAACGGAACCTCGCTTGGCGCCCAATAGAAATCATCCGTATCAAAATGGACGATCCCCATCTCCTTTGCAATCGCCCTGCCAAGCGTGCTTGTGCCCGAGCCAGACGCTCCCAATATATGTAATCGAATCGGCGATTTCATCTGATCATTCTCCGATCCACAAGCCCATGATAATCTCATCACGATACTCGCCGTCAGGCTGACGGATCGATTTGATCTTGCGTCCCTCAACCACAAAGCCTGCCCGTTCATACATCCGTTGTGCACGATCGTTGCCGACCATCACGGTGAGTTCAAGCCTATGGATTTTCGGATTCGCCTTCATATCTTCAATCGAACGCCCAAGCATCATCGAACCAAGCCCAACGCCCTGCCAAGCAGGAAGCACACCTGTTCCCAGATCAGCAATATGCTCGAGCTTCACCCGAGGCGAAAAAGAGTATGCGGTATTCGCAACCACAACACCAGATTGAGGATCAACCGCGACCAACGAATAGAACTTCCCTTGCCCTATCCATTCGATCCGCTCTTCGACCGGGCCAAGCCCGGGCGTATCACCAGGATGCGTAAGGATAAACTCGGTCGATTCGCCCAATGCCTTGAGATAGGCCAATACCACATGCCCATCGCCCTGCCCAGAACTGCGCAGAACAACTTCTCGCCCGTCTTTAAGTGTGATTGTTTCGCTCATCGCTTCTTCCCCCATATTGCGATCCGGTACACATCCTAGTATAATTTATCTCCCAGCGTTGTCAGCGTTGCAAAATCCAAGCGGTGTGTTTCCTAATAGAATAGACACACATCAAACCCTGGAGTTCACCATGCGCCATTCTCTCGCTCTCGCTGCCATCACAACCGCCTGCATCGCTGCCCCGCTCACAATGTCGGGCTGTCTCGTCGGTCAGCACCATTCCACCCAGATTTCCGGTGCCTATGTCCAGCCGGCAGATCTCTCACGCATTACAACCTTCTCATCAACCACAGACGATGTACTCCAACTCCTCGGCGAGCCAACTGAAAAAACCACCAACGAGCACCAAGAAACATGGACATGGAACTGGAACAAACGAGAAGAAGGCTCCGGGCACCTCTTCCTCATTTTCAACGGCTCAAGCTCCACAGAAATCGATGAATCCGCCCACATCACCTTCGAACAAGGCATTGCAATCAAAAAATGGCGAGACTAGATCGTGTCTGACGGCTCTGTTCCACACAAGAACACCATACTTGTTTCCTCCCCCGGGCCTCCGGGGGAGGTGCCAAGCGAAGTGAGGCGGAGGGGGTCTTGCTTCGACTTTGCCCTTTGTTATAGATCAATACCTCTCCTTGAAGACCCCCTCCGTCTGCTGCGCAGCCACCTCCCCCGTCAGGGCGGGGGAGGGACAAAGAGTTGGGAAACGGATCCATCAAACACGGCCTAATCAACCCACTCGTGTTTACTTCCCCGCTGCGGTATGCGGATCAGTAATCCGGTACTCTTCCAATGGCCCAAGACCGATCTCGGCACGCGCCCGGTTCGTTGCGTCAATATCGACAATCGCAGGTGCTAAGACCGTCCGCGTTTCAGGATCAAAATACAGCGTCTTACCATACAACTGAGGCACGCCGTCGTGCTGCTGCTTGCGATCATAAATCATCGCATACGGCTCAGCATCCATCCGCCCGGCAAGCACCTCGATGCGCAGCTTGGGCAATACCCATTCCGCATCCTCTGGCTGCATATGAATCAACACAGGGACAGGACTCGGAAAACCCTCCCCAGCCGTCTCGTCCGTCGGCCAACCATGTTGCTCAATGAGCCGCATCAGCTCTTGCGTGTTAGCTCGATCAATGGCAATCTGTTTAACCCACAGCTCTTTTTCAAGCTCTGGATCAAGCTTGATTCCTTCTACATTCCGCCTTCCCCACTCGGCCATGCTCGCCTCATCATCGAGCGAATTGAGTCGGGCAAGTTCATCAGGATCAGCCGTCCCCCAAGAGATCGCATCGCGATGGAGTTGGTCAGATCGATCGATCGCTTCAAGCGATTCGCGATAGGTCAATGATTCGCACACACTCGATTGCTGATCACATCGCTGTTCTTGAGCCGAGCATCCATACGCCATCGACAACGAAACAGCACCCAACGCAACGATAACACTCGCAGATTTCGACATCTTTCTCTCCTTGATCGTGATTCATATACCAGTATCAAAAGAGATGTATCAAAACGCACAGCCTGTCAGAATTTCGACGATTTAATCTTCAATCATCCCATCGATCAACGCCTCGAACCGTTCGCGTTGTTCTTTGTACGCATCGCCCGTCGCCGGGCCGCTAAATCCGGAGTACACCGCCTGCACCTCGTTATGCTCGTTGAGAAACACCAGCGTCGGGTATGATCGCACCTGATCGAGGAACCCAAGCGCAGCTGTCGCTTTGTCCTTATCACTCAACCCCGCGATCAAGATCGGCCAGCTCGTTCCGATATGCTCATGATGCCGTTTGACCTGCTCGGCCGATCGCGCAAAGTCTTCCGTAATCTCAAAGGCTAACCCGACAATCGCCAGATCATCGCCGTACTGCTCTTTGAGCGAGACCAGCTCACGCCCCGCATCGGAGCAGTTCGGGCACCATGTCCCGAAGATCTCGATAATCCGAGCCTTCGCACCTCTTCCATCATTGGATTGATCCAGCACATCCAACACCCGCGTCGGCTCGCCTTCCAAATCCTTAAACACCGCTTGGGCGAGTGCCTCTTCATCCGCGATCACCGTCTGCTCAAACGCATCGGGGAGTTTGGCAGCATCATCACGCACAGCCGTCCATGTCTCGTGCCACCAGTTGCCCGAATAGAAATCCCCTTCGATCGAACCATCATCTTGCATCCGAGCATGAAACAAAAACGCATGCGCCCCATCGAAGGTGGATAGGCGCATCAGGTTGCCGTCAACTCGCCCGGCCAAGTACCGATAGTCGCCGGTGGTGGTGAGGAAGGTGCCGGTAGCGATCTGATTTTCATCAACTGTGAAACTGCCGACTGCGAGATCATTGGATGATTTAAACTTGACCGACCAGCGGCCGGTGAATGGTGCGGGATCTAGCCAGCCCGGAAATGTATCCGCTTGAATTGGCTCAAACCGTCGAGCATCTGTTTGCGGAACTTCCCATACGAGCGGCGTCACTAATATTGGCAGCTCAACGCGATCATCACCGCGTTGCTTTCTCCAGAAGCCCTCCCACACTTGGCCCTGTGTGCCAATCCCCTGCCCTATCCACTGACTCCATTCCAATACCGAATCATATTGAGAAAAAGAGATTGTCGATGTGCTCTTGATTCGTTTGACCATTCGTCCAGTTAGTACTCTCTGATCCCCGAAATGGACGCTCTGCCAATCAATATCATCACAATCAATGCGCTCATCACCGTTGAGAATGACCATCAGCGATCTGGCACTCCGCCCAAACTCACCAGGCCTGTCGTACCGAACATCCGACATCATCATGAACGGCAACGGTCCACCCGGCGTCATGATCTCAACTCGGAACATGAATGATTGAATATCATCAAACTCAGCGGATGACAAAGACACAAATAGCCCAACAATCAACGCGAATAGATTAGTTTTCATCCTTTCAGTATACCCGAATATCTTACACGCACAGTAACGCCTTTGTATCTCCCATTTCTACGGCCAAACCCCTCCCCCTGTTCTACCACACCTCAACCAATTAGCCAACTCCCTCACGGATCGTTCTTATTCGTTTCTCTCGTCGCTGCCCAGGAATGATGCTCCCAGTCTCCAATCCACAGATCACCCTTGAGCGTGCCATCAGATTGAAGTTCGGCATGAACAAGCACAGGCACGCCATTGTCAAAGCTTGCTAATCGCACTAAGTTCCCATCCACTCGTCCGGCAAAGAAACGGTTCGTTGTGCGATAAGACAAAAACTCGGCGTCGATTGTCGTCCTGATTTCACCCTTCATCGAGACCCATTGATAAATATCGAGCAATGCTTTCTCACCACTCCCCTCAAACTCTACTGACCACCGCCCATCTACTTCTCCTTTGGGCTGATCCATATCAGGTTCATCTTCTAAGATTTCAGTTGTTTGATCAAACCAATGAGCTCCCGCCATCCAATGCCACCGAGTGATCTGAAGTTTTTTGACGGCAGCATCCTTCTCCGTCTGCTTCCAATACCCTTCCAGCCGCTTCTCCCCCTCATCGTCGATCACTTCCTCAACCTTGAGAATTACATTCGAGCGAGGAAACTCCAGTTCTATGCGCATAGGCGAACGCTTGAAATCAGTCATCAGAAAATCACCGCGGTACCCTGAACTGAGCGATGCATCATTCGGTGGGCCTGTATGGCCAACTTCAATATGAGCCCATTTGGAATCAAACACGACCACCTTAATCGGCACAGGGCCGCCCGGTGTTTGGATGTGAACAATACCACCAGTTGGCGCATACACGCTCAACAAAGAAATACCCCAAACCAACAGCCCAAGAACAATGAGCACCCCAATACAACCAATCTTCCATTTCTTCATGCCCAACTATACGGCTATTTCCACCAACCAGTTCTACCATCCCCCCATGCCAAACACAAAAGAGCAAACGACCGACCACTCCGCATTCGCCACCATCGAGGAAATCCTTGAAGACCTCCGCAAGGGCAAGATGGTTATCCTCACCGACGACGAGGACCGCGAGAACGAGGGCGACTTTGTGCTGCCCGCCGAGTTCGTCACGCCCGAAGCCGTCGCGTTTATGCTCTCCGTCGCCCGCGGGTACATGTGCCTCTCGCTGACCGAGGCCGACTGCGATCGACTCGAACTCACGCCTCAATCGATCATCAACACCTCCGTCCGCGCGACCCCCTTCACCGTGGCCATCGACGGACACCCAAAGCACGGGCTCACCACAGGCGTCTCCGCCAAAGAACGCGCCAAAACCATCCAGCTCGCGATCGATCCAAACACCGACGCGTCCGACTTCGTCCGCCCCGGACACATCAACCCGCTCCGCTCACGCGATGGCGGCGTGCTTGTCCGTATCGGACAAACCGAAGGCTCCCTCGATCTGTGTAGGCTCGCCGGGCTCAACCCCGCAGCGATCATCATCGAGATCATGCGCGACGACGGCGAGATGGCACGCGTCCCCGATCTCGTCAAGCTCTGCAAAGAACACGACATCAAAATGTGCTCCGTCAAACAGATCATCGAGCATCGCCTCTCGCAATCATCGATCATCGAACGCATGGACCCGATCAGCGGCACAAAGATCCAGACGCCTCAAGGCGAGTTCAATCTCATCGCGTTTAAGTCACTCGTTGATCCGATGCCTCACCTTGCGTTGACCGTCGGCGATGTTGGCCACCTCGACGAATACCACAACCCGATCGCCAACGAAGAACCAACCCTCGTCCGCGTGCACAAGCGCGATCTGCTCGGCGATATCTTCCACCAGCAAGGCACGACATCTTCGGGTGGCGATGACAACTCCTCCGGCGACACGCTTGCCAAATCTATGCAGATGATCCAAGACGCCGGGCGCGGCGCGATCGTCTATCTCCGCCCCCACGGCATCGGCGACGCCCTCTCCCAAATGCTCTCGCGCCCCGTCGACCAAGACACCGCCGACAAACCCGTGCAGTCCGTGTCCCCCACCATGATCGAATACGGCACCGGCTCCCAAATCCTCCGCGGCTTGGGCATCTCGCACCTCAAGCTGATCACCAACTCCGACGCGGCGTATCCCCACTTGGAATCGTTCGGACTCACCATATCAGAACGGGTAAAGATTACGAACTCGTCTCTGTAGGCATCTCATAACCAAGCTCTGCAAGCAAAGCACCAGCTTTGGAATGAATCATCTCAAGCTGGCTTTGCGACAACTTCTCTTTCCATTGCCCCGCGGTACCACTCCGAAAGAAACTCGTTGAGTCTTCTTCGCCAGACGCTCGCCCGCCGCTCAGCTTTGCAAACGATGCCTGCTCGACACATCGCTCGATCACATCATCCGCGACATCCGCACCAAGAAACGCAAACACCCGCTGCGCTTGCGCAATCGGATCGGCCAGCATATCTTCATACCGAACCCTCAGCACATGCGCAAACCGATCCTTCGTCGATCGCATTGCCTGCTGTGTTTCGATCCAAGTATCTAAGAAATACGCAAACGATTTCTCGAACTCTTGCTCCGATTCATTGTCGATCACCTTCGTCCAATGCGCGACCCCCGACACGATCACATCTCGACAATCGCGCACAAGATGAATCACTCGAAGCTCAGGACCAAGCCCAACCAACTGCTCAATCACACCTTGGGCTGTCCCAACATACGGCGTCAACTTCTCGCCATAGATCGGCTTGCCAGATTCTTCCTTCGCATGATTCGCGATCGTCTCGATCATCTTGTGCAAGAGCGATGCAAAATACGCCTCGCGTTGGTCACCGTCGCAAGGCGGATGGTAATACCGCGACAAAATCTGCACATACTCTTCCAAAGGCAGATGCGTCGAAGGCCCAAAGCTCGGGTCAAAGTATCGCCCAAAGAGCCGAGTCTCGGAGCAATGCACCTGCGGATGCTCACTGAGCATCTTCTGCATCCAAGTCGTCCCCGACTTGGGGCACGCAAGCACGACATAACTCAACCCAGATTGCAGATGATCAGATGAACCCATGCCCACCTCATCGGCTCCACCGTTCATTCAACTTGATCATCTGAAAGAGCCTCGGCGGATCAAGGACACCCAGCACTAAACGCGATGAGGAATGCTGAGATATCAAAGAAGTTCAACAATCCATCGCCCGTAAAATCGGCTACCAAATCACCATCTGAAAATGCGGTCAAGAATGCTGAGATATCAAAGAAATCCAATGCACCATCGCCATTGAGATCCGCTATGCACCCGCTACAAGTATCCGTCACATCAAGCATATAGACGCCACTGAGCCCATTGGCAAGAAACGCTCTCCCCCCATCAAACGCCAGGTCATTGAGCTGCCCGTCAAGCGTAACAAACCCACGCTCGATCAACTGTCCAAACGCATTGATCTCAACAGCATACAACCCCTCGTTATCAACCGTGTAATAGAGAATGCCCTCATGCATCTCGATCTCACGCACACGATCCGTTGCATCAACATGGACAATCATCGCTGGCGAAGTCGGATCAGAAATATCGAACACTTCAAATCCTGTCGAGCTCAACCCAAGATAAAGCGTATCGCCATCGACATCCAACGACGCCACACCTGGACCTAAAGTCGATTCATACACAAGCATCGGCAAGTTCGGATCAGAAACATCAAAGACCAAGAGCCCGAGTGCCCCAGCTGCATAAAGGTACTGCCCCTGCACATGCACTTCTCGAACAAGGCTAGTCGTGTCGTATGAAGAGAGCAAAATCGGATTCGCAGGGTCAAAGATATCAACTATCGAAATCCCGCCTGTGAGCGTCCCAAGATACGCGATGTCCCCAAGCACAAAGACTGAATCGGCCAAACCCGGCACATCCAAAGTCGTGACTACTTCTAGATTGTTGGGGTCAAACGCATCGAGTATCATCAACCCGTTCGCCCCGGCTGCGACACAAAGCGTTTGATCATTGATCGCGATATCCCTCGATGTTCCTCCCGGAAACAAACTACCTGAAGGTTCGAGCCGCTGAGGATCCGTTGCATCCATTGTATAGATCGCACCGCCAGCCGCCAGAATAACGGATGACCCAAGCATGACAGATGAACGACAACCATTGCTCGTCGATCTGTAATCGAGCACGCCATTCACCGGAATCCCAGAAACATCAAAGACCTCAGCCCCTTCATTTGTGTGATCCCCAGAAGCAAACACAATCCCTCGAATAGGATCTACCGCAGCACTCCAAGCTTCAAATGGTAGTTCATAGCGCCCGAGCGTTCGAGGAGCCGACGGATCTTGAACATCGATCACCACCAGCCCATTCGTTCGATCGGATACATACAACCGATCACCAATCTTCTTCACATTATGGGCTGACCCATCCGTATCGTGCATCGCGAGCGTAATCGGATTATCAGGATCTGATATATCTGCGATGAACACGCCCGAAGCTTGCGCATTGGCATACAGAATATCGTTCTCAATAATGAGCGACAACGCCCCTATAACCGGACCCACGACCACTGCCGGATCAAACATGCCGCCACCTAAGAGATCAAACCGAAAAACCCCATCGGTGCTTGCTCCATAAACGGCCCCGTTGTGCAACACAAGTTCGTAGACCCGTGAACTCTCAGTAGAGCTATCAACAACTACGGGATTCAATGGGTCGGCCACATCAATGGCGTAGAGCGTATTCTTTGAGGCCACATACGCGACCCCATCATGAACGACGACATCTTGCACAGGGAATTCAAGATCCACATGCCCAAGCTCGACCATATTGTTCACATCGGAAATATCATAAATATACAGCCCGTATTGGTAAATACACAGATACGCGTATGAACCCTGGATTTCAAACCCATGAACAAACCCAGGAAGATCCACACCCGCGATCAACTGATGATCAAGCGGATCACTCACATCAAAGAGACCAAAGACAGGCCCTTCAATGTTGCTCCTGCCACGAAAAGCGGTATCGCCATCATAAACAATATCTTGAAGAAACGAATGCACAAGGTTATTCCCAAGCAAACTGCTCGAAATGCAAGGCACACCGCCCGCTCGCACGCCGCAGCAAGCGAGAGCGATCATCGACAACACACCAACGAGTTTCACATTTTTCATACTCAATATTCCATTACACAAATCAGCCCAGATTCCCGCTTGAGTCTAACAGAAAATCATTGGAACGCTATGCAATCATTACAAATTCGTACATTTTGCCTGCTTACGGACACCCAGCACTAAACGCACTCAAGAACGCCGAAATATCGAAGAAGTTGAACACCCCATCACCCGTAAAATCGGCAACCGGATCACCAGCCCCAAACGCACCGAGGAACGCCGAGATATCAAAAAAGTTGAGCACGCCATCACCATTGAGATCCGCAGGGCACACCGAACACTCACTCATATCAAGCATCATGAACAACGCATCATCCGTCCGCAAATACCCAATGTCATCTTGAACCGTCAGCGACAACATGCCTTCTTCTTTGTTGTACATCCCGGTAAACTTTGGCGATGCGGGATCAGTCACATCGTACATCGTGATGCCGGACTCGGGATCAGTAATGTATAGCGTCGAGCCAACCTTGTTCAACTCAAAGATCGCACCACTAAAACTCTGTACCCCAAAGAGATCAAACGAACTGACCACCGCCGGATTCAAAGGGAAACTGATATCCACGATATCCAAGCGGCCACCATCAAAGTCCGAACTGCTCGCGATGTATGCATAGTCGCCATCAATTAAGAACTCCCGCGTGCCTCGCCCGGTGCTGTATGACCCGAAGGGCAGAGGCTGCGTTTGGTCTGCAACTGATAAAATGACGAAATCAATTCCGTCAATAACATACGCCACCTTACCGAATCCGGTGTCGGCAATCTCAACCTTCCCCACACTCGTCCCGGCATAGTTCCCAACAAACATCGGCGACCCAGAATCCGTCACATTCACGATCTGCATCCCCGAACTGCCATTGGCGATATAGGCGAAGATCCCATCACCAACATTACCGTCGACGAACACATCCCCTGCCGTCCCAGCCGTTGGGTAAAATCCCAACTCAACCAAGTTCATAGGCACACGCACATCAATAATCCGCAACCCCGTGCTGCCAGTAAGATACGCGGTTCCACCGCTGACGAACACACTCGTGGTACCAGTCCCAAGCCCGAAGGTATTAAGCAACACAGGCGAGCCGCTGCTGACATCAAAGAGATGCAATCCATTGCGTGAAACATACGCGATATCACCCACAACCACCGTGTGCTCCGGGTTATAGACATTTGAATCGCCCCATGCGTACAAGTCCAAAAGCGACGAAGACACAAGCCCGTCGAGCTCGGCGATATCGAACGCCAGCACACCAAACCCGCCCGCAGCGACAAATACATCCGCCCCAACAACATCCAACGCGATCGCACCCAAAGGTACACCAACCACACCAAGCCCGATCGGCGAACTCGGTACACGCACATCAATCACCTGCACGCCGCCACTTGCATCAGCAACATACGCCGTCCCGCCAGACACCTGAACATCAACAGCCAACTCACTCGTATTAAACGATCCCACAATCTCAGGATCAAACCGGTCAACTTTCAGATCAATAATCTGCAAGCCCGAAGTCCAGTCCGCAACATACGCAATGTCACCAACCACCTCAACACTCCGAGCATTGCTGGGCGTGTTGGTCGTCATCCGAGGAGTAATCGCATACCCAAAGAGCAAGCGATACATCTCAAGCCCTGCGTTCCCATCGGCCACATACAAATAATCGATGGTGCCAACAACATCAGTCGCCACATCGTACGCGAAACCAGCCGTCGTATGCGAATCCTTGAACACAGGCACAAACGGGAAACTCACATCGAGCACAATCACACCCTGATCGCCCGCCGCGACCGACAAGTAAGGCCCATCGCCAAACCCACCATGATACGACAATCCATACGCCTGCCCGATCGTCGCATACGAACCAAAGAAGGTTGGATCTGTCGGATCATCCACATCAATCACAACCACACCATTAAGATTGTCCGCTACATACACAACCTTGCCACCGAGCAACGAATCCTCAAACAACACATCGCGGGCAAACCCGGCGGTGTCGAATGAGCCCAGCAAGACCATTGCGGCAGGATCACTCACATCAAAGATCTTCAACCCTTCGTCGCCATCGGCGACATACGCGATGTCCCCCACAATCTCGATCGCATTGGCATAATCAAGACCATCAACAGCCCCGAGGTAACCCTCGCTGTTACACACCACGCCATCAGCGTGAACGCTTCCTGCAAGGACACCCAAACACACAACGACACCGGCAACATTCTTCAACATAGCAAACCCTCTTCAGAATAGATCGAATCACTCACAATCGAGTGGCCCAAGTGTATAGGAAAAACGCCCATCCACACGGGAATACCGCCAGAAACAGCCGGATTTCCGGGGAATGGCTGGCTTTAAAAATCGCCTCGTGTTCGGTTATTTTTTGGCATTCCGATAATTACACTCGACAAATGCCTCAACATCGGGGATACTCTCAGGCAGTACACACACCACTCAGGAGAACCCCCAATGAAACGCACATCAATCCTCGCATTCGCCGCAGGCGTCACTTCCACCGCAGCCCTCGCCCTGCTTATCGCTGCCGGCCCAGATCACAGCCACGATCACGATGATCATGGACACGACATGAACGCTGCCACCCATCAGCCCGATATCGAAGCCGAAACCGAAACCGAGTTCGACATGATGGCCGAGATAGCCAAACTCTCAACCCCCGGCGCTAACCACCAGGCCCTGGGCATCATGATCGGCGACTGGTCCGTCAAAACAAGCTTCTCGATGGGACCAGACGCCCCACCCACAGAAGGCGAAGGCACCATGACCGTCCAATGGGTGCTCGGAAAACGATATGTCCAATCACACTTCAAATCCGAAGTGTTCGGGCAACCATTCGAAGGCATCGGCTACATCGGCTACGACATCGCCCACGAAGAGTATGTCTCCTCATGGATGGACACCATGTCCACCAAAATCACACACATGACCGGCAACGAAGAAGATGGCGACGCACTCGTCATGCAAGGTATATCAACCACCCCAATGGGGGATAACCCGATGAAAATCATCACCAAGTTCAACGATGCCAACTCATGGACAGATACCTTCTTCGACAAAATGCCCGGCAGCGATGAATGGACCCAATCCGGCACCATCGTCTACACACGCATCATCGAAGATTAAAAAAACTCTCCTCCCCCAGACCTCCGGGGGAGGTGCCGAACAAAGTGAGGCGGAGGGGGTCTTCTTTGGTTTGAACACCCGCAACAATCCCAATAACCCGCCTGAACATCAGTGCGGGTTTTTTCGTACACTCTATGAGAATCACAAAGGGCCTCTTCACGCAACCCAATCAGGAGAACGACCATGCCACAGTTCATCTGCTTCCTCGAACCCACCCGCCCCGAGATGCCCGACGCACCAACCCCCGAAGAATCCAAAGCCATCTCAGATCACTTTGCCTACTACCAACGCCTGCTCAAACGCGATTGCCTCATCCTCGCCGGGCGCACCCAAGAGCCGCCCCACATCGGCATCCTGATCTTCAACGCCCCCTCAAAGGACGACGCCTTATCAATCGTCGCCCAAGACCCCGCCGTTGCCGCGGGTGTGTTTACCTGTATGGTGCAAGCCTACCAAATCGCTTTGCAAGCCAAATAACACAACCCTACACTTGATCATGCCAGAAGCCCCACCACCAGCATCACAGGCAACAAGCGACGAACTCGCTGCCCTCTATCTCCGCGATCGAGACACACCATGCCCAAAATGCAACTACAACCGACGCGACGGCACAACAAGCACCTGCCCAGAATGCGCAACAGAACTTGTACTTGTGGGCACCAACTCCATGCTCGTACCAAAGTACGACAAACTTGCCAAGGCGGGGCTTCTAATCGGCACGCTCCTGGCCTTATCCAAGGTCGCTGTAAAAAGCTACACCACTGCATTCCCACTCTTACGGATTGGTCTCTCTGGTGACATTGGATATATTTTCAACGATGACCAGGTCAGTTTGTACTATCTCGTTTCAATATGCACTTACCTTTTATGGGTTGTGCTATTCGTGATTGTGTTGAGACGCTGGCTCATAGCAAGACAAGGAAAAACCATCTCATCGAAAAAAATCATCGCCCCGCTGATGGCCATGCTCTTGTTGACTGCCTGCGAACCTCTTTTCTTCACATTCGCACGCATCCATTTCATATATTAAGTAAAATAAATCATTACCGGCGCTCAAATCCGCTCATACAACGGCAACTCCCCAACCAAAGGCCTGCAGTAATCCAGGAACTTCTGGCTCACATTATTATGCCCCTCGATAAACTCCGCCGGCATGTGCTTCGTCTTGGCAGCCACATCGCTCAGCTCAATCCGCTCGAACTTCGCAGCATACGGCTGGCTCACACCGATCGGGCTTGTGCGAATAATCGCAACAGACCCATCAAGATCACCACTCGTCGCGAGCTTGGCAGCGAACCGCCCCACGCCTCGCGCTTCGCGCTGATCAACATCTGATTGATCCGGGAAACACCGCTGGACATACCCAAAGGTATCCGCCCGCACACGCACCTGCTTGCCCCCGACAGGCTTGAGTTTTTCCTTGAGCAGGTCAGACAGCGCATCGCCGAGCGCGCCCGAGCCTGAGAGCTGCACATTGCCATGCGCATCGGTCTGTGCATTCTTAATCAACATCCCGCCGATCGAGTTGCCGTGCTTGTCGGCGATCCCTTCCGACACCGCGATATGCACCCGCTGACGCTTGTCATAGAGCTTGGCCACATCCTCGACAAAAACATCCGTATCAAACGGCACCTCGGGCAGATAAATCAGCTGCGGGCCATCCGTCGACCCGCCCTCATGAGCATACCGATCGTCTCGCCGAGCCAACGCCGAAGCCGCGGTCAAGAACCCGGCGTGGCGACCCATGATGACATTGATCTTGATCCCAGGCAACGAGATATTGTCCAAGAAATCCGCCATACATGCCTTGGCAACAAACCGGGCCGCACTGGGAAACCCAGGCGTGTGGTCACTGATGACCAGATCATTATCCACCGTCTTTGGAATATGAAAACACCGAAGCTCATACCCGGTTTCATTGGCCATCTCATTGACGATTCGGCAGGTATCGCTCGAATCATTCCCACCTATATAAAAGAAGTACCGGATATCGTGTTCCTTGCACGCTTCGAGCACCCGCTCGCAATACGCACCATCGGGCTTATCGCGCGTCGAGCCGAGTCCAGCGCTCGGTGTTTGGGCGAGAACCTGCAATCGATCATTGGGATAATCCGTCAGATCATACAGATCCCCGCTCACCAACCCGCTCACACCATGGCGCATGCCCAGAATCTTCTTGATCGGGTTCCCCGGATTCCCCGCCCCCCGTCGGCGCAATCCTTCAATCACTCCAACGAGCGATTCATTAATCACCGCTGTCGGCCCGCCAGATTGCCCAATTACCGCATTACCCGTCACAAGATCAATCGACATCAAAGCACCTTTCGCAACAACTCTGGTAGAACAGACTTCCAGCCCGTTTCTTCTCCCAAATCCTAGGCCCCCCAATCCCCGCCCATGTCTCCCCTCTTGCCCCTCCCTGCGCCCCGCGGGGAGGTGGCCCGATGCAGTCGGGCCGGAGGGGTGTCTTGGAAGATTGTCGAGTTGATTCCGTTTGGTAAGACACCCCTCCGTCTCGCTTCGCTCGACACCTCCCCGCGGGGCGCAGGGAGGGAATAAGAAAAATCCCCATAGCCATCTTCCCTCTCTTTTCCCCCCACTTCACCACAAATCTTGCCACCAACCGTCCCCTTTTCGGTACCATGTTGCTCACAAGGAGTCTCGATACTATGAATTATGCCCCCATCCTCGCAACCACCCTCTTCGCAACCCTCACCATCGCCAGCTCCCCCGACCCCCTCGCCCCCCAACCCAACGGCATGCAATCCGTCAACCCAACAAAGCATGTTCTCATCGGCGGGACCATCCACGCTTCACCCACAGAGACTTATGCCGCCGACACATCAACCGCTATCTTCATCGAAAATGGCCGAATCACGGGCATACTACCTCAAACCGGCGTAATAGAACTTGAGTTGGCAGGCTACCAAGTTCATAACCTCGACCCCGATACCCACATCTACGCCGGGTTCATCGATCCATACATCGAAGTCAACGCCCCGATGCCTCCATCAAACGCGACCGGCAATCACTGGTCATCGAAGGTCACCCCTCAACGCGATGCCCTTGATATTGGTCTCCCAGCCGACGCTGCCGAGACCCTCCGCGAGATGGGATTTACCACCGCGATGATCGCTCCCGACAAAGGCATCTTCCGAGGCTGGTCCGCTGTCGTCTCCACCGCGGAAGATTTCCACGATGATTCCCTCGGCAATCCCCCAACCTACCAAGCCCACACCGCCATGATGATGGGCTTCGATCGCAGTTCCTGGCCAGACAACGACTACCCCAACTCACACATGGGTGTCGTCGCCCTCATGCGCCAAACCTTCATCGACGCATCCCATCGTGCGGCAACCCCCCACACCGACAGTTCGTGCCTCGACGAGATCGACCCAGACACAACCACCCTCTTCTACGAAACCAACCAAGAACTCGAAGCACTCCTCGCAGACAAAATCGCCAACGAGTTTGGTCACGAAAACCTCGTCATCATCGACAACGGCTCCGCCCACCGCCGACTCGCCGCCTTCAAAGACATGGGCTATTCCATGATCGTCCCGCTCCGGTTCCCAAAGACCCCAGAGGTCTTCACCGTAGGCGGCGCAGACTCGGTCGATCTCGCCACCCTCCAACACCACGAACGCGCCCCCGCCAACGCCCGCTGGCTGCTCAACTCCGGACTCACCGTCGCACTCACCACCTCCAAAGGCAACGACCACGACAACTTCTGGGACAACCTCCACACCGCGATCGAAAAAGGACTCCCCGCATCCGACGCCCTCGCAATGATCACCACCAACCCCGCGTCCATCCTCGACCTGTCCAACCAAGGCACCATCACAAACGGCAACATCGCCAACCTCGTCATCGCATCGGGCGACCTCTTCGATCCATCCGCCGACGCCGAAATCATCGATCTCTTCATCGACGGTAGACGCCACCACATCAACGACGAAACCAACACCCGATTCGACGGCTCATGGACCATCGACCTCGTCGGCATCCCCTTCCAACTCAACATGGCCATCGACGGCGACTCCATCACCATCACCACCGGCGATGGCGATGATGACGAAAACGCCACCGAAGACAAAGCCCGCAAGGTGAACATCGATCACAACCAAATCTCGTTCATCACCAACGACCCAAACGCCGACCCAAACAATGCCACCACCGTCATCACCGGCACCCTCTCACCCGACGGCATCATCCGAGGCTCAGGGCTCAACCCCGCCCAACAACCCTTCCAATGGACCGCCACGAAAAACGCACCAACCGAAGACGAAGCCGATGAAACAGATGATGCAGACAAAGAAGAAGTCGCCGAGGAAGACTCAGCCGAACCCGACCTCCTCCCCGATCTCCCAACCACCCCCTTCGGCTCATATGCCTACGACCAAACCCCTGCACAAGACTCCTACATGCTCCACGGCGCAACCGTCTGGACACAAGCCGGCGACGAAATACTCGAAGACGCATGGGTCATGGTCCGCGACGGCAAAATCTCAAACATCGGCACCGGCGGCCACCCCGAAATCTATGTCGATCACACCATCGACGCCACCGGCATGCACATCACCCCCGGGCTCATCGACGCCCACTCACACACCGGCCTCTTCCGCTTCGGCGTCAATGAATCCGGACAAGCCGTCACCGCTGAGGTCCGCATCGCCGATTCGCTCGATCCAGGACACACCGGGTTCTACCGCCAACTCGCCGGCGGCCTCACCACCGCCATGCTCCTCCATGGCTCAGCAAACCCAATCGGAGGCCAATCGCAAACCATCAAGCTCCGATGGAACTCCGCCAAGCCTCAAGACATGTTCTTCGAAGGCGCCAAGCCCGGCATCAAGTTCGCACTCGGCGAAAATGTCAAACAATCAAACTGGGGCGACAAAAACACAACCCGCTACCCACAAACAAGAATGGGCGTAGAAACCCTCATGCGCGACCGCTTCACCAAAGCACGCGAGTACGATGACCATTTTAACTTTGTATGGGCTCAGTTCTTTATCTCAGTTCCCCAAGAACCATACCCACCAGATGTCAGCAGATCGCCCCAAGGAATTCAAGATCTCTACAACGGATATTACGAAAACACTCTCCCGGAAGAAACTCGGCTACGACTTGAAGGCCCAATAGTTAACTTTCCACCTCCCCGCGATCTTGAACTCGAAACCCTCGCCCAAATCCTCGCAGGCGAACGCCTCATCCATTGCCACTCCTACCGCCAAGACGAAATCCTCATGCTCTGCCGAATCGCCGAAGACTTCGGATTCAAAATCGGCACCTTCCAGCACGGGCTCGAAACCTACAAGGTCGCCGAGATCGTCAAAGAGTTCGCCATCGGCACCTCCATCTTCTCCGACTGGTGGGCCTACAAAGTCGAAGTCACCGACGCCATCCCATTCGCCGGCCCAATCAACCACCAAGTCGGATTGCTCACGAGTTACAACTCCGACTCCGACGATGTCGCCCGCCGAATGCATGTCGAAGCCGGCAAAGCACTCAAATACGCCAAACTTTCTAACATCCCCATGACCGAACAAGAAGCACTCGCCTTTGTCACCACCAACCCCGCCATCCAGCTCGGCATCGATGACCGCGTCGGCTCACTCGAAGTCGGCAAAGACGCCGACCTCGTCGTGTGGACCGGGCATCCCTTGTCCTCACTCTCCCGACCAGAGATGACCTTCGTCGATGGTCGGCTCATGTTCTCCCGCGAGATGGACAAACAACTCCGCGCCAAGAACAACGCCGAACGCCAACGACTCATCCAAAACATCCTCCGCGACGGCAAGCCCGCCAAAGAAGATGCTTCCTCCGACGAAGACACCGAACATGATCACGACCACGCCCCAGATCACCCCCACCAAATCAACGACCGAGGCGACTGCGGCTGCAACCAACTCCTCCCCGCCTACAACACCGACTACTAATCCCTCTTCTCTTTCTTGGTGGGATGGGCTTCCAGCCCGTCTCTTCTCTTCATTTTTTTCTCCCCATTTTCCATCCCACAGATCGACCAACCCATGAAATACAAAACACTCATCACCACCATCGCACTCGCAACCACCATCGCCAGTGCCCAAGACCTCACCCCCTCCGCACCCGAGCAAGACCACCCCATCTTCCTCGTCGGCGCAACCGTCCACACAATCACCGGCGAAACCATCACCAACGGCGTCGTCTCCATCACCGAGGGTAAAATCGGCATCGTCGCCGGGCATGACATCATGTCCCGCGTCCGACTCTCATCAAACACCCAGATCATCGACCTCACCGGCAAACACCTCTACCCAGGAATGATCGACTCAATCACCCGGCTGGGCCTCGTCGAAACTTCCTCCGTCCGCGCCACCCGCGACTACAACGAAGTCGGCGACATGACCCCAGAGGTCCGCGCCTATGTCTCGGTCAATCCAGACTCAGTCGTCATCCCCACCGCAAGATCCAACGGCATCCTCACCTTCGGCGTCTTCCCCACCGGAGGCACCATCCCCGGACGAGCCTCGATCCTCCAAGCCGACGGCTGGACCACCGAAGACATGACCCTCACTCAAGACGCCGGGCTCATCATCAACTGGCCCCGCATGCGACCCACCGGCAGCAACAAAAACAAATCTAAAGAACGCCGAGATCACACCCTCGAAAACATCAACACCATCTTCGATAACGCCACCGCCTACGCCGCCCATCATGATGCGGTCGATCTCAAACTCGAAGCCATCTCCACCGTGCTTCCATCAGATGATTCAGACAAGCCCCAAAATCCAATCTTCATCAACGCCAACGACTATGACCAAATCACCGCCGCCATCAACTGGGCCGTCTCACGCAACCTCCACCCCATCATCGTCGGCGGCCGCGACGCACACCTCTGCACCGATCTCTTGCTCTCAACAAACACCCCCGTCATCATCGGAGGCACATACAACCAACCCAAACGCCCCGACGCCCCCTACGACCAACCCTACACACTCCCCGCCAAACTCGAACAAGCCGGCGTCCTCTGGTCACTCACCATGTCCGGTCGCCACGCACACGAACGCAACCTCCCCGAAGCAATGGGCATCGCCCTCGCCCACGGCGACGACTACAACTTCACCCATCAAGCTGCCCTGCGAGGCATCACCATCAACGCTGCAAAAATCCTCGGGCTCGAAGCATCCCTAGGCTCAATCGAATCCGGAAAATCCGCCACCATGTTCGTCTCCGACGGCGGCATCCTCAATGTGACATCAATCGTCACCCACGCCTGGATCCAAGGCCGCCAGGTCGACCTCTCCAACAAACAAACCAAACTCCGCGACAAATACCAAGAAAAATACCGCCAACTCGACATGATCGAATCAGACGACTAAATCTTCAACTCTCTTCAGTAGAACGGGCTTCCAGCCTGTTTCTTCTCTCCTCCCCCAGGCCTCCAGGGGAGGTGGCTGCGAAGCAGACGGAGGGGGTCTTTCCCATCTTCTCTTCTCCGGGTGCCGTGCTGGTGCCGTCCCCGGCTCCTGCATGATCTTCTCCCCTTCTTACTTACTACTCTTCCCCATTGCCTATTCCCTACTGCCCATTGCCCTCTTCCCTACCGCATCACATACTCATCCTGCAGCACAACCGCTTCCCCATCCGCCTTCGATGTCCGAAACAGCACCCGCACCTGCGCTCCCTCTACTCCCCCCTCATCCTGATTCTTCACCGAATCCCCAAGCCAACCAGGCAGCCCGCCGATCACAATCCGGTAAGTCCGCGTCGCCGAATCAAAGTACGACACATTGATCTCAATATCCCGAAGATCAACATCCCATCGCGTCCCCCGATTCCCAACAACACTCGTCGCGCTCTGCTTGCGAAGCTGAACTTGAAGCTGCCCAACCCCTTTGACCGTATCGCCCCACAAATCCTTAAGTTCAACATGAAGAATAATCACCGCCTCGCCATCCGCACTCATTTCGGTATGCGTCAACGGATGCACCCGCATCACCGTCGGGCGAAACGGACCGGGCACCACAAGCAAATCATCCGTCCGCACAATCTGCTCTTGAAAAATAAACCCGCTCTTACATCCGCCAGCCATCAATAACCAGCCGCACGCAATCAGTCCGAGTTGAAATCTTCCATTCTTCACACCCAAGTGTAGGTTCCCTCCCCCCATCACGCCTGTTTGATCTCCCGTCTGTTCCCAAGCCGATCAATCGCTTCCCCAAGCCCACGCTGCCCGCTCTCCAACGCGGCCATCGCCCTTGTATTCTCCCGCACCACCTCAATAAGCACCCGCTGCCCCTCATCTTGCCGAATCAACTTTGTGTGTGCCTCCGTAATCTGTCGCTCACGCTCCGCCGATGCCCGCCGCTCACTCAGCCACATCCAACACACCAACCCCGCGACCCCAAACTGGGTCATCGCCCCCATGACTTGTGCTTCCATCGCTCCTCCAATCTTCGCTCAGAACATCAACCAGAAGCCAACTGACCAAACTCCACCACATACCCAACACTCAACTCACGCCCCCGCGACACCGCTCCAAACTCCTCAAACGATATCAACTTCATCGTGTCCCATTGCTGCCCATATGAATCCTTCAACAACCCAGACCCCACCGCCGCATCCACCTGCGCCACGATCGCATCCCGAAGCCCCCGCATCGCCAGCTCATTGCCCGCCACCAACCGCCCGCGCACAAACACCCGAAGCTCATAGTTCCCAAACTCCAAGGTCCCCGCCTGCGAAACATCCTGCGTCAGCGTCGCCAACGACACAATCCGCCTCGACCGCTCACCCATCGAAAATCGGTGCGGGCCAGACCCAAACAGATTCAACCCCTTAAACGAACTCGCCATCAAATCATCCCCCTTCCATTAATCTCAAGCCGTGCTCATCGTAATCGGATCTGCCGAACCAACACTGCTCATTGCAATCAGCGTAATCACACGCGAGCTCCCATAGTCGCTCACTTTGTTCAACACCGACTCCACCATCGCATCGCACGACACCCGCCGACGCCCCGCATCGCTCCCCGAACTCCCATAAAACGAAAACAACGACTTCTCCCCAGGGATCGGCCCACCAAAGTCATCCCCCTCGATCTCCTGCGAAACCCGGATCACCGCACGCTGCTTGGCAACATCCACAAACACCAAGTGCGCCCCAAGCTCATCCCACTCATCAACCGTTTGCACAGACAACCGATCCACCGTCACCCGCGCAACCTTCCCCCAAACCTCTCCACCAAACCGAACCTCATCAGGCCGAAGTACAACCATCATCCACCTCCTTCTCATTCAACTCCGCGTCAACACAAACTGGTTCGGACGCCGCTTGCTCTCGGCAACCCCGTCCCCATCGAGATCAATCAACGCCACAACCCGCTCACGCTCAGATGCAAACCGCTCCTTATACATCTTCGCCCGCAAATCAAACTTCTCGCCCGCCCTACCAGGGGCACCAGCCCCCGCATAAATCAAATGCAACGCGCCCAACGCTTCCAACCTCACCAACGCCCCCGGATTCGTCACCACCGATTCATCAAACCCATCCGCATCAACATCCAGACCAATCATCGCCAACACCTGCCGATGCACAATCCCAACCTGAGGCTCATACCCATACACAACCGCACTCTTACTACTCGCGCTCACCCCCGCAATCGCACCGCTCCCCACATCACCACGCATCAACGACACCGTCGCCTGCGTATCACTCTCCACGCTCACCACCTCAAGAGCAACCCCATCAAAGATCACCACATGCCCCGCTGCAATCCCGCCGCTACTCAACGACCCAGTCTCCATCGTCAGCGTCGTCCCCACAACCGTCCCAATCGCATTGAGCAGCCGCTGACCAAACCACGCCACATCCTTATGCAACCCAGGCTCCAACACATACAAATCTCGATCCTTCGCAAACATCAAAAACCTCCATCCATTCCTTAAACAACCATCCCAAATGTCCGGGCAGGCGCCCACCCGCCCGGACCACAAGCCCCAGCGCCCCCGCTGAAACCCCGCATCAATCACTGCCTTTTCAAGCAGTCTCCTCTTTCGCCTCCCCCGGGCCTCCGGGGGAGGTGGCCGCGTCTTCGCGGACGGAGGGGGTCTTCATTCCACTCGCTTAAACACCAAGCCCAGTCACCAACCCATGCGCATTCTCATTCTTGATCTCAGCGGTATACTCACCAATCACCTGACCAGAAATCGAATCACCCGTAGAAGCAAGCGGCTTATAGTGAAAACTACGCCCCTGCATCGGCAACACCGATACCCGTGAACTATCCAACAGCAACACCGCATCGCTCGGCATCCATCGGCTCATCACAACCCGACACACACCAAAATCACTCTCATACACACTGATCAAATCCGAATAAGTCTGATCATCCGGCAAATACGCCCGGCTCCCCGTCGCAAACCCATTGATCTTCCGCTTCTGAGCACCACCAACAACAATCGTGTCCACGCCGCCAGAACTCTGATCCCAAATCTGCTTCAACGCAGCATTCAAAATCTCCTCATTAAGCTCATCACTCCCCCCGCCATCACCAACCGGAATCCCGCCCTGACCAGGCGCAAACAGATTCGTATCCAGAGAATGAATAATCCCATTCATCGAACGACGAACCGTGCTCGACCCTTGCCCATCACTCACCGGCGACACCCCATTAATCACACAGTTCTCCAAGTCCCGAAGCAACTCTCGCATCCGCTCTTGCTTCTGATAATCAACCTCATCCGCAATCCCATACGCCCGGCTCGCCTGCAACGAACCAGACACATCAATCCCAGAAGTAAAAATCTGCGTGTAGTTACTCTTACGAGAACGATTCGTAAACCTCGCATCAGGCGCATCATCACCCTCAAGGGCAGCATTACCCAAAATCGTCAACTCCATATTGTCCGCCAAAGTCGCCGCCACCGTCGCGCCATACCCACGCACAGCCACAATCTGACTCGACCCGCCAACAACCGCAAGCACCATCATCACCTCGCTCGAACCCGTAGGCCGAACAAGATCTCCAACACGAAACACCCCCGTATCATCAACCGTTATCGTCGTCGCACTCTCAGGATCAGGACTAAAACTCACCTGATTAATCTGCCCCTTGTTGGGCAGCAACGCATCCTCAATCCACTCATGCACCGTAGACATCGCCGCCCGCTTCGCATCACCAAGATGATCCAACAAAGGCGTCTCAAACGGGCTCACAATCCCGATGATATCACTCACATCTTCAACCAACTCGGGCAAACTTGCCCCCGCTCCATAACTCGCCTTACCAGTAAATGCCATTCAAAGCCTCCTTCTTTCTTTCAACCATTTCAAACAAAACACTTCAACTCACTGCCCACGACGCACCCGCAAATACCGAAGCAACTCGCTCCGATCCCCGCTACTCCGCGCACTGCTCGCCATCGTTTCCAACTCTTCATCCCCACGCCGAACCGCCGCAGGCCCCATCGCCAAACCCGCATTCGTACCATGAACCCCATGCTTCTTACAAGCAAACAAGAACGGCTTGCGATCACACAACTCCCGAACCGCAATCGCAACATCCGGCGAATCCATCTCGCCAATCGTCGCCTCCGTCAACAACCGCGCCGTCTCCAAATCAACCGCTTTCGCAGCAACCAACTCCCGATCAATCTCCCCGCGCCGCTCAACCGTCTTCACCGCATCATTCGCAGAAGACAACTCCCCCTCAAGCTCAACAACCCGCGCCTCAAGCCCCTCCACCTTCTCCTCCGCTTCCTGCGCCCTGTTCTTCCAAATCACATCCTCACTAATCGCCACATCATTCACAACCCCCGCCGCCTCAATACCACCATCCGCCCCGCTCGCCCCGCCAGCACCTTGCTTCGCCATCATCTGCTCCTTTATTTCAAGTGTTTATTACCCGTTTTGTTCTATACAACCCCAGGATCAGCATCACCAAACCCAAGTTCCTCAACCACATCCTCAACCGCCACCCCAAGATCAACCTTCGCCAAACCCGCCTTGACCACACTCTCCTCATCAATCACAGGCAGCGCACCCCACACCACACGCACACCCCGATCACTCGCCCTCGTCTTCAACACCCCCGCCGCATCAAGCATCTCAAGCACCATCTTGCTCACCTGCTCAATCCCACGACCATACCCAACACGCTTACGCATCGTCTTGGCAATCAAACTCATCAGCGTAATCCGCAACGCATTCGCACTCGACAAGTTCCCAAGCTTCGCCTGCACATTGCCCCCCGCAACCGGAGGCACACCGCTAATCTTGTCCATCGCCTCACGGATCTCACCAATATGAGCCTCCTCACTCGGGCTGCTCGCATCACCACCAAAGCTATGAATCTGCGCATCCGGGTTATCCGTGCTCCACACCATCCCAGGCCCAACACTGCTGCCACCAAACCCCTCGATCCCCTTGGCCAAATACATCTTAAAACTCTGCATCGTCACACGATTCGCACGATCACTCAAACGCGTATTCAACTCATCTTGCAAACCCACCAACCCCTCAACCTCACCAATCCCGCCATACACAAAAGGCTGGCTCATATTCTGAATATGAACCATCGGCAACACCCCATCCAACAACCTCCACTCATCACCATCAACCCGCTCACCATCAACAAACCGCGCCCAACCCTAGGCAGTAAACACTTCCGTCACCTTCTGAGTCTTCTTCGCTCCAACCCCGCCACCCTCGCCACGCCCGCTCTTACGCCGACTCAATCCAATCCGCTTGCTCTTCGCCTTCTCAACAACCTCGCGCTCCACATGCACGCCAAACGCATCCACCTCGCGATAGTCACCCGGCGACATCACCGCAACACCACGCCTCGCATCCACAGGCTCAATAGAAACCCACTCGCTCGCATCCTCAACCCGCGACCCAACAAGCTCTTCCTCATCCACCCGCACCAACAAATCAACATGCCCAAACACATGCCCAAGCGTCGCCATATCCTGCATCAACGAAATCCCGCCGCTCGCCTCCCACACCGCCTCAAGCACATCCTCAACCGCTTGTTTCGTCTTTTCATCATCAACCAATGACTCAATCCGAATCGGCGATCCAAACATAAAATCAACCATCGTCGCCACACGCCAACCAATGTCATTCTCAATCACCACCTCACGCCGACCAAACTCGCCACCGAGCCCAGCACCACCGTTCCCACTCCCCACAATCCGCGTCGGCAACCCAACCTCCTGCGCCGAGCGAAACCAACCCCTCGTTTGCCCATCACCAACAAGACCTGCCTGCCGAACCAACTCGATCGGGTTCCTGTAATACGCCCACATCTTCTCATACCGAGGCAACCCCCAGTTGATATGCTCACGAATCGCAAGCTCAATAACTGCCCACAATGGGTCCGCGCTTCCATTCACCGATACAAGTTGGTCCGACATCAGGTCTCTCCTCCACCACTTCCCTGCGTGCCCACAACTGTCACACGCCTACACCCTCCCCCCACCAAACCCCGCCTGTGCGCACAAACACCAACACCCAAAATCACAAAACGCACCTAACCCCTTCAGGCCACAGGCGCAAAAATTGTTTACACAAATCCAAAACAAAAAACCACCACAACCAACCCGTGCGCACAAACCCCGACACCCAAAACCATGCGCGCATAAAAAAAACCCACACAAAATGCAGGCCACCACCATCCCCCTCTTCCTCTTCCGCCTCCCCCGGGCCTCCGGGGGAGGTGTCCGCGTCTTCGCGGACGGAGGGGGTCTTTCCTATCTTCCTCTTATTCTTCTCTTCTTCGGGTGCCATGCTGGCGCCGTCCCCAGCTCCTGCATGATCTCCTCCCCCTCTTCCCCATTGCCTTCTTCATTCTCCCACAACCTCAACAACCGTCCCACCATCAAGATTCACCACCACAATCTCACCATCAGCCTTCTTGATCTCCACCCGATCCAACCAAAGCTTCTTATCCTTCGAATGCGCATACCAAGACCCAGTCTTCTGCTGACCCATCCGCAAAACCTCCCCTTCGATCACAAACGCCGAACGCTCTTCCCCATGCGTAAGCACCTTCGTCACCCGAACCAAAGACCCGATTTCATACTGTTGCATTGCTTCACTCATCCCCAACTATAGCCCTTCTCTCGTCCCTCCCCCGTCCTGACGGGGGAGGTGGCTGCGAAGCAGACCGGAGGGGGTCTTTCCCATTCTTCTCTTCTTCGGGTGCCATGCCGGTGCCGTCCCCGGCTCCTGCATGATCTTCTCCCCCTCTTCCCCATTGCCTACTCCCTATTGCCCATTGCCTACTCCCTCAATCTCCCCATCAATCTCCAATGCCACCCGTTCCGCCTCCTCTTCACTCGGAGCCTCCACAATCACCCGCATGATCGGCTCCGTATTACTCGCCCGAACATGCGCCCAAACCCCCTTAGCATCCCAATCAATCCGGATCCCATCGACCAAATCAATCCGGCAATCCCCCTTGCCCCCATACACCGTGCTCAAATGCGCCACCACAGGGTTCGCATCCGCCTTGCTCGCCAAATCAGACTTCGCCTTCAAAATCGTATACCCCTGCGCCTTCACCTCATCCGTAGGCCCCATCCCATTGACCATCCCCACCAACTCACTCATCGTCTTCCCAGTCCTCGCCATCAACGCCATAATCAACGCCATCCCCGAGAGCGAATCCCGAACATAAGTCACCTGGGCCCATATCACCCCACCATTCCCCTCCCCACCAAACACCACATCACGCCCATCCGCCTTAAGCGATTTCATCACCTCAACAACATTCGCCTCACCCACAGCCGACCGCACAACCTCACACCCATAATGCCTGGCCACATCATCAATCATCCGAGAAGTAGAAAGATTCACCACAAACACAGCCTTCTTCTCCCCCCTCTTCTCTTCTCCCCCCTCTTGCCCATTGCCCACTGCCCATTGCCCATTGCCTTCTTTCCCCCTCCTCGCTTCCATCAACGCCATCGCACACAACACCAGCGTATATTCCTCCCCAATATACACGCCATGCTCGTCCACAATCGCCAGCCGATCTGCATCCGGGTCCTGCGCAAAACCAACCCACGCATCCATCGCAGGCACCACATCACACAACCCGCCCTCACCCGAAAGATTCTCCCGCGTAGGCTCAGGCGTGTGCGGAAAATCCCCAGACCCATCACACGCAATCGGATACAACCGATTCCCCAGCCGCTCAAAAAACGGCACCGCCATCGACGAGCCAGAACAGTTCACCGAATCGAGCACCACCGAAATCTTGTTCACCTTCTTCTCAGGCTTCTCCCCCGCGATCCGATAAAACGAATCCACCGCCCAAGAAACATGCACCCCAATCTCACTGCAATGCGCCACCACAATCCCACGCTCGCGCGTCTGCTCAGGCTCCCCTTCACTCTTCCGAAACAAACCAATAATCTCTTCCGCCTCAGACGCCAACGGCGCCCGTGAACCCGCCCCCGTCGCCTCGCGATCATTCACAATGCACTTAAGTCCATTCCACTGCGCCGGATTATGACTCGCCGTAATCACCATCCCCGCCTCACAGCACGGCGCAGAAGCCGCAAATCCAACCGTCGGCGTGCTCGCAACCCCCATCCGAATCACATCGCACCCGCTCCGCAA
The DNA here is from genome assembly GCA_024280755.1 of Planctomycetota bacterium. Classification (GTDB taxonomy): domain Bacteria; phylum Planctomycetota; class Phycisphaerae; order Phycisphaerales; family UBA1924; genus UBA1924. The sequence continues at coordinate 92,805 of JAJRPN010000039.1, forward strand.
CAACCCCTCAATCGCCGCCTCTTCAACATCCACGCCCCCGCGTCGACCATCGCGCCCGACCGAAACCACCACCGCATCGCCTTCATCTCGGCTCTCCCAAAGCCATTCCCCAAACGCCGCCGCATACCGCATCGCAACCTCAGCCGTCAGGCTCTGCCCAACAATCCCCCGCAACCCACTCACGCCAACAATCAACCCTGATTCACCCATCACAATGCTCCTTTATACAGCAATACCACTCTAGCACCCCCCACTCCCCCTCTTCTCCCCCCCATTGCCTATTCCCTACTGCCCATTGCCGGGTGCCCTTACTCGCCGTCCCCGGCGCAGTGAGGTCTTCCTCTTCTTTCCTCTCATTTTCCATCTTTCCTATCTCCTCCCCCGGGCCTCCGGGGGAGGTGTCCGCGCCCCGCGGACGGAGGGGGACTCTCTTACTCTTTCTTCACTCCCCTCTTCCCCATTGCCGGGTGCCACGGCTTGACCGTCCTCGGCAAGCCGTGTCTTGTGTCTTCTCCCCTCTCCCCCCTCCTTCTCCCCCTCTTTTCTTATCCACCCCCATTGCCTATTCCCTACTCCCCATTGCCCTCCCCTCCTCTCCCCCCTACCCTAATCCCTTATGCCAGAATCAATACTCAACTTCCTCGCCCTCAATACATACTTTGGACTCGATTGGGCAGCCGCCGTCTTTATGTTCTTCTCGATGCACCGCCTCGGCATCCACAAAAAGGACGGCTTCATTTTCGCCGCCCTCGCCTCGCTCTGCTGGATCGCATTCAACCTCATCGCCGAATCCCCGGCCGGCGTCGTCGCCAATGTCATCATCGCCATCATGGCCTTCCGCTCCCTCTCCACCTGGAACAAGACCCACCCCAACAAAAACTCGTCCCCCGAGTGAGCCCCGTCTAGATCTCAGCCCTTTATAAATCTCCCCCTCTTTCTTGTCCCTCCCCCGTCCCGACGGGGGAGGTGTCCGCGTCCCCGCGGACGGAGGGGGCCCTCTTCTCTTCTTACCCCTCCCCCATCTTCCTCTGCGCCATCCGCGCTCTTTGCCACCTCTGCGTACCTTCCCTATCATCCCCCATGTTCACCATCCAAGTCACACACGAGTTCTGCGCCGCCCACTCCATCATCCTCCTGGGCACCCAAGAACCAACCCATGGCCACAACTTCAAAACCACCGCCACAATCTCCGCCACCTCCAGCCAAAACAGCCTCGATGACGAAGGCCTCCTCTGCGACTTCCACCTCGTAGAACAAACCCTCATCCAAATCTGCCAACCCTTCACCAACAACAACTTCAACGACATCCCCCCCTTCGATACCCTCAACCCAACCGCAGAGAACATCGCCAAGCACATCGCCGACCAACTCGCAGCCAAGCTCGATGCCGACCTCGCCCCCCACGCCAAGGTCCATTCCATAAGCATCACCGAAGCCCCCAACTGCCTCGCCACCTACACCCGCCCATAACCAAACTTCCCCACTTCTCCTATTCTCCTATTCTCCTATTCTTGTCCCTCCCCCGTCCTGACGGGGGAGGTGTCCGCGTCTTCGCGGACGGAGGGGGCCTCTCCTCTTAACTTCTCTCCCCCTCTTCCCCATTGCCTACTGCCTATCGCTTCCCCTCCCCTCTTATGCGCCGGGTGCCACACCTTGACCGTCCCCGGCAAGGCGTGTCTTCTCCCCCCTCTTCTCTTCTCCCCCCATTGCCTATTCCCTACTGCCCATTGCCTTCTCCTCTTCTCCCCCGCGCAGTTCCCGCGCCATCACCCCGCCTGTCCCCAAATCTGGGCACATTCCCCCCCTCACACAAAAGCCTCTTCCAAACCATGCCGATCCAGAAACCGTGACCAAGCATCGGCTCGGCTCACAGTGATCACACAACACCTCTTTCATCAGAGAAGGAAACACAACATGTTCAACACACCATTCGCATCAAACTTCCCAGGCACAGGCTTTGGATTCCCAGGATTCTCCGGCGGCTTCCCGTCAAACCCCAACAATAACTGGAATAACAACTTCAACAACAGTTGGGGCAACAACTTCGCTGGCAACACCTTCCCAGGCGCATGGAACTGGAATAACTCCACTCCATGGTCAGGTTTCGCCAACAACTTCGCTGGCAACTTCGGCGCCCAGAACTTCAACTCAGGTTGGAACACACCATCTAACAACTTCGCTCCATCATTCAACGCTTGGAACAACACACCGTTCAACGGCTGGAACAACTTCGAAGGCAACTTCCCAACAAATAACTTCAACGGCTTCAACAACAACTGGAACAACTTCCCAGGTGCATGGAACAACACACCATTCAACGGCTTCCAAGGCTGGAACCAGTTCAATGGCTTCGCTCCATCATTCAACGCCTGGAACAACACACCAGCGTGGAACAACAACGCAGGTTGGAACAACGGCTGGAACGAAGGCAACGACTGGAACAACGAGGGAAACTTCGAATCAAACGCTCCATTCAACGGCTTCGCACCATTCCCAGGCGCATTCAATCCAAACTTCGCAGGCACACAAGCAGCCTAACCCCAAACACCCATCGGCCCCAAACCGATACCAAAGGGCAGCACCATTGCTGCCCTTTTTTCATGCGCCCTACCTATTCCCTCTTCTCCCCTCTTTCGCCTCCCCCGGGCTTCCGGGGGAGGTGGCCGCGCCCCGCGGACGGAGGGGGTCTTACTCTCCCCCCCCTCTTCCCCATTGCCTATTGCCCTCTTCCCCCCCCATTGCCCACTCCCCTGCGCCCTACAATCCCCCCATGAAACTCCGCTTCCTCGGCACCGGCACCTCCGCAGGCATCCCCATCATCGCATGTGATTGCTCAACCTGCACCTCTACAGACCCACGCGATAACCGAACACGCACCAGCGCAACCGTCGAGTTCACCGATCCCGATGGTATCGATCGCGTCATCCTCATTGATACCTCCCCAGATCTGCGCCAGCAAGTCCTCCGCGAGAACATCACCCGCATCGACGCCATCCTCTATACACACAACCATGTCGATCACACCTTTGGGCTCGACGAGGTCCGCCGATTCAACGAGGTCATGAATCAGCCAATCAACATCTACGCCAACGAACATACCATGACCGCCCTCACCCGCGTCTATCAACACATCTTTGAGCCTCATAAGAATGTCCAGAAATCATTCATCGCCAAGCTCGTCCCCAACATCATCGAACCTAACCAACCCTTCACCCTCTTCGGGCTCCATATCACCCCAATCACCCTCAACCACGGCAAGCTCCCCATCCTCGGATTCCTCTTCGACTCCGATCACCATCCAGAATCCGACCTCCTCCCCCTGGCCTACTGCACCGATGTCTCGGGCATCCCCGACGAAACCATGGCCACGCTCCAGCCCACCAAAACCCTGGTTCTCGATGCACTCCGCCATCGCCCGCATCCAACCCACTTTACGGTTGAGCAAGCCATCGAAGCCGCTGCCCAAATCAATCCTTCTCGGACCCACCTCGTCCACATGACCCACGATTTGCTCCATTCCACGACCGATACCGACCTCCCAGCCAACATCGCCCTCGCATACGACGGCTTAATTCTCTCCTAACCCCCCAAATCAGGAAAAACACATTGACATCCTCCTGAGTTGTGGCATTCTTGAGTTGGCAGCCAGTTCGTTTGGCTCCACACAATAAGTTAAGAGAGGATCCCCCATGTCACAAGCACCACGAGACAACAACCCTTCAGCCAATATCCCAGACATGACCCCCCTCTCGATCGCCTTCCCAATGAACTTCGAATCGTTCACTCCAACCCCCACCGATCCCCGCCGAGCATCAACAAATACCCCAACCCCCAAACGCCCCCCCCACCGCCACGACGCCGGCGAATAATCCAATCTTCAGTAGAACGGGCTTCCGGCCCGTTTCTTCATATCTTCCCTGGCACAGCCATTCCGCCTCTGTTCCTCAAATCTAAACACCCAACGAGCCGCGACCGTGAGGGAGCGGTTTCTTATTACCCATACCACCCATCATCTCCTCCCCCGAGCCCCAAGGGGAAGTGGTAGCGAAGCTGACGGAAGGGGTTTTTCCCCAAACACCCTTCCACCAATCCCTAACTCCGTGTACACTACGAATTGATTTCAACACCACAAGGAGTTCAGCACATGACATCGCACTCACACAGCCCCACCTCCGTTTTTACACCACTCCATTTAAAAACCATTGTAACATTGACCGGAATTACGATAGGAATATTCACTACTGTGGCGACAAGCGGAATTATTGGTTCAGGTTTTCGTGTTCGCGGCGATGCAACTATTACCAGCCAATACACACTGCAAGGCGGAGTCAACTGTAGTAACACAATTGAGTATGGACAAACTGTATCCGGTATCAACGACTGGATCTTTTATAGTGGAGGCAGACCACTTGGTTCTGCTGACATTTGCCCAAACACAGTTCAGTACTTTGATGTAACTGGAATCTCTTCAACTCTTCCAGGCAATAATACCGGCGGAATTCGCTTGACCTGCAGAATTCGAGAGAACAATCTGTTTTCAGTCCACCCTGCCCGAACAATAAATATGTCTGTAGAAATAGCTGCGAGAGGAAGCGTAATTTCTACTTCATTTGGAACTGGAACAATTATTTTTGGTGACGGCCCAAACGCAGGCCAAGGCTTAACGCACCTTCTCACCGCCCCAAATTTTTCAACAACTGAATATGGAACTTATGACAATATGATGATATGGCCTGGGATATATACCGCTTTCGTGAACGGCAATGTTTTCTTTCAACACTCTGGCCAAGGAACTGCCCTCGGTGAGTTAACCACAACTATGTCTATCACCATCACTGATCCTAATATCTCTCCTCCCCCTTGTACCGGAGCAAACCGATGTGCCGACTACAACAACGACGGCAACTTCGACATCTCCGATCTCTACGGCTGGTACGCATCGCCAATGGATGTCACCGGCGATGAACTCTTCGATGCGGATCCATACAGCGAAGATGCGACATGGATTGCAAACACGCTCCTGGCGACCGATGAAACACTCAGCGATTGTAACGAAAACGGATTCCCTGATGTCTATGACATCTTCATAGGAGACACAAGCGGCGGGAACGCAGACATTAACCATGATGGCATCCCAGATGAATGCCAATGTGTCGCTGATCTCTCAGGCAACGGCACACTCAACTTCTTCGATATCAATCTCTTTCTTACTGCATTCAATGCTCAAGACCCAACGGCAGACTTCAGTGATGACGGCCTCTTCGATTTCTTCGACATCTCCGCCTTCCTCCAAGCCTTCGCCGCCGGCTGCCCATAACCGAACCAATCCCAAAACCAACACCCCAAGCCGTCCGAACTCACCGGGCGGCTTTTTCACACCAACACCATCTCTAATCTCCTCCCTCAGGCCTCGGAGAAGCAGATAAGAAGAGACACAACTAGCCCAAGGCACTCAAATCGTGGCGCCCGGAAAGGAACAATATGGAAAGACCACCAAGGTTCAGGGATGTAAAAATCAAAGACCGATAAAATAATCGTACAGAGAAACTGCCCTACCGTTCGATTGAAATTGATACAGGAGAGAAGCTCATATGAAGAATATTTCGGTCCAGATCGCCCAAATGCATCACCAGCGAAGCGCCAAGCGCAACATCGGTGCGCTGGTGCGTTTATTTCTCATACTGGGAACACTGATAACCATCTACAGCGTCCTGTTCCACCTCATCATGCTGCGAGAGGGGCAAGAGCATAGTTGGCTCACGGGCTTCTACTGGACCCTCACGGTCATGTCCACCCTAGGATTCGGCGATATCACCTTCCACAGCGATCTTGGGCGCATCTTCTCCATCCTCGTGCTACTCACCGGCGTCGTCTTCCTGCTCATCCTACTCCCGTTCACCGTGATTCAGTTCTTTTATGTGCCTTGGGTCGAGGCGCAAGCCGCCGCCCGTACCCCCCGACAACTCCCCCCCGACACCAAAGGGCATGTCATCCTGACGCACGACGATCCGGTCTCGTCATCCTTTATCCGCAAACTCGAACAGTTCAACTATGAGTATGTCCTGCTTATACCCGATATCAATGAAGCGATGAGGCTTCACGACCAGGGTGTCTGTGTCGTCCTTGGACACCTCGACGATCCCGAAACATACCGCCTAGCCCGGGCTGATCAGGCAGCCCTCGTCGTCTCGACACAAAACGACATCATCAACACAAGCGTCACCTTCACCGTCCGCCAGGTCGCCCCCGATGTGCCTTTGGCCGCGACCGCAGACAAGACGACCTCAATCGAGGTACTCGAACGCGCCGGTGCAACCAGCGTGCTCAACCTCGCCGACATGATGGGCAAAGCGCTCGCACGCTGCATGGTCGGTGGCGACGCCCTCACCCACATTGTTGGATCGATCGACGGCCTCCTCATCGCCGAGGCCAACGCCAGCCGCACCCCGCTTGTGGGCAAGACACTCCGCGAGAATCGCCTGAGTGACCTGGGCGTCAATGTCATCGGCATCTGGGATCGCGGAGACTTCCAAAACGCCACCCCCGATACGCTTGTAGGGGAAAACACGATCATGCTGCTGGCCGGGTCTGCTGCGCAGTTCGCTCAGTACGACGAGCATTTCGCTATCTACAACATCTCAACAAAGCCTGTGCTCATTCTGGGCGGCGGCCGCGTAGGGCGAGCGGCTGCTCGAGCCCTCGCCGCGCGGGGAGTGGACTACCGCATCATCGAGCGCAACCCAGGAAAGACCCATGACCCTAAAAACACGATCATCGGCGATGCCACCGATCCGCAGGTGCTCAGAGAAGCCGGACTTGACAATACCCCGGCGGTGCTCATCACCACGCACGACGACAGCCTCAACACCTACGCCGCGATCTACTGCCGCTCGGTGTGTCCCGACATCCTGATCATCTGTCGCTCGACGCTCGAACGCAACACCGAGACATTGCACCGCGCGGGTGCCGACTTCGTGTTCAGTTATGCGTCGATGGGCGCAACGAGCCTGTTCAACCTCATCAAGGGCAGGCGCATAATCTCGATCGCTGAGGGGCTTGATGTATTCCACATGGGCGTTCCGCGATCGCTCGAAGGAAAGACGATCGTCGAATCAGGTATCAGGGAACAAACCCAATGCACGATCGTGGCGATCCGCAACACCGATGCCGGGCTATTGATCAACCCACCCCCACACATGATCCTCGAAGCTGCCCATGAGATGGTCCTGGTGGGCAGCGTAGAGTCGGAAAGCCGCTTCCTCAAGCGATATTCCGAGGGATAAGGGACAAGGGCCGGGCTGCCTCAACGGCCTTCCCCATGAACTTAGAATCCACTACCCCAACCCCCAAACACCCCCCACCGCCACGACGCAGGCAAAAATCAGTCTTTTCTATTGAGTAAAAAACGGGCTAACAGCTCGTTTTTTTATCCCATTTTCCAAATTGTCGTTATTGCAAAATTAATTCCCAAATCTCAAACTCATCAATACCTCACGAATATCTTATTATCAATAAATAATTCCCTAGTATATGCGAGTGGTGTTTCGAGCCACACTGCGAAGCAACATCATACAAGGAGAAAAAAATGAACTACCGGACAACTCTCACTGCCGCAATCCTTTCGTGCTCATCCACTTCGGCCATGGCACAATTTTCCACCAATCTCATTGCCAATCCAAGCTTTGAGCATATCACGCAAGTAATTCCTGGCGGCTTGATCTCGGTCGAAGACCTAGGCGGCTCTTACACCATCGATGAATGGGACACAGGAGACAGCGAAATTGTCATGAATCTCTATGATGGGCAATACCTCGTCACAACACCGACACCTCCTGGAGGCGGCCAATACTATCTTCAAGGTGGCTTCACCCCTGAATCAATGTGTTTCCAAACTATTGATCTCACATTTGCTCAAGGCCAAATCGAAACCGGAAAAGCACAGTATTCCTTTGGCGCCTTCCTAGGATCGTTCAAATTCATCAACCCAGATCGTGACCCTCAGCAAGAGGACATTGCCACCATCACATTACATTTCACAGATGAGTTGGGAACTTTTTTAGGCTCAAATAGCATCATCGGCCCAAACTTGCCCTCCGAAGTTGGTGCTCCTGAAGAAGAAGGAAACTTCTTTGGTTTTTTTCATATCGAAGGAGTTGTACCTGAAGGAGCAACAACTGCTGGAATAACAATTGAACTTAACCGCGACCCCATGCCACATGGCCCAAACGACTTTAACAACGCGGGCATAGATATGGTTCGTTTAATTTTGTACCCATCACCTTGCATTGTAGATTTGACAGGTGACGCCCTCCTCGATTTTTTCGATATCTCCGCATTCCTCCAAGCTTTCAACTCTCAAGACCCTCTCGCCGACTTCACCCATGATGGCCTTTTTAGTTTCTTTGACATCTCGGCCTTCCTCCAAGCCTTCGCAGCCGGCTGCCCATAGCCTAACCAAATCCGAAACCAACACCCAAAGCCGCCCAAACTCACCGGGCGGCTTTTTCATCAAATCTGACCATCCATTCCCCCCTCAATCGCTCCCAATTCCGCGACAATGCGCCTACGATCTCCGCCCATGGGTAATACACAAGATATCAAGAAGCGGATGAACGCGGTCAACAACATCAAACGCATTACGCGCACGATGCAAATGATTGCCACCTCAAAGTTTGCACGCGCCCAGACGGCTTCCGTCGCCTCGCGTCCATACACCGAATCCATCTTCGGGCTCGTCGCCAAGCTCGGCGACGCCGGCGTTGGTGAAGGACACCCACTCCTAAGCAACCCAGACGCGGATGCGCCAGAGCTGACACTTGTCATCTCCGCCGATCGCGGACTCTGCGGCCCATACAACGGCACCGTCACCCGAGCCGCCATCAAACACCTCAGAGCACAAGTCGGCGATGACAACCAGCTCGAAATCGTCGGCAAGAAGGGTGCCAACGCACTCAAGTTCGCCGGGTTCAAAGACTACACACTCCATTCCCACTTCGGCGACAAGCCGACCTACGAAGACATCGAGAAACTCGCCGCCGGGTATATCCAACGCTTCATCGCAGGCGAAATCTCATCTGTCAAAATCGTCTACATGAAGTACTTCTCCGCTGGCAGACAGAAGGTCACCACCCTCCAACTTCTCCCATTCTCAGCTCCCGAAGCATCCGCTGAAGAAACCCCAGCCACTGGCTTCGCTGATGTCTACGAGTTCTCACCAGACGCCGATTCACTCCTCGATCACTTGCTCCCCGCAGCCGTCAAAGCTGTCACCTTCCAGTGCTTTAATGACGCGATCGTCTCCGAGCACATCGCACGGATGGTGGCAATGAAAGCCGCGACCGACAACGCTGGCAAGATGGCCCATCTGCTCAAACGCAAGTTCAACCGCATGCGTCAGGCACAGATCACCACCGAGCTCACCGAGATCATCTCCGGTGCAGCAGCTTTGGAATAACCCAAAGCCCGTGGCACAGGCGTCCCGCCTGTGATCTCCAAAGCCTCTATCCCAAAACTACAAAACCGCTTCCAACCAGAAGCGGTTTTTTTTATACCTTTCTTACGCCTCCCCCGGGCCTCCGGGGGAGGTGGCTGCGAAGCAGACGGAGGGGGGGCTTCTCTATAACTCTTATCCCTACCTAATCCTATTCTCTTCCCAATATCTCAATCGTAAACTGCTCATCCCCCACCACCAACGCATCAAACACCGCCTTGGCATACCCTGCTTCAATACTTTGATACCCTTCGCGGATCTCCCAAAGATCATCCACCCGCCGGCCATGCACCCCAAGCACCCCAAGCCGCTGGCTCCAATAGCTCGGCGTATCAAAGTACCACGCGATCGACTCATCAACTTTCAACTGATGCCTTTGAAGCGACTCAGAACTCACCCCATGATCAGCGATCTCATCAATCGCATCACGCACGATGCCCCGCCCCTGATCAATATCATCTTCGCTGCACCGCGCCCGAATCAACATAATCATCTGGTTGGGCGTCTCGTCTGTATATGCAATATCCGCACGAACAGCCCCGCCAAACCCTGCCTCATCCACCATCGCGCCCAGCATCTCGTTAAGCACCATCGAAGCAAGGATCAACGCCCGCAACTCATCCAAAGGCTGGTCCTTCTCACCAACAAAACCAAACACCACCCCATGCTCTTGCTCATCATCATCACGAACCTGGATCACTCGTTCGCACTTAATCGAATGCTCACCCTCATCCGCGATCACCTTGCGCTCTTGCACCGCTCGGCTCACCAAAGACCCAAAGACCTGTGCCGACTCTTCAATCACCGATGCTGCATCAATCGACCCTGCTATCCCAATATCAATCCGTCCATTGCGCACGATCTGTGTGAATAGCCGTTGCGCCTTCTCAACCGTCACATCCCCATCATCACGCTTGGGTATATTCATCGGATACAACAACTTCAACGCACGATCAATCGGCTCATCGACCGCCTGCTCATGCCTCGTCGACCAGTCTTCAAAAACATCATTCTCAATCATCGGCCGATCCAAAAGCACATACGCCAACTCCATCATCTCACCAAACGACCCCGTCGGCCCATCGATCTTGAGCTGCACATAGCCCACCGACCGCTCGACACTCGTCTCAAGACCATGCTCATTCATGTACGCACGCATCGCACTTCGCCCACGCGTCTCGCTCGCAGGCTCGCGCCATGCACTCAATGCCGCATCAAGCTCGTCGGCATCAACCCCGTCAAGCACCGCTCCCCAAACCGTCGCGCTCAAATACACACGCTCGAGCTGCTGATCATCAAAGCCACGAACCAACACCTTCACATCATTCTCAAGCACCGCGCTCCATACACCAGATTCCGCATGCTGTGAGATCGAACGCATCGCCCCGCCTTCAAGCTCATCATCAAGAAGCGATCCCCCGAGCTGCTCCATCCAATGCGCATCAATCACACCCATAGGCGAACCCAATGCGCTATTCACCACATCCAACACAACCCCCGCCCGTGTAGCCTTTGCAATCGCCCCAGCATCAGGAACCAACGCAATATAGCTCCCCTCACTTGGTATCACTATCTCACGAAGCACCGCATCAATCTCATGGTCGCCAATGCCGCTCATCATCTCCGTCGCGATCCCATCCCAGCGCACCATATCCATCATCGGCCGCCCGGTCGTAAGCAACCAATGCACCAGCCCCATCCGCTGGGCATTGCTCGCACCAACCCAGTCGTCCGCATCACGATGCCAACGCGCCAAAACCGACCGCCGAGCCCGCGAAAGCTCGTCAGCCGTCGATCCATCTCGACTCAACCGATCACACTCACGCACCAAGAACCCCATCATCTCATCCCAAGAATCATCATCTGCCAACCCAGACTCAACACTCGTTTCAACGCCAGACTCCGCTCCAACCTGAATCACATCCATCTGCCCAAGCAAATCAATCTGCTCGACGCTCACCTCACACTCAGCCCCAAACTCTTGAGTGCCCAACCGCCCTAAGCGATGCCGAAGAATCTCACCGGCCACTCGGCTAATCACCGTCTGACGCATATCTCCATAAGTCATCCGCGATGCACGCTCGCTCCAAAGCTCCACCGTCGCGTCGTCTCGATCCCGAAACCACACCACCGCCGCCTGATCAGACTCAAAACCAATATCACTCCCCATCACCGTCCGCATCGAGACATCAACCCCAAGCCGACCATCAATCATCACTACCCGTTCGCCAGCTTCAACTCCGCCCATGTGCCCAGCAACCAAGCCCTGCATCTCACCCACATCAACATCGCCCACCACCAACACCATCGCCTGCCCAGGGTGATACATCGCGCGACCAAAGTCTTCAATCCCTTGCCGCGTGAGCATCCCAAGTTCTTCAACCGTTGGCGTCGGAAGCTGCTCGCCAAAGAGCGTCCCGCCCATAAGTTCAGGCAACCATTCCAACCGCGCCCGAAGCTCCGCGCTGGGCTGTTGCTCGATCGCAACACGCAAAGAATCTTTCGCCTGTTCAACACGCTCTGCTGATATATCACGCGCATCACCATCTAACACCTCTCGATAAAATGAGAACACCTCGCTGAGCTGTTCCATATCATCACGATCAGCCTGCGCCATAAACGCCACATGGTCAAAGCTCACAAACGAACCTGTCATCTGCCCAAACCCAACATCCCGTGCTTCCAAAATCTTGTCGATCGCCTGGGCCGAGAAGTTCTCGGTTCCCTCTCGAATCACCCGCTCAAAGACCCGCCCAGCCCCGCGTTGCCCTTCGCCCTCATACATCGCGCCCGCTCGCACGATTAACCATGCCTGCACATCTTCCTGAACATTGCCTCGGGCATATTGCGAAGTCGAAACCACAATAATTTCAAGCCCATTCTCAAGCACCACCCGCGCTGTCCCGGCCTGATCCCCGATCACTTCATCGAGCGCAGGCTCGCCAGAAGCAACCAAGGTGCACACACCCAGCAATGCAATCCCAGTTGCCAAACCAAATCGAGTGCCCAACCTATTGCTCAAATTATTGCCCAATCCAACCATGCTCACGAATACTCCATATAGCTTCTTCTACCAACAGGCTTACCGTCCAGAACGCTCAGCGATTCACAATTTCAAGAACCAATCCCCTCAATTCCACCTATTCCAGCCTGCTCGATCACCAAATCCAATACCGAACACGCCGATTCCCCCCGCCCACTCGCACAACCCCGGCTGCGATCCCAATCACCCGCTAACATCCCACGAATCGCCTTCTCTATCTTCGCATGAATCTTCTCCATCTTGAGCGCATCCACCCCAATAGCCCCCTTGCTCCCATCTGTCAAAAGCCAATACTCGCACACACTGCCCGGGCCTAAATCCCCCAGATCATTCTCCAAAGCCATCGCATAGATCCCAAGCTGAAGATCATCCTTCTTAGGCTCCTTCAGATCCTTCCTGGCATATCCAGTCTTGTAATCAATCACCCGACGACCGCCGCTCGCTGTCGCATCCACACGATCGATCTTCGCCTTGATCTTGTGCTCTACCCCATCGCACACATACCCAAACACATGCTCGCGCTCAAGCTCTTCGATGTGCATATCTTCATCGTGCATATCTTCCCACACACGCACCATCATCATGCACGCCTTCTCAAGCATGTCCTCGTCCACCTCGGTCTCGGGAGCCCAATGCTTAAAGAAGTTCTTTTTCGTCAACGCTTCAAGCTCAGCCATCCCAGGCCGATCAACACCCTCCGAATCTGCGACGCGCCATTGTGTATAAAACGCCTCAAGCGTCTCATGCACAATCGTCCCCAGCATCATCGGCACCTGCTCATCCTGAGGCAACCGAAACACATAACTCACCAAATAACACCGGGGACACTGCAAATACTTCGACAACTGCGAAAAACTCAATGTCAAAGGCCCCTTAAGCCCAGGGTGCAATCGCTCATCCACATCCACCTTCTGTGCAAGCACATCAACCAATGCCTGCGCCAAACCCCGCACCGATTCATCCGCCCAAGCAGGCACCTCGCCGGTGATATAGACCTCGTTGACCATCGCGATCCGATCGGCTGCCGATCGTAATCGAATCTCAAGCTCTTCGCGTGTGATCTCACCCAGATCCATCGCATCGATCGCTGCTGCTGCCGATCGCCTCGCAATCCGCTTGGCCTCATCAAACGCATCGCGCATCTTGTTGGCCGTCTTAAACTCCATCCCCAAGCTCGACACCGCATCACCAAGCATCGAAGGATCAAGCACATCAAACGCATCGCGCTCAACAAACGCATCGCCGATCGCGCTGCGCAGCTCATACACAAAGTTCGTCACCCCAGACTTCTTAGGCACCTTCGCCAAAAGCACCGCCCGCGAATGCGCCCGCGTCAACGCCACATAAAACACCCGCCGCTCTTCATCGAGCCGACGCGCCTTATCATCACGAACATCCCCCGCCCGATCAATCAATCCATCGGGCAGCACATCGTCAAAGCTCCCCGATGTCTTGGGATACCCATGCGATGGACTCACCCGCGGAATAAACACCGTCTCAAACTCAAGCCCCTTCGACGCATGAGCGGTCAACATTGCCACAGCACCCGCGTCATGATCGTTCCCGATCGCACTTGTTCGATCTTCAACGATATCCTCGGGCAACTCGCCCAGCGATTTCTCGCTCGCATCAAGATCTTCCATATAACGCAGCATTGATGCCAAATCACCGGGCGCATCAAACCGATCCGCCCGCGCCTTGGCAAACCGAACAACCTCAATCAACGAAGCGATCCGCACCGATCGATGATGCCCATCGCTCAGTTCGCTATGCACAACACCCGTCCGCTTAATAATCTCCATGATCGTATTGGCTGCATCAGATTCACCCGCCACCACCCCAAGCTCGCCGGCCAACGCCCGCATTGCCTTCACCTTGCTGGCAATTGTCTCATCACCATACTCAATCAACCACTCGATCAAATCTCCCGGATCACTCGTGTCAGGGTCGCCAGCTAACCACCGAGACTGCACCCCGCGCCACCGCGCAACCAGCCGACCAAGCACGATCGCATCACACCGATACGGCGGGCGAATCAAAACCCGCTTCACATCAACCGCCAACCCCGGATCCCCAAGCACCCGCGCCCACGCCATCACATCAAGCACCCCCTGGTCATCCATCGGGCTGCGCTTGCGCCGAATCTCGATCGGAATCCCCTCAAGCGTCAGCACCCGCGAGATCCGTTCAAGCTCTGCGCCCGTCCGCGCGATCACCGCGCACGATCCAAACGCAAACTCTTCACCGCCTTCTTTGGCATCGCTCACCATCTTGAGCAGCATCGAAGCGATCGCCTCGCCGCTCTGTTGGTCGTCCTCAAGACGAATCAACTCCACACCCGCACCATCAACATCGCCCGCATGGGAGTTGGCAACCTTCTCCGCATCAAACCGCACCATCGCACCATCAATCACCGCGTTGCTCGCTGACACAATCGCCTGGGCACTCCGAAAGTTCGTGCTCAGCGTAATCTTCTCAGGCTGATCCCAGATCGTTGCAAAGTGCGCAAAGGCCCGATCGTCCGCCCCGCGAAACCCATAAATACTCTGATCATCATCCCCAACCACACACAAATCAGGATTCGACTCTGGCGGACACAACTGACGAATCATCTCGATCTGTGCCGCGTTCACATCCTGAAACTCGTCAACCACCACATGCTTGTGATCATGACGAAGGATCGATGCAATACCAGGATGCTCCCGCATCAGCTTGCTCGGCAGCATAATCAAATCATCAAAGTCCATCCACCCACGATCCAAACACCGCGTCTCAAAGTGCCCATACACCAACGCCGCCTGCTCAAACCGATCCAACTCCGCCCTACGAGCCCCAGCCTCGTCCCCAGCAAGCCCGCCCAACGCCTGCCTTTGATCACCAAGCCACTCAATCGCATCGCTGCTCGTCATGCTCAAGTTGCGAAGCTCGCCCATCACCTTGCTCGCGATCTCGATCGCACTCTCGATCCCGCTGCCCATCGCATACCGATACAGCTTGTGCTCACGAATAATCTCGCGTACTAAACTCTTGCGCTGCGAAGAATCAATCAGCATCGGATCGCAGGGAACCCCAAGCACATCACCAAACCGACGCACTATCCCCAAGCCCAAACTATGAAATGTCGAAGACACCACCCGCGCAGCAAGCGTCGAGCCTACAAGATCGCTTAGTCGATCCCCAAGCTCGCCCGCAGCCTTATTCGTAAAGGTCACCGCGACAATCTGATCAGGACAAACATCACGCTCGGCAATCATGTGCGCCACCCGCGCCGTGATCACCCGCGTCTTGCCCGTACCAGGTCCGGCAAGCACAATCACAGCCCCGCCATCAAACTCGACCGCCCGACGCTGATCATCCGTCAACTGGAGTTTCGATAAATCTATCCCATCATGCGTGTTTGTACCCATACACAAGTGTACACGCATCAAGCATGACTCGCCTCATCACGCCTTCTTCAACATTGCCAATTCCGGATCTTCGAGCTTCGGGTTCTTCCGCTCAAGATGTACATTCCCGCTCCACGCAACACGAACAAGATGCACCAAATCATCCATGATCATTAACAAGCTCGGCAGCACCAAAAGAATAATGAAAGTCGCACTCATCAAGCCAAACGCGATCGTGATCGCCATCGGAATCAAAAACTGTGCCTGAAAACTCTTCTCCATCATCATCGGCAACAACCCAAGCACCGTCGTAATCGTCGTCAGCATAATCGCCCGGAATCGCGCCTGCCCGGTTGATACCCCCGCATCATACACCGACATCCCCTCACGCCGACGCCCGTTAAAGAACTCCATAAAGATCAACGAATCATTCACCACAATCCCCGCCAATGCAATAAAACCAATCATCGACAAAAAGGTCATCGAATGCCCCATCAACAAATGCCCCCAGATCATCCCGATCATTGCAAAAGGAATCGCAAGCATCACAACCAAAGGCTGCGTAAAACTCGAAAACAACCACGCAAGCACCACATAAATCAACCCCGATGCCATGAGCATCCCCAAAGGCAACGAACTCATCGAGTCTGCAAAATCTTTTTGACGCCCGCGTTGCACCAACGCAACACCATGCAGATCAGATATCGCCTCGACCAGCCGAGGCTTAATCTCGGTAGCGAGCTGGTCCGGGTTCGCCATCTCGCGATAGGCATCCGCCTGCACCGATATCTTCCGTTTGCGATCGAGCCTACGGATTGTTGCAAACGCTTGCGACTCTGTAATCGTTGCCACCTCGCCCAAAGGTACCGCAATGCCCATAGGCGTAAACACAAACATATCCTCGATCATCACCGTCGATCGTCGCACCCGCTCGGGCACCGTCACACGCACATCAATGTCCTCGCGATTCCCCGCAAAGGTAAACGCTTCGAGCCCAAAGACCGCAGCCTGAATCTGTCGCCCAAGATCCGCACGCGTAAATCCAAGCTCGCTTGCCCCATCACGAAGCGTAAACCGAAGCTCACGCTGACCACGATCCGAGTCGTCCGCGATCGAATGAATCGCTTTATATTCGCCCAAGATCGCCTTGATTCGGCTCACCGCAATATCGAGCTGGTCGATCGATTCACCCACAACGGTAAAGTTAAACGCCGGCCCGCTAGGTCCACCAGACACTCCTTCGAGCCGAATGTTTTTCGCTTCAGGAATCGGCCCGACCGTTTCAACAATCTCATCGATAATCACCGCGCTCGATCGATCACGATTCTCCGCAAGCGTCAACTCCAAAATCAACTGTCCAAGATGCGACGAAACCGCATCGCCCCCCGCACCTTCAAGATCACCAACCGCCCCCGCGATCGCAAAGGTCGACTGCACCTCGGGGATCGCCATGCACACTTCTTCAAACCGTTTCACAACCGCTTCGGTCTGCGTCACCGGCGTGCCGATCGGCATCGTGATCGTCACATTCACCGTCTCCGCATCATCCGTCTCAAACAAAATAAACTGCAAGCGACCAGAGATCACCATCCCCATCGACACAATCAATATCGAAGACACCGTCGCCAAAGTCACATACCGATACCGCATCGCCAGCCGCAACAACTACGCATACGCCGGAATCATCCGGCCCGAGATAATGTGATCGCGCCATGCATCATACTTGGCTTCAAACCTGGCAATCCGATGCTTCTTCTTTCCACTCGCTTTCACCTTGTCGACCGCCCGCAACGAATGCCCCATGTGCATAGGCAAAATAAACAACGACTCAATCAAAGACACACCAAGCGCACACCCCACAACCACAGGCATCACGCTCATAAAATCGCCCACCTGCCCGTTCATCATCGCCAAAGGCATGAACGCAAAGATCGTCGTCAACACCGTCGAAACCACAGGCCAAGCAACCTGATCCGCCCCATTGACCGCAGCAACAAGCGCAGGCTCGCCCTGCTCGTGGCGCGTTGTGATATTCTCCGCCACCACAATCGCATCATCAACCAAAATACCAATCACGATAATCAAACCAAACATGGTCAAGAAGTTCAACGAAACATCCATCCAAGACATCATCGCAAGCGTGCCCAAAAGCGACACCACCAACCCCATCGCCACCCAGAACGAAATCCGCCAGTTGAGCAAAAGCACAAGCGTGACAAAAACCAAAATCCCGCCGTTGCGCGCATTACGAAGCAACAAATCCAATCGCCCTTCAACAAACCGCGCCAGATCCGTCGTCGTCACCAATGTGCCGGGAGTCGTTGATACCTCAAACCGATCAAACCCAACCTTCCACGCTGCATATCGTTCCGAAATCTTGCCCAGTTCCCCACCATCACGCATCATGTTGATCTTGAGCTTCTCCATCCGCTTGGGATCGAGCTGCCCGCCATTGCGCCCCACCACATACGCCTTCACCAACTCCGAAATCTTGATCACATCCTGATCACCCACCCGAAACACCGTCAGCGTGACCGATTCCTGCCCCTGATACCGCGTCACCAAATCCGTATCAATAAACCCATCAAAGACATCTGCAACATCACCAACACGCACCACCCCGCCGTCGCCGGTGGCTTTGATCACAATCTCACGCACCGTATCCGCCCGCTCCTCAACCCCCACAGAACGGATAGAAATAGTGCTCGTCGATGTCCGCACCGATCCGCCGGGCAGCTCAACCATCGCCGAGCGAATCTTGTCGGCGATCGTGACCAACGACACCCCATGCTCGATCGCCTTCTCGGGCACAACCTCGACGCGTAGCTCATCAGCACGAACACCACTGGTCGACACCTCGGTGATCTCAGGCAACGACAACAAATCATCGCGCGTCACCGCGATAAAGTCTTTCATTGTCCGCTCGTCAGCATCGCCATAGAGCGCAACAACAATCGCAGGCATGTTGGGTTCGAGAATATCAACGATAATATTGTCCACCGCATCAGGCAAATCTTGGATCGCATCAACCTCGCGTTTGACATCAGCCAACGCCTGCTGGATTGGCACACCCTCTTCAAACTCGACGACCACACTCGCCATCCCCTCGTTCACCGTCGAGTTAATCTCTTTGACATCCGATATATCAGCGACCACATCCTCGATCTTGGTCGCCAGCGCATCTTCAACCTCTTCAGGAGCAGCCCCCGGATACGGCGCCATAATCGTGATCAACCGAGATTCCACAAACGGAAAAAACTCGCGACGAAGCCCGGTGCCAAAGATCAATCCGGCACCAATAATCGCAAACATCACCAGGTTGGCAACAACAGGCTTTCGCACACCAAATCGTGCAAGACTCATGGCGATTCTCCCGATTGCGTTTGCTCACCCTCAGTCTCGACCTTCATCCCCGCCATGATCTGATCCAAAAGTGATACCGCGATCAATGATCCCTCGATTGGTTCAAAACCAACCTCCAACGCCACCCACTGCGTTTCGATCGGATCAATCTCAGGCATCCACGATTCAAAGCTATATGCAATCCTCACCGAATGAATCTCAATCGATCGCGTTCCATCGTCATTCAAGACAGCAACGAATACCTGATCCGATTGCACCGCACGCCGAGGCAAAATCACCCGCTCATACGGATCGTGCGTCACCACACGCCCATGCACAAACTGCCCGGGCAATAACCGATCTGCATCGCTCGCGTCCTGCTCAACCTCAACAAATACCGTCATCGTTCGACTCGCACTATCCGCCTCGGGCGCGATCCGTGTAATCTGCCCCATCTGGTCCGGCTCGCCATCGACATCACGCACCCAAAGCCCAACCGCGTCACCCACCTTGATCCATGACGACGCAGACGACGCCACCTTGAGCGGAATTTCTAATCTCGATAGATCAACCACCCGCGCCACGCGTGTGCCAACCCCGACCCAATCACCAACTCGTGTATTGACAGACTGCAACTCGCCATCAAACGGCGACCGGATCGCTGAACGCGCGACATTCTCTTTGGCAATCCGTTCATTCGCCCGCTGCGATGACAACTCGGCTTCGAGCCTCGCCCGGCGCGATGGGATCAGATCAAGCTGCTGTTGAAGCACAGAGAGTGCGCGTTGGGAGCGCAACATCGACGCGAGTTTCACATCTCGCTCGCCGGCAGACCCTACCCCCGCTGCGATCGCTTCGTCCATTCGATCAAGATCACGCTGGGCAGCTGCGATCTCTTCGCCCGCATACCGCACCTGGTTTTCCATCTGCTCGGTCTCGATCGTCAAACCATCGATCTGCGCATCGAGCGATTTCACCGCCTGGCGGGCAGCATCGAGCGCATTGATGTAATCGCTCTCGTCAAGCCGAACAATCAGATCACCTGCTTCGATGCTCTTCCCTGCTTCAATATCCTCTGGGCGCTCAACAACCCGCCCGCCAACCTCAGCAACAACATCCGCACTCCCCATCGTCCGCGCAGTACCATACCCAGACCAAATCCGATTCGAAGGCCGATGGAGCGACTCAATTGTGCGCACAAAGATCGCGCCCGTCGTAGGCTCATTCATATCGCTCTTGGCCTTGGTCGCAACCAAGATATTGACGATCCCGACCGAAACCACCAACAACACCACAATCACGATCACCCTGGGTAGATACACCATCCAGAGTTTCGCAGCACGATCATTTTTGTTTTGAGATTGCAAAGCTAGCCCCTTACAGCAAACCTTTATATACACACACACTCGGACACACCCTCCCGCAACGCATCCAAGGTCTTAATCTTAGGCCTACCGCCAAGAACACTGGATAGATGCGCCCCGAAGTACCGATAACCAATCCGTGATTAAATACATTGGTTCAAAGCGTCTCCTCGTCGATCAAATCGTCGATCTCTGCCAAACCGTCGCCCCAAACGGAGGCTCGGTCATCGATCTCTTTAGTGGCACCTCGCGCGTTGGCCATGCACTCAAAACCGCAGGATTTGGCGTTCACGCCAACGATCACAACGCCTACGCCCACAATATCGCCATGTGCTATATCCAAGCAGACGCGCCCAAAGTCATCAAACAAGCAACCGCCATCATCGACGATCTCAACAACATCGCCAGATCCAAGTGCGAAGATGGCTTCATCACCAAAACCTATTGCATCGACTCCCGCTTCTTCCACCCAGACAACGGCCGAAGAATCGACGCGATGCGCACACACATCGAAACCCTCTCACTCTCGCCAGAACTACGAGCCGTCGTCCTCACCAGTTTAATCGAAGCTGCTGACCGAGTCGATTCGACCACAGGCGTCCAAATGGCCTATCTCAAAGCATGGGCACCCCGCGCCCACAAGCACATCGAACTCCGCGTTCCCAATATCCTGCCGCACCCATTTGATCAAAACTGCACCGCGAATCAGCTCGAAGCGACTGATGCAGCAAGCATTCTCTCTGCCGAGATCGCCTATCTCGACCCACCATACAACCAACATTCATACCTTGGCAACTACCATATCTGGGAAACACTCGTCCGCTGGGATCATCCAGAAGTCTACGGCATCGCCTGCAAACGCATCGATTGTCGCGAACGCAAAAGCCCCTACAACTCCAAAGTCAAAATCGCAGACGCCTTCGACAAGCTCATCGACTCAATAGACACCGACACCCTCATCGTGTCGTTTAGCGACGAAGGCTATCTCGGCCGCGACCAAATCGAACACGCCCTCGCCAAGCGAGGCCCTGTCGTCGTGCTCGACCGCGAACACCCACGCTATGTCGGGTGCAAAATCGGCATCCACAACCAACAGGGCAAAAAGGTCGGCAAGGTGGGCAAGCTCCGCAACACCGAATATTTCTTCATCGCTGGCGCCGGCGCACAACGCGTCGCCCAAGCCCAAAAAGAACTCGCTGCTGCCTGATCCTATCACTGGGTGCCACGGCTTGACCGCCTTCGGCAAGCCGTGTATTCCTCTTGCCTATCCCCTTACCGATTATGCTCAGCACCAATCTCGCGCCATCGCACCACCTTCACCCGGTTGGGTTTGGGCACGAACGCACTCGCTGGAATTACCTCTTCGAACAGATCTCCCGGACCTTGCCAAGTTAAGAACAGCCCTTGACTGCTCCACCCTTCCATAAACTGAAGCTCCAGATCATGCTCGCCAGCCGTGAGTTCGATCGAGCCGCTCTTCCATCGGTATGAATGGCTCGAAGTGTCCGCAACGACTGTCTGCCCATCAATAATGAGCTTGGCATACTGATCAGATCCAACTCGAAAGGTCCATGTCCCATCCCGAGGCACACTCAACTTACCTTTGAGATTCAAGGCAAAGTAGTCTGCACTGATTCCTTCCTTAAACGGGCTGTAGGTCTTATTCCAACTCACCCGAGGCTCAATCGTTGTCGAGTATCCAGATCCCCAATCAAGCGTTTCCAATGAATACCCACGGACGCTGTTGTACCACTTCGCAACGATCGCCGCCTCACCAGCATCAAACACCGGCTCTACCGCATACATATCAAACGCGCTCGCCGGGATAATTTCTTCATACCCTGCGCTCGGCGATTTCCATGTCACATTGAGCCCTGCACTCGACCATCCTTCCCAATAGCGCACCTCAAACTTGTGTACGCCCTCAGTGAGCACAACCGACCCGCTCTTCCAACGATACGAATGACTCGAAGTATCTACAATCACAGGCTCATCATCAATCAACAAAATCGCACTCTGGTCAGAACCCAACTTGAATGTCCATGTCCCAGACTCTGGAATCGTGATCTGGCTGATCAATCGCAATCCAAAGTAATCTGTAGGCCCATCAAGATAAAATGGGCTCGAGGTCTTCCGCCACGACACATTCTCAACAACCGTCGAACTCGAATGCTCCGCATAATCAATCTGCCCAGCATTCGACGCATGACGCGCATTGGATGTCCAATACGCACGCAATCCGCCACCCGGATCAAACGGTGTCTCGGTTTCTTGCAACGAAAACGCCGTGCGAGGCACAATAATCGTGGTCGGAACCGTTGGGCCTTTCCACGCCAGATGCAACCCCGCGCTCGACCAGCCTTCCCAATAACGAATCTCGATGTCATGCTTACCCTGAGTCAACTCAACCGTGCTATTCTTCCAACGATACGAATGGCTCGAAGTGTCAATGACCACCGGCTCATTGTCAATCAATAGAATCGCACTCTGATCAGAACCAAGCGAGAAGGTCCATGAACCGCTCGCAGGAATATCAATCTGCCCGAGCATACGCAATCCGAGATAATCCGAAGGCGCATCATTATCGAACGGCTCGCTTGTAATCCGCCATGCGACATTGGGGACCGTTGTGGCATAATCATGCTCCTTATAATCAATCTGCCCCGCATTGGACGCATGACGCGCATTCGTGTTCCAATACGCACGCAACCCCCCGCCGCCAGAATCATAATCAGTCTGAATCTCAGCATGCGAGAACGCGCTGGGCGGAATCACTACTTCAACCCCACCCGGAGGCGTCCATGTCACTGTCAACCCCGCAGTCGACCAACCTTCCCAATACCGCACCTCGAAAGCATGCGATCCAGCGTTCAGCTCGATTGTGCCGCTCTTCCAACGATGAGAATGTGAAGAATCATCGTTCACGACCATCTGCCCATCGATAAACAACTGAGCAGATTGATCAGAACCAAGATTGAACTTCCACAGACCATCAGATGGGATATCAATATACCCAACCGCGCGAAGCCCCCAATAATCGGTTTTCAGCCCACCAAACGATGTCGATTCTTCCCCCGCATTATCAATGATCGTTGTCCCGGGGAAAACACCAGAAGTAATCTCCCACGCGATATTGGCTTCGAATGTTGTCCGGTCATAGTTCTGCCAATCGATATGCCCGACTTTGGACGCATGCCTCGCATTGTCGACCCAATAGACCAAAAGCCCCTCGCCACTGGTCCCAAGCGCAGGATCAACCTCATTGAGCGAGAACGCCGACGCAGGGATCACCGATTCAAACTCATCGCCCGGCCCTTTCCAGGTCAACACCAATCCCGAATCGCTCCACCCTTCCCAATACTGCAACTCGAAAGGCATCAACCCTTTGGGCGCAGGTCCGGTGCCATATTTCCATCGGAACGAATGTCCAGTCGTGTCATCCAGCGCGACCATCCCACCAAGGTACAGCCGGGCGGACTGATCGGACCCGAGCCCAATTGTCCACTCCCCCGCACGCGGGAAGTTCAAGTTCCCAACAAACCGAGCCGCGTGGTAGTCTGTTGGCCCCCCGGTGTACATCGCCCCGCTCGACTTTGGCCAATAGATATTCTGAACCGTCTCGGTCGAGTCATGATCGATCCAGTTCACGCCACCAATATTGCTCGCATGACGCGCGTTATCATACCGATACGCCCGCAACCCACCACCCGAAGGCAAGTTCACCGCCCCAGTACCCGGACGGAACGCGCTCGAAGGGATAATCTCTGTATACAAATCATTTGGACCCTGCCAAGCAACATGCAACGCTGCGCTTGACCACCCTTCCCAATATCGCACCTCGATCGTGTGATCGCCCGCTGCAAGCTGTACCGTCCCGCTCTTCCACCGATATGAATGCCCCGACGGATCACTCACCACAGGCTCACCATCAATAAACAACAACGCCGACTGATCGCTCCCCAAATCAAAGCGCCACAAGCCAGAATCTGGAGTGTTGATCACCCCAATAAAGCGGGCTGCAAAGTAATCTGTAGGCCCATCAACCTCAAAGCTCCCACTCGTCAACCGATAGCTCGGACGCTGCACCGTCTCGACCCGGTCCGGGTTCGCCCAGTCAATCTGCCCAACATTGCTCGCATGGCGAGCATTATGATACCAGTATGCCCAAAGCCCATCGCCCCCCGCGTCATACACAGGCTCGGCTGCCGGCGATGAATACGCCGACGCCGGGATCACCTCTTCGCTATCCATCCCAGGCCCATCCCAATACACAATCAACCCCGCGCTCGACCACCCCTCCCAATACCGCACCTCAAAGTCATGCTTTCCTGGAGTAAGACTGATGATCGTTGACTTTGATCGATAAGAATGCGAAGAATCATCAACGATCACCGCCTCGCCATCAATAAACAGCATCGCGCTCTGATCGCTCGCCAGCCTCAGCGTCCAAATACCATCCGTTGGAACATCGAGCTGCCCAACAAGCCGAACCGCGAAGTAATCGGCAGGCACATCAATATGAAATGGCGCCGAGGTCTTCACAAAGTTGATCTCGTCGACCTGCGTCACCAGATCATACTGCTCCCAATCTACATGCCCCGCCCGATCCGCAGTGCGCGCATTGGTATTCCAGTACGCCCGAAGCCCCGGCGTAGAACCCGAGTTCAGCTCTGGCGCCAAAGCCATCGCAGGCGTCACTACCCCTGCAAGGCACAGGCAAATCAAGAAAAAACGCATCAGTGTTGAAAATTGGTGTTTCATCACACCAAAGATCGAACACCCCAATAAAGAAGATCAACATCCTTTATGTTCTTGCTCAACATCAGGCTCAAACGACCAGTTGTATCATCTGGCGCGAACTCTTAACAGATCTTTTCGTCCGATATTGATGTCAATAAAGTCTCAATCGGTATGATCACCCCGCCTAGATTCTCATGCACTTGTATAGAAAACTCGCTTTGACCTACCGGTTGTGTTCCGTACCGATCTCACGCCATCGCACTACACGAACTCGTGTTGATTTTACAACAACCTCATACGCTCCAAGATCCACAACAGCAATCTCATCATTATCACCATCTGCCGGCCTTGAGTTGCCCGCGATATCTGTTGACGGCGCGTTTGTCAATGTACCCGCATCGACAGCAGGAGAACCACGCTGAAGAGAAAAATCTCCAGCTTGCGCATCGGCAAACCTTGGATCACCCTCGATAATATCGAACTCAAATACTCGATTGAATGGAACCATAAGTGCGCCAATTTTATACTCAAGGTTGGCAGTCACAATAGAGGACCCTCCCTGATAGACCGGAGCGAGAATCCCGTAATATGAATCTTCCACAATGTTGTTGATCGTGATCGAATTTCCGGTTTGGTAGGTATAGTTGTAGATACTATAGAGCGATCCGGTCACGGTGTTATTGGCGATAATCGCTTTGCCGTTTGAAGACGAAACCAGCGAAAGAATCCCGAGGTAGTAATCTGATACTTGATTATTTGAAATCTCAACATCCTGAACCGACGCGTTCCATGCAAGCACAAGAATTCCATAGATATACCTACTTTGCGCCGGAAGATCATTGATGTAAGCAAAGCCACTTGCAAACCCAACACTCTTATAGAGATCACCCTTCAAGGTCAAATCATTGCGTGTGATTACTATTGAAACGGCTGAATCTGGAACAGTAACCTGGACCCAAACCGAGCTCGCCGAGCTCGCTGAACGCTCAAAAACACAATCCGCAACAGTGACGCCCTCTATCGCAGTAATGTAGACAGCAAACTTTGAGGGCACCTCAATAGTACAATCGAGGACGCTGATCCCCGAGTTGGACGCGTAGATTCCGTAATCTACCTGATTCCTGATCGTAAAACCTTCAAGCACCCAGCTGGTACGAGATGTAAACTCAAACCCAAACAGACTCGCCGTCCCCCCGTCAACCAGCACTCTCCCTGGATTTTCATCTGTGTGCGCCCCAGTGGTGTCAGCGATCACTCTGATAGGCAAAGATTCTGTTCCTGAAATTGCGTAAGCCCCTGTACCGATGCCGATCTCAATCGATTCGCGATATTCTCCAGGACCAACATACACAGTGCTGCCGGGCACAGTGCACATATTGACAGCATGTTGAATCGTCCCAAACGCCTTCTGTGGCGTGAGGCCATCGCGACTATCCGAACCATTGCTCCGCACATAAAACACCGGAGGCAATGCAGAAAAATCACTGAGAACATTGCCCCCGCCAGGGCCCGTCAGGCTCACTACTTGAGCAATCGTAGATGCACTGATCCTGTTATACAAAATACCGACTTCATCAATCAACCCAGGAAAGTATTCAATAATCGGCGT
The DNA here is from genome assembly GCA_024280755.1 of Planctomycetota bacterium. Lineage (GTDB taxonomy): Bacteria > Planctomycetota > Phycisphaerae > Phycisphaerales > UBA1924 > UBA1924. The sequence continues at coordinate 119,779 of JAJRPN010000039.1, forward strand.
TGCGAGCAAATCGTCAGACACCCAAGAGTTTCCGCCAAGCACGAGCGGCTCAAAGTTCCCGCCCCCCCCAGAAGTTGCTCCAAGCCCGCCTTCATAGCTATCTGTATCCTCAAGCACACCATCAAAATACAGTTCAATACCACCCAATCCAAAGACTACAGCGACATGGTGCCATTGATTGATCTGCGCAGTAGATGTTGAATAGACATTATGATCCCCCGTTGCGTTTTGTAGCCGAACCTTGACCTTCCCATTAGATTCCAAAAAAATTGTGAGGTGCCCGCCAGTATCATAATTGGTCGAGTCCTTGCTCAAAAGACCCTTGCGTCCAGAGATCGATTCCGCATTGAACCAAAGCATAATCGACCCAGAGTCAAGCAAGTAGTCATCATGGTGTGGAATTTCTATGTATGTGTTTCCGTCACCAAACTTGGCCGCATCCGAATTGATGTGAGTGCCGCTCTGCGCTAACTGAACATGATTATGAATAACGCCATCACTTTTTTTGGTTTCATCAAGAACCGTTGATGCGTATACTTGATCATCAAGCTTCCAATACCCCGCAAGATGAACACCCGGTTGAGCGTGAGCAACCACGCTCTGAAAGCAGATGGTGATGATTGGCAAAATAAACAGAGCTTTGCGCATTGTAGATATCCTCGTAAAACCAAATGAAGGAGATCTCAACTAATCGGAACGATACAAGCATCAAGTGAACATACACGATCGTTTACCAAATTTCATGCGCAGAACAAAGTTATCGGCCCGGATCATTCCGCAAAGACTCCGCGATCCCGATCTCCTGCAATCGCATGCTCGAATGGTCGAGCTCTTCCTTCGCAGCATGGAACGCATTGGGCTCCACCGATCGCCAATCCAACTTCGCCTTGGTGATGAACCCCTTGAGCACATCAAGCTTCGATCGCAACTCATCGCGATAATCATCTTCGAGCAATGCCGACAACTTCGTCAGCCGATCGCTGATCCATTTATAATCCAGCGACGAGTTCGTAATCAAATCCACCACCTGATGCTGGGTCATGTCATCGCGTGCGTGCTTAAAGCTCTCCGCCTCGATCCGATCAACTTCATCACGCGTCAATCCATGATTCGCCACGATCTGAATCGCGGCTCGCTTGCCGCTGCGTTCTTCGACGGCCGCCACATTCAACACCCCATTGGCATCGACCAAGAACTCGACCACCAACTTAGGCACCCCCGCAGGCATCGGCGGGATCCCCCGCAGATCAAACACACCGAGTAATCGACAATCCGCAACCATCTCACGCTCGCCTTGCACCACCTGAATCTTGACATTCACCTGCCCATCAACACTCGTGCTAAACCGTTCGACCGCCCGCGCAGGCACCGTCGTATTCCGCATGATCAACTTGGCCACTGCGCCGCCCGCGGTTTCGATACCCAGCGACAGCGGGATCACATCGAGCAGCAACGCATCAGATTGTTCACCCGCAAGCCCACCTGCAATAATCCCCGCCTGCAACGCGGCCCCCATCGCAACAACCCGATCAGGATCGATCGCGGTATAAGGCTCAACCCCAAAGAACGCCCCCACCTTTGTGCGCACAAACGGGATCCTCGTCGACCCGCCGACCATCACCACCGAGTCAATCACTATCTCGCCGCCGTTGGATTTCTTCGCATCGCGCATCGCTCGATCGCACGCCGCCATCGACCGATCGACCCACCCTTCGATCATCGCTTCAAACTCAACTCGGCTGATACTCCGCTCGTAGTTCTTCCCATCCCCCAGATCAATCGACACCGTCGTGGCATTATCCGTAGAGAGCTTGTGCTTGACACCCCGCGCAAACTCGATCAATGCCCGCTTGGTCGACGCATCAAAAGACCCGAACGAGTTCTCAGCCTGCAATCCCAACTGCTGCGCGATCTCGCCCACAAACAACTCGACAAGCATGTGATCAACATCATCGCCACCCAGATGCGTATCGCCAGCCGTCGCAAGCACCTGGAAAAACTCCGTCGCGTTGTGCTCATCGCCCGGAATCAGTTTCAGGATCGATATATCGAATGTCCCACCACCCAGGTCATAGACGGCGATCGTCTGCGAACTTTTCTCATCACGGGATCGAATCCCATACGCCAACGCCGCCGCTGTAGGCTCGTTGACAATCCGCACTACTTCGAGCCCGGCCAATCGCCCAGCATTGCGTGTCGCCTGTCGTTGTGCATCATCAAAGTACGCCGGCACCGTGACGACCGCCTTCGACACTTCCACGCCCAACGCCTTCTCGGCCCGTTCTTTGAGCGCACCCAAAATCATCGCCGACACTTCTTCAGGAGAAAACAAACGCTCACCCGCATCCGTCATCACCCGCACCTTGGCCGTGTCATGCTCGCCGCTGATCACTTCATATCCCAAATATTTCAGATCCGCCGAAACATCGCTCAGCGATCTTCCCATCAGCCGCTTGACCGAGTTGATCGTCCGATCCGGAAACTCGACCATCCCATCCGCCGCCGATTGCCCAACCACGACCGAACCATCGAGTTCAACCCGTACCACCGAAGGCATCAACCCCTCGCCCTCATCCCCCAACACCCGCGCCCCTTGCCCCCCACGCGCATCAACAAAGGCCACCAACGAGTTGGTCGTACCAAGATCAATCCCGATGATCGGGTCAACAAGTGAAGCTAGAGATTGTGAATCGCTCATTCAAGAAGGATAGGACCATTGAGACCGATTCTCAGCCTCCACCTCTTCATGGGTGCCCTGTTCATGCGAAGCATGTGCAGGTCTTGGTCATTCCGAAGACATGCAGGAGCCCAAGACGCGACCAGCATGGCACCCGGCTTTCGATCCGTAGTGCATAACACCGATGAACGCACCGACGCACGCGATCGAGATGATCCAATTTCCAACGACAACCCCTGAACCTCCAACGATAAGCACAAAGAGAATTGCGATAGTGATCAAGTGGCTGAGCGATTTTGATCGCTCAGGTCGATATGGTATAAGGTCTTCGTTTGTCTTATTCATACTGATCTCCGTGCGTATATCTAATGCGCAATGCCTTGTGAGTCTCGCTGCGGGGTGTCAGCATGGCATCGACATTACCCCTTATTTACCCAACTTATTTCTAATCGGCGAACCCTCGAATCGAGTTCCGCTGCTGCCTCTAGCGGAAGCAAGCTTCCAGGAACTTGAACAAGTCCTTTACTCAGTTGTCGGATTCTTTTGTGTTCAGGGATTGACAGCCATGCGTATATAGTGTGTTTTAGATCGATACATGCGTCATGGTGGGATTTTAGGAATTTCAACAACTCATCCTGTGCTTGCTGGGCACAAGTGCTCATTATCAATGACGAAGACATCAAAGGTGCTGCGTCCAAATAGAACCCCGCCAAGCTAAACAAGTCAGGACAATGCTCTTGCATGAGTTCAAGATCACCCGGCTGATAAACACTCGGAAGTGAAGGAATGTGGAATGTTTCTGGTTCATTGAGAATTGTCACGCAGCACACAATGAAATAGCAATCTCTGGCAAGTTTCATGAATCGTTTTTGGGATGTGTTTCTTAACATAAAACTATTATACCAGAAATCGTTTAATCAGAGTTGGGTTCTATGAATCAATTCACTCCCGAATCCACGCCAACTCCGCCAACAGCCCAACAAACGCCCCCGCCGATCCATCTTCCACAACCCACGCCCGGCTCGTCTGCCTGGACCGAATCTCAATCAAATATCCATCCGTCGGTCTCGCCTCACCCGCGATGGGCTCGCCGAGTGCAAGCCCATCGACCATCGACCAGATTTCATCGAGTTGCTCGCCGCTGAGCCGACGGGTGATCTTGGGATAGGTCCCCGCATCCGAGCCCGCCCCCACCGACGCCCGCAGGTTGCCAGCCGCATCGACAATGTACCTCGCCGACAGGCTCGAAACATCGCCAGCATCCGCATCCCCAAACACCACCACCCCAAGCGTGAAATCCGCAGGCCGACGATCGGGCAGAGGCTGATGGGTCATCGAGGTGGTGCTGCACCCCGCGAGCAAGGCGAGCACGATACTGATTTTGAGCACATTCATCATCTATACAGTGTATCACATCCGATTCCGGGTGCCACGCTCTTGCCGCCTCCCCCGGGCTTCCGGGGGAGGTGTCGAACAAAGTGAGACGGAGGGGGTCTTGCTTTTCTTCCCCATTGCCCATTGCCCATTGCCTTCTTCAAGAAAGACCCCCTCCGTCCCTGCGGGACACCTCCCCCGGAAGCCCGGGGGAGGCGATAAGAACGCGCAATTGTGTGATCAAATGCCACCTCATGCACAATCGAACCCGGCTGCCCTATCCTTACCTCCCATGGATATTTCACTACGCTGGATCAATCAATACCTCTCCCCCGCCGATGTCACCGTCGAGGAGTTTGACGACATCATGACCAAAGCCGGGCTGCCCATCGAGGGGCTCGCCGCTGGCATTGATGGCGACACGATCATCGATATCGAGGTCACAAGCAACCGAGGCGATTGCCTTGGGCATCTCGGATGCGCCCGCGAGATCGCAGCTGCCCAATACGCCGAGAAACCACGCCAGCTCATGATGCCCGAACTCAAAGAAATGAACCTGGGCGCACCGATCGGCGATGAACTCACCCTCGACAACCAAGTCCCCGAAAAATGCCCGCTCTTCACCGCTCGCTTGATCCGCAATGTCAAAGTCGGCCCATCGCCTCAGTGGCTGAAAACAGCCATCGAATCCTTCGGGCAACGCTCGATCAACAATGTCGTCGATGTCACCAACTACATCACCCTCGAACTGGGCAACCCCTGCCATGTGTTCGATCACGCCAAACTCGCAGGCAAACAACTCATCGTGCGCCCAGCGACCAAAGATGAAGTCGTCAACACGCTTTACGCCGGCGAACACAAGCTCAATGAGAACGACATCGTCGTCGCCGACGCGAACGGCCCGCAATCCCTCGCTGGCGTCATCGGCGGGCATGACTCACAAGTCGACGAACACACAACCACCGTCGTCTTCGAGATGGCAACCTGGGACACCGTCACCGTCCGCAACACTGGTCGCAAGCTCAACATCCGTACAGACGCAGCCTTCCGTTTCGAGCGCGGCATCGATCCACGCAGTATCGACTACGCTGCCCAACGTGCTGTCCAGCTCATCTGCGAAACGACTGGTGGAGAACTTGCCGAGGGCGTGCTGAGCCAAGGTGCCCCATTGCCTACAGATACAGTGATTTCGCTCCGCCCAGAGCGTTGCGATCGAATCCTGGGCATCCCTACCGCTCCCGAAGAGATGGCCAAGTTGCTCAATGCGTTGTCCTTCAAAACAACTATTGACAGTGACGGCGTGCTCCAATGCACCATCCCGCCGTTCCGCTCGCACGATGTCCATCGCGAGATCGATCTGATCGAAGAAGTCGTGCGTGCTCGTTCGCTTGGGGTGATTCCGATCCAAAAAACATTACCCGTGACTGCGCGTGAGCCTCAAGAATCTGAGCGTGCGATGAGCACCATCGCCAAGACCTTAACAGGTTTAGGCTTCTTCGAGACCATCACCTTCTCGTTCACCTCGCCAAAGCTCGGCAAGATCTTCCAACGCGAAGGGACTGACCTCGTCGCCGTCGATGATGATCGCCGCAAGGCCGAGCCAACCCTGCGCCCGAGCGTGCTCCTCGGTTTGCTCGCCTGTCGCCATACAAACCAAGCCGCCCGCGCCTCACTTCCGGGGGGGATTCGTCTCTACGAAGTTGCCCAACGCTTCGCCCAAGACGCTGGCACCATCAACTCCTCCGAGCAACGCGTGATCGCCATGCTCATGGATATCGACTTCGCGGGCAAAAAACCAAAGCATGAAGATATCCAATCAACCATCCGCACCATGCGTGGATCGATCGATTCGATCGTCACCTCGACCTTCGGCACCACCGCCAAAACAATCATCACCCCCGCCAAACCAGAACATGCCGGCTTCGACAACGATGCCCACGCAACCGTGGCTATCCTCGTCAATGGCGAAACCACCCAGATCGGCACCTTCGGACTCATCTCCGACGCCGCCCGCCAGGCACACGATCTCGATCAGCCTGTGGTCGCTGCAGAACTGATCTTGGCACCCATGATCGAAGCCTACCCGCCGATCTCGCGAGCCGAGCATCTGCCCGCGTTCCCGGGGATCGATCGAGACCTCTCCCTGATTGTGGACGAATCAGTCCGCTGGGATCAGATCGAAGCTGCTGCCAACAATCTCAACCTCGATCGGTGTGTGGGCAACAGCATGGTGGGCATCTTCCGAGGCAAGCAGCTCGGGGAAAATAAGAAGTCTGTCACCGTCCGCCTCGCCTTCCGCGACGACGCTCGCACCCTCAGGCACGAAGAGGTCGACCCCCAAATCGAACTCTTCGCATCCAAGGCCAAAGAAAGCCTCGGTGCCGAGATCAGGACCTGATTTCTTCTCTCCTGGTGGGATGGGCTTTCAGCCTGTCTCTTCTGAACTGCATTGTTGGTAGGAAAGCAAGAGACGGGCTCGAAGCCCATCCCACCAGAAGATTCTGAACATGCAGATGGCAGATCGCCGAAGAAACAAGTAGTTTCGTGTGTGTTCGTACCATTATCGACACAATATCGGAACAATTTGATCTGTCGCCTGTATACCATATCAGTCACATATCGCATATCTTTGACATTTTGTAAGGCGTTTGATCGTATTTTTCGACACTTCAACACGATCTACGCCTCAGCAACCAAATCGAAAGCTAGAATATATACACTCGACTGAGTGCATCATGGAGGACACAATGACATCAATGACTACAAACCCCACCATCGAATCAAAGACCGCCCCCAGCACATCATGTGGATGTTCGAGCGAACCCATGATCTGGGTCAATGGCCAAATGGTCCCCAAATCACAAGCGACAGTCTCGGTATTCGATCATGGACTCCTCTATGGCGACGGGATCTTCGAAGGCATCCGTATCTACAATGGCAAGATCTTCAAGCTCGAACAGCACATGGATCGCCTCTATGACTGTGCCGACAAGATCTTCCTCGATATCGGAGTCTCCCGTGAGGAAATGATCCGCATCCAACGCGAATGCGTCACAGCCAACAACATCACCAACGGCTACATCCGCCTGGTCATCACCCGTGGCGAGGGCACCCTTGGGCTCAACCCCTACCAATGCCCAAAGGCTGGCGTGATCTGTATCGCCGATACCATCGCGCTCTTCACCCCGGAGATGTACGAATCGGGCATGCGGGTCGTTCTTGCGAATCGTCCAAAGACACCGATCGCCTGTCTTGATCCACGCGTTAAGACCCTCAACTACCTCAACAACATCATGGCCAAGTGTGAAGCGATCCACCTGAGCAAAAAGCTCGGCGTCACCAAGCCCGAAGACCAACTCCTCGAGTGCATCATGCTCTCCACCGATGGCAAGGTCGCTGAAGGCTCGGGCGATAACATCTTCATCATCAAGGATGGCAAGATCTTCACCCCGCCGTCCGAGGTCGGTATCCTCGAAGGCATCACCCGCCGATTCGTCAAAGACACCCTGTGCCCAGCACTGGGTCTCACCATCGAAGAAAAAATCTTCGAGCTTGACGAGCTTCTTGATGCAGACGAGGTCTTCTTGACCGGGTCGGCAGCCGAGATGATCGCGGTCCGCGAAGTCATCAAGCATGACAATCTCGAAGTGCTCTCGACACACACAATCAGCGAAGGCGAAGGCCCAATCACCAAGAGCCTGCGCATGAAGTTCCGCGAGATCGTCACCTCAGACAATGTCCCAGAAGATTGAACCTGAAGATTGATCACAAACGAACCATGAAAATTATGAACGATGCCTGCAACCTGCAGGCATCGTTTTTTTATACCCCCACCATGCGCACACAAACCCACAGAACCACAATCAACACGCTCGCGATTCTCATCGCAGCTTCACCCGCCCTGCTCATCCCAGCATGCTCAAGCACGCAACGGGCACCAGAATCTGGCAGCTACCAACTCTATGAATCGACATCGCTCAAAAATGCCTATCAACTCACCAGCGGTCTCTATTCTGGGGCAGAACCCAGCGATCGGGCAGCCTTCGAAGAGCTTGAATCAATGGGTATTCGCACACTCATCAGCGTCGACGCCATCGCGCCCAATGCATCGCTCGCGGGGGAATACAACATCCGGGTGATCCATCTGCCCATCAGCTACGGCGGCATCAGCGACCAACGCATCAAAGAGATCGCATTCGCAATCCAAAGCTCGTTCAAACCTGTGTATGTCCATTGTCATCTCGGCAAGCATCGTGGCCCCGCAGCGATCTGTGCCGGAGCGATCGCGCTGGGAATGATCACCCACGAAGAAGCCAACGCATTCATGATCCAGGCCGGAACCTCTGGAAGCTATCCAGGTTTGTGGTCAGCGGTCGAAGGCGTTGAAAAAATGGCAACCATCGAGCCCATGGCTCTGAGCGAGCACATGCCCACACGCACAATCAGCAAAACGATGTCCAAGATCGGCAAGCAGGCGAGCGTCCTTGATGAGATTGTCTATCAAGAACTGGACACACCGCGAGATGCACCGACCCAATCACCCGCTGCCTATGCTGCCGAAATTCATAACTTGTTTCGTACGCTCGAAACCAACGACGAAGCCAAAGAATATGGCCAAGAGTTCATGGATGATCTTGAGCACGCCATCCAAGCAGCTTCGGCTTTAGAAACAGCACTCGGCAACAACGATGATGCGGGGCTCGCGATGGATGCAATGGATGCCCTCAATAACAGTTGCTCACGGTGTCATGACAAGCTGTAAATGATCACTCCAAGTTCATCAGCACTTTAATCCCGTCGCCCGAGATCATGGTCGCAAAAGCCTTCTCGAAGTCTTCGATCGGGAACTCATGCGTAATAATCTCGTCAAGTTCGAGCTTGCCTGAGAGCAGCAACTGCTCCATCTGATACCAAGTATCCCACATCTTTCGCCCGTTGATTCCTAGAACCGTACAGCCTTTGAAAATAATGTGGGCGTTAAAATCAAAGTCCACCGTACGAGCGGGCAAGCCTAAGAGTGCTGCGGTGCCGCCGTTGCGGAGGGCTTGGAATCCTTGGTTCATGGCTGCTGGCGCGCCCGACATTTCGAGGAGTACATCGACCCCTTCATAGGTCTCGGCTCGGACCTTTTCGATCCAGCCACTATCTCGTGCGTCGAAGGCATCGGTCGCCCCAAGCTTCTTAGCAAGCTCTAAGCGGGGCGGATTGATATCCGTACAGTAAATCCGTGATGCCCCGGCCGCCTTGGCCACCGTGACCGCCATCAATCCAATAATCCCAACACCCGAAATCAACACCGTCTTCGCGCTCACGCCCGCGCTCATCACTGTGTGCACGGCATTGCCCAATGGATCGAGGATCGCCGCGTACTTATCCGGGATGTCCTTATGGATCGGCCAGACATTTTCCTCGGGCACAACGATGTAATCTGCAAAGCACCCATCGCGATCGATCCCAAAGATGGTCGTGTCGCTGGCGATATGCCCGTTGCCGGTGCGTGAGTTGTAATCGACCCCGGCCGAAAGATGCCCCTCGGCGCTGACGCGCTGCCCAACCGTGTAGTTCGTCACGGCTGAGCCAATCGCTTCGATATGCCCGACGAACTCGTGCCCGGTGATCACCCCAACCGGGATACGCCCGGCAGCCCACTCGTCCCATTCCCAGATATGGCGATCTGTGCCACAGATCCCGACCTTCTTCACCTTGATCCGCACATCGCGCGGGCCAACCGCCGGGATCGGGTGTGAATCTGAAAATGCAAGCCCAACACCCGCATGATGCTTGGTGAGACATCGCATCGTGCCAGCGTTGGCGGTCGGGCCGGTGGAATCATCAGTCGAGGTTCTGGTCATGGATGGCTTTCGGGAATGGGCACGAATTGAATCACAAATGCACGCAATCAAACAAGTGGTGAGGCGTTCAATATTGTCCCGTCAATTGTCCTCCAGATCAACGATTAGCGGGCAGATCGTCGAGAAACATGCTCTTTCGTGGGTCGATGAGAATATTCGGGCAGAATCTGCCCCTCTGAACACTCCAAATGACCCCAAAGCAGGTCAGAATCGTACAATCGACGGGATCTGATGGGCTTCAATGTCCGATAGAAACCATGCACAAGAGACCATTGGGGTTTTGAACCGTTCGCCAAGGATTGATCACAAGAATGAGCCGAGCCGCTGCCACAAACCGTTCCTTCTTCTATGTCGCCAAAAAGCCCACCGGCGGCAAAGCGATGGGCATCCGCACCGCCCGTTCACAACGCGCACTCGCCCAAAACCTCCGCACCGAAAAACAAATCCTGACCCGCTCATGGATGCTCCCGGGCTGGATGACCAATGAATCCGAGATGTCGCTTAAAGACCACGCCCACTTCGACGCCCAGATCGCCCAACTTGTTTCGCGAGGGGTGCCGCTCACCGAAGCCTTAGAGGTTGCATCAACCGTTGTCTCCGCAGGAAACACCGAACGCATCCTTCGATTGCGCCATGCCGTCTCGCAAGGCACCAGCTTTGCCGACGCATGCCGACAGGTGGGAAGCTTTGATTCGGTCACCATTGCGGTCTACAAGGCAGCCGAAAAAACCGGCGACCTTGCCGGGGCATGTCTCCAACTCGCCACCGGCGCCCGGCGTCGCATCGAGGTCTCGGGCAAAGCCGCGACCTTGATGATCTATCCTGCGATTGTGCTCACGATCGCCTTCGCTGCAGCCACCTTGATGATTGTCATTGTGGTGCCTTTGATCGGCAACTCGATGATCAGCTCGGGGATCGAGGTGCCTCTGTTTACTAAGATCTTGGTGAGCCTGGGCAACTTCATTCAAGCCAAGTTCCTCTACTTTATCACCGCCCTTGTGCTGATGGTTGTCGGCGCGATCCTCTTTCGCAGCACGCTTGCCAAGCTCGCAGTCACCGCAACGCGCAACGCACCGTTCGTACGCGATGTCGTCATGCAGCAAGAACTTACCCGGTTCTTCTCGGTGATGAGCTCGATGACCAAATCCGGCATCCCACTCGCCGATGCGATTGAGGTCAGCGCAGCGGTCATCTCGCACCCAAAGCTCAATGGCGATCTCGCCAAAATGCGCCAAAGGCTGATCGAAGGCGGGATCTTCCGCACATTGATCGAAAAAGTCGAATCGCTCCCTTTGGCAACGCGTCGACTATTGGTCGCGGCAGATCAAGGCGGCGATCTGGAGAGCGCGTTCGACTCACTCGCCCATGACCACGCTCAAGAGGTCGATAAAAAAACCGATCGCCTGATGGCCATCCTCGAACCCATGCTCATCGTGATCTTGTTCCTGATTGTGGGCACGATCATCCTCGCAATTATGCTCCCGATGCTCAACATGACATCGGGAGCCATGTAGCTCGCAATGTATACAATCGGAATGCAATATCGACACCACCCACCCGTTGAACAGATAACCACTTGCCCAAGTGCGAAACAGGAGATTTTCCAAATGCAAACCGCATCACTCGATTCACGATTAGATACACGAATCAAGAACAAACGCACCGCCATGTACGCCCGTCCGGGCTTCTCGCTGATCGAACTCACCGCGGTGCTCGTGATCCTCGGATTGCTGATGGCTGGCGCTGCGGTTGCTGTTCCTAAGCAGATCCAAAAGGCCCGCATCAAGACCACCAAAACATCTATGGTCACAATTAAGACCGCGATCAATACCTACATGGCCGAGAACGCTGGCGACGCTCCCGCATCGATCATCGAACTCATCCCGTCCTACATCGAAGCGGGCTCGGACACCGACTCATGGGATCGCCCCTATTACTACATCGCCACCCCCGGCGCGCCCCACGCCTACGACCTGATCTCATCAGGCGCAGACAAAGCCTTCACCACACCCGACGACATCAACCTTTGGACGATGGATGTTAAAACCTCGAACTAAGCAAATCGATTCCTATACATGAACCCCTCTCCGAAACCATCCCGCGCCAATCGAGCGATGCATCTCCAAGCTCGGCGAGGCTTAACCTTCCTCGAAGCGATCCTCGCGGTCGTGCTCCTCGCGATGGTGACCGTCACGCTTTCGAGTGCGGTTTCGTTTATGAGTCAATCGCAACGCCGAATGGACCAGAGGCTCGGGGCTGCCGAACTGGCCAATCGACTCATCCTGCAATACATGGACGAGCGAGATTCGCTCCCCGATCGATCGTTGCCGATCGAATACGACATGGATCGCTACCGCTGGACGCTTGAAGAGTCGGCGGTGAAGTTCGAGTTTGATAACCAACGAGACGACGACAACAACAATGTCGGCAATGGCGTAAGCCTCAACAGGATCAAGCTCATCACGATCAAGGTCTGGCTCGGCGCAGACTCGGGCGGCTCGCGCACCTACACCGGCTCGGTGCCCAACTCAATCATCACCCGCCTTATCGATCCGCTCGCGTTCAACAATCCAGATTCGCTCGAAACACTGCTCCAACAAGAAGGCGGGATCGAAAAACTTTTCCAATCCCTCCTCGATCTCGAAAACTAATCCATGCGTTCTCCTTTGCAACAATCTCAATCGATTCACGCTGCCCAGCGTGCCCGCGCCGGGTTTACGCTTATGGAAACCATCCTCGCGATGGTACTCGGAGCGATGGTGCTGCTCGGATCTTCAGGTGTGTTCTTCGCGCTTCGCAACATGGAACGAACATTCGCTGACAAATACCAACGCACCAGCGAACTCGATGTCACCCACACCATCATCACCCGCGCCATGCTGAACATCCAGATGGATGAGACCCAAACCAACCAGATCGTCCGCGCCTCAGATGAACAGGCTGAGGGCACCGATGAGATCGAAGAGCTCGAACCCGAACCTCGCTATCGGCTGATCCTCGAAACCGACCCAAGCACCGCGCCAGATTCCACCGGATGGATTCCTCAACGCTTTGAGATGGTCAACGCCACGCCGCCGGTTCCCTCCGGGCTCGCGACATCGGCTGCCGGGTGGTATGTCGCTCAAGATCAGAACGGTACGCTCGACTTCTCGGCAATGGACGGCTCGCAAGGAACCGTCCGAGGCGTGTTCGAAATGCGTCCAACCGGACAACGCGAAATCATCATGCAACGCCTTGGGCTTGTCAGCACCAACGATACCATCCTTACCCAGGTCAACGATGCAAACATCACCCTTGATGTTGCGCACCTTGCCCCAAACTGGACACTCTGGTGGCGGCCAATCCTCAACTTTGAAGCACGCCAACTGCTCTACGGGCAAGGCCCGTATGGCGACACAATGGGCACCGCTGATGAAATCCGCGCCAGGCTCGCTGGAGCGGTGCCGTTGCTTCGTAATATCAAACAATGCACCTGGGAAGTCTTTAAAGGCGACGAATACATCAGCACACACTACGGGCGAGACATGGGTGATCTTCCCGCATATACACAAATCGAGATCCTGCTCACCAACGGCCAGTACGCATCATGGATGTTTGAAGTCGATTGGGTCATCGGCACCGACCCAAGCACCGAGAGCACAGACGCTGATCCAGACGACACCAATGACGACGACTCGCCAACAGACACCGGCAACCCGCCAGGAACCAATGGCGGCCCAAACCCAACACGGGTCATCAATATAGGTGATTCATGAGCTCGTCCACACCACCAATCCAACCCGAGTTGATCATTCAATCGCGTGCCCGCAAAGGCTTTGCGATGGCGATGGTGATCTTGCTGATGGTGGTTGTTGGGCTTGGCATATCGGTTGCGATGTCGCGCATGGGTGCCCAAACAAAGACGGTAGCTCGCCAGGTCAAAAAATATCAAGAGCATCACATCGGACGCGGGCTTCAAGAAGCGATTGGTGCTTGGTTGCGCCAACAAAACGGACGAGAACTCTCTGATGTGCTTGATCCTCAGACCGGGCACGCGATGGACATCGTGCTGTCTGACGGCTCGAACATCTCTGTGTTCTTGCGCGATGCCCAAGGTGCTGCGCTTAACAATCTTAACGGGCTAACCGATCGCCAGGTCGAAGAGGGCGGGATTGTCCTACGCAACTTGGTGGTGAACACAACCACCGAGGAATATCTTCAGCTCACCCGTCCGTTTGGCCCGCCGACAATCAGCATCAACACCGCGCCCCCTCGCGTGCTCGATGCGGCTTCGCGGGTAGCTGCGGGCGAGTTTTCGGATCGGTTGATCTCCGAACTCGAAACACTCCGAAATCAAGGCACCAAAATTACTCGCACCGAACTCACCCGCGCATCATCAGCTGCCGGGCTTTCGAGCGAACAACGGGCAGCCGCCTTGCGGATTTTCGCGACCGATATCCAGCTCTGGGCGGTGATTATCGAAGTTCGCGCCGGGCGAGGGATGAACGCGGGTCGGCTGATCGCTCGCTATGGCGGGATCACCATGATCCGCGTGAATGGACGAAACAATAACTCAGGCAATCCAATGGAACTTGGTGCGTTCATCACCTGGAAAGAGATCGGAATTCACGATCGAGAAGTTGATCTTGGAGATCTGTACTAATATTTGATCGCCTCAGAGAAAATCACGCCCCAGACCGGGTTCTCTGAACAGATCGGATCAAACAAACCGATATCATCGATGTATACTGACGAATGCGTACAAGCCCTTTTTAGCCCAATGGCCACGAAAATTGATGAGCAGTAAGGATCGCAAGCATGACCAACACCATCACACGAACACAAGCTAAGAAGTGGACCATCTGTGCCCAGCTCGCTTCGGGTGTCTGTGTGCTTGGAGTGATCGCTCTGGGTGTGGTTGATCTGCCCGAACCGAGCGCATCAGGGTCATTAAATGCTACTGGCGGGATGTCGCTCGCAGAGATGCACAGCAAGAACACGCAAGACTCCAACGCCGCAGTGAAGAACTCAGGTTCAGACACAGGACAATCGACCCAAATCGACACCGTCGGGCTCGCTCTTCGTTTTGCACTTCTTGATAATGCACCCAAGGTCGTCAGCAATGTGTTGATCATCGACGAGCCCGGTCCGATGGTTGCTGATCCAGATCCAAACATCGGCTCAGTAATCGCCAAACGAGTCAAGTACATCGGCTTCATCAATGACCCTCAAAGCCGACACGCCTTCATCCGAATCGACGGACGACAACGCGTGGTCTCTGTGGGATCGATTGCCAAAGCTGGTCAAGACGGGCTTGAAGATCTCAAGGTTGAACGAATCGCACCAGGACATATTGTACTCAGTGATGGAAAAGTCAGAGCCAAGATCGAGCTCGCAAATCGGACCAGCCAATCCATCACCATGGTCAGCGGCACCCAAATCGAAGTCACCCCATCGCCCGAGACCGGCTCGCTCTTGTCGGCTGAAGACGAAGCGCGAATCGCAGCGATGCCCAAGCGTCAACAACCCGGCGCCCGGCGCCGACTCGAACGCGAACGCCGAGGCTTACCCCCCACCAACGAACCCCGGCGTCCAACCCCCGAGCCACTCGGAAGAATCCGCTCGGGCTTTAGCAAGAACGCCAAAGAGAGCCCAAACCGAAGCAGAAACGAATAGCTTCCGCTTTTCATCTACGATCGAAGAATGATCAGAGACAGGACCACCATTGAGTGATCGAGTGTGTTATATCCAAAGAGCCGACCGCGGTGCAGCCCTACGAGGATTGCGCCTGATCGGCGCCCATACCGACGACACCTGGCAAGCCGGGACGAGCGCAGATCCCTCGCTCATCGCCGAGTCGATCACCCAAAGCGCACGATGGATTCAAGAACGCCTCAGCGCGAACAACACAAAATCCAGCGAGAGCCGAACCCTCTCCGTTTTGTGTCTCGATTCCGACGGTGCGGTTTGTTCATGGATCAAACCCGAAGATGCGGATGTCTCATTGCTCGATGCTGCGATCACTGGCGACCACTCCGACCATGATCCAGATTCGCTCGAGCCCCAACAACACTCAGGGATCAGCGAACGCTTCCCCCAGCTGCCTTTGGAGCTGAGCTTTGAACTCCTTGACGAGAGCGAAACATCGACCGGATCTCGCCGAGCGGTCATGGCTTTGCCCGATGTGCCCGGACGCTTGCTCAAAGATGAACTCGATGCGATCGGGATCCGTGTCGATTGTGTCACCTCGATCTGGCACGCACTCGCCAGCATTTGGGACCCAGGGGCAGGCAACGCGGCGCACAGCGCACAACGGATCGTCTCCTCCGATGCCCCCATCGCTGCTACCATCGCTATTGATGCTGGCGACTCGAACAACGCCCGCCTGATCTGGACATGGTCGCGCGAAGGCAAGTTTATCACCGGAGGCAGCTCACGAATACAAACCATCGCCAGCGAACACCCCGGCGAAGCTCGCCGAGCATTTATCCGCAGCGAAGATATCGCCCGCGTATGCAGCGACTGGCTCGGATGGTCGTCACAGCTCGGCGTTTCGCCCTCCCGCGTTGTCTTTGTTGGCAACCCTGCACAACTCGTTATAGATCCATCCGAAGAAGGGCAAGCACCGAACGCACACCAGGGGCTTACCCCCGGCGAGATCGGAGCCGCCCTTTCACAAGCTTGGCCCGACGCAACGATTGATCTCATCGAGCATGACGATCCGATCGGCGAAACACTACTCAAAATCGCAACAGGTCAACGAGGCCAAAATCTAATCTCGCTTTCAAACCTTGGAAACCGACCCGGACGCGCCCATCGATCGATGTACCGATGGGCCGGGCTGGCACTCGTAGCAGTCGCGGCTGCCGTCATGCTCCTCTCCTATCAGCTTTTCACCCAAGCGGGCCAGATTAAAAGCAGAACCTCAAGCATCGAAAACGATCGGCTCACCGCGATCAACGACTTCGACCCAGAGCTTGTTCGCTCGTTCATCCCCGCGAACGATCTTGATAAAAGACTCGCTGCGATGCGCCGAAACCAAGGCCCAATCCGATCGGCAAGCACCAAGCCCATCCTTGAAGAACTCGAAACACTCTCCTATGTCTTTGGCATCCCCGGCGTAGAAATTCAATCCATCAAGCTGGGCACCACCGCAGTAACCGTCACGCTTCGCGTTGATGACATTGCACAAGCCGAGCAGATCAATCAAAGCCTGGCAGCGATCAAAGGCTCGCATCTTCGCTGGCGAAACATGTCTCCAAAAAATCAAGGCGGAAAAATTGCTGCAACCTTCACCGCCCGCTGGGTAACAGGAGCCGGTTCATGAGCCAGCTCAACACGCCTCAAGGCAAACTCAGCCCAGACGATCGCTACGAACTCGCAGCACGCGCACAAAACCAACAACGGCTCAACTATCCAAAGCACCTCATCGGGTTAGGATTGCTGCTGGTGGTTATCTCGCTCGTGGTGCTTGTGATTTCTTGGCAAGTTCGATCGGCTGCCCAAGAGGCAAACACCCGCGTTGCCTACGAGCTCACCCAGATCGAACAACTCATCACCGATATCCAAACACTCGAAGCATCCCAAGCGACCAGCCAAGACCGCGATCGAGGACAACCAATCCCCGACATGCTCTCGAAGTTCAAACGCTATGGCATCCAGGCCAAGCTCGAAAACGATATCGGGCTTCCAAAGAATCCAAAGTCGCGCCCCGAAGGCAACGCCAGGCTCATGAGCTATCCATACACCCTGCGCGACCCATCGCTCGAACACCTGCTCGATTGGGTACGAATCTCGATCGATCAAACCCCCGGGCTTGGCGTAACGAGCATGGAAATCAAACCGGCCAAACAAGACTGGACAATGACCATCACACTTTCACGATATGAACGAAATGAATAGGAGACACGCAGCGATGACCCACAAGATGATCATGATGTGTGCAATCACCATCGCTGGCACCTCGCTGGGCACCTCGCTCGTCGGCTGCGCCAGCACGCAATCGCATTCCAACAACAACACCCTCAGCGAGATCGATCCCGCGATCGCCTACTCGCGCCAACGCAAAGAGCAAGCACTCGAACACTACAATACAGCGTCAATGCTTCATCTTGATGATAAAACAGATGAAGCACTGAGCGAATATCGCAAAGCCCTCGAACTCAACGACAAACTCTATGCCGCTTGGAATAATATGGGCCAGCTCTTGCTCACCCAAGGCAACTACGCCGATGCAGTCTCGGCCTACCAGATCGCATCCGGGCTTGAGCCGAGCGATCCACGCCCAGAGTACAACATCGGGCTCGCCTATCAACAGGTCGGCTGGGCACAAGATTCATACGAACACTTTGAGATGTCACTCGCACGCGACCCAAGCTATATGCCCGCACTCCACGGCATCATCCGCAGCGCAGAAATGCTCGGACTTGGTGACCCCAGCATCATGAATCACATCCGTAACGCACAGCTTCGAGAAACCGATGACCAATGGAAATCATACCTCTCGACGCAGTACTACCGCGTGCAAGCGATTCTTGACAACTGATCAAATCGATATCTTAAACATGAAAAACGCGACCAATCGGTCGCATTTTTTCATTGGAACTCAGTTCGGGTTTAGAGCCGCTCGGCTGCCAAACTCGCAAGCGTGCTTCGTTCGGATTTCTCAAGCGTGATATGCCCGACGATCCCAAGCCCGCGCATCCGTTCGACCGCATAGCTCAAGCCGTTGGATGAGGAATCGAGATACGGATGATCGATCTGCCCAATGTCGCCGGTCAAAATCAGCTTCGTGCCCTCACCGATGCGAGACACGATCGTCTTGACCTCGTGAGGCGTCAGGTTCTGGGCCTCATCAACAATCATAAACTGATGCGGGATCGATCGGCCACGAATATAGGTCAAAGGCTCAAGCACCAATCGCCCATCTGCGAGCAGCTTATCAATCCGCTGCTCGCTCGATTTACTCTCCGCATTTTGGTTCGGTGCCCCTCGGGTCGACATCAGATAAGACAAGTTGTCAAAGATTGGCTGCATCCACGCGCCGAGTTTTTCATCCTTATCGCCAGGCAGATATCCGATATCACGCCCCATCGGCATGATCGGGCGCGCAACAAGCAGCTTATCAAATCGCTCTTCTTGAAACACCTTGGTCATTCCCGCAGCCAACGCCAGCAAGGTCTTGCCCGTGCCTGCGCTGCCAAGAAGCGTGACGAGTTTGATATCGTCATCAAGCAAGAGATCGATTGCTAATGTCTGCTGCACATTGCGGGCGACGATGCCAAAGGTTGGTTTTTTCTGCTGCGCGACAGGGATCAGATGGTCCGTATCTGCCAATCGACGAGCCAAACCAGAGTGGCCTTCGTCTTGAACATTACTCAAAATCACATACTGATTCGGTGTCAGCTCGCGCGTGTACGGCTCGCCATCAGGCGGGGTCACCTCAAGATACTCCTCAAGCGACTCCACCTCAAGCATGCGATCACGGTACAGCGTATCGATGACTTCCGCAGATGTTTCGAGTTCAAGATACCCGGTATACAGCCGATCGCCATCGACTTGTTGGTTAAGGAAATCTTCGGAACGAATCCCGAGCGAGTCAGACTTGATCCTTGCTGCGAGATCTTTGGTGACAAAGACCGCAAGCTTGCCCGCACGGTGTAGTGCCCATGCAGCTGCGATAATCCGGTTGTCGGGTTGCTCGGAAGCAATGATCGGCGGGCGATCATGATCATTGATATCGATCGAAAGCGTGCCTGTCGCACCGCCGGCTTTCACACCAAGGTTTGAGAGTTCGACGCCTTCGGTCAACTTGCCATATTTACGAAGCCGATCGAGGAAGCGGATCGCCGAGCGGGCTGCCCGTCCAACATCATCCTCTCGTCGCTTCATCGCATCGAGTTCTTCAAGCACCGGATACGGGATCACCACATGGTTTTCTTGAAACACGAACAATGCGTTGGGATTATGCAACAGCACATTGGTATCAAGCACATAGTACTTGGGTTCGCTATCGGTTCCTGCGGTGTCGGTTGTCGTTGCCTGCTCGGGCGAAGTGGTCATATTGGGGGATCCCTCCTGGATGTTCACCAATACCATTTATCGGCTATTTGGGCGTTCAAACCAACACAAATTGACTATTCCTCTGCCTGAGAACTGCTCCCCGTATCCTTCATATACATATGCAACGCCATCTGGCCATAGGAATGCGTCTCTGGACCGATCGCGCCTTCCATTGTCAGGTCGATATCGGTCAAGGTAAACTTGGGTTTGCTCGAAGCTCTTGCGATGTCCTTTTCGAACGCTTCCATCAATGCGTCTGCATTGGGATCATTGAGATCGATCTCGATGACTTCTTCGCCTTCGATTTCTTCAAACGCAGGCATATCGCTCTTCTTGGCCTTGCTCTTTGAGTAGCTTGGCTCTTGAGCCTGTTCAACCAACTCTTCTTCACGATGCACCGCAGGCCAAGGCGTGCGAAGAACTGCATAACCCGTGTCGTCGAGCATCGATACCAATCGTTCAAACTGCTTCTTGACCCGCACCCAATCACCCTCGTCACGCACCATTGGATAAGGAGGATCGAAGAAAATGATATGAACAGGCTTGGGACACCGATGGATGGTCGCTGGGCCAAGCGCGTCGCCGGTCACAATCTCGACCTCTTCTTCAGCACCAAGCATCTCGATATTCTCTTGGAGGATCTTGGTCACGCGTCGATCGCGCTCGACACACACCACCCGCGTCGCGCCTCGGCTCGCTGCTTCGAGCCCCATTGTGCCCGTCCCAGAGAAGCAATCCAGCACGGATTCACCCTCGAAGTGACCGCGAAGAAGGTTAAACATGGCCTCTTTGACCATGTCTGGGAATGGGCGAGTCATCGCTCCCTCAGGAGGCGATGCGAGATGACGACGACGATATTTTCCACCAATGATGCGCATAGACAGATACCCAAGACCTGCAAAGCCGGGAAGTCAAGTTCGATTGAGTTGTGAATGGATTTAGCCCATCGATTCCATAAGCGAATCGATCGAACAAAGCGAGGTTGTTGGCGATTCTTCACCCGTCACCAGCGACCAGAAAGGCACGCCCGGGCCGTCATCCGCCCATTGGTTGAGCATCGATTCTTCATCACGAGCAACCGCTGCGAGCCTTGAGCCGCCAATATATATACACCGCTGGATCAACAATCCGCCATCGCCAGCATATTCGAGTTCTGCACTGACCCCAGCGATCACCTCGGCAACCTGCCCGAAAAGCTCAGGATTATGGCGGATCAATACATCAGCATCATGCCAAAGGAAGAATCGTTGTCTTGTTGGGATTCGAGCATGGGTTCCGGCCTTTGATCGTAAAATGGATGCTAATCCTTTGGGTCCGTCGACGGTGCGTGCCAAGTTATCCACAGGAATGAGCCGTTCGAGTTGCGAACAAAGCCCTTCGAGATCAAGTATATTTCGTCCATGAAGAACACACACTTCTGTGCCAGCTTGGGCGACAAGAAACTGCTGAAGCGATGCTCCAAAGCGTGTTCTCGCCCCAGTATCCGCTGACCAGGCAGCGATATGGTGCGATTCGAGCTTGGCAAGCACTTCTGGTTGCCATGTGCTTCGTTCAAACACAAACCGAGATGTTCCAAAGTGAATGGACATACTTCACGCAGCAACCATGCGCAACGCATGCTTGGTGCTACTCCTTTATATGTACCTGCACGCTTGCACAGACACTTTATTCAGGGGGGTGGTGGTATCAGGGCTGACAGCTCCCTGTAAGGCTGCCAACGAATCGAGTATGCCTCAATTTCCTCATGCACGCCACAGAATCCAGAAAATCACACCCAAATTCCGGCTGAAACTCGACTCTCGCACAATCCTTGCGTACAGATGAATAAGGAGACTACTCTAATTTGAGATGATATAAATACCATTTTACTCATATTTGTGCACCATCATTCTGTTCCAACACAAACAAGCAAATAAGGCATACACCCTATAATCCCATGCGAAACACCCTGTTCAGGCTGTTTAGTGAAAATACCCCATACAAACTCCACGCAATATGATACATTATTCTATCAAACAAATATAAAAATGCCGATACCCTTATTTGGTTATTGAACCGAACAAAATAAAACTGATCAAAGTATTGAGGGACCAATCATGATCCAAACTGTCCGCGCTACTGAGAAAATCTGCTCGCTCCCCGCAATCCCAACACACGATTGGGCTGCCCAAGCAGCGAATGCGATTGCAACGCTTGACCCCACCGCTACCGTTGGGCTGCTCATCGCCCAGCTCGATCCATCTTCACAGTCACTCACCCCTTACTCAACAGGCGTTTCACATCGGCCCAACGCGAGCAATACCCAGACACGCGAGATGATGAACCAGGCGTTTTTTTTACAGGACAAACTCGAACGCATCAACACGCTCGGCTTTGATCTCCCGCTCCAGGCAGCGATGCAAGGATTCGTCGCACCATTCTCACTGCTTGATTCAAATGCAATGAACTCGCCAATCGGGCAGGCATTTTCATCACAACAACTCCACAACCCAATCCTGACAGTCGTGCCGATTTCGTCAACCTACCCAGGATTTGTATTAATCATCATCATGGCCTTCGAGAAACGAACAAAGCTTAGCATGGCTGTATCGCAACCTGCACCTGTTCGAGTTGATTTGACCACGCATACACTCGCAGCCCTGTTGCCGCTACTTGCACATAAAGCCAACCAAGCACTCTCACTCGTCAAAAACCCTAAAGCCTGGCTCACCGATAGAGAACATGAGATTCTCGATCAGCTTATCCTCGGGCATTCCGTTCGTGTCATCGCAGATAACCTCGATCGAAGCACCCACACGGTGCATGACCATGTCAAAAACCTGCACAAAAAACTCCACGCCAACTCCCGAGGCCAGCTCATCGCCCGTGCCCTGGGACACTCCCCAGCGAACGCTGCCAAAAAAACAACCCAGACACTGCATCCAATCGTGATCACTAGCTCGACCAAGACCGCCGACTTTGCAGAACTCAAACCTTCGCCAGCAGCCCAAGTAAAGCCTAAGGCTGTTCGCCAATCAACGCTTACTCGCTAGAAGACTCAGATCCAAATCGCTGATGAATCTCATTGGCAAGCCGACGGGCGAGTTGTTGATCTTGCCCGATTGACTCCCGAAAAGATCCGGGCTCGATCTGCCCGTTGATGCCTCTGGATCGAGCGTGTGTCGAAAGCCGAATGCTCTGCGAATCCACTCGCCAGTTCGGACGATGCACCCGATAGACCAACACCTCGATCGTCGCACGCACAACGCTGCCGGTTTGGGCACCCTCTTCAAACTGCACACGAATCTCTCGCTCTTGATGATTCGCAAAGTCCTCAAACTCTTGTCCGAGTGTGGTTTGCTCTTTATCCCAAGGCGACCCAACCCCAAGGGTCTGCTTTGGATAGGTTGTGAGTACGCCTCGCGCCCCATCTACTCGATTAATCGCAAAGCGATAGCCACGAATCACCTCGCGCATGGCTCCAAACACTTCTTCGTACGACGCGCCGCTGATCTCAACATCTCCGCCAATTTGTCCGTCAGCAGCTTGAGAAATCGCCGAATCATTATTCGCCTGTTGCGACGATGCACATCCCCACATGCTGCAAACCGACGCGCACGCGATCCAACCTGCCGTATATAAATAGTTTATCTTCATGCTAATCACTGTATCACCTCATCGAGGGCCTCGCTGATCTCGGCGATCAACTCATCAATATCTTTTCGGCGAACCCCGCTGGCACCCACCGCAACACGCGCAACCCACCGCTCCGAGACCGATGCAGGATTATTGCACTCATCCATAATGGGCACCACCGTATGTGAGATCATCACCCGCCTGCGATCATTCACCCGCTCGATCAATCGTTCGGTAAGTTCACTCTCGCCGATCACCCGAAAGCACACCAGCCCGAGCGAACGATCTGTAGCCATACTCAGCCGAGGCTCAGCATGAACGAATGCCTCCACTACCTTGGCCAGCTCAATATGATGGCGTATATGCTCCTTGAGCCCATCGATCCCAAAGTACCGGATCACAAACCACAGCTTGAGCGCCCGCATCCTCCTGCCCAAAGGCACATGCCAATCGCGATAATCGATCACCGCACCAGATTCACTCTCCGCATTGCGCAAATACGCCGGGGTGATGTTCATCGAGTCGGTCAAAGCCTTGCGATCGCGCACCCAGAAGAGATCACAATCGAAGTTGGTCAACAGCCATTTATGGGGATTAATACACAACGAATCCGCAGCTTCGACCCCATCGAGTACAAACCTGTTCTCTTCGCATACCGCAGCAGCCCCGGCCCACGCCGCATCGACATGCAGCCAAGGACGATCGGCATCAGGAAGTTTGGCGAGTTCTTGGCCAATTGCTTTGAGGGGATCAAACGCACCCGTCGATGTTGTTCCTTGTGTGGTCGACACCAAACAAGGTGTCAACCCAGCAGCCATGTCTTCTCGGATCGCACGCAACAACGCATCGACATCCATCCGCAAATGCTCATCAACTTCAATTAACCGAACCCGCGAACGATCTTCGGGATCATCAGCCAAGCCGGCGACCATCGCTGCTTTGAGAATCGACGAGTGGGCCTGGGTCGAGGTGTACACCGTCATGGTCGATCGATCTCGCCCGCTCTTCACTTTTCTTTTTCGAGCTGCAACCAACGCTGCCACCGCTGCCTCGCTAGCGGTCCCCTGGATGCACCCGCCGCCACCTGTATTCTCGCCTGAAGCACTGTCGAACCGAAACACATCGGGCAGCCCAAACATCTGGGCGCACCAATCCATCATCTTCATCTCGATCTCGGTCGCGCTGGGCGATGTCGACCAGAGCATCCCATTGATATTAAGCACCGACGCGACCAACTCGCCCATCACGCCGGGCATCGATGAGCTACACGGGAAATAGGCAAAGAACCGTGGCGACTGCCAGTGCATCAAGCCCGGCTCGACGATCTGCTCAAGATCTTCGATCACTTGACCCCACTGCTCGGCTTCCATCCCGTTGCTGGGAGGCTCATCGGGCAACATCGCCCCGATCTGCCCTGGCTCAACTGCTTGCGAGACATCACGATCTTGCAACGAATCCATATAGCGCATCGCCCATTGTGCAAGCGAGTCGATTGTTTTTGTGAACTCCGCAGCTTCAAAGCCTCGCATTGCGGGTGGGATCATTTCATCTTTTTGCGCATTTGTGGCTCTATCACTCATAAACAAGCTCCAATTGATACAGTTTACCCTTGCAATGCTTCGCGATATCTGGTAGGGTGGATTTGTTCAGTTCTCGAATGCCGTGGGGGTATTTGAGGCACGCCGCGAGATCTTTTTACGGTGTACTCAATCTGTGACCAACTCTATGACCAGTTCATGGAGATAATCTGCTCACACACAAGTACAACTTGATTTCGTGCTCTGCACACTGGCCTTTCGGGTCGGCAACTCGTTGCCTACTCCGCTCGCCAGCGGTCTCAATGCGTGCGTCTTCATTTTTTCCCACGATAGTGTTGGCGATTTTGCCAACCATTCAACTCGTGTGGGGTTGGGTGCGAGTGTCTGTTGATTTGTAGCTGGGGTCTCGTTGAGTGAACTTGCGTTCACTCAATGCTCGAACTACACAACTTGTGTGGGTCAACAATGCAGTTTTATACTCCTCGTCCATCCATCGCGCTCGCGTCTGCGATCGCCCTTGGATCACTCATTTCAAACACCAACGCTCAAATCGCATTCAGCAACTATGCGGTCGATGCCGGGCTCGAAGATGCCACCCGACTCGTCTCTGTTGGCGGCATCTACAGCATGATGACCGGCGGCGGCGTTACCGGCGATTTTAACAACGACGGCTTCGACGATATCTTCATGCTTGCTGGTGGCGAATATGCTGATCATCTCTATCTCAACAACCAGGACGGAACATTTACGGATAAGGCTTCGCAATGGGGCGTTGATTTGTTCCAGCACGCATCGGGCGCGTCGGCTGTCGACTTCAACAACGATGGCTATCTTGATATCTTTGTTACCTCGTTTGGACCATCAGAAAACTCTGCAGCCGCTGGCAACTTCAAACTCTTCCGAAACAACGGCCCAGACCAAAGCGGGCAATGGTCCTTCACCGATGTTGCCCAACTCTGCGGCGTCAATCGGCTCTTCGAGACCTACACCGACGGGCTTGGATCGGCATGGGGCGACTACGACCTCGATGGAGATCTCGATCTCTATATCTGCGCTTACGAAGACACACGGGCAGGAAATCGGCTCTTTCGCAACGATGGCGAAAACGCAAAGGGACAATGGACATTCACAGATGTCACCGATGAGGCTGGGCTGAGCTTTACCGGCGTCGCAGGGTTTGATCCGCAACTCGTCGATATGAACGGCGACAAATACCCAGACCTTATCGTCGTTGCAGATGCAGGAACATCCCAATACTTTGTCAACAATGGCGACGGCACATTCACCAATCGGACAAACACTGTCCAAGATATCCACACGGCAATCGGTATGGGCATCGACATCGGTGATCTCAACAACGATGGCCTACTCGACATGTACATCACTTCGGTCACCTACACATTTAGTGATGGACCGGGTAACCTGATGCTTATCCAAAACGAAGACGGCTCGTTTAGCAACCACGCACGCAGCGCCCAAACATATCGCGGCTATTGGGGATGGGGAGCCATCATGACCGATCTCGATCATGATGGAGATCGCGATCTGATCGAAACCAACGGGTTTGTAGGCACTTTCTCAGGCAAGCCTTCAGTTATCTTTGAGAACCTTGGTGATGGCACACTTTTTAACGAAGTCGCACACGACTCTGGTTTCTTTCACAACGCCCAAGGGCGAGGGCTCGTCCGCTTAGATATCGAGAACGATGGCGACATTGATGTCGTCATCTTCAACAGCAATGTCAACATGAGCCTCTTCCGCAACGAACTCATTACCAACGAGACCCCAGCCGATAAGAACTGGATCCGCGTCAAGCTCAACACCGCAGCTCGCGATTCGCTCGCACCCGCAGGCATCGGCGCGATGATCAAAGTCACCACAGGCTCGACGACCCAAATCCTGCCGATGCACTGCGGCTCAAGCCATTGCTCATCGTCAACCATCGAAGTCCATACAGGGCTTGCCCAAGCAACAACCATCGACACACTCCGCATCGAATGGCCAGATGGATCGTTCACGACCCGCACCAATGTTGCAGCAAACCAAGTGCTCACCATCGACGCTTCATCACACCCGGCAGACTACAACAACGACACGGTGGTCGATGTCAACGATGTTTTCGCCTTCGTGGCAAGCCTGAGTTCCCAAAGCCTCGTCGCCGATCACAACGGCGACATGCAACTCAACTACTTCGATATCTCTGCGTTCATTGCCGATTACTATGCCGCACCATAACGCATAACCCCGCACCCACACGGGCCACGGATGACACATACCCTCCCTCGGGTCATGCGTCATCCGTGGTTTTTCATGCCTTCGTTTCTATGCCCAACTATTCAGGGCATCCCTGAGCGTACAGCTGTAAAAATGTGCTGATATCAAAGAAGTTAAACGAGCCATCGAATGCTAAATCCGCATCACCAACCTGATCCGCAAACCGTTGAAGGAATGCCGAGACATCAAAGAAGTTCAGCTCACCATACGGCTTGGCATAATCAACCGCACTACACGGGCTCCCAGGCCCACGCGCCAGGTTCGCGCCAACCGTAATATTCAACCCGAACACATCCAATGCGCCGGCTTCAAAGACGACCGGCCCAGAGACGCCATCCTCATCAAGTGGTGGTTCGAGTGGAAGCGACTTGATTGTCATTACGCCATCATCACCAACGACAGCAACCCCGCCCTTCGAGTTGATCAGATCTTCGAGTTCAAACAATGCCGACAATCCATCTTGCCCAGCAAACACAGGCACCGCGAACGATGATTCGACGCCTTCTGCCCCGATGGTATCGATAAACGAAATCCGCAAGAGCCCATCATTCTCAGCAATCCCCTCAACCGCAAGCAACGGAAACCGCTTGACATCCGGGAACCAGTTTTTTACAGGCGTCGCGATAATATTGGCTGTCCAGTTGGTAAACGAGAAACAAACCCGGTCGATGTTCCAGCCGCAATCAATCAACTCTTGATTCACGACCATGCACACCTCGCCAACAATGCGGTTGCCCACGATATTCCTTGGCGGGACACTCTTTGCCGTTTTTTTGAATAAGTTGATCGTCTTGGGAGGCGGCCCGGGCTTGGTGAATGTCATCGATTCAAAGGCATCTTTGATCAGCTTTGCCTTCGACTCGGCGTTCCTCGCTACACCCTTGCTCTCGCCACCATGCACGATTTCAATAACATTTCCATCCGCATCACAGAGCTTGACAACGATCTCCCAGTTCACATTGGCGGGGATAACCGTGTCGCAAACCTCGACCCAAAAACATCCGATCGGGATACCGCCGCCACGGTACGGCGGGCAGTTCACCGGCTTCTCGGGTATGTCCTCAGGCCCGATCGACCCAAACCCGATCATTGGGAACGGATCAAGCGGATCGCCAGACCCAAGCTTTAGAGCATCGATCGTGTCGCCTTGAAAGAGTTTGAGTCCGGTGTCACCAGGATACAGAAGCAGATGGCTCCCCGCAGTCCCCGACATATAAATATCTCCCCCGACACGCCCAGGCGTCAATGACCGCTGGCGAATCTCACTCCCGCTCTCGCCGACACTCAACTGGCTCACCGTAAAATAAATCAAACCGCCCTCGGCTGGGTCAGCGGGATCGACCACGCCATCGCCGCCATCTTCTAATCCAAACATCGCCAAGCCATCAAGATCGTCCGCGGGAATAAGCCCGAGATCACGCGCACGAATCGTGCGCGTGATTGTGCCAGGAACCCCCATCACCACACTCAACACATCCGCGCCCGACCATCCATTGGCCAGTAAAGTCGGTGAACCCGATTCGAGCGAGAAATACACCCGCGCCCCAAACAACCCAAGCGGATTATCAATCGCATCGATCGACTCATCGGGTGATGTCAGCATCCCCATATCCGTCTCGTTATATGCAAGCAGATGCCCAACCACGCCAGACTCAAGCCCATATACATCCGCACCGTTCATTGGGAACTGCGCCCGGATCGGCGTCCCGGGCTGACCCATTGCTGAGTTATCAACCGAGAACAAAAACGGGTATCTCGATATCCCATTGGGCGAAGACCTGTACTGCCCGCTATCAAACGCATCGATATTGTCGCCAAGAACAAGCCCAAAGTCGTTCGTAATAGCCACAGAGACATTCGTCCCGAGCCCGCCATTAAACAACCCAGATTGATCCGGGCTCGCGTTCACCGCTGAACCCGGCGCACCAGAGCTGAACAACTCATGTGAAAAATCTACCTGCCCATGTGATACAGCGCACATACTGGCCAATACCAAACCGATTCCTATGTGTTTCATGTCAACCCTCCGTTGAGCCGAGGTTATTCTCGGACTAGACAAAAGGTATCATAAACCGATCTCAACGCAAGAATAAAAATCGACAAAACCATCCATTTTACGGCAGACCACCCTGAATCTCGCTCAAAACAAGCTCTATTCTTCGATATCCGAGCGGATCCGCTGCGTCACATCTTTCGGCTTGCCGCCTGTCCGCAGCTCTTCGAACAGCCTGATATAAGTCTCATACCGAATCGCCGAGACCTCACCCGCCTCCACAGCACCCTTGACCGCACACCCAGGCTCATGATCGTGCGCACAATCCGTGAACTTGCACGAATGCACGAACTGCTCAAACTCAGGGAACAACCAACGCAGCTCATCGGGTGACATCTCGGCCAATCCAAAGAACCGAACGCCCGGCGTATCAATCACTTTGATCCCCGGCTCAATGAAGTGCATCGCGCTCGCTGTGGTTGTGTGCCGACCGCGGTTATCCGTCTCGCGCACAGTCTTGGTTGCGATCCCAAGCGAGCTATCGAGCGCGTTCGCCAGCGAACTCTTGCCTACGCCCGAATGCCCAACAAACGCACAGATTTTTCCAGCGAGCAGCTTGCGCAAGCCATCAACCCGAACACTCGAATCATCGCCAGGCACCGCAGCGCAAACAGCAATCGGAATCCCCGCCTGCTCATACGGCTCAAGCACCTTGAGCGCCTCGTCGAGTTCATCAGCGGGCATCAAGTCCGCCTTGTTCACCGCGATCATCGGCTTGCAATCGCCCCACTCGATCGCGACAAGATACCGATCAATCAATCTCGGATGCAACGGCGGCGACACCACCGACACCACAATCACCACCACATCAACATTCGCCGCGACTACCCGTTCTTTGTGCGTGTCATGCGAATCAGGCCTTGCCAACTTTGAATCCCGAGGCAACACACTCACCACCTCATGCTCGACCGCATCGGCAGCGATATCAAGTTCAGTAATCAACACGCGATCCCCAACAGCAATCCCATCCTGCTGACGCCCCGCCAACTCCGCGCTGAGCCGACACAAAATATGCTTTGATAAATCTGCCCCGTCGCACCCGCTTGGCAACACCGTCGCCCGCCGACGCGTGAGCCCCACAACCAACCCCTCTGTCATTGGCTTGGCATCTGCATCCTTCTGTGCTTTCTTGTGCGAAAAATCCCTTTCGACCAATCGCAAAACCCAATCATCGAGCGGGTCCGCTCGGCGTTTACCACGATTGAGCCGCTCGCCATCGTCCGTCTCACGAGACTTCGACCCCCGGCGTTTCTGCGCATCCGATCGCTGCTTGCGGGCCTCGGTATAGAGCCGATCCCGATCATCTTTGGAGAGCGATTCAAGGATGGATTCGAGTTTTTGGCGTTGATGCTTATTCACAGCATCATTGTTGGCGGCCCAACTCTCCCAAACATGATTGATCTTCCGATGCCAACGAAATCACTCCCGTCGCCTCCCCCGGGCTTCCGGGGGAGGTGGCGAACGAAGTGAGGCGGAGGGGGTCTTCTCTTCATCCTTATATACAGCGGGTGCCCTGTTTTGACCCGAAGGGCAAAGCAGGTCTTGCATGAACTCATACGACTCATGCTCTCGAAGAACCTGCTTCACTCTTCGAGGTGAAGCAGGGCACCAGATACCAAATGCAAGCCAAAGCCCCCCTCCGTCACGCTGCGCGTGCCACCTCCCCCGGAAGCCCGGGGGAGGCGAAAGATACCTCCTACAATCCACCACATACTTTCAGGAGACCCGCCGATGAACACCCAAACCACCGATTCCCCCTTCGCTGCCCGTACCCAAGAAACCCTCGACACACTCGCAGCTGCCGGACAGATGAAGATTCTTCAGACGCTCGATTCCCCCATGGACGCCACTGTCACCATGATCGATGCTGATGGCTCTCGCCACGAACGCATCTGCATGTGCTCGAACAACTACCTTGGGCTCGCCAATCACCCGGCTGTCGTCGAAGCCGGGATCGAAGCACTCCGCACCTACGGCGCAGGCACCGCTTCCGTCCGCTTCATCTGTGGCACATTCGCTCCGCACCTGACACTCGAAAAAACCATCGCCACCTACATGGGCACCGAGGCAAGCTACACCTTCGTCTCCTGCTGGAACGCGACCGAAGCACTCTTCCCCACCGTCTGCGAAGCTGGCGACATCATCATCTCGGATGAACTCAACCACGCCTGCATCATCGACGCGATGCGACTCACACCCGTCATCAAGAAGGGCGTCAAGAAAGGCATCTACAAACACTCGGACATGAACTCTGTTAAAGAAGTCCTCGAAAAAGCCAAGAACAACCCCGAAGTCACCGGCCAAATCTGGCTCATCACCGACGGCATCTTCTCGATGGAAGGCGACATCGCCAACCTCCCAGAACTCCGAAAACTCTGCGACCAATACAACGCCTTGCTCATCGTCGACGACTCCCACGCCCACGGCGTACTGGGCAAAACCGGACGAGGCACACACGAACATTACAACATGTGCCCCCCATATCCTTCATCCAACTCTTGTCCCTCCCCCGTCCCGACGGGGGAGGTGTCCGCGTCTTCGCGGACGGAGGGGGTCTTCAATCCCGCCCTCGGCCTAGTAGACATCTTCACCGGCACACTCGGCAAAGGACTCGGCGGCGGAGCCGGCGGCTTCATCGCAGCCTCCCAACAACTCATCGACCTCATCATCCAACGCGGCCGACCAACACTTTTCTCCAACGCCCTCCCCGTCACCGTCGCCGCCAGCGCAAACACCGCGATCCAAACACTGATGGCCGAGCCCGATCGCGTGCAGAAGCTCAAGGACATTACGAGATACTGCCGCGAGCAGATCAAGAACCACACCGAGTTCGATGTCCTCGAATCCCCCACCGCCATCTGCCCCATCATCGTCGGCCCCACCGAAAAGGCCATCGCCATGTCCAAACAACTCCTCGAACACAACATCTTCGTCATCGGCTTCGGCTTCCCCGTCGTCCCCGAAGGCGAAGCAAGACTCCGCATCCAAATGTCCGCCGCCCACACCGAGGCCCATGTCGACCAGCTCGTCGAGGCGTTGAAAAAGCTATAGAGGAAATTTGAATGACTGCCTACAAAGACATTTTGTCAGAGTTCATCAAGAGATCTAAAGACAATTTAGAATCTATCCAAAAACTTGCCAACGAAGAAAAACTCGCGGGTATCAGTGAGAAAGACAAATCTGCCTTTGAGGTAACCCAACTCATCAACTCGCTATTAGGCTTAGTGGTGCTACCACAACAAAGACTTTTCGACAAAATCCCTAAAACGAGCTTTGACAACCTTCGCAATGCTGGTTGGCCTTCAGATTTCCTGAAGCCTTCCACGAGAAATGATCTCGACAACAATCTGCGTTCTTTGTCAATCTGCCTTCGAAACGGCATCACTCATTTTAACATCGAGGCAATAGAACAAACAGGTGAAATTTCCGGCGTAATTATCTGCGACAAAAAAACACCAAAATGCCCTCCACACTGGGAAGTGATTCTCACTCTCTCGGAACTCCAGTGTGTCGTTGAAAAATTTGGCGAAGTAGTTAAAACCAACCACCCATAGTGCATCGAGAGCAAGTAGAGTCTGACAAACTATTCTGGTTTGCCATCTGCGCCGTCTTCCGCACCCTCATCTTTTTTTACATACTCAGCTGCTGCTGTTTTTCTGCGATAATGCTCTCGGTAGGCTTTATCCATCCCCCTGCCCCCGCATCCACGCAACCAAGACAGCAGCGGAATACAAACACCATGAACTAGAAAAGCAGCCGCCAGCAACCCACTTGTTGATACGGCAAAAAACTTGGCAGCCCGTACCTTGTCGTTCCAAAAATTGTATCTTCTTATATGACCAATGGATTCAATTAGATACGAACTGATTCCGCGTTGATCCCTATGATACTCGCCGTACAAACGATCTCTCCACACCATTTTAACGCCAACATCGTACGGACTAGGACCATTCAATGCCAATCTGCCGTAAGGTCCATATGACGACCTTACTAATCCAGGACTATCTCGCATCGGCGGAGGATAATTTAAACTCCCTTCTGCCACCGGTCGTACCTTCCCATCCTTTGCATCAATCTCATCGCTAGATAATCCAGATTCTTGCGACACCCAAGCATCTCGTTCAACTGCATATGCGTCCCAACTTGCCACCGCATTTTGCTTGAACAAACCCACGGCCACCAAAATGGAGGCGAGCACAACCAACGCTATGCCCACTATTACCACATTCCATTTGTAAAAAGTCTTCATCGCATACCCCTTAATGACACTATCGCCATACAGAGTATCATAATAGCGGGCGACCTGCTCAACCCAGCTCATCATCCGCCACATGATAATGCGGATCTTCGAGCACATTGACCTCGACCATATCGCCGGCCTTGTGCAACAACACTCGGCAGTCCTCGCTCAGATGACGAAGGTGCAGCGTCTTGCCGGCCTTGCGATATTTCTCCGCCAAGTTATCAATCGCCTCGATCGCTGAGTGATCCACCACACGCGAGTTGCGGAACTCGATCACGACATCGTTGGGATCGTTGGCCGGATCGAAGAACCCTTTGAACTCATTGATACACCCAAAGAACAACGGCCCATTAAGTTCATACACAAGCGAACCGTCTTCGTCCGTCCGCTTAATCACATGGATATGTCTCGCATGCTCCCAAGCAAAGATCAGCACCGAAACAATCACGCCCACAACCACAGCCATCGCCAAGTCATGATACACCGTGACGCCCGAAACCAAGATCAGCACGAACGCGTCCTTGAGCGGGATCTTGTTCATGATCCGTAGGCTCGACCACTCGAAGGTTCCAATCACCACCATAAACATCACGCCGACAAGCACCGCCATCGGGATCATCTCGATGTACTTGGATGCGAACAGAATAAACGCCAGCAAGAACATCGCAGCCGAGATCCCCGACAAACGCTTGCGCCCGCCAGAGTTAATATTGATCATGCTCTGCCCGATCATCGCACACCCGCCCATGCCGCCGAAGAGGCCGCAGACTGAGTTGGCGATGCCCTGCCCAATACATTCCTTGTTGCCTCGCCCACGCGTGTCGGTCATCTCGTCGATCAATGTCAGCGTCAAGAGCGATTCAATCAGTCCAACCGCTGCCAGCGTAATCGCGTACGGCAGGATGATCATCAGGTTTTCCCAGGTCCACGCCATGTCTGGATAATGGAATGTCGGGAGCCCGCCTTCGATCGATGCAATGTCGCCAACAGTTCGCGTATCAAGATTAAACCCGATCACAACCAATGAGACCACCACGATCGCTGCGAGCG
This sequence comes from Planctomycetota bacterium, assembly GCA_024280755.1. Lineage (GTDB taxonomy): Bacteria > Planctomycetota > Phycisphaerae > Phycisphaerales > UBA1924 > UBA1924. The sequence continues at coordinate 154,496 of JAJRPN010000039.1, forward strand.
ATGACGGAATGATCTTCGTGATCTTCGGCAAGAAGTGAATGATCGCCATCGTCGCCACGATCAACCCAAGCAACATAAACAAAGGCGTGCCGACCATCCATACTGTTTCTTCCGCGCCCTCAGGCAAGAACTTGAACTGCTCGAGCTGCGCCAAGAAGATCACAATCGCCAAGCCATTGACAAACCCAAGCATCACCGGGTGAGGCACGATGCGGATGTATTTCCCTAAATGGAACACGCCCGCCGTGATCTGAATCAAGCCAGTTAATACAACCGTCGCGAACAAGAACTCCACGCCATGATCGGCGACGAGTGCAACCATCACAATCGCCATCGCCCCGGTCGCACCAGAGATCATCCCGGGTCGTCCGCCGAACACCGCTGCGAGCAACCCGACCATAAACGCGGCATACAACCCAACCAAAGGCTCAACCCCCGCGATAATCGCAAAGGCCACCGCTTCAGGAACCAGTGCCAAAGCGACGGTAAGCCCCGAGAGGATCTCGGTTTTGATGGACCATGAATCGTCGCCGCCGAGGGTGGCTGCGGGCATGCTTGGGATCTTCATTTATTTCTATTCCTAGCGGGAGCAAAGCGGATCATGCCGAGTGGATACACAACAAGCGCACGATGACGACCATCGTAGCCCCTTGAGTATTCTTCTATCGGCTCAATCCCTAGATTACCGCCTCGGATTCCGAGGCGTGCCCTTGAGATTCGACGACCCGCCAGATTCGTATTCTGATGAATCACTATCCTCCTCAACAACCCGCGGGCCACTAATCGTCGCCGGTTTCACATCAATCTCAGGGCGACGATCATGATGGCCATGATGATCATCCGATCGACGATGATGCTGATTCTGTGACTCTTGCAACGCATGCTCGCGCTCGTCCGTATCCATATCCGCCATATCCACCCGAGCAAACAACAGCCGACCAGCCGCAGTCTGCATCGAGCTGGTAATCACCAGATCACGCGTCTGCCCTATATAAGGATACCCGTCCTCAGCAACGACCATCGTGCCATCGGGCAGATAGCCCACCGCCTGCCCGTGCTGCTCGCCGGGCTTGATCAACTCGACATGAATCATCTTGCCCGGGATCACCACAGGCTTGAGCGCATTGGCCAAATCATTGATATTGAGTGTCGGGATCTTCTGGATTGTCGCGATTCGTGAAAGAGCAACATCCAAGGTCACCAACATCGCAGGCATCCGGGTCGAAAGCTCGATGAGCGCGAGGTCCACTGCCTTCTTACTTACCGGCGATGAATCGATCATCACATCGACGCCGTTCATCCGCTGGAGCTTAGTCACGATATCCAACCCGCGATGCCCCTTGTTCCTCTTCATGCGATCGCGCGAGTCTGCCAAAAGCTGAAGCTCTTCGATCACAAACTCGGGGATCACGACTGTCTGCTGAATCAAGCCCGAAGCCGCGATGTCTGCGATCCGTGCATCAATCAATGCGGAAGTATCCAACACCAAAGGCAACGGCCCACGCATCTGCTTGGCAAACTCGACATACGGAATCACCAAACGAAACTCGTCTTGTGTCTGGATCACCATCGTGATTCCGAGGTACCCAAACGAAACACCCATCAATACCTTCACTGCCGACACGATTTCGCTGGCATCAATATCCCAAGACTGCACAACCAGATCGATCACCGTTGAGAAAATCCAAGCGACCATCAGCCCGGCCATCAGTCCAAAGATGACGCCCGAAATGGTCGAAATCTTCTTGCGAGGCGTGAGCATATCAATCGCCAAGAACACACCCGCAAGCGCGAGCGATACAAACACTGGGATTAACCAGTTTTTGATAATGCCAACCTGAAGCTCGCCAGCCTTTTCGTTGATGCTTAGCACATAAAGCAGGACAACCACAAGCATCAATGCAACAAACCCGACTCGGACGAGACGGACGATCATTTTTTTCTCTTGATTTTCATATCCCAGCATAATGTGTCCCTTTTGCTCGAAAGATGCTCATAGCCCCGCTGACGGGGGTATAGATTACACACACCAGTCTATCCCATTTTGCTCGCTTGTACACAAGAAAACCACACCGACCTGCTCCTATGTCCCCTATTTCAGACCAGCCCAATCCCGATCAATCGCTCGCTCCTCGCCGCGGTACATCAACCGAGCCATTGAAGCGATTTGTGAACCGAGATTTCTCATGGCTTGAGTTCAACCGACGGGTCCTCTCCCAAGCCTTGCTCGACGAGACCAGGCTGCTCGATCGGGTGAAGTTCCTTGCTATTTTCGCGTCAAATCTCGATGAGTTCTTTATGAAACGCATCGGGCTGCTCAAATCTCGCCACGATCAGCACATCCCCCATTCGCCCAATCGTCCCGATGAGTTACCCCCGCTCGAAACCCTCAGCGGGTGCTATACACTCATCCGCAAGATGGAAACAACACTCGCCGACTGCCTCCAATCTCAACTCATCCCCAAACTGGCCGATGAAGGCATCCATATTGCCACCTATGACACCCTCACCGATCGCCATCGCCAAGCCGTCGATGGCTGGTTCAAGGCCGAGGTCTTCCCGGTCCTCACACCACTCGCGGTCGATCCTGGGCATCGATTCCCGTTTATCTCAAACCTCTCCGAAAACCTCGGGCTCTTGGTCGAGCCTATGAAACCTGCGAAAGGCTCTGCTACGAGCGAGCCTCGCTTTGCTCGCGTCAAAATCCCGGATGTCTTGCCGCACTATATCCGTGTAGACACCTTGGTCGACGATGTACGCAAGACCCCGACTCCGACCCCAGATGCACCCGCGATCTATATCCCGCTCGACCAAGTCGTGATCAATAACCTTGGCGACCTCTTTCCAGGTATGCGCATCATCGAGATCCTCCCGTTTCGGCTCACCCGAAGCGCAGCTGTCGAACTCGACGATCAAGATGTCGAAGATCTGCTCGAACATGTCGAAGAAGAACTCCGCATGCGCCGCTTTGCAGATACTGTGCGCATCCAGACCCCACCGAATCCATCCCCAAGGATCTTGGATTTTTTACTCACCCAGCTCAAACTCTCCAAAGACGATCACTTCACACATGTCGGCCCGCTGGCGTGTGTCGATCTTTTCGAGATCACCCGAATTGATCGCCCGGATCTGCTCGCGCCACGCTGGAAACCAATCCGCCCACCCGCACTCTCCGATCCCGAAGCAGACATCTTCTCGACCATCCGCAAGCACGACATCCTCGTCCACAACCCCTATGAATCGTTCTCCGAATCGGTCGAACGGTTCATCACCACCGCTGCCAACGACCCTGATGTACTCGCTATTAAGCTCACGCTCTATCGCACAAGCAGAGACTCGCCGTTTGTCGATTCATTGATCAAGGCAGCCCAAGAAGGCAAGCAGGTCGCGTGCCTGGTCGAACTTCGCGCAAGATTCGATGAAGAGAAAAATGTAACCTTCGCCCGCCAGCTCGAAGCAGCTGGCGTGCATGTCGCTTATGGGGTTCTTGGGCTCAAAACCCACTCCAAATGCTCGCTCGTCGTCCGCCGAGAACAATCCGATGGCCAAACCATCCTCCGCACCTACGCACACATGGGCACTGGCAACTACCACCCCAAAACCGCCCAACGATACACCGACCTTGGGCTCCTCACCGCCAACGAAGAAATCACCGGCGATGTCGTTCGACTCTTCAACATGATCACAGGCTTGAGCGCAGGCCAAGAATACAACCAGCTGCTCGTCGCGCCAGATTACATGCGTACGAGCTTTATGGATCTCATAGAGAACGAAATCGCCAACGCCAAAGCGGACAAGCCAGCCCATATCTTTGCCAAGATGAACTCGATGGAAGATCGCCAGATTACCGAAGCCCTCTATGAAGCATCACACGCTGGCGTTCAGATCGATCTGATTGTGCGTGGATTTTGTTGTCTTCGCCCGGGCGTACCCGGCTTGAGCGAGAACATCACCGTCCGCTCAATCATCGGCCGATTCCTCGAACATTCACGCCTGTACGCGTTTGCCAATGGCCAGACTGACCTGTCGAGCTATACCCAGTTCATCAGCTCGGCGGATTGGATGTATCGAAATCTGTCGAGCCGAGTCGAAGCAGCTTGTCCGATTCTCTCGCCTGAGCCTAAGAACCGGATCGCCCATATTATTCAAACGCTTCTCGACGATCGCAAGAATGCTTGGATCATGAATCCTGATGGGGAGTATTCCCGTATGGTTCCCCAACCATCCCCGCCAGCCGATTCCCCACAAACATTGGGCACCTTCGAGACCCTCATGAGGCTCGCCCGAACGAATAAATAGCCAATGAGATTGTTCATCATGTGAAAAATGAACCCTGCTCGGCTCGTCACTCTCAATAGAGGCTATATCATCCCCCATGCGATCTCGTGTTGTCATTACCGGCTTAGGTCCCGTCTGTTCTTCAGGTGTAGGCATTGATCAGTTCTGGGACGCTGTCCTTGAAGGCAGATCCTCACTCACTAAGATCGAAGCATTCGACGCTTCGGGCTATCGCCCCAAGCTCGCTGGTGAAGTCCGCGAAGTTAGAATCCGCGACTTTGTGCCCAAAGCCTACCGCAAAGCCACCAAAGTCATGGCCCGCGATACCGAGCTTGCTGTGATCGCTGCCAAACTCGCAGCCCTCGATGCTGGGCTTATCACGCGGGGCTCAGACGATACCGAATCTGGGTTTGAAATCAAATCAGAACGCACCGGATGCCAGATCGGCGCGGGGCTAATCGCAGCAGATACCGAAGAACTCTCACGAGCAGTCGTGAGTGCCGAGGACGACAATGGCGAGTTCTCGATGAAAAAATGGGGCACCCAAGGCAATGGCGATTCTGGGATGAACAATCTCCCGCCATTGTGGCTGCTCAAGTATCTCCCCAATATGCTCGCTTGCCATGTGACCATCATTCATGGCTTGGAAGGCCCGTCGAACACCATTATGGGAGCCGAAGCGAGCGCGATCCTTTCTATTGGCGAAAGCACGCGCGTGATCGAGCGGGGCAGCGCGGACATGTGCTTCACCGGCGGCGCCGAATCTCGACTCAACCCGCTCGGGCTTTTGCGCTGGGATTACTCAGGGCGTTTGGCCGACACCGGCGATGCGACTGATGGTTCGACAATTACCAAGCCTTACGATCCAGAGTCCAAAGGCGGAATCATCGGCGAAGCGGGCGGGATGCTCGTTATCGAGAACGAACAGCACGCTCAAGATCGCAATGCATCGATCTATGCCACGATTGCAGGCTTTGGGGCTGCTCAATCGCCGCCCCCGATGTTCCTCGATGTGATTGAAAGAGAGCACCTCAAATCTGAGCCGCTCGATCGTGGGCTTGAAGCCGCGATCGAATCGGCACTCAATGATGCGAAAATTACCCCGGCCGAGATCAACCTGATCATCCCGCTTGGGCTCGGTGTTCCAGAACTCGACACCTTGGAAATGGGAACTCTTCAAGCTGTGTTCGCCGATCGTCTTGATTCGATCCCATTGGTAACAATCGCCAATCTTGTGGGCAATACGATGGCTGGGCACGGGGGATTGATGGCCGCAACTGCTGCCAAGTGTCTCCAAACGCAACAAGTTCCTGGGCAAGCACACAGCAAACCGATCGAATATGCTCTTGTCTGCTCGGGTTCGCTTGGGGGCCAGACCGGCGCCCTTGTACTGGCAAGGTATCCGTCAAATTCTGAATGATCTTCCATAATGTGGGAGATACCCATTGCATCTGAATACTATACAGAACCGAACTATCCATTTTCGTTTTATAAGGGACACTTTTCATGCACAACAATCACAACAACAATCAATCTTCCCGCGGGCGAAGATCTACCCCATTGGCGGACCTTGATCCGGCATTGACCGAGATCAGCCGAAAGGTGATTGGTTGTGCGATCGAGACACACAAAGAACTCGGTCCTGGATACCCGCTCGAAATCTATCGGGCGGCACTGCTCTACGAACTCAAGCATGAAGAAGTCGCATTCGAAGAAAACAAGAAATACGATGTTGAGTTCGATGGCGAAGTCATCGGATCCGTCACCGCAGATCTCTACGCTGGCGATCGTTTCCTTGTAAAAATCATGGCTGAGAACTACGAGGTTGGCGGCAAAGAACGCAACGAACTCCGCGCCACCCTCCGGGCTGCCGAACTCGAACTCGGGCTCATCATCAACTTCGGCCAACGCCGACTCAAGGACGGGCTCGTCCGCGTGCTCAACCCAGACGCACTACGAACCGACGATAGCGAGTTCGAAAACGAAGAAGAGGGCGAACTCGTCGAATCATCCGAGGAATAAACCACTCACTTTCGAGGCAACTCTCTATGGCTCCTAACAATCAGCGTGTCGTGATCACCGGCATGGGGTGGGTCACGCCTTTGGGCACCGATATCAATGACACCTGGGCAAAGCTCACAAGTGCCCAAAGCGCGATCGCGCCCGTCACACGATTCGACGCGTCGACCTGTGCGACCAACTTCGCAGCGGAAGTCAAAGACTTCACCCTTGCTGATCACCTTGGCGATCGGGCAGATGCCCATAGGCATGCGGGCGTAGGCACGCAGTTTGCGCTTGCCGCTGCCAATGCTGCGTGGAAGATGGCGGGGCTTGATACGACACCACCGAATCTCAAACGCACCGGGATCTATCTCGGCGCAGGCGAAGGCGTGCTTGATTACCCTCCATATATGGCTGCCAATATCGCGGGCTGGAACCACGAAACACGCAAGCTCGATTCGGTCGCATGGATCGCCAAAGCGTATGAAGGCATGCAACCGATTGCGGAAGTCGAGCAAGAGCCTCAACTCGCCTCGACACATATCGCAGCCGAGCTTGGAACAATGGGACCAACCCTCAACTGCATGACCGCGTGCGCTGCCTCGACCCAAGCGATCGGCGAAGCGTTCGAGATCATCCGCAGAGGCGACGCCGACATCATGCTCGCGGGCGGGTGTCACTCGATGATCCACCCATTGGGAATGACTGGGTTCATGCGCCTCACCGCAATGTCCACCCGGCGCGATGATCCACAAACCGCATCACGCCCATTCGACAACACCCGCGACGGGTTCGTGATGGGCGAAGGCGCGGGGATCATCATCCTCGAATCGCTTGAATCGGCCAAGGCTCGCGGGGCGAACATTCTTGCTGAGGTTGCTGGGTTTGGTTCGACCGCTGATGCGTATCGAATCACTGATATTCACCCCGATGGTAAAGGCGGTGCCGGCGCGATGGCTGGGGCACTCAAGCAAGCCGGGATCGATCCAAACGCAACCGATGCTGACGGTCGCCCACTCGTCCACTACATCTCTGCTCATGGCACGGGCACCCAAGAAAACGACAAGACCGAATCCAACGGCGTGCGATCTGTGTTTGGAGAACTGGCACCCAAAGTGCCTTTCTCGTCTGTTAAATCGATGATGGGGCATCTGATCCAAGCTGCGGGCGCGGTCGAACTGATGACCTGCATCCAAGCGATCCAGACCGGGATACTCCCACCCACCGCCAACCTCAACGATCTCGATCCAGCGTGTGGCTTAGACCATGTGCCCAACGAGGCTCGTGATATGAATGCGATCGGCGGGGTAGAAGTGTGCCTATCGAACTCCTTCGGGTTCGGCGGGCAGAACGACACGATTTGTGTGCGAAAGTACACCAACTAACCCCTTTCTCTGGTGGAATGGGCTTCCAGCCCGTTTCTTCATTGAAAAGCAACTAGAAATCAAGAAACGGGCTGGAAGCCCATTCCACCAAGAGTCTCGATTCTCACCAGAACTCGGTCATTTTGACGATGAATGGTACATGTCTAAACTTGCCATGATCCAAGGAACGGTCACCGGGTTTGCGGTGATTGCTGCTGTCGGGGTGGTTGGTGTTGTTGGGTTGCGGTTTGCCAAAGCCGACGCGGCCAACAGCGTATACCAAACCCGATTGCGTGATCTTTCGACTGAATATGAATCACTTGCTGCCCAATACAACCAGGCTGTCCGCCAGACCGCGATCACGGAACTGGTCGTCAAAGATCGCAAGATCACCGTGGCTGTGCGCACAATCGAAGGCACCGCCGAGACGATTGAAACCGATTGTGATGCGGATAAAGAGATCTATGTCGACTTTGCGCTGATCGAGGGTCGGCTTTGGATTCGGCGGGTGTTTGATAGCGACACCCCGCCATCACAGGCAACCATCATTAATCCGAAGATTGCCCAGATTGACTGGAACTCAGAATCCGCCCTCGTCGGCCAAGCGGTGTATCGCCGACTCGACGAAGGACGATGGGTCATCCACGCCAGCGGCGACGGGGCCCTCGCCCTGACGAAAGTCCCCGAAGATCAGATGGTGTCCCTTTCGCCACCCCCGACGATCAAGGCGTTTGATGAGATTCAGGTTCAAGTGGATGAAGAGATTGAGAAGATCACCTGGCGCGATGTGTTTGCCTCGGTTCTGGGAGATTGAGGTTTTCTTCCCAACGAGCCGCGACCGTGAGGGAGCGGTCTTCTCTTCCTCAAAAGCGCCTGAAGACCACTCCCTCACGGTCGCGGCTCGTGAAGTCGCCTCCTACACTTTGCCTCACCTAGCAAAGGATTTTCTAATGACCGATACAGCAGCCGAAACCACAACTTCCGTCAAATCCATGGACGACATCATGGCGTTGTGCAAACGACGCGGGTTTATTTATCCCGCCTCCGAAATCTATGGCGGCGTCAACGGCTTCTGGGACTACGGCCCGCTCGGCGCCCAACTCAAAAAGAACCTCCGCGATGCGTGGTGGACTGATGTGGTCATGAAGGGCTGTAATGGCAAGCTCGGTCCTGATGGCAAGCCGATTTCAATCGTGCCGCTCGATAGCTCGATCATTCAGAACCCGAAGGTCTGGGAAGCGTCCGGGCATGTCGGCGGGTTTAATGATCCGATGGTTGATTGCCGGGAATGCAAGTCACGATTTCGCGCGGATCACCTTTGGATAGTAGTTTGGAGTGATCAACAAGCACTACGAGATTTTGCAAAAGAAATCAATGACAATCCTCTGAAATACGATCCCAAAGACACCGATCTGTTAATTAGCGGATTTACTGCTAGGGATGATGGGCGAGAACAAACACCTGAAGAAATTGAAGCTATAAGACAACATCTTGTCGAATCAAATTTAATCAATACCGTGGCTTTTCGACCACACCCAAAGTGTGTCGTTGCGAACAACGAAGCAGAAGCGATTGAAGAAGCTAAATTAACAAAAAGAGAACTCAAGCTCATTCGTGACCCCAAAATCCTATACATTTCTCAAATTCAAGATACTGGCGGCCATCCCGTTGTGTGCCCAAACTGTAATAAGACAGGCACCCTCACCGAACCCCGCGAATTCAATCTGATGTTTAAGACTGTGCTTGGTGCAACAGGAAACGCTGAAGACAACGGTGCGTACCTCCGCCCGGAAACCGCTCAGGGCATCTTCATCAACTTCAAGAATGTTGTTGATACCACGCGTGTATCGGTGCCGTTTGGGATCGCTCAGACTGGTAAGGCGTTTCGCAATGAAGTGACGCCTCGGAACTTTACTTTCCGCAGCCGAGAGTTTGAGCAGATGGAGATTGAGTTCTTCTGCCATCCTGATGATTCAAAGGGCTGGTATGAGTTCTGGCGCGACTGGCGGATGCAGTGGTGGCAAGATTTGGGGCTCAAAGGCGAGAACCTGATTTTGCGTGAGCATGACTCTGATGAACTGGCCCACTATGCCAAAGAGGGCGCGGGCACGGCGGACATCGAATACATGTTCCCGTTCACGGCTCCGGGCTATGGCGAGCTCGAAGGTATCGCGGATCGCACCAACTTCGATCTCAAGCAGCACGCTGAGCATTCAAAGACCAAGCTCGATTACTTCGACAACACCCGAGGCGAACTCGCCAAGAACGGTCAGCCAAAGGGCGAGCGGTACTTGCCTCATGTTATTGAGCCGTCGGCCGGTCTCGATCGCGGCGTGCTTGCGCTCTTGTGCGAAGCATTCACCCCGGACGAAAACCGTCCATCGGGTATGTACATGAAGTTCCATCCTCGGATCGCACCGATTAAGGCTGCGGTGTTCCCGTTGGTCAAGAAGGACGGCATGCCTGAGATCGCAGCTCCGTTGGTATCTGAACTCCGCAAACGATTCGGACATCTTGGTACGATTGATTACGACGAGAAGCAATCCATCGGCAAGCGATACGCTCGGATGGACGAAGCCGGGTGCCCGTTCTGTTTCACGATCGACTCGGAAACATTGACCGACCAAACCGTGACCGTTCGCCATCGAGATACACTCGAACAAGAGCGGATCGCGCTCGACAAGGTTGGCGATTTCCTTGCTGAGAAGCTCGGGCTTTGAAAATTGACGGTTCTGTTTTGATAAAGACCGAGAATTGCGAAACCCAGAGCGGCAAATCCCATACTACTGGTACACAGGCTTGAAGTTTTGAGCCGACAGACCTTTCAGGGGATCAAATATGGGTGTTGTTAAGATATTAGGGGTTGGCGTTGTCGGTGTCGGCATCCTCGCAGGCGCGGGGTTTGTCGTGTACAAATCGCCGATCGGGCAAAATATTGTCAGCGCTCGTCAAGAAAAGGACAACTCGGTCCCTGTTCTGATGGAGCCGATTGCGTTCGGCGATCTCGAACGCACGGTCTCTGCACCCGGGTCGATTGAACCCAAACGACTGATTAAAATCTCTTCGCAGGTCTCAGCCAAAATTTTGGCATTGCCCTTTGAAGAAGGTCAGCGTGTTTCGGAGGGCGATGTGGTCATTCGGCTCGATCCGCAAGACCTTGTCGCTGCACTCGATTCTGCCAAAGCTGGGCTCAAAGGACAAGAGGCATCGCTCGGCGGAGCGGATGCTGGATTGATCAACGCTCGGCTTTCCTACGAACGAATTCTTCAACTCAACGAAACCGGCGATGCGACCCAGGCAGAACTCGATGCTGCTCAAGCATCATACCTCCAAGCACAATCCAACCGCGAGGTTCTTGTGCATTCGATCGAGCAAGCTCGCGCCCAGATTGTGCGGGCTCAGAAGGACCTTGACAATACGACTATATCCTCGCCGATCAATGGCGTGATTACCTCGCTCAATGTAGAAGTCGGCGAGACCGTTATTGTTGGTACGACCAACAACGCGGGATCAGTCATCATGGAGATCGCGGATCTTTCCGAGATGCTTCTCAAAGCAGCGGTTGATGAAGCGAACATCGCGCCGGTCGAAATCGGACAGAATGCCAAGATCTTTGTCAATGCCTATACCGATCGTGAATACGCGGGCATCATCAAACGCATCGGACTCAAACGCCAAGTTGCTGGTGACGGCACAGGCACCTTCGAAGTCGAGATCCTCATGGATCTCTCTGAAGGCGAAACGCTCTATTCGGGTTTGTCCGCTTCGACAGATATCGTTGTCGAGCATTTTTATGATGCGATGATTGTGCCTTCGCAGGCGGTGGTTGATCGCCGGATTGAGGATCTGCCTAAGGAAGTGACCCAGAACAACGATATCATTGATCTCAACAAAACTTTCACGCGCATCGTCTATCGTGTGGTTGATGGCAAAACCGTGGCAACACCTGTGAATGTCGGCCCGAGCGATTTAACCCAAACGGTGATTACCGAGGGGCTCTCTGCTGATGACATTATTGTGACGGGCCCGTTCCGCATGCTTGTTGATCTCAAGCATGACAAGGCGGTCAAAGATCAGAACGCAGAAGACGAGAAGGATGATCTGGCTGACGAAGAAAAGGACGCACCCGATTCTGACGCGGATGAAGAGAAAGAAGCAACTACTGAAGACGACACACAGGCAGACACCCAAGAGCAGGAGTCGCCTTGAGTATGGCTCCGCAGAGTTCGCAAAGAGCAACCATCCAGATCAAAGCCTTAAAGAAGGTCTTTCGAGTGGGTGATGAACGCGTTCGCGCGCTCGATGGGGTTGATATCAGTATCTACCCCAATGAGTTTGTCGCCATCATGGGCGCGTCGGGTTCTGGCAAATCGACGCTGATGAATATCCTTGGGTGCCTCGACAAGCCCTCGGCTGGGCAGTACATCCTCAACGGGCACCCCACGCACAAAATGGGCATGGGACAACTGGCCCAGGTTCGCAATCAGGAAATCGGATTCATCTTCCAGAGCTACGAGCTGCTGGCGCGTTCGACCGCGCTCAAGAATGTGATGCTGCCGATGCTCTATTCGAAGAAGTATCTTTTTAGCGCAAAGCGACGAGCAAAGGATAAGCTCAAGCTCGTTGGGTTGTCTGATCGCATGTCGCATCGCCCGAGCCAGCTTTCTGGTGGGCAACGCCAGCGTGTCGCGATTGCTCGCGCATTGGTGAATGAACCCAGTATTCTCCTTGCTGACGAACCAACGGGAAACCTGGATTCAAAGACCACCGTTGAGATCATTAATCTGTTTCAAGAGCTTCACCAAACGGGTCAAACCATTGTCATTGTGACGCACGAGGAGGATGTTGCCGGGCATGCCGAGCGGATCATTCGGCTCCGCGATGGCCGCGTGATCTCTGACTATCCATCCAACGAAGACCCGATCCATCTTGATTGGGTCGAGCGGATGGCATCTGGCCGAGCGAGCATCACCGAAGCGGAACTCAAAATCAATGCGGTGGCGGACGCCGAGCTTGAAGCCAAGCGGCTCGAAGAAGCTAAAAACTCGCGTTCGATCTTCTCTCGCATTCGAAACAAAGAACCGATCTCGACAGAGAGCGAGCAACCCAAATGACCAAAATCCTCCTCTCACCAGTCATCTTTATCGTCCGCCTGCTCTGGCAAACCGTGTTCCTTGCGATCGGGCAGGTCTGGGCGAACAAGGTTCGCGCGGTGCTTACCGCACTTGGCATTATCATCGGCGTGCTGGGCGTCACCGTTGTCGCGGCTGGGCTCGATGGGATGCAGGGCTATGTCCTGACACAGTTCGAAGGCATCGGCGCAAAAAAAATGTGGGTCTGGGGTAATGTCCCAGATAACAAGCGCACCGTGATGAGCTGGGCCGATGTTAAAATTTCAACCTATGAAGCGAATCTTATTCTTGACAATGCGGAGTCTGTCGAAACGCTTACTCCAGGGTGCCGAGCAAGCTGGAATGTTGTCAATGGCAAGAAACTATCGCAGGGTGTTCGCGTCACTGGGATCTGGCCAACCTGGCATGAGATTGAGAATCGACAAGTGCTTTTCGGGCGTCCGTTCTCGCGGATTGATGACGATGAAAACCGGCAGGTGTGTTTGATTAATGAGCAAGGCATCGAAGAACTTAATCTTGACACAGACCCTACCAATGACTACATCCTCGTCAACGGGCGGCGCTTTCTGATTATTGGAGTTGTCGAAACCAAAGAGGCATCGATGTTCGAAGGCGGGCAGTCTCGGACAGAGCTCTATATCCCCTTTGCTACGCACAAGATGATGAATCCATATACATGGACGGATCTTACGCTTCAGCTGTATGACCCGGATAAAGCAGATGATGCTAAAGCTGAGATTCGTTTCATTCTCCGCAATCATCGCAACCTTGGCCCTGAAGACGAAGACACCTTTGACATGTTCGTTGTACAGAGCGCGATCGAGAACTTTAACAATGTTGCTAAGGTCATCGGGTTCATCATGAGCGGCGTCATCGGTATCTCGCTGCTCGTTGGGGGGATCGGCATTATGAATATCATGCTGGTGTCTGTTTCTGAGCGCACCCGTGAAATCGGATTGCGTAAAGCGATGGGCGCGAAGCCTCCGGTTGTGCTGATGCAGTTCCTCGTCGAAGCGGTCGTGCTTTGCGTAGTCGGCGGATTGGTCGGGCTGCTCATTGGCAATATCATGGTCGCGGGCGTGCAGTTCATCCCTGACTTCCCGCTCGAATCGATCGCAATCCCCAAGTGGGCGGTCATCCTCTCGCTTGGGTTCTCGGCGGTCGTCGGCATCGTGTTTGGCATGTTCCCCGCGATCAAAGCTGCACTGCTCAACCCGATCGATGCGCTTCGTCACGAATAAATCTTCCCCAAATACATTTGTAGAAACACACGCACATGATCCACAAAGCCAACACCCTCCTCGTCGGCAGCCTCCTTGCCTTTACACTCGCTGCGGGCGGGTGCGTATCGAATCCGTTTAGCGCGGACCCGCTCGACACGCACACCGTTGCATCGCCAGAGCGGCTGCGATCGATCAATACTTTGATCCTTACGCAGGCGGTGCAAGACGATGCCAAACCCATGTCTACCGCCGAGACACTCGAACAGGCTCGCGCCCGGTTTAAAGACATCAAGCGCGTCGATCTCACGCTTGATCATGCTCGGATTTCTGCATTATCGAACAACCTTGGTTTGAGCGCGACGCTGATCTCGCCGGTGATTGCTGCTGAGCGTGTCTCGGAAGAAGAAGGACGCTTCGAGGCGCTCTTCACACTCAATGCGAGCGTGGCAGATAACGACAACGCGACGGCATCGTCACTCTCGGGCGGCCAATCCACTGTTCGCTCGATCACCCCAGGCGTAACGGTTCCGCTTCGCACCGGCGGATCGTTGAGCATCACGCTGCCGTTCTCGCGTGTCGAAACGGATAACTCGTTCTCGTTTTTGAATCCTTCTTATACTTCTGATCTGAACTTCTCGTTGAGCCATAACTTGTTGCGCGGTGCCGGACGAAGGGCTGCGACGCACTCGATTCGACTCGCCGATTATGATCGGCAGATTTCTGAGTCGCAGTCGAAACTCGAAGTGATCCGCATATTGGCTGAGGTCGATCGTGTCTATTGGAGGCTGTACGCTTCGGTCCGTGCCCTTGAAGTGGTTGAGCAGCAGCACGCTGTCGCGATTGCCCAGCTCGAACGCGCCGAGCGCAAAGAACGCGCAGGCAGCGGCACCCAGGTTGATATCGTCCGTGCCCAATCTGGCGTGGCCGATCGGGTCGAGCAAATTATTCGCGCCCAGAACGATGTGCAGCTTGGCGAACGGGCATTGAAGGTCTTGCTCAACTTGCCAGGGCTTGATGCCAACTCGCCAACGCACTTTGAGCTGGTTTCGCCTCCCGATCCGGTTGAATACGCGTTTGATGCTTCAGCACTCAATGCGTCGGCGATTGAGAACCGGATGGAACTGCTCGAACTTGAACTCCAACTTGCCCGCGATGCGGCTGCGATTGCTTTTTCTGAAAACCAGAAGCTGCCTTTGGTCGCTCTGCAATACACCTATCGGATCAACGGGCTCGGCGGTTCGATTGATAGCTCGATCGATACGCTCACACGCAATAACTTCGAAACCTGGACGGTCGGACTCAATGCCGAGATCCCCCTTGGCAACGAACAACGCAAAGCCTCGCTGGCGCAGTCAATTTTGTCTCGGCTTCAACGCTTGGCGACACGCGATGCCCGAGAACAATCGATCACCCGCGAGGTGTATGATGCGGTTGATCAGCTTTCGAGCACCTGGAACCGCATTCTTGCTGCACGAGAAGCGGTTTTGCTCAGCTCTCGCGTGCTCGAAGCCGAGCAACGCCAGTTTAATGTCGGACGATCGACCACCACCGATGTGCTCAACGCCGATGCCAACCTCGCCAACGCTCGGCTGACCGAGATCCGGGCGATCGTCGATTATCAAATCGCCCAGATTGATCTCGCAGTAGCGACCGGCACACTTCTCGGACAATCGAAGGTTGATTGGTCACCTTCGGATCCTCGTTCTTTGGAAGACAGCGACGCCCGCGCCCGCCAAGGCGTGATCCCCTACCGCCCGGGCTCGGGAATCATCTCGAACCCATAACCGACAGGCAACTGCTCGACATGGTGCTCGACATAAGGTGAACCCGCAAAAACTTGATCGATTTTATTCGATCAAATACCCAAGCATGAAGTTAAACATCGCTTGCACCGATGACACTCGTGTCATGAACACTAACGAGACACTCAACCCATCCGCCGATCGGAGTTCCACCGATTTGCAAGTTCCGAGCCCAACCGATGCGATCGCGATCAGCGCAACCGAGCTGATCAAGATGATCGAATCTGGGAAAGGAACCGATGTCAATGAGATGATCAGCCAGGTGCTTCGTGATCGCCAGGCTGCGTGAAGTCAATCTCCAATGAGTGAAGCTGCAGGTTTAGTCACCTCGCAGCTTTGTCTCGCGGATACCTGACACATTTCCGATCCTGCCTATGGGCACCCGGCTGCAAACGCGCCCAAAAAACCAGATACATCAAAGAAGTTGAACAGCCCATCGCCATTGAGATCTGCCTGTGGATGTCCTTGCTGGAACATGGTCAAAAACGCGGAAACATCGAAGAAGTTCAGCATCGAGTCGCCGTTGAGATCTGCCGGACATGCCAATGCCCGGATGAGATATCGCCCCGGCTGCACATTGGGGAAGCTTTCCATATCCCCATTGGCCCATTGGATCGTGATCGCAGCGAACGGGTCTGCCCCGATCCCAACATGCACCGAGAGTTCGGATTGGCTCAGGTAGTTTGTTCCACCATCGAGGTATCGTCTTTGGTTGTGCGAATCTGAATCGATCCAGACATGGGTACCAAAGCCGTTGGGTGCGAGTCCGGCGACTGCGTTGGTCTCAAACTCGAGCGTGATTGAGTTTGTGCCCACCCCCGCGATATCATTTTTGTAGTACACCATTGGCTGACTGTTGTTGAGCACCACAATATCTTGATCGCCGTCTTGGTCGAAGTCTACGTTGATCACCCCTCGCCCTTGCCCGGCATCGCTCATGCCACAAGCCTTGGCAACATCTGTAAAGTTTCCGTAGCCGTCGTTGAGGAACAAGATTGATGGATCGGTTTCAAATCCATTCCAGAACCCGTTGGTTTCGAAGATATCGAGCGCGCCATCATGGTTCATGTCAACCGAAACCGCTGCCCATCCCCAGTATCCAAAGTTGCAACCGGCGGCAACCGATGACTCAACATAGACATGATCGGTAGCTGTGCCCATGTAGAGCATATTGCCCGAACCGTTCACGCCGTCGTGTGTGATTCGGCTCGTTGCGTACCAGTCGAAGATACCATCGCCGTTGTAGTCGCCGAAGGTGTTGCCCATGCCATTGGAATCAAGGCCGGTTCCCGCAATGAGCGTTTGGTCGGTGAATGTGCCGTCGGCGTTGTTGACGAAATACTTTGATGTATAGAAATCGGCGACCCAGAGTAGTTCTGGATAAAGATCGCCATCCATATCGACAAACTTGGGCGAGAACCCACGATTGGTATCCATCGGGATATCAATCGCGGTTGTGGTGACATCTGCAAATGTTCCATCGCCGTTGTTCTTGAAGAGCTTTGATCCACCCAACCATCCAGCAACCGCAAGATCGAGATCTCCATCGAGATCATAATCACCAAACGAGGCGCTGTATGATTCGCCCAGTTCTAAGCTCCCATAGGCGACGCCAGCGATTGCGGTGACATCGGTAAATGTGCCGTCGCCGTTGTTTGACCAGAGGATATTCCAACCCGGCTCACGCACAGTTGGTCCTCCAAGCGAGGTCACGAAAACATCAAGATTGCCATCGTTATTAAAATCTCCAACCGCGACGCCGGTGCCTTGGTGCGTCCGATTGATCCCGGCTGATGCACCCATATCGACAAAGTTACCTGTGCCATCATTTATATAGAGATGATCGGCGGAGGCAGATCCGCCCAGGATAAACAAATCCTGATCGCCATCGTTGTCAAAATCACCCGCAGCACCGCCGGCTGCCATGAACTCCATGTCCGGGCCATTGAACACTTGGGCGTGAGGCGTGCTCAAACCAACAGATTGTGTATGATCAACTACAACTGGCGGCGCAGCCGACAGCAACGATACAAAGACACCCTGAGCCGATGTGATAACACACACAACAACTCGGGCCTGAAGCGCATCACGCATCAAAACCTCATTTTATAGCCGTTCGTGCCCCCACGAATGACCCCCCCGATGAACAGCATCGGTTCTTGTAAAGTATACTACATTTTTACTTCTACGCAAAGCCCGAATCAATTTTGATGTTTGCACTCTCAACTGTTCCCCAAGCATAAATCTTCGCAACACCTCTATTTTCTATCTTTGATAGGTTTTCGAGCGGTGTCCCAATTTACTAGGGTGAGTGTAATTCACAAACGACGCTTGCGCCTATGGGAGGATGCGAGAATAAAACAGGATCAGAATAGTACCGCAGAACTGATTGCCTCCGATGTTCTGGACTTGGATCGCGACTAGGCCGACAAGCATGGCGTACTTGGATTTGCCGAGGTTGACGAGGAGTACAGCACATCATGCAGCGATGAGCCCATTCGACAAGATATCTGCGAAGAAGCCGCTCAGCTTTGTCACTTACTTTGCCAAAGTGAATAGTCATCTCCATCGACAAAGGCATTGACGCAACGGACTGGGAAAACATCATCATCCTCTATGGCCGACTTTTACAACTTCACCCATCGCCTGTCTATTCATTGAATCGTGCGATCGCCTTGGATGAATCTGGAAAAGCGCATCGGGCCATTATTCAAACCAAAGAACTCCAAAGCCATCAAAGCATGAAGGACTACTCTCTTCTCGACTGCGCAATCGCCCGCATGCACAGCCTTGATGGAAACGAAGACCAGGCGATGCGGCACTCTGCAAGACAATGGCTCTACATGAAAGAGCGTTAGTAGAACGAAAAACACGCTCTACAAAAACAAATCGCCCCGATTAGATCAGGGCGATTTGTATTACAGATCAGAACTGTTCATCATGGACAGCCATCGCCAAATGCTTGCAGGAAGATGGAGATATCAAAGAAGTTCAATTGCCCATCGCCACTAAAATCTGCGGGGCACGCCGGGGCTGTTGCACCTTGATACACGAGGTATCCAGGGTCACTCATCACCGAACTCATCAAGACACTCGTTACCTCGCAGGTGTAGGCGCCTTCTGTATCAGAGCCCGAGTTGATACTCAAGAGATTGGTCGTTGCTCCGGCATAAAGCGGGCCATCAGCGACCTCGATGCCGTCCTTAAACCACTGAAAATCTGTGGTGTTGGTTGCCAAGACCTGCATCTCAAGTCCAAACCCAGCAACATCTGTCACATGGCTCTGGGGATGCATCGTGATTGCTGATCCGGTCTGATAGTGGGTCACGGTGTCTAAGCGACTCAGCCCTTGGTTGATGTCGCTGACAAAGATTTCGTTGTTTATGAAAGTCATCGCCAGTCCAAAGGATGCCGATCGCAACCCGCTCGATGGTTCAAGCGATCCCACCTGAATCCCTGTGTGGGACTCAAAGAGTTTGACCGTTGCGCTGCCGGCATGCGCCCCCTCGCCGTTCGACGAACTGACTACAACGAGCCCGTTTTCGTTAATCTCGGCGTTCATGCGGATCAGTGATTCTGTCGGAGCATTGACCACCATAATCCTGTTGCGAAACTCACCGGTTGCCAAATCGTATGCGAACACCGAGCCAGTATTCAGGCCGTATGGATCGTCGCCGGGGGCACACACGATCAGTGTGTCGTCGTTCATCGCGAGTTCTGTGCCCCAACCATCGGTCCATTGATTTCCCACGGGGGGTAGGATTTCATGGAGCAACGCCCGGGTAACGACATCAAATATATATATCCCTTGTTCTTCGGCTACGCTAGGATGATCTCTCTGCATAACCGTGAGCAACCCGTTGTGCATCTCGATTTCGTCACCAAACAGTGAAAATGGAGTGCTCCCAATGACGGCCTCACCGTAGATGACATCAATTTGCGATCCATCAGTTGCGTCGTAGAGGTACACACATCCTGTGAAGTTATCATATGCGGGTTGGCTGACCGCAATAACCCCATTATCGATTTCGATGTCGAAGCCGAACCCAAAGTTAAAATTCAGTATATTGTCCGGGAGAAGCTCGAACCGGAGTGCCCCCGTCACCGCGTCGTACACCCAAACCTGATCTTTATCCTGGGCTGCAGTTCCAGCGAAGTCTCCGGCACTCGTCGCGACAACAATGTTCGTCCCTTCCATCGCAATCGACCTGCCGAAGTCACCGGGCTCATCCGCATCAATCGGGGCCACGAGCGTATAAAGTTCAGCACCGGTAGTTGTGTCATATACGAGCACTCGACCCGTCCATATATCATGGAGTTCCGGACTCGCGATCGCCAGGCGACCAAAACCGTTGGCGAGATCAAATCCATAGACGCTTGTGGCGGCGATGTCAGTTGGCACGGTATAAATGATCCCAGAATCATTGATGACTTGGGCATCGGCACCCATGCCGGTAAAGGCGATCAGTGCTGATAAACCGAGAAATGAAGCTGTTCGAAATGTTTGTTGGTTTTTCATGTGGTCTTTCTTGTTCATGTGATGCCTCAGAAACTTGTATTTCTGAAGGAATCAAGGCCTGTGGCTGTTCGGAAAAGACGATCTCCTGTATACTCATGCGCAGAAGGCGTGTGAATCTCCTATTGATTTCTGAAGTTTTTAGAAAGTATCCCTATGCCCGATAAAGCACGATTTACACAAGTCTTGCAGATATTGGGTGTGGATGCCACTGGGGATCAATCGCTCGAACTTGATGCCTTGCTCGCACAGATTTACGACGAACTCCGCTCCATCGCCGGCTCATACCTTCGCCAAGAACGCCCAGACCACACTCTCCAACCCACCGCCCTCGTTCACGAGGCCTACTCCCGCCTAGTCGATCAAACCCAAATCCCCTGGTCCGACGCCGCTCACTTTCGCGCCATCACCGCCAAAGTAATGCGACAAGTCCTCATCGACCACGCCCGCAAACACAGCACACTCAAACGCGGCGGCAATCGACTCAAGGTGACACTCTCCGACACCGACGGTGCCGCACAAATAAATACACTCGACATGCTCGAGCTTGATGAAGCGATGGAAAAACTTCAGCAGCATGATCAACGCAAAGCCAAAGTTGTCGAACTGCTGTTCTTCGGCGGGATGACGCACAAAGAGGCGGCACTTGTCATTGGAGTGTCCCAGAAAACAATCGAAGCGGACTGGTACATGGCCCGCGCATGGCTTGGAAAACAACTCAGAGAAGAACCAACATAATGGACGCAAACCGATTCGAGCGAATCAGCGAACTCTTTGAAGCGGCGCGGTCTCTCCCAAAGAGAAAATGCGATGAGTATCTATCAAAGGCATGCGCCGACGATTCCGAACTTCGCGGCGAAATCGAAGAACTGCTCGCCGAACACTCCCGACAGAGCCCGCTCGATACCAACACCCCCGGAGAGCTCGCAGGACTCATATCCCGCCAGAAGGTAGAAAGCCAAACCGATACACCTACAAAGATTGATCGGTACAGCATTATTGATCATATCGGCGAGGGTGGTATGGGCTCAGTGTACGAAGCCCGCCAACAGAATCCTGACCGGTCCGTCGCCCTCAAAGTCATCAAACGAGGCATGGATACAAAGCAAGTGATCGCACGGTTCGAAGCCGAACGCCAAGCGATCGCAATGATGGATCACCCAAACATTGCACAAGTCTTTGATGCAGGAACAACCGAGGACGGACGCCCGTTCTTTGCGATGGAGTTTGTCCGTGGCGTGTCGATCATCGAGTATTGTCAAACACACACACTTAATTTTCATGCAAGGTTGGATTTGTTTGTCCAAGTCTGCAGAGCGATCCAGCATGCACACCAAAAGGGAATCATCCACCGCGATATCAAGCCCAGCAATGTTTTAGTGACTGAAGTTGATGGCACTCCTGTGCCCAAAATTATTGATTTCGGAATCGCCAAAGCTACCGACGCCAGGCTCAATACCAAAACAGCCATTACAATACACGGGCAGCTTGTCGGAACGCCGGCATATATGTCGCCAGAGCAAACAAAGCTCAACAATCAACATGTTGACACACGCACCGATATCTATTCGCTCGGCGTGCTGCTCTACGAGTTGTTAACCGGCACTACGCCGTTCACGGACAAAGACCTGCTTAGCAAGGGATTCGCTGAAATGATGCGGGTCATCAATGATGACGAGCCTGATAAACCAAGCACCAGGCTAATCACGCTCGAAAAACAGGGCGCAACATCGGCCATTGATCAAAAAAACGATTCACGAAAACTCGGCTCACTACTCCAAGGCGACCTGGACTGGATCGTGATGAAGTGCCTCGAAAAGAACCCTGATCGACGATATGAATCTGCGAGTGCCCTCGCCCAAGACATCGCACGATTCATGCACAACGAACCCGTTGAGGCTCGCCCTCCAACACGCTCATACCAGATTCAAAAATATATCCAAAGGCATCGCGGCCAGGTCATTGCAGGCGCAGCCGTCATGGGCGTGCTTCTCTTGGGAATCGCGGGAACCACCATCGGCATGATCTGGGCACTCGATGAACAAGCCAACGCAAAGCAAAGCGCTGTGGTTGCTGAGAATGAAGCCCAGACGGCTGAGGAAATTGTAGAGTTCCTGCTTACGGATCTGCTAGGGGCTGCGGATCCTGCAAGAATGGAAGACCGCGATCTCACCGTTCGCCAAGCGGTATCGATCGCTTCGGAATCTATCGAAGGCAAGTTTGCCGATCGCCCAGGAGTCGAAGCCCGCGTTCGGCTCACCATTGCCCAAACACTCGAACAGCTCGGGGTCTTTGATCAAGCCGAGCCGCACCACCGCCGACAACTCGAAATTTACCGATCACTCGAGGGAGAAGCGGGCAACGATACCATCAACGCGATGCACTCGCTGGCATCAAACCTCATGTACCAAGGCCGATTTGACGATGCAATCGAGATCACGCTTGATGAAATTGCAATCTTGCGCGATTCACGCAAACCCAGCGACAGCCAACTTAACAATGCGCTCAGCAGCCTAGGGGTCGCATATCTCCAGACGGGCCAATATGCAAAGGCTGCTCCGATCCTTGAAGAAACACTCCAAGCCAAACGACTCTCAAATGGCGATCTTGACCCGAGCACTTTGTCATCGATCCACAACCTTGCCGGGCTCTATGGCCAGATCGGACAAAGCGAACGATCGCTCGAACTCTCAAGAGAAGCATACCAAGGACGACTCGAAACCCTCGGGCCTGGCGACCCACGAACCTTCGGCTCGCTCAATCTCGTCACATGGATGCTCAACAAACTTGAACGATATGACGAGGCCAAAGTGATCCTGAAGGATGCAATTGCCAATGCTCAAGCAAGGCTTGGCCCAACGCATGTACAGACCATCGGGCTGATTCGAACATTGGCAAACCAACACAGGAAACAAGAAGAGTTTGCGCAAGCCGAGCAGCTCCTCACGCCAATGCTGGCTGCGCTGCGAAACACACTCGGCGATAAGAACATTAACACCTTCTCTGCAATGCGATCACTCGCCAGCGATATCGCCGAGCAAGGCAGGAACGACCAGGCCCTCGTCCTCTTTGCCGAGGCGCTCCAACATGCCAGAGCTGCGCTCCCCCCGTCAAGTACCGATCTCGCCTATTTCATCAGCAGCTACGGAGCATCCCTCACACGATCACAACGCTTTGAAGAAGCCCAAAGCTTGTTTTTAGAAGCCGAGGGCATTCTTGAAACCGCCGGGCCCGGAAAGGAAAATATCAAAGCCGCCAATAGAGATTTGATGATCAAGCTCTACACCGTATGGAATGCACAAGATCCTGATGCTGATCGAGAAGCCAAGCTCGAAGCACTCATGGGCAAAGACCAATAGCCAATGAAGAACGCCGCCGATAGAGCATCGACGGCGTTCGAGTTGTGGTCTCCTATAAATGCTTCACACAAATGCACATTGAGTTATGGGCATCCGGCTCCGAACAGGCTGAGGAACTCGGAGACATCGAAGAAGTTGAGTTGGCCATCATTGTTCAAATCGGCAGCACATGGATTCGGGCTCGCCACCTCCACAATGCCAAACACTGCTGAACCCCAGTTGTACGCACCATCAAACCAGAGCGTGCTGTTGTTCCACATGATGATGTAGTTCTGGCTTGCCCCACCATTGGGTTCATTGGGGAACCAAGGCAGGTAGGTTGCCAGCGAATCATTATCCCACTTGTAAATCCCCTCAAAGCCGGTATCGGTCATCCCGAGCCAAGAATGGCGACCCATACCATCGAACTCAACCACATTCGATCGAACCCAACTGTTCTCAGCCGAATCGTCTATCGTCACGAGATGCCCGCCGAGCAATCTTGCAGCGGCGTCTGCCTGATGACGGTTGGATTCATCGAGCAGGTAGTAGGTATGACCCTCGTAATAAAACGGCCCGGCGAGCGTTTCGGGAATATCCAGCTCGACAATGCCATACACAGGCGTAAAAAGATCGCCCCAGTTATTCTGGAGATCATACCAATGAGGGAACCCATCGAGCATTGCTGCATAGTTTTCATTGGTGCCTCCGTTTGGTTCTCCACCTGGCGACCAGTTGGTATACCCAACAGTTTCTCCATTGGCCCATACGAAATCGCCTTCAACATCACGATCAGTCAAACCCAACCAGCCATTGCGCCCATTCCCATCAAAATCCAGCACGCTGTTGCGAATAAATGAGTTCTCTGTTGCGCTATTGATCGTAATGAGATGCGCACCATAGTTCGCCACTGCGGCCTGTTCGCTCTGCTCCCAAGTCGATGGTTCGAGCAAGTAATACGCCTTGCCCCCAAGCCCGAACGGCCCGGCGATGGCTTGGGGAAGCCCGGCCCCGGTGCCCATCCCAGCCTCAACCGTTTCGCTGATCGTGGCTTGAGGAGATGCGATATCTCCCTGTGCGAGCGCATGCCCTGATCCTGCAATCAATGCCATGATACCGATCCCAATCCCTGTTGCTTTGTGTGTCATCCTGCTGCTCCATTCTGTGTTGTGGTTCTGCGTGGCTCGATTGTGAGTTTCGAAACTCTCAATCACTCGAAGCAGGTCTTGAACATCCCCTGCATCTTGTCATGCGCAATCCACCCACGAAACTCCTAGAGCAAGTTCAAAAAATCTTGTAGTTTTCTCGGCGAGGCACAACCCCCAGCTCGTTCTTGCTGAACTCGGTTTAAAAAAGCACCACTGGCTGCATACCAGTGGTGTTTTTATAAGTGGAGATAACAAACACTCCCAGCTCAGAGCCGGTCATGTTTTTAACAGAATGGGATGGGTCTTATGGGCACCCTGTGACCTGCCCCCATATTCTGTACAACTCCCTATGTTAGGGCAGTAGCGTTCCTTTGGCCCATCAGAGGACTGCGGAGCGGAGCAGGCCTCTGATGGATGATTGACTACTCGGGTGATCCGGATTTCGGTTGCTGGCGGGCGATATCCCAGCGATGAATGCGGTCTCACCGTGTTGTAATGACCCCACCCCGATTGATCAGGACCTTGGCTTCTCGAAGCGTGTAGAAGATCTCGCCGTTGAGCAACTCATCGTCCCGCACACACGGCAAGTACCGCTGCGATGCTCTGGGTTGTTTCAATATCTTGCACGCCCGCCGCTCGGAGACTTCGAAGCAATCAAGGAGCACCCCGACCGCTTCACGCTTCCGGTGCGAGCTTAGAAGTTTCCCCGAGCGACTTCCCGCAGCATCGCTTTGTCGAGACTTAGATCAGCGACGAGCTTCTTGAGCCGGGCGTTTTCCTTTCGAGGTCCTTGAGCTTGCGGGCTTGGCTGGTTTTCAATCCGCCGTACTCTTTCCGCCAGCGGTAGTAGGTTTGCTCGGTGAGGCCGAGTTTGCGAGCGATCTCGGGGGCGCTCAGACCTCGCCCAAGATGGACTAGTTTTTGGGGGCAGATCAGGGCATCAGGATCAATCCCAAAAATACGAGTGGAGTGAGCTATGAAGCAACTAGGCCGTGTCTGACGGCTGGTGTTTGATCACATACTCTCCTCCCCCGGGCCTCCAGGGGAGGAGAAAAGGATGGCGTTCTTGTATGGAACTGAGCCGTCAGGCACGGCCTAGCATCATGATGTATTTCTGCTGATTGCGCGGGTTGCTTTTGCTTCAAAGTATGACAACTGGTCGTCAAAACGCATGATGACACTCTCTGAAAGAGCTATAGATTTTTAGTCATTCTCGTGCCCCATTCGTTGCATGATCCTAGATACATAGGGATGGTGGTTCCATTTCACGACCACATCTGGAAGACTCTCAAACAAATACCTATTATACACTTGCATGCTTTTATCGATCACAACAACTCGAAATGAAGATAGCCCCCCAGCAACAGACATGGGATACCTCCTCCACAAGAACCCTGCAGGGGTCCAATCATTCGACCTTGGCTTTGGCAAGGTGCATGTCTACTACCCCGAGGCGGATGAACAACGGTGTCAAATCTGCGTATTGCTCGATGTAGATCCTATTGGACTTGTCCGAGGGAGGGGCGAGCATGGTCTTGATCAATATGTCAATGATCGCCCATATGTTGCCTCATCATTCTTGAGCGTGGCTATGAATAAATTATTCTCAACGGCCATGAACGGGCGAAGCAAGGAAAGACAAGAACTGGTTGATCGCCCAATGACTCTGTCAGTGAAGATTGCTGTGGTACCATGCCGAGGCGGCGAGGAACTTCTTCGCCGACTCTTTGAGCCTCTGGGCTACACAGTAACTGCGACACGCCATGCGCTTGATAATCGATTCGAATCTTGGGGAGACGGACCATATTTCACCGTAGCTCTCGAACACGAAATTCCACTTCAACTGCTTCTTCAACATCTCTATGTCCTCATTCCAGTCCTTGATAACGACAAGCACTATTGGGTGAGCGAAGATGAAGTCGATAAGCTACTCTCTCGGGGCGAATCATGGTTACCCAGCCATCCAGAGAAAGATCTGATTACCAACAGGTATTTGAAGTTCCAACGCCAGCTTACGAGAGACGCACTCGCCCGCCTTGCTGTCGAAGACGATCTTGATCCTACCGCTTCAGAAGAAGCCCAGGATGCCGAGGAACAACAGATTGAACGGCCACTAAGTCTCAATGCCCAGCGACTCAGATCCGTTTTGGCGGCTCTCAAAGCCAGCGGAGCATCCAGTGTTCTCGATCTTGGCTGTGGCGAAGGCAATCTGCTCCGTGATTTGATGAAGGAGCAGCAGTTCCGCCGCATCCTCGGTGTCGATGTTTCTATTCGAGCCCTTGAGCGAGCTTCTGGCAAACTCCGCCTTGATCGTATTTCTGATATCCAACGGAAGCGAATTGAGTTGATCCACGGCTCTTTGATGTACAGAGACGAACGCCTGGAAAAGTTCGATGCAGCGGCATGTGTTGAGGTCATCGAACATCTCGATCAACCTCGACTTCAAGCATTCGAACGAGTTGTCTTCGAGTTCGCTCGCCCTAGCACTGTAATCGTCACTACACCCAACAGCGAATACAACGTGATGTGGGACACCCTGCCTGCAGGCAAATTCCGTCACCGAGATCATCGATTCGAATGGTCAAGACCGGAATTCTGGCCTGCCCCCATATTCTGTACCACTCTCTATGTTAGGGCAGTGGCGTTCCTTTGTCCCATCAGAGGGCTGCGGAGCGTAGCGGAGCAGGCCTCTGATGGGTGATTGACGACCCGGGTAATCCGAGTTTCCGGTGCTGGTGGGCGGTATCCAAGCGATGAATGAGGTCTCACCGTGTTGTAATG
>JAJRPN010000002.1 GCA_024280755.1 Planctomycetota bacterium
CCACCGAAAAGTTCGCCAAATGGGTACACCAAATCAACGGCGACGGCTACCTCTGTAACCTCTTCATGGACTATGAAACCTTCGGCGAACACCAATGGGCAGACACCGGCATCTTCCAGTTCCTCGAAAAACTCCCCGAAGCCATCTTCGATGTCGCCCACAAAGCTGACGGCACGACAGAAAACCATTTCATCACGCCGTCTGAAGCACTCACTCGTTTCGACCCCGTCGGCGAGTACGATGTCCCCGAGTTCATCTCATGGGCCGACACCGAACGCGACCTCACCGCCTGGCGAGGCAACGCCATGCAACACAACGCCCTCGAAGAAACCTACCGCGTAGAACGAATCCTCAAAGACCGCATGGTCGAAATCAAAGCCAAGGCCGACCCAAAGCAATCCACCGAAATCGAACACATCCTCACCGACTGGCGCAAACTCACAACCAGCGATCACTTCTACTACATGTGCACCAAATACTGGGCCGACGGCGATGTCCACAAATACTTCTCCCCCTACGACTCCCCCTACGACGGCTACATCAACTTCATGAATGTCCTCGACAATGTAAAAACCCGACTGGCTAAGGTGTGAAATTGTATATGATCGTTTATGTCTGCAAAAAAATCTATCTCACATGATATTGATCGGGATGCAAAATCAACCCTGTTGTCCCACACAGGGGGTTGGGCAACATCTACTCCCGAAGAGGATATTGGGATTGATTATATATTTGAGTTGTTCGACAACTATGTCGGCGGCACTGCAGATGCAACGGGGATTGATTTTGGAGTGCAGCTCAAGGGGGCTTTGAAGCTAAAGATTTCTGAGACTACAGTGCGATCTCCATCTATCGGTACAGACATGCTTCTGTACGCAGTTGAAAAACGAAGAAGGCCAACATTCGTTGTGGCTGTAGATGTTGGCACTAGGCGCGGTTTCTGGATAGATTTAAATTTGATTGCAGTCCCCAAGGTGATTGGTAAATGGAGAAAACAAAAAACAGCTTCGTTTGCTATTCCATTGGAGAATGAGATTTGTGACAGCAAAAAATGGCAATCTGCCATTCTTGATGCGGATAAAAAATCCAGAGACAAATGGTCTACAGACCCGGTGCAAGCGATTAAATTTAAGAAGCAAAAATTTGAGCGGGATAACCCAGGGCTCCGTGCAGAGTTAATGGCAACAGAAAAAGGAATTTCATATAAGTGCTACAGTGATAAGCCAATTAAGGGAACTCTTACATTCAAGTCAAAATCAGGTGGAGCGCAGAAATTTCTAGAACAGTTGTTCGATCACGGCGCAGAGTTGAACCCCGCTGATTTTGGAATAGAAATAGAGCAAACAGGATTCCCTATGCTTGAAAGTTCATTCCTAAACGGCAAGTTTGCCGCTATTCAAGTTTCAAATAGAACCCCCGCCTCTGTTCGTTTGATCGTCGTTGATTCATCTGCCCGCGAATGTGGGGGCATTGAGCTTTACGGTGTTTTTGTCGGCGGATTGAAATACCGTGTTTTTAACTCGAGTATTGCAGATGGAGCGTTCGCAATACAATTAGGTTTGAACCCCGCAGGGGTAACCGTCAATCTAAATTTTTCTACATCGCCATGGGTTGAAAAAAACATTTGCAAATGTCGAGATTTTGATCGCCTAAGCCGTTTTCTTTCGAAAATTGATGTAAACAACAAGGTGATATGTGAAATTTCCATGGATGGCAACTCAGTTGTTAAGCAAACGATAGAGAGTGCGTGCTCTGAGCTGCAAGAGTTTGCCGAGGTTGTTGATTTTTTAAGCCGTGTAAAGAAAATTGCGAAGGATCTTAGAATTGATTTTGTGCTGCCAAAAAAATCTACACCGACCGATTTATCCGAGTTGGAGTATATAGAAGAGTTTTTAAGTGGTAAAGCTGTTTCAGCAACAGCGAATGATGTTTCCGTTACGTGCAGTTTGAATGCGGGAACATTGTCTGAGTTGAAAGGGGCACCAGGGCGATTGGTTGGGATCAAAGCGTCATTGCCTGAGCCATCGTTTAAAGCAGCGCTGTTGGGTGTCACACTTGATTTGGGGCCAGCTGTTATTCACATACCTCCTACAGATTTCGAGTATGAAATTTTGAATCAGAATTCATCATCTCCTGAGATCAGGATTTTTTCTGAAAAACCCATCGAATCGATTGCTGAGCGAGTTCAGTCCACGACAAATAAATAATTTTCATATTCTACTTGATCGATCATCACCCCATCCGTGCGCTTTTTTTCTCCCAACAACCACCCTCGTGCGCAAAATCATTGCACCCCAATACTCCCCCCTTGAGCCGCACCGCCGACATGCGACAATGCTCATATGGACAACAAAGCAGATAAAGCCGAACCAACCACTCCCCATCGCCTCCGCCGAGCCTCCGGGAGAGGTGGCTGCGAAGCAGACTGAGGAGGTCTTTCTTTCTCCCCCTACGACGGCTACATCAACTTCATGAATGTCCTCGACAATGTAAAAACCCGACTGGCTAAGGTGTAGATGCTTCGTTTTTATGTGAGTTATTCTTAGCAGGTAGGCTCCACGCATATAAGCGGGCCACTCCCCGAGCGTTTGTATAGAACCGGGCTGATTGCGCATCATTGATTGCCGCGCAATGATAGAATGACCCGCCAATTCCACGGACGACCTTTATTCTTGTGTTCGGGCCTCGCCTAAAGACAGCGGTCTTCCGTGTTCTTGGTACACAAAGTGATTGTGCATCAATCGTGACCGCACCCCATTGCCAGGGGGTCCAGCCAAGAATGGGCAGAGTGTTTAAAAATACCGTGATAAAAAAACTGTCTGTCATGGCATCTGTGAAGTTGTCATTCCATTGGAACCACTTGTTTTGAGAGTAAAAATCCCAAAACCGAATAGCAGCCATCATGATCAAGAGGAGCATCATTCCAATCCGAAAAACATCTCGAGGCCATCCAATACTCAGACTCTCGACTTCATTCAACTCAATCTCATGATCCAGCAACTTTTCTCGCTTTGCAAACTCGCAAATTCCGCAACTCGAACGAGCAAATTTCTTTGACACACTATGAAGTGCAAGCAAGTAAAACAAAGTTGTAAACACGATAGTCAGCATGTGATTTCCAAAAAAAGCGACCGGCTTGCGATCGCTTGAGGGTATTGTATATACCTGTGAGTGCTTGTTCGATTATTGTTCGCTGGATGGACAGTTTTCAGAACCAAATACAATAATGGCATTTGCCTTGGCTGCCGTTCGAGCTGCTTGGGCTGCAGTCATAGAAGCCACAAAGGTGGTGAAACAAGCTACGACATTAGAGTCATAATCAGTCAACGCTAGAAATCCACAGACACTTCCACCGCCTAATGCTACTAGGCCGCCGATCCCAGAAGCCCATGCAATACCTGCAGCAACTCCGCAGCCAATAAGTGTGTTTCTGAGCCTTCTTTGTGCGGCAGCCATACAACCAGCATACGCAGCCGCTGCTGCGGTCAACGCGGCGGTGTAGTTATTGTCCGCAATGGCAAAGGCTTGTTCACAGTTTAGCGGTTCAGGACCATCCATGATGAAGGAAGGAGCGTCACGAGCAGGGTCATTTAGAAAATCAATAACTGATGAATCAACAATAGAGCCAATAACCAGAAAATAATTTCTACCCCCATCTGGCAAATCGGCCTGAAAGATTGATCCAGCAACATCAAAAGATGCACTTGATGTACTAAGTGTCCCTGTAAACGCGTAGTCATCCGCGTTAACTGAGGCGAGAAAATTTGTTATGTCATCTGGGATATCATCATGAATATTCTCAATTTCTGTAAGAACGGTCAGTTCCAGGTCAAAGAGTTCCCCTTGAACATTGTGCCCTTGAACGGTGGTTCGTTCATCTACAAGTGAAATGGAAGAGAAAAGAAAGTAATCAGAATTCGCAAGGGTGTATGAGGCATCAAACAATGCTTCAAATATGGCTTTCTGTGTTTTAATCCAGTCGCGATATGGGACAGGCTGAATTTCAAACGCTTTGCCTACATCAGTCCCGGCTTCGACGGCATCCAATGCATCAACAATCTCATCAGCATTCAGTGCCATCGATTGGACAGGCTCTACAAGCCTCGCTGACGCTTGAAAAACAGGGAATATCATCGCGCTCAATATTAACACTGTTCCGAATGTAGGGTTTGAATACGCTTTTCTCTCTTGAATCCACTTCATGATTCGATTCATACGAAATCTCCTTTGTATTGTACGCATAACGAACGCGTAAGATTTGGAGTTAAAATAGCATCTTCATCTTCATCTTCATCTTCATCTTTTTTCTTGTTTCAGTGTCCTTGGTGCAATAAGGGAAGGAGAGATGAATAGTTTTAATGCGGTTATCCACATTGCTTTGTTTGTCTTGATATCAAATACAAAAACCCGTCTAGTTCGGACGGGTTTTTAAATATTCACAGTAGATTCAGTCTCTTAAAGCTCGACCATCTCCATATCCGACTCAACAAGTTCAACACGCGGCGGCAGCTTCACATCGCTTCCGAACATGCTCAGCGAATCGGCCTCGTCAACCATCCGCTCGCGGATGACGCTGGCTTCGTAGAGCTCGCCGCGCGGGATCAAGATCGAATCGTTTGTGCTTGCGACCTGTCCGGGTTGTTCGTCGACAATCAATGAGCCAAACCCCGGCGCATGCTCGACGAGCTTGCCGCCAGCGGCGAGTTCGATCAGGTCGAGGGCAATCTGCCCTTCAGCTTTCGATTGGTGCTGGTTCGGGATGCCCTGATCGAAGTGCTGGATAATCCCATCACAGTTTTCAAAGCTCCCGCTCTTCTCAGCGAAGCTCGACGCGGGCAGCACAACCTCAGCCTTGGCGCAGAGCACCGAATCGGTGGTGTCGATCAAGATGAGCTTGGTGTTCGCGATCGCATCGACCAATGTATCAGTCACCCATGTGCTCGGGAAGTTGGCCGTCACGATGGCTGCTCCATATTCGCCCGCCCGGCGGACGAATGTTTCGTATTCTTTACTTCCGCCGAGTGCTTCGAGCACACGCTTAACACCCTTGGCGTTTGGAACTTTCTCAGCCCGTTGCACAAACTGCTTGCTGTGCTGCGGGTTGGGGAAGAGCTTGTCTTCGCCATCGGTCGGGATCGGCCCAACAAACAACTCAACATGTTCGTCGAGCATCCGAACAGCTTTCACCAGGCTGTACGCTTCTTCGTTTGTCAATGTTGCGGAGACAACCAGTGCGGTCTTCTTGCCGTCAGCCTTGGCACTAAGGACAGCATCAATCGCTTGTCCATATGCTCGGCTCCAGCTTGCTTCGACCATCATCCCATGCTCGCGACGCATCGGCTGGGTCAGTCGCGCATCGCTGTGGACGAACTTCCACCCATACCGCACCTCGTCAGTGATCCACCAGGTGTTGATGTCCATGTTTGTGCGTGGCTTGATGCGATACAGTCGGCCTTGGTTATGCTCGACCCAAATATTGTCGCCCGAACTCGTAAACGGATCAATCCCTGCGCTCTTCTTGAGGAACCACACCCGCTGATGAAACAAGAAGTCTTTGTCAATCAACGATCCCACCGGGCACAGGTCAATCACATTGCTCGCCAGCGGGTTGTTGAGACCAATGCCGGGGAAGATATCGATCGTGCATTTGTCGCCTCGCCCGTCGACCATCAGCTCGTGTGTTTCAGTCACCTCATCGGTAAACCGCACGCACCGTGTGCACATGATGCAACGGTCTGAATACATGTAGATCTCTTCACCCATGTTCTTCTTGGGCGACACAACCTTCGTATCGGTAAACCGCGAATGCCCGCGTCCAAACTGGAATGAATAATCCTGCAAGGTACATTCGCCCGCCTGATCACACACCGGACAATCCAGCGGATGGTTGATCAGCAAGAACTCCATCACAGCCTTCTGGTTCGCAACCGCCTTCTCGCTCTCGATCGTGACAACCATGCCTTCGCTTGCTTGGGTCGCACAGGTTGGCAAGAGCTTGCCGCCCATCATCGGCTCGAGCTTATTGTCATTGCGTGGGTTGGGCGCCTCGAAGGTCGCCAAGCAAATCCGACACTGCGCAGGGCGCGAGAGACCGGCGTGATAGCAATATTGCGGGATGGTGATCTCGTTGCGGTTGGCCACCTCGATGACCATCTCGCCTTTGGTGAACTCACATTCGATCCCGTTAATCGTGACTGTTGGCATAGCGTCGGCTCATCCCATATCTGAAGAGTCAGTCTAAAAATCATCGCGAAACCAAACCAGGGCTCATCAGCATGATCAACCCTGTCGGCTCACTCTCCATATCGTAGCGCGAATCCGGTTTATCGCCCCGATTCATGCCCTCAAACTTAATCATCAGCTTCTAAGCTGGGCCGATCTCGATCATGCTGCCCGTGGGAGTCCCAAAACCGGGAATCCTCGTGCAAAGGCTCAAGATCTGGGTCGGCTGCCCACCATCCATCGTCCAAGGCATACCCAAGCTTCAAAGCTCGGGTCCAATGCCCAAGAGCAGCTTCAAGCTCGCCACCCATCGATCGATAACACGCCAAGTTGTACAACACCCCCGGATCAGTCACCTCGCCCGTTTCTCCGCCGGATCGCTCTTCGAGATCTGTCGCGATTTTCAAAAAAATCGTCTGCGATTCTTCAACCTCACCAATCCCAAACTTGCCCCACGCACGAAAATAGTCCAGTTGCGAAGCCGAATATCGGTTGGGCCAAGAACCAAGAGTCGTCAACTGGTCGTCGAGCATCGTCCACCATTCCAAGGCAGATTCATCCTCGCCCATCTGCCGATAGACCAGCGCTCGCCAAAAAAAAGAACTCGGCTCCTCAGGATTATGCTCAACAAGCACATCGGCCATCCGATCAGCGGTCTTCAACTGCCCCTGAGCAAGCGATCGCCGAATCGTAATAATCAGCCTGCTTGGCCCGGGCACCTGATCGATCGCACCCGCCCGCGCATACACCGACTCATCCATAGGCGAAAAGCCCACCATATACACAAATGACCCCACGCTAAGCGTCGCAGAGATCAACACAACATGCCGAATCGTCATTCCCATACACTACTCTACCAAGAAACCCCTGCCACGGTTCCATTCTTCAATCTGTTCAATCCCCATCTTTCGCCTCCCCCGGGCCTCCGGGGGAGGTGGCGGCGAAGCCGACGGAGGGGGTCTTCCCTTCCTTTCCCAACCTTCTGGGTGCCATGCTGGAGACAAAGTCTCCTGCATGTCTTCTCCTTCTCCTAAATCCATCAAACATGCAGGAGCCGAAGACGGCACCTACATGCCACCCATCTTTCCCATCCACCACGCATACCCTCTTTCATGGCTTCCAAAAAGATCAAACCACCCAAAGGCACAAGAGACCTCTACCCCGAGGATCTCCTCCGCCAACGCTACATCACCAACGCCTGGCGAGACGCCTCGATCCGCTGCGGGTTCGAAGAAATCGCAGGCCCAACCTTCGAATCCACCGAGCTCTACAGCGTCAAATCCGGCGACGCCATCCTCAACGAGCTCTTCCAAACATTCTCAGGCAAAGGCGGCTCCGAAACCCTCGACAAACTCGTCGAAAAAGGCAAAGCCGACTTCGCCCTCCGCCCAGAGTTCACCCCAACCCTCGCCAGAATGTACGCCGCCCACGCCAAACAACTCCCCAAACCCTGCAAATGGTTCACCGCAGGCCCCTACTTCCGAGCCGAACGCCCACAAAGAGGCCGACTCCGCGAGTTCCTGCAGTGGAATGTGGATGTGATTGGGCTGCCGAGTGAAGAGGCGACGCCAGAATCCAAAGCATTGATGGATTGTGAAATCATGCAGTGCATGACTCTACTCTTTGAGAATGTTGGGATTTCTCAATCAGATACGACGCTCAATATTAACCATCGCAAATTTTCCGAAGGCTCCCTGTGTTTGTACGGTGTAAATGAACATTCACTTTCTGACTGGTTTAATCTCTTAGATAAAGTAAATAAACTCTCATTTAACCAGTACATGGCTATTGCAGCTGAGTTAGGAGAAGAAGCCCCAACAGCAAGACGAATACAGCGTGCCCTAAAACGAAACGCTACCACACTTGAGTCTATAGCTTCAGGACGATCCGCCGCAAATGACTGGATTGATAGACGAATGAAAAAATGGAATGCTATTGGTGACGCAGCCATGGAAGAGTTAGAAAGCAAAGAGGTCTTGTCGAAAACCGAAAGGCAACACACAAGACGCGTTCTTGTTACAGCAACTGAAAAGCTAGCCACATTTGTAGAACGCCTAGAGAAATCGAATCAATTGACGAATGAGTTCAATCGATCATTTGAGAGCTTGGTTGATCTATCCATATTTTTTAATACCGCCGGCTGGCTCGAATTCGATGAGTCCATCGTCCGCGGCCTCGCCTACTACACCGGGACCGTCTTCGAAGCACTCGCCGACGGCGAACGAGCCGTCGCGGGTGGTGGTCGATACGACAACCTCATCGAACTCTTCGGCGGCCCACCAACACCCGCCTGTGGCTTCGGCATGGGTGATGTCGTCCTCGGCAATCTCCTCGACGACAAAGCACTCATGCCCGAAGGGCTCGAACTCATGGAAGCCGTCGCAAGACCACAGGCTTCCATCCGCCCCCAAGCCTTCATCGTCCCCAACCGCGAATGCGACAACAGCGAAGCCAACGAACCCCTCGTCCACACCCTGACCGCCAACCTCCGCCGAGGCATCGAATCCCAATCTTGGCTCGCCGACGAAAACCGCAAGCCGTGGCAAGAAAGCCGCTACAGCGTCGCCCCCCTGCACGCCCGCATCTCCTACAAATCCACCACCAAGCTCAACAAGCTCCGCGACGATGCAATCAAGCAGCACGCCAAGTTCTTCATCGTCATCGACGATGAAAACACCGCCCAACTCCACAACCTCGACACCAAAGATTCCCTCGGCTCATTCTCGCCCAACCCCACAGCCGACAACTACATCGCCACCGCCATCGCCAACTTACTCTGACTCTTTTCTTTCGCCTCCCCCGGGCTTCCGGGGGAGGTGGCCGCGTCTTCGCGGACGGAGGGGGGCTTCTCTGCAACGGTACCATACCGTGAGCAAACTCAGATTCACCGGAATAACCAATTCCCCATTCAGGTTGCAATCTTCATATGACCTACATCCAAACCATCACCGAATCAGACGCAGCCGGCCCACTCGCCGAGCTCTACACACGCTACGCCAACTCCGACGGCTCAGTCGATAATGTCCTCAAAGCCCACTCGCTCAATCCTGAATCACTCCAGGCCCACTGCGCTCTTTATATCCAATCCTGCCACCGCCCCTCGCCGGTGTCTCGCGCCGAACGCGAAATCGTCGGCGTGACCGTATCAAGAATCAACAAATGCACCTACTGCCAAACCCACCACGCCGTGGGCTTTCGCAAGCTCCTCCCCAAAGACCGCAAGCACATCGCCGACGAGGTCTTCACAGGCAACACAACCAACCTCACCAACCGCGAAAACGCGATGGTGATCTATGCAACCAAACTTACTCTTGATCCCGCTTCAATCACCCAAGCCGACATCGACGATCTCACAGCAGCAGGCCTGACCGATCGCGAAATCCTCGATGTTGCCCAAGCCGCCGCCTACTTCGCCTACGCCAATCGAATCGTGTTAGGCTTGGGCGCGAATCTCGAAAAAGGCGAGGGCGAACTCGGCCAAGTTCCAGTTGAATCAAGGCCTTAACCCCATCTTACCGGGTGCCATGGCTTGACCGTCTTCAGCAAGCCATGTCTTGGTGTTTATCTGCGAGACTGAAAGACACTGCTTGCCGAAGACGGTCAAGCAGTGGCACCCTTTGCATTCCTACAGAACTCTAAATCCCCCAAGAATCCCTCTTCTCTTCCCCATTGCCCATTCCCTATTGCCCATTGCCTTCTTTCCTTACCAAATCCAACGCGCTCGCCCAACATCAGGAGTCAAGATCGGGCCATCATCGAGCAGCGCCGGGAAGTACACCATAAACGCTTTGCCGACCACAAGGTCTCGATGCACCATTCCGGGGCGATCATCAATTTCATGCTTAACCCATTTGTTGATCGAGTCTGGAGCCCAGAGCCGAGAGTCGAGCGAGTTCGACGAGTTGTCGCCGCACATGAAATACTCATCGTTGGTCATTGTCGGGAAAAAAGCCGGGTGTCCGCCTCGCGTTGGAGAATAGAGGTTGACCTGATACGCCATATCGCGCCGGACCGAAACATTGTGAAGCGTAAACGCCCCGCCAGAAAACGCCCAGTGGAATGTTGGCTTGCGATAAATCTCGGTCTGTGAGAAGGCGCCGAGTTTCTTCACGCCGTCGCCTTTGCTGGCGGCTTGCAATGCTTTCCAACTCATCCCCGTCGCCGCGATTGCGCGCTGAGCAGGGGTCAAAGAGTACGCCCCTTGTTCGTTGCCACCACACACCAGTTCCCCATCGATAAATAACCACAACGCCTGATCAACATGCCAGAACTCGATGCTGTGGGCCTCCTTGGCTTTGAATGGGTCAAAGGTTCCTGTATCGAGTTGTGTCCATGTTGGTTCGGTTTGTTCTGTGCCATCTTCATTCATCATCGATCGCATCTCGACCGACGCTTGGCCGCTGCTCGAATCGATCACCCCGCGAAACTCCATCCCCCGTGCGTTCAACACCGGCGAAACATTCACAGGCCCATCAACGGATTCAATATTTAACTTGATCGCCACATCCGAAACCGGGAACGGGCGAACCAGACGAGAAACATCGTCGGATTTCGCAAACGGGTCATAGTTCTTGTAGGTCTGGTTGTATGCGTTTGCATCGGTGATCTCGCGATTCATATTCCACGCAAGCGTTGTCTCGCCCGAGCCTGTATACCGATAGCTCGTCTCGCTGTGCACGCCCTCCCAGTTATTCGTTGTTCCAGTGAACGGCGAGCGGAAATCCGGATCGACCATTGCCGGCACATAGCGAGAGTTAAACACATCTTGGAACATTGTTCGTTGAACCCGCTCGGTTTTTCTAGCGATATCCCACCCGCTGCTTTGCCAAGTGTCCCAGCCTTCGCGTTTGGTTTGGCCATCAATATATGTTCGATAAAACACATCGCCATCAACAAATGCGACCTGTTCGCCGGGCATGCCGACGAGCCGCTTGATGTAGTTTTCGTGCGTGCCGGGGTTTTTAAACACCACGACATCCCACCGCTCGGGTGCGTGCAAAATCGGCAGATACTTCAACACAAAGACACGATCGCCAGAAGCCAGCCGGCGATTGGTGTCATTGATCGCCAACCCGCTGATCGGATCATTCACCAAAATATCATCTTGCTGACGCACCGGGTGCGTCCGCTGGCGGTCTGCATAAGTCCAAGGCCCGACCGCCCAGTCATACCCACTGTACGGCGATACAAATCGAATATGCTTGCCCATCAAAGTCGGTGCCATCGATCCCGTCGGGATCTGAAATCCCTCAATCACAAAACCACGAAACAAAAACGCAAGCATAAAAGCAATGATCAAACTCGTGATCGTTTCCTTGATGCCAACCGCGTTCGTATTCTTTGTTTGTGCAGCCATGATCTATCCTCATTCCAAATCAACCTGTTCAACTATCTGAATCATTCGGCCCAGACGATCCGCTTTCGCCCCCGCTATTCGTGCTATCACCTGAACCATCGCTGGGCTTTCGTCGCCGACGACGCTTCCTCTTCTTCTTCGGGCCATTGCTGCTTGCGCCTGCTCCCGAAACAGAAAATTGTTCGCCAGATGAACTACTCGACGGCCCCGCTGCTGCTGGCTTTGATTTACTCGCATTCGAATCATTCGACTGGGTATTGGTCTGTTCGCCTGAAGTTCCGCCGCCACCTTCGCCAGTGCCACTGCTCCGCCGTCGGCGTCGACGACGCTTCTTCTTGGGACGATCGCCCACATTGGTCGATCCAGTTGCTGATCCAGTTGTCGATTCAGTTGCCGAGCGATCAACTTTCGAGTTGTCAATGTTTTCTTTGTCGTCTGTTTCAGAGCGCACACGCTTGCCCGTTCGTTTGCGTGTTTTTTCGCCAGGTCGATTCCCGCTGCGCACGCGCGTTTCTTCGCGCGTTTCGCCTCGCTTGGAGTTAGCAGATCTTGATGATCGCCCCCCAGGCTCGGGTGCCGTCTTAAACTCTGGGTCGGTCAACTCTTCAATCGGGATCGCAACATCGGTATTATTGTCAAGCCGAACCATTGCCAGTTGAGTCAGAATCTGCGTGCTGATCACAATCCCATCACCCTCGGGCGTGCCCACACGCGTCTTGCGGTGAGGCAGGTTCTTCCGCAACTCGTCATAGGTCTCGTCTTCATATCGAAGACAACACATCAGCCGACCACACCGCCCAGAAATCTTGAGTGGATCAAGTGTCGCCTTTTGAATCTTCGCGCTCTTCATGCTTACTGGCTTGAGCACCTTCAAAAAGTTCTTACAGCAGCAATACTGCCCGCACCGCTCATAGTCGGCTGTGATCCGTGCCTCGTCTCTCGCGCCGATCTGGCGCAGCTCGACCTTGGTCCCCACCTCGCGCGAAAGCTCTTGGACGAGATCACGAAAATCAATCCGGTCCTCAGCCCCGAAGTAAATCACCACCCGCTCATTGCCAAAGATCGGCTCGGCTTCGATGATGTTCATCTCTAAGTCAGATCGCTCGACAAGCCGCTTGGCGATCATCCGAATTTCGTTCTTGCGTTGCTCTTGGCGCGTTTGGGTATTGAGATCATCAACCGTTGCGATGCGAAGCACACGCCCCTGCTCAAAGAACGGATACTGTCGCCCGCCAGAGTTCTCAATGTATTGCAGCATCTCTTTGCGCGTTACACTCTTGGAACATCCAGAGTTGGCACAAGTGCTCGTGAGCATCTCGCCAATCTCAGTCCCCCGAGGCGTCTTCACCACCAGCTTCGATCCACACCCGGGCTTGGAATCTCCCGAATACGGGAACTCGCCCACCATCTGCAAATACCCAAAGCGCACAACAATGGTGCTGGGCGCATTGAGCTTCTCATACGCCTCCCGATCCTCTTTCTCTTTGAGATAATCCTTGAGGTCGGCTTCAAACTGTGGGAGCGGATGGATTGGCAAAGGTAACTACTTTTCTCACAGCCTGTCTGCAAACAAACCCGCTGCGATGAACTTGATTTCAAAAACACCCAACACAAACCGGGTCCAGATCAAAGTTTAGGGCCGACCAATCGACCGGGCGCGAGCACGCGAAAACAGAC
Source organism: Planctomycetota bacterium (assembly GCA_024280755.1). GTDB lineage: Bacteria > Planctomycetota > Phycisphaerae > Phycisphaerales > UBA1924 > UBA1924. The sequence continues at coordinate 13,256 of JAJRPN010000002.1, forward strand.
TCGAAAGCTCTTCTCGCTCGATCATCTTGAAGTTCATGTTATTGAATGTGCGATACACCATCAACGCCTCTTGGCGCGAATCAACCACCACCAAAATTTCGTCATTCCCCCCATCAGTGGTCATGATCGAATAAGATCCGCTCGTCGTCGCCATTTCAGCCTGAGCGGTTGATCCAAAGAACGCCCCGCCCTGCACCACAATCAACGCTGCAAGCACGCCCGCGCTTACCCAGAGCCATCCCGGCTGGCGTGTATTGTTGGCTAGAACTACTGATGTATTCATATCGTTTGTATTGGTCATGTTTTTGCTCCGTTGGGCTTGGTTCGCCGTATCGATTATTGAAATCACAGATCTATCCTCATTCGCTTTAGCGATCTGGATCACTCGAAGAGTCCAAGCTCAAGTCTCGATACCCGATACCATCGAGCGATTTGGTGCTGTCATTCCAGTTCAATGCGATGAGCTCGCGGTTGGCCGAATCAAGCACATAGATCGTGCTCGATACCCCGCCGATGGTTGATCCACCAACAATTGAATATTCCCCGCGTGCCCGATTGGTCGGCGTCCCCATCTGGGCACCCGCGTCAGGAGCAATCATTACAAGCCCAAGCCCTGCGAGCAATGCCAGATTCAGGACAACCAACCCGCGTGTTGGTCGTCGGCTTGGTGCCTGGACATCTGTTTGGTTCTGCGTCATCATGTCATTCTCCCATAGGCATCATGTGTTTCATGTGCCAAAGCTCATTGTTCGTATGCCTATCCTAACACCCTCGCCCCCGCGCAGCACAAAGCATCTGCTCCCTGCCTATCTTATTCGGCTGGAGAGAAAACCCGGTTCCATCGTGTTTGTGTTCGTCTGGCAATGAATATCGCAGCATTTGCGATATCTGCAAACTCAATCCTGATGGGTCCGCTTCGATCGCAGCGAGCTGGCAAAGACCACCCCAGCCATCAAAAGTACCGCGATCAGATACACCACAATCTTTGGGCTGCTTGGCTCTTCAGTCGTCCGTGGCGGGCGTATCGCGTCTTGAGCCATCGCTGGCGATGATGATACCGCAATCATCAACCCCATCACCGCACACATCATCGTGGCCCCACATCCCATGAAGCGGGCAAAAAACGCCTCCATAGAGGATGGTTTGGATGACAAAGCAGTGCAATTGGATGCCTGCTTGTGTTTGTTGGTCTGTGCTTTCGTGTGCAGAGTGTGATCAATCATGCCACCACGCTACACACACATCCCCCATGAGGTCAAGCATAATCAGTGTCATAGCCCCGATTCCCTACCAGAATCTGCTCTTTTGGCCCTGGCTCATCACCCAATTGTTCAAAGATAGGCTCACGAATATACCCGTCAGCCGAGCCCAGGGCGTTCATACCCAATGCCAATGCAGAAGCCGTCGGGCTCACAATCGCATCACCAGAGACACAAAACGGTCGGCTCAAGGCTTCAAAGTCGCTCGCAGAAAGATTCATCGTCCGCCAACGCGGGCTTCGTACCTTCATCGCACCCACATACGCATCGAGCGTAATTGCCCGAAGCGTGTACCACCGTTCCTTATCCACGAGTGTCTCAACAAACAGTCCATCAGGAGGCACATCATCACACCAATACACAAACACGAACACAGGCTCGAACTCAGGGCCAAACAGTTCGCTCCACCGTGTTAACGCTTCAATATCATCAAGCGTCACCCAAGATTCCATACGAGGCTTGGCCGGGGTACCATCTTTGAGCCGAATCGCGGGCAGCCGACGCCCTTTGATCTCTACCAACAAGTTCGTCCCCGCGCCATACACCACAAAGTCAAAGTTCTTGAGCTTCTGATCCGCCCCATCCCCGCGCCTGGTCATCAACGCAGATCGCTCAGGCAACAGCGACTTCTTCGCCTCATTCACCGAGATATACGGGATCCGAGCGTCTCGCAAATACCGTTCAAAGGCTTGTTCATAATGATGCCGTTGTTGACCCATACCCGAGTATACACCAAGCACCACCCCCATCGCTCACGCATGGACGGGTTTTATCAGGATAATTCATCCCAAAGCACGCTCAGTCTCGTTTGAGCCGATCCAGCACCACCGCAATCGCTGGGGGCTCAGCAGATGCCTTGAACCCCCCCGCCTTGCGGATCGCCTCACCAAGCTCCACATTGCGGATCATCGAGCGATGATTGGCTTCAAAGATCACCACATCATCGACTCCCTCAAGCACCGCCGACGACATCGGCACCACCCCATCGCCAAGTTCTTGGTTGAGTTTTTCAAGCTCGTTGCCAATTACACCAGCTTCGCGATCGCCAATCAGATCGCGCATCGCTTGATCCAGCATAAGCGAGCCCATGCCTTTGCCATGCTCGCTCACCATCCGCCCGACAATACAAGTAATCTGTATCCCCTCAGGCATCGTCCGCGTATCGAGATCAACAAGGAAATCAGATCCGGGTAACAAGTCAGATCCTGCCTGCCCAACCCCATCACGCGCAAAGCCCATCAGGCGTTTGGGATCGAGATCATCCGATTGGATCCATCGCTGGACCTGCTCGCGCATCTCCGAGACCGCCTGCATCCTCGCCCAGGGCGAGCCACCGTGCGGCGTTCCGATCGTTACCAGCCGTTCGACGACTATGCCACAATCAGCAAACCCATCGCGTGTGATCATATCGCGCGAGACCAACCCACCCATCGAATGACACACCAGATCAATAGATTCGACACCCACGCCTTGGAGTTGATCCATCGATTCAAGAAAACGCGATGCGCTCAATGCGATCGCTTGATCGTTTGCATATTCAAACTGCAATACCGTGTGCCCGTCATTGACAAGCGCGGGCGTGAGCTGATCCCAGATCCCGCCGGGTTCGTCAAGCCCGTGTACCAGCATCACCACTCGACTACCGAGTTTGTGCCCACTGTTCTCAAAGCCCATCTCGTCGAATGCGATCCACGCATCAAGTGTTGTGTCATACACCTTGAGCCCGAGCTGGTTTTGCTCAACACTCCCAAATCCTTCATCGCCAAAGACCGTTGCAAGCATCTGCCTGCTCAGCGTTGTGACAGCAAGCAACCCTTCGCCATAGGCCTGCTCGACGATGTTCTGATTCGTTTGGTTCTGAGAACGATTGATCCGCCAGTTGCCGACCAAGATCGCCAACAGGCCAACGCATATCAGCGCAATGCTGATCGCGATGTTACGATTCGGACGGCTCAATGCCCGCTCGATCGTGCGGATGCACGATCCGATACATGAACGAATAGGTGTACTCATGGTGTTGTTGATGGGCTTGGGCTCCGGAGCCTTTCAAGCAATCCCTTTTCCGCTTCTTCGTACCGCTGATACGCCTCTTCGACCACTTTGGCAATCCGACTCAGCTCCACAGCGCTTACCGGAGATCCAGACTCCGCCACGCGCCCGACCGCAGCATCAAGGGCTTCCGATGCGATCCGTAAATCAGAAACCGCACCCGCATATGCTCGCGCCGCTTCATAGATCGGCTCACGCTCAAGATCTTCCTTGCTTGGCTTCTTGAGCAAACGCCAAGGCTGCGAGCGGATCTCTTCAAGAAACAACTCGCTCTGCACGCCAATGCTCCGCGCCGAATCGAGCGTGGAATTAATCTTGGGGCGATTCACATCGATCATCCCATTGGCATTCTCTGCCAAATCCTTATACGAACCAAGCGCAAGGCTTCCCTTGGCCAGCAGCTCATCAATCTTGTCCATCGAATCCATCTTCACCCGCTCGGTGGTGTTTTCGACATTCTCAAGAATCTTCGCCACGCGAGGCTTGCCGTCGGCAATCACCTCACGAGCCTCGTTAATCGTCGCCCGCGCATCATCAATCGTTGGGCTGAACTTGCCCGATGCCACATCAACCTTGCCCAAGATCCCATCAACCTTGGTCGACCATCCCTCTTCGCCACCAAACCGCTCGGTTATCGCCCGGATATTGCTCATCGTCGATCGCCCATCGTCGACGCCATCGTTGAACTTGGGTTCGAGCGTCGCGCTCATCCGCTTGAAGCTCTCGGTCACCTCGTTGGCGTTGGTCGAGATCTGTTTGACATCATCAATCGTCTGTTGAATTTTTTCAGCATCTTCTGTCGAGAACCCGAGCTGGGTCAAGATCGATGGCGCGTATCGCCCGCGGAGCATCTCGCCATCATCGAGCAGCGTATTGGCATCTTTAGGTCCGCCTTCATACGAGCCGCTGCCCGCTGAGGGGATATTGATCGAAGACAAGCCTCCAAGCAAAGGCAGCGAGAGATCCGCATACGCATCTTCAAACAATACCAAGTCCGAAGCAAGCTCAACAATCACATCATGAGCGATCACAACTTCGACCCCAAGCTCGGCATCAAGAGCGGTATGCACTTGAATCGCTTTGACCTTGCCGACACTCAACCCACCAAAGGTGATCTCTGAGCCCGGCTCAAGCCCCGCAACTCCGATACTTGTCGGGAACCGGAAAACCTGCATTTTCTTAGAACCGAATCGGTCAGAGAGATCCGAAAGCACAAACGCAATCGCGACCGCTAAGAGAACGCTCCCAACAAGGAAAGACCCCGCGACCACATTGTTCCTATTGACCACCTGCATACTCATATGTTCATTCCCGCTTTCTTAGGAGGCTTGTGCCCAAAGTCAATGCTCAGCCAACCTAACCCCTCGTTGGCTGAACGCTTGGTGTTCGTGTGACGCGATCGGGTGTCATCCCAAAGAGATCTGCCCCATACGCCGATTCATCACGCCGAGACGCCAAAGGCCCCTCCGCATCGCCACGCAAAAATTGGCGCACCAACCGTTCGTTAGACTCCATCTTCTTCGCCTCATCCGCTGGCATATCACGCAGTCGCTCGTACCAAGATCGTTCATCAAGATACAGCATCTTGCCGCGATCAAGCATGGCCATCCGATCCGCGATCGTAAAGGCACTGTCCATCTCATGAGTCACCACCACACTCGTGACCCCAAGCTGATGCGAGAGTGCGATGATCAACTGATCAATCTGCGCGCTCGTCACCGGATCAAGCCCCGCGCTGGGTTCGTCATAAAATAGAATCTTGGGATCAAGCGCGAGGGCACGAGCGAGACCAGCGCGTTTCTTCATCCCGCCCGAGATCTGCGCCGGGAACTTGTCGGCGTCTTCACGAAGCCCAACAAGCTCGAGCTTGATCTTCACCTGAATATCAATAATCTCATCATCAAGCTCGGTATGCTCACGCAAAGGCAGCGCAACATTCTCAGCGATTGTCATCGAGTTGTACAGCGCACCCGATTGGAACAAAATCCCAAACTTCTTGCGGACCCCGTTGAGATCTTCTTCATTGAGTTCACAGATATTCTCGCCGAAGAGTTCGATCGAGCCCTCGTCAGGCTTATGCGAGCCGATCATCGTCCGCAAGAGCGTACTCTTGCCCGATCCAGATCCACCCATGATCACCATTGTCTCGCCAGGATACACATCAAGGTTCACGCCTTGAAGCACCGTCTGGTCACCAAAGCGCTTTACAATGCCCTTGCATCGAATCACTGGTTGGCGCTCTTCTTCACTCATAGCAATCTACTCTTCAGCACAGGTCTTCAGCACGGGCTCTGTGCCTGTTGATCCATCAAGGCCCGTCATCATCAGCAGGCTCTTGCTCTTCATCGGCTGAATCCTCAACCGAATCCTCTTCTAGGACATCGGGCACACTCGGAATTGTCGTTCCTGCTGCCGGCAAGCGATATTCAACCCCTTGGGCATCGACCACAATGATCTCGACTGCTGCGGGCATTCCAGAAGATGAGGTCGAGCCGCCAGTGGTATCGATCACATAGATCACCAATCCATACCCAGAATCAAACAGCATCGGCAAAGGCACATACCCAGGCACATTCTGATAAGGCTGAATCTGCGGGCCAATCGCCATGTAGCCACTGATCAACTCACCGATGCCGTCGGTGGTCGATACGAAATCACCCAAGCTGCTGCGATAGCCTTCGCGGAACGCGATCAGTTCTTCATCGCTCGCTTGATTCGCAGGGCCATTGAGCACGCCGCGAGCAGCATCAAAGTTATCCGCTTGCAAATCAAGGAACATCTGCCCGGTCGATTCACTGAACCCGCCCATCAACTTATTGAACGCACCCCCGCCGCCAAAGACTAACCCGACCCACAACGCAAGCGTCAAAAGTCCGATCAAAATCCCTGCGATCCCGAACCCGGTGCCGCCAACGCGACCCTTGCTCCGAGAGATCCCAACAAGCCCAAACACCCCAAGCAAAATCGCCGGGATCGAGGTTATACCAAGGCAACACCCGCCGATACCAAAGACCATACTCAAAATGGCCATGATGCTGGTACGCTCGGGCTCTTGATAAAGCTTCACATCGGATTGGTTTTCGTACGGCGATTGCATCTGTGTCATGTGCCCACCCTAGCGGGTTTTGGACCAACAAACCACCGTTTGAGCCTGTTTCTGCAATCATTTACCCTGGCATCGACTGCGAAAGTTGCGCCACAACCCCGCTGATCACCTCGATCGCACGATCAATTTCCTCGATTGTCGTCTCTCGACCCAAGCTCACTCGGATAGATCCGTGCGCTGTGCGTTCATCCACACCCATCGCCAAAAGCACCGGCGACGGGTCTAAAGACCCCGATGCACACGCCGAACCCGCCGACACACACACGCCCCGCTCAGATAATGACAACAACATCGCCTCGGCTTCAAGTCTTGGGAATCCGATGTTTGTCGTGCCCCAGAGCCTTAGCGCCGGGTCGGTCGTCGTGTTGACTACGCTGCCTTCACATGCTGCCAAAACACCCGCTTCAAACCGATCTCGCAACTTGCTAATCGCATCTCGATTTGTTTCATCCTCGACCCATTCTTTGGCTTGCTTAGCAGCTACACCCAACCCCAAAATCGCAGGCACCGGCTCGGTCCCGCCTCTGCGTCCAAGCTCTTGCGAACCCGGAGTCACAGGCAACAGTTGCACGCCTCGCCGAACCCAAAGTATCCCAACGCCCTTGGGCCCATGAAACTTGTGAGCAGATGCGTTGAGCAAATCGATCTTGGGGGACTGAGCTGAATGCAAAGCCGTAGGCATTTTGCCCACCCACTGCGTGGCATCACAATGAAACACCACATTGTGACGATCGCAAATTTCCCCTACCCGATGCACAGGCTGAACCACCCCGGTCTCATTGTTCACCCACTGCATGCTCACTATCGCAACTGTGTTGCCGCCCTCATGTCCATGCTCTTTGATGATCGCTTCAAGCCCGGTCACATCGACCACCCCGGATCGATCCACAGGCAACATGATCACTTGTGCCTGCCCTGTCTTTTCAAGTTGATGACACAAGTTGCCAATCGCGCTGTGCTCGATCGGCGTGGTGATGATCACCTTCTTCTTTGGGTTCGATCGTTTGAGTGCCCCCAGTGTCCCACGGATCGCCAGATCAATCGCTTCGGTGCCCGAGCCAGTAAAAGTCACCTCGCGCGATTTCACCCCAAGCAAACTGGCAACCTGTCCACGAGCGATCTCGATCTGATGCTTGGCATCCTGCCCAGCCCGATGGATACTCGATGGGTTATGCCAAAAGGTTTCCACAGCAGAAACCATCGCAGCGACAACCTCGCTGCTCGGCCTCGTCGTCGCATTATTATCTAAATACACCACTTATATATACCTGATCCATTATATATACCTGATCCATCTTCACTCACCAAACTCTTGTCCCTCCCCCGCCCCGGCGGGGGAGGTGGCACGCGCAGCGTGACGGAGGGGGTCTTTTCTCTTTCTTCTCTGTTACTCTTTTTCCTCTGTATCCCCATGCTCAAACACTTCATTCTTCTCCGAATCAGTCTTGATCGCCTCACTCGACGATTCCGCAGCACGATCCCGCCCAACGAGAATCCGCCCAAGCACATCCTTTACATGCGTCCCCGAAGCATCAAACCCATGCCCGGGCACGCCCATCGCGGTGAGTACGCCATAGCCCATCCCCACATTTACCAGCACCCACGCGATGACACCCGCAGAAAACCGATTCGTCACCTTGTGCGCCTCCTGCGCTCGCTCGATTTCACGCGTGATAAAAGCATGCAGCCGAGTCATATGATCCGACACCGCCTTATGAATCAACGGGTCTTCCACCTCAGAGATCGATTGCAACAGCACCCGATACCCCTTGCGTCCGCTCTGCGAGACCATCGGGTTCTCATCAATAATCTTGGTCAGCCGAACACCAGGATCATCGACCCCCTCAAGATCTCGCTCCCACTGCTCAAGCGTCTGGCGCCCGGTGCGTTCGATCAGTGCGACAAACAGATCACGCTTGGATTTAAAATGGCGATAGATAATCGGCTCAGTGATCCCCGCCTCTTTGGCAATCTGAGCCGTCGTCGCGCCGGCGTATCCACGAACCGAAAATAGATCGGCGGCCACATCAAGAAGTTGTTCGCGTCGTTTGGCTGCTGGTAGTCGACTCATCAATCCCGCTCTCTTTCATTCATAGATTCACTGTGCACATCGGTAGTTGGTGCTGGTGTATGCTCGTGCCCACATGATCGTATCGGCACCGGATCGTATCCGCCCTTGGAAAACGGATTACATCGCAAAATCCGCTTCCCAGTCATCATCGTCCCCCGGATCGGCCCATAGCTCTTATACGCTTGGATCCCATACCGAGAACAAGTCGGCTCAAAGCGACACTGCCCGCCCATAAACGGCGAGAGCGTCGCCCGATACGCATAGATCACCATCAAAAACGGCCAGTTCCCAATCCGCGAGATCAAGCCAAGCTCTTGCTCTTGCCTTAGCTCTTGGTGCGATGGGCTTCCAGCCCGTCTCTTCTCTTCTCTTTCTCCCGCCCCACTCATCGCCCAACTCGCTTCTCATGCGTCCGATGGGCTGCTTCTACCGCTTGGACCATCAGCGTTGTATAGTCATCAATTGACAACGCATTGTGCTTACGAGCTGTCACCACAATGTCATAGGCTCCACCAGCTGAGGGCTTTGGAAACACCGAGCGCTGGTGGCGAAACACTTCACGCATCATCCGTTTAAACCGCCCGCGCACCACCGCATTGCCCATCCGTCGCCCAACCGAAAGCCCAAGCCGATGTTCGTGATGGTCGTTCGCTAAAATGAACACCGTAACTACCCCACGCGATTTGCGAAGCTTGGCATCAAACACCGCAGCAAACTGCTCGCCGCCCGAGAGCCGATGCCTTCGCCGATAGACGAGTTTCTTGCCAGATTGTGATTCTGCGTGCGAATCCATAGACAACACTAGGGATTAGGGATCAGGGATTGGGGATTAGGGATCAGGAAAGAGAGGGAGGGACAAGATCCGCACCTCTTCCCAATTAAAAAGAGCCGAGCTGGGGGGGACATCCCAGCTCGGCATCGGAGGTTGTCGCCGGTCATCCACCTCGGCGACAACTTTGGATCGGAGCGACCTCTCTCCCCTCGTCGCATCCGATCCAACACAGCCTCGGAGAACCGTCCGGCATAGCCGCACACACACTGGTTCTCCGAGCTCTGGCTTGGTATACATATCCTGTTGTCCAGATGACGCTGACAAGCAAACGCTCGATCAACTCCTACCCACCCGGCGTCGGGACACGCTACAAGCCGTGCTTCCACTCTCTAAACCGTCGATTCCGGGGACACAGAACCGACGATGCAAGGCTCATCCAATGAGACCGCTTTTCGATCGCACACACATAACGCGACACTCAAACCGGAAAGCCTGCTGTAAACTTGTAAACCCAAACTGCGTGCCCAAAAGAACGAGCGGAAAGTATCAGTTTGTACCTGGCCTGATCTGGCCACCTGTCTATACGCATCCCATCTTGCCCGGTTTCATTCCACGATCCCATGCACAATGACATTCCCGCATTTATTCCATTTACTGCGTGAAAACTGCCGAGTTTTGGTCTCTTGAACATCAATCCCCAAAACATGAAATCCCCTGCAACCTCTCTTGAGAAAGGCTACAGGGGATAAACGGTCGTTCATTTTGGTATTTATATCACATACATTCCGTATCCATTGTTTGTGCGTGTTCTTGCTCGCCTTTGGTGAAGGTAAAGCTCGATCCAGAAGCATCAACAAGAATCACATCGCCCGATAAAAACTCCCCTGAGAGTATCCGCCCCGCGAGCGGGTTCTCGATCCGTTTCTGAATCGTCCGCGCCAAAGGCCTCGCTCCATACGCCGGGTCATAGCCCTCCGCGATCAACTGATCACGCGCAGCGTCGCTAAACTCGATCGCAATCCCACGATCATTCAATCGCGAAATCAAAGATCCAAGCATGATCCCCGCGATCCCAGTAAGCGTCTCTTTGCCGAGTTGATGGAACACAATGGTTTCATCAATCCGGTTGAGCAACTCGGGGCGGAAGAACTGCTCGCGCATCCCGACATCAAAGTTCACATTCATCTCGCCAGTTTCTAGGTTGGGCTTCATGCCCTTGGCATCAAGATCAGCCCCAGGCCCGCGACGAATCAGATCGCGCACCGCAGCCTCGATCTCCCAATCCTCACTGCCATGCTCTGCCATCTGCAAAATCTTCTGGCTACCGATATTACTGGTCATCACGACGATCGTGTTTTTGAAATCTACCGTCCGCCCCTGTCCATCAGTCAATCGCCCGTCATCGAGCAGTTGCAACAGCACATTGAACACATCAGGGTGCGCCTTCTCGATCTCGTCGAGCAGGATCACCGCATATGGACGACGCCTGACCGCTTCGGTCAACGCCCCGCCCTCTTCATACCCGACATACCCCGGAGGCGCACCGATGAGTCGGCTCACCGCATGCTTCTCCATGTACTCGCTCATGTCAATACGCACGAGCGCATCCTCGGTATCAAACAAGAACTCGGCAAGCGCCTTGCAGGTCTCAGTCTTCCCAACACCTGTAGGCCCAAGGAACAAAAAACTCCCGATCGGCTTGCTCGGATCTCCAAGCCCCGCCCGGCTTCGACGCACCGCATCTGCGACCGCAACAAGCGCATCGTTCTGCCCCACCACGCGCGATTGCAAATGAACTTCCATTTCGATCAGCTTCTCGCGCTCCGACTCAATCAATCGAGAAACCGGGATACCTGTCCATCGCCCAACGATCCGTGCGACCGATTCTGGATCAACCTCTTCCTTAATAAGCAACTCGCCTTTGCTCGCCCGATCATCAATCTGAGCCTCAGCCTGTGCAAGCTGCTTCTCGAGCTCGACAAGATCACCATACTGAATTCGCGCAGCCCGCTCAAGATCCCCCACACGCTGGGCTTGCTCAAGCTCAACACGCTTGTGCTCGATTTCACCCTTTATATCCCGCACAACATCGAGATCCTGCTTTTCTTCTTCCCACCGAACAGTCAGCGCACCGTTCTTCTCACGAAGCTCGGCAAGCTCACCTTCAACCCGATCGATCTCTGCATTCTTGGTGGGATGGGCATCTTGCCCGTCTCTTCCAGAGCCCTCAAGTTTCAATGCCTCGCGCTCGATCTCAAGCTGCATGATCCGCCGACGCAACTCATCAAGCTCCTGAGGCATCGAATCAATCTCCATCCGCAACGCGCTCGCAGCCTCATCAATCAAATCAATCGCCTTGTCAGGCAAAAAACGCTCAGTGATATACCGATCGCTCAAACTCGCCGCAGCTAAGATCGCGCTGTCCTGAATCCGCACACCATGATGCGTCTCGTAACGATCCTTCAACCCGCGCAAGATCGCAACTGTTTCTTCAACGCTCGGTGCAAGTACCAACACCTTCTGGAACCGACGCTCAAAGGCTGCGTCCTTCTCGATATGCTTACGATACTCATCGAGCGTCGTCGCACCGATACACCGCAACTCACCACGCGCCAGCGCAGGCTTAAGCAGATTCCCCGCGCTCACTGCGCCCTCCGCAGCCCCCGCGCCGATGATCGTGTGCAGCTCATCAATAAACAGAATTACCTGTCCGTCTGCGCCTTCCACTTCTCGAAGCACAGATTTGAGCCGATCTTCAAACTCGCCGCGATACTTCGCGCCCGCGAGCAACGAACCGACATCAAGCGCGATGATTCTTTTATCGCTCATCGAACTCGGACAATCCCCATTGACAATCCGCAGCGCGATCCCCTCAGCGATCGCTGTCTTACCCACGCCAGGCTCACCGATAAGCACAGGGTTATTCTTGGTTCGGCGTGAGAGCACCTGCATACATCTGCGGATCTCTTCATCGCGACCGATCACCGGATCGAGCTTGCCATCGCGCGCCCGATCGGTCAGATCGATGCCATACTTCTTGAGCGACTCGAACGACGCTTCGCCGTCGGGGTCATTGATATTCGTCACACCCGAAGCCTTGCGAATCTCCTCGATCGCAGACTTCACCGTCTTCGTATCAACATTGTGTACCTTGAGCACCTCACTGGTATTGCCCGCGATCTCGGTCAACGCAATAAGCAGGTGTTCGCACGACACAAACTGATCACCCATCGAATTCGCCGACGCATCGGCTTTACCTAGGATCTCCATGATCTCTCGCCCACTCGAACCCGCGCCCGACGAGGTCTTGGGTAATCGTCCAAGCTCAGACTTTACAATCTGCGCCAACTGCCCAATCGGCGATCCGATCTTCTTCAAGATCGCCACAACCGGCCCGTTCGCATCTTCTATAAGTGCCTCAAGCACATGCAGCGATCCAACTTCTGGGTTCGTTGCAGCCATCGAACTCTGCTGAGCCTGGGCGAGCGCCTGCTGGGCGAGTGTTGTCAGTTTGTCCATACGCATGGTGGGATCCTCCTTATGTATACCTATTTACACAAGAGATTCCATGCAACCGGCGCGCCACTTGCGCCCATCCGTCAAATATGCCTTCTTACTCCGCTATTGCCCACTGCCTATTACCCATTGCCAGCCAAACTGCCAACCTGACAGCACCACTGCTCTAACTGGCAGCCACTTACCCTCTTTCTCTTTCTTCACCTCTTCCCCACCATTGCCTATTCCCTACTGCCTATTGCCTTCCCCCTCCCCAATTAAAAAAACCGCTGCCCATCGCAGTCGGTGTCAGCGTTCGAATCCCTGAAGATCAAGGGGGTGCCTAGGTCTGGATCCCGACCTTCCACTCGGAGGAGGCCTGGTCTTCGCCCAGATATCCATTCGGCTCCCATTCAGAGGCTCAAAGGGATCAAACTTGTCTGACCGACCGCGATGGGCAGCGTTCAATACACCATACCACAATCAACAATCAACAGATCCCTCAATTCCCAATCATCATCCAATTTCAATCACTTGTGCATCGCTGGTGGACAACTCATCAGCATTCTGCGCTTCAATCGCTGCATTTGGTGTGTTATTCGGAACACCTCGCCAAACCTTGCCGTATTGACCATTGCAACGGGCAATTCACCCGCGTCGGGGATAAATTGCGCGACTCTTGCGACAAGAATCGTTCCAACCCGTGACAGCGTGAGAGTTTCTCGCTATGCTCGTTGCTCATCAATACACACGAAAGCCGAGGCTAGGCCATGAAGATCAATACAAACACCCGTCGTTCAATCACTATTGCAATGCTCATCGCAGCTCCAATCGCAATGATCGGCTGTTCCACAGGCCCGTCACACGCTGGCGATATCAACTCGATCCGCTGGGACCCAACCCCTGCGATGCACACACTCGCCAAACGCGACTCCGATCGGCTCAACTCGCTGGCACGCATGAAGGACTCAAACCTTCGCATGCTCTCCACCGATCTCGATCGCGCATTCTACTTGGATCGCCCATCGCGCCTGTACCGTGGCATCAAGCCATAACCTCTTTTGTTCAGTACACTGGACAAAGAACAGAACACATCAAAAAACACCTGACGATTGTCAGGTGTTTTTCTTCTTGTATACAAGCCTGAACGCAAGCTTGTGTTATTCGAGTAGATCCCGTAAAGCGATTACTTCGCGGTGTACTGGCCGCGGGAGATCTTCTTGAAGACCTTCTTCTCGCGGATCAATGCCTGGTTGACGATCGTGCGGAAGTTGGCAGCGGTGGTTAAGTACCCAGCCTTTTGAACCTCTGCGGTCACATCAGTCACCGACATGGTCTTGCCGTTGAGCACAGTCGCGAGCGAGTCGACCAGGTTCATTTCGTTGCGTGGGCGTCTGCGGATGCCGCCCGATGCGCTCAGCGCACCGACTGATGCAAGCTCGGTATCAACCTGAGCAAGCTCGCCAAGAAGACGCTCGCGGCGACGCTCAAGCTTGCGCACCCCACGCTCGCGGCGTTGGAGTTCTGCTTGAAGCTCGGCCATCGACATGGTGTTGAGCGAAGACGGTTTCTTAGATGTTGTTTTCTTAGCCATGTGTTGTACTTTCTTATTCATTGTGGATCCTGTGTTGTCTGAACAGACTTAGGCGAATGCTGAATGGGTTTATCGAGTCCCCCCAGATAAATACCCGTTTACTTATCGTAGTGTAGTACACAACATTCGGGTTTCCTAATAAAAATAAAGTGTAATTTAAAACAAAAACACCGCGCCCGAACATATGAAGAACAAAACGGCGGTAAGCAAAAAAGAGGATGCACAGCCCTAAAAACGGGGGGTGTCTTCCCAGTCATCAAGACTTAGAGATCTCTTCATTGTTCCCAATGCCGAGTTTATTCATTAAACCATCGAAATGGTCCAGGTCGTAGAACTCGATCGTAATACTCCCTTTTGTGCCAGTTTGGTCAGTTTTGAGCTTTACATGGGTCCCGAGTCGATCACCAAGCCGCTTTTCAAGATCGCTTAGTACGGATTCCATGCGTGTGTGCGTGGTGGATTCAATACCGCCTTGGGGTGAGTGGTTGATCTTGCTTTGAGCATCAGAATCTACATTGCAATTGCTGATTGCTTTTTCAAGTATACGAACAGTCCATTCTCCATTACGAGCTTGTCGGGCGAGTTCAAGCCGATGTTCGCTCTCTTTGCATGATAGCAATACCTTACCATGCCCCATTCCAAGTTCACCAGCAACGATCATGGTTTGGATTTCGTCGTCGAGTTCGATGAGCCTGAGAAAGTTGGCGACCGACGATCGGCTAATCCCGACTTTGGTCGCGATCTGATCCTGGGTCATCCCGAATCGCTCGCTCAGAAGCACAAACCCGTGCGCCCGTTCGATCGGGTTGAGGTCTTCGCGTTGAATATTTTCAATCAGCGCAAGCTGGGCAGATTGCAAATCATCAACATCGAGTACGATCGCCCGGATAGTCGATTGGCCCGTCCGGCAAGTCGCCCGCCATCGCCGTTCGCCCGCGATCAGCTCATACCGCTCTGCATCGTCTGTATGCACTACTCGCACTACAATCGGCTGCATCAGGCCATGCTCAGCGATGGATTGGGCCAGTTCTTCAAGCGCATTCTCGTCAAACACCCGCCGAGGCTGATGCGGGTTGGCTCCGACATGGGTGACATCGATCTCAAGTACCCGTTCGCCTTGATGCTGGGCTGGGGTTATCTCAGCAGTAATGTTCGCAATTTGTGAGGCATTAAGTTCTGGTGCAACTTGAATCGGACCGATTGACGATTGATCAACAAGCGCACTGAGTCCTCTGCCAAGCTTTGAACGGTTCTTTTTTTTGCGTGTAGGTGTAGCCATCATTGCCTCCGTGTTTTCTGCGTGCCTATTTGTATGACACAGTACTCGAATTATCCGTCCCCCGCTGCTCACGATCAACCTGTCATGTCTGAATCGAGTGCATATAGTTGCGAATGGGATCGAAAAAACACACCGAAATCATCGCTCGCGGGCTTCTGATCCACCAAGGGCGCGTGCTGATGTGTCGAAATATCAAGCATTCCTACTGCTATCTCCCAGGCGGGCATGTTGAGTTCGCAGAAAAAGCATCCGATGCTTTAATCCGTGAAATCAAAGAAGAAACCGGGCTCGAATCATCCATAGGCCCCCTGCTGCTGACCACCGAGCAGTGCTTTGATGATGGCAAGCGGGTGAACCATGAGATCAATGTGGTGTTCCATGTGGAACATATTGGGGAATCCAAAGTGCCCAGCGCGCATCCGCCCGAAACAGTGCCCAGCATTGAAGAGTATATCGATTTTGTCTGGGTTGATCTTGCTGAGCTGCCCGAAGCTGATGTTCGACCCAACGAGATCAAAGCCTGGCTGATGAGTGGGGGCGCGACCGAACCTGCTCATGGCCCTTGGCTCAGCGGGTTTGAATAAACGATCCGTTTTTCGACTCCGTTTTTTAACGCCGTTTTACATTGGGGCTTCAACCCCTCCACTCTTTGGCCGATAACGCGAGTGTATGTCTACGCCAAGAGAAACCAAACCGTCAGCATCACTATCGACCCACTCGGCGATTGATGATGTTGACCAGCTTGCATCAAAGCTCAGTTCGCTCAAGTCGCACATGGACCAGGCTTCAGATCTCGCTGAAGCTGGAGCGATGGCTTCTATGTTTGCTCACGAGGTCAACAACCTGATGACCCAGGTTGGTGGCCGGGCCCAACTGGCATTGATGCATATGGATCAACCCGAGCGAACGGCCTATGCCCTCGAACTCGCCTGTCATGCGAGCGCACAGATCGCTCAGCTGGCGGAACTCTTTATGAGCACAACCGTGATGACGATTCGGCCTGGTTCACTGAGGTCAATAATGGATGCTCATCAACGGGCATTAAGCTTCTTGCCTGAAGCCGATTTTAATGCGTACAACTTCGCTCTCTCAGGTGACGGTTCGCTGGTTCCCAACATCCCCACTGTATTGCTCCAGCAAGTTCTTCTCAACCTTTATCTCAATGCCATCCGAGCGGTGGGGGATTCGGAGGAGAGAGAAACAGGCCGAATCACAATCCATGTCTCCACACACAATACCAGTCAGGAATGTTCCACATGGAACAATTCAGATTCGGGGCAGGCCTTGTCGGGGCAAATGATCCAGATCATTGTTGAAGATACAGGCGTCGGCATGAGTTCAGATCAGGTTGCCGGGTTATTTGTAGCGAAAGATCGGCCAAGCGAATCCCAGCCTTCAGATCAAGGACATGGGCTTGGATTAGCAATTTGCACAAAGCTCTTGACGAGTGTGCATGGAACCATCCGTGCACACTCGATTCCAGGCACGGGGACCAAGATGATCATCACTTTGCCGATCGCGCCAGAAAACGCCCAGTCATCAGCAGCTTGAGTTCTCAAACATTCTTATGCGTCAGCGATTGGCACAATGTCATCGGCAAGAAACTCGACATGCACATCGTCGCCCACATTAGGATGGACCGTTGAAGTCGATCCAAACGGGTTCATCTCCGCAATTTTGATAGGCGGGCAGCCCTTAATCTCAACTAAGTGCTGAGCAGTTTCACCAAGATAAGTAGTCTCTAAGAGCTTTCCTGGCAAGGTGTTGGGTTTTCCCGCCTCGCGCAGTCGAATAGCTTCTGGGCGAACAGAGAGCAGGTTGTGTTCAGCTTTTGTTTGTGATTCGCCGCTTTGGATGACAGGGCCAGCGAACTGTCCCGCTTCGATAGTGTAGGCTGCCGATTGGCCGACTTCGCCAGCTTGCTTGGCCTCAATGAGGTTGGTCTCGCCAAGGAACTCGGCAACAAAGCGGGTGTTGGGTTTGCGGTACAGCTCACGGGGTGAGCCGAGCTGCATGATCTGCCCATCTTTGAGCAGCGCGATCCGGTCGGCCATCGAAAGAGCCTCTTTTTGATCGTGGGTCACATAGACGGTGGTGATTCCTGATGCTTTGCAGACATTGCGGATCTGGAGGCGAAGGTCGTTGCGGAGCTTGGCGTCAAGATTCGACAAAGGCTCATCGAGCAAGAGTACATCTGGTTTGATGACCAAAGCGCGGGCGAGCGCGACGCGTTGCTGTTGTCCACCCGAGAGCTGGGTTGGCTTTCTGCTCGCATATTTTTCCATCTGTACCGCTGCGAGTGCTTCGAGGACGCGCGTATCTTTTTCAGGATTGGGCACCTTCCGCACATTGAGCCCGAAGGCGACATTCTGGGCAACGGTCATGTGCGGCCAGAGCGCGTAGGACTGGAACACCATCCCGGTGTTTCGTTTGTTGGGCGCCTCGTGGGTGACATCTTTGCCATCGAAGGCGACGGTGCCTGATGTCGGGTCAATAAACCCTGCAATCATGCGTAAAAGCGTGGTTTTTCCGCATCCTGAGGGCCCAAGGAGAAAGAAGAGTTCTCCGGGTTCGATGGTGACGGAGAGCTGGTCGACGGCGGTCGCTGCGGATGAGCCGTTGCCGAAGACTTTAACAAGATTCTGAATCGTGATCTGTGTACCCATAGAAGGACATCATAGCGAAAGAATTCGGGTAGACTCAATGCGTGGCATCGAACCCGTCCAACAAAGATTCATTAAACCCTTCGCCGAGCGATCCGCTGGATCGGCTTCGTGGTTTTCGGGTGTATCCCTCGCGGGCGCGTGGGCTTGGTGAGGATATGAACTTGCAGATGCAGGCGATGAAGAAAATATCACAATCTGAATCTTCCGCCAGCGAAGCATGGGGGACGGTGGTGCCGGATCAGATCCGAGATTGCACGAGTGTCGCAGGACTCAAAGCGGGCAAAGTTGTGGTCTTGGTGCCCAGCGCAGCCCATCGCTATATGGTCGATCGTTGGCTTGGCAGCGGGGGGCTGAGCGAGTTTCAAGCCCTTGCCCAAGTTCCCATCCGGGGGGTTGATCTGAAAATCGTGGCTGATGTTGGGGTGCAGGTCGGCCAGAATGACACCTAGTCGGTTTTAAACACCGAAAGTATGTCAGAATGTTCCGAAAACCCTTTGACAAACGATCCCATTTCGGGGATGCTGGGTCATCGTCGGCGTCGTGGTCGATGATGACAACTGATCGCGCACCAATTCCTGCGCTTCACTCTGCTCTTGCGAGCGCACACACTTGCAAGGTGTCGGAACGGCGATTTGGGTTCGGGTGGTTTGTTTTTGTGCCGTTCACCTGGTCAAAATGAATCAGCCCCGGTTGGTTGTGCATCCCTGTGTTCTGTTGTCTGCTACTCCTCCTGGGTATTGCAGCGGAACACAACGGGCGGTGTCTTCTCGTGGGGGATACCGCCTTTTTTAATTGATGCTTTGATGGAAGATCAGCTACAGATCGAAATCAAACTCAGGTCAGATTCGTTGGCGTGAGTCTGATGTAGAGCATTGAGGTGAGCCACCCGATGATCGCGCCGAGATAGACATCGGTTGCGAAGTGGGCGCCGGTGAGCATGCGGGTAATTGCACAGCCTATCGCAAGCAAGATGAGGAATCTTCGGGTGTTGGGGATGAGCGCAGCGAGCATCAGGCATCCGCCAAAGGCGACGGCTGCATGGGATGATGGAAGCCCAAGGTTTGAGCCATCAGCGAATCCAGAGAAGAGCCCTCTGAAGTGGTAGAAACCATCTTGGATGATACCGTTGGATACTGGTCGTTCGCGAGCGATGAGCAGTTTACCCAGTTCTGCGAGTGCGCCAGCGGTGAGTGCGCTGAGGAACACAGCTGCACCCCGATGCCGATTTCGATCGTGGATGATGAAGATAAATCCGATTGCTGCCCATGTGCCCAGGAACCCAAGGATGCGCAAGAAGCGGTACCAATCGTGGTGTTCGACCGCTCGGTCATCGCCCATGTAGAAAAGATGGAGCAGTGGAAAATCGAGCAGGGTGAAGAGAATGAACCCGGCAATGACAATCGCGAGCGTGCGCCATCGCACGGCTCGTCGGTGTTTCTTCTCTTTGGGGGATCGGTAGGTCATGTGTTGGCTGAATACCTTATCGTGGTTCTGGAGGCGTCCATGAATCGAAGGTGTGGAAGTTGAAGCCGATATAGGTGGTGTTTTTTTGTTTGGGTTCGTTTTCGAGCTTGCCGATGTTTGTGAAGTTATCGAATGCGCAGGTCCAATGGTGTGGCTTGCCTCCAAAGAGGAGGCCGGGGCGTCCGAGCAGTGGGGCGAGGGTTTTGGGATTGGAGAGATCGGTGTGTGTCCACATATCGTATTGGGTTTTTCGGCCTCCGACTTGTGCGCTGGTGCAGTAGACGGTTGGTTGTCCTGGGAGGTAGAAGGCGAGCTGGGATGCTCGCCCGTAGTGTTCGGACATGATCAATGGTTCTTGGCCGGTGTATGCCCGGAGATCATTGATTGATTCGGTAGCTGCAGCTGCGTGTTCGCGCATGCCGGTCATGCGATAGAGCGGGATGAGCGGGCCGACGACTGGTTGCTTGGAAAGCCATTTTGCGCTCGGGAAGAGCATGAGGATGACGATGCCGATGGTCATGGCAGCACCCCATGCGAACTTGACCGGATGATCGATGCGCGAGACGCCATCGAGCACTGCCCAGCTCGCAGCGGGGATCAGGGTGACGAACGCGCCCATCGCCCAGTTGCCTTCGGTTTGGGTCACGAGCGAGACGAGGAAGTAGAAGAAGAGGATCGGGAAGGCGATGGCGACGAGGGCTTTGATGACGAGTTGGGTGTGTGTATCAGCGTGTTTGCGTGCGTTGAGCAGGGCGAAGATCGAGAGGATGACGACTGGCCCGCCGACGAGCATTTGGAGCGAGACATATTCGAGCATCCAGAGGATGGTCCACGGGTCGGCGTGATAGGCGGCTCTTTTTTCGGTGTCGCCTCCGGGCGCGCCAAGGTGTCCGAGCAGATGTCGGACGGTTGCCCAATCATGCCCAGCGTTCCAGATGAGAACGGGGACGAGCCCGATGAGCGAGACAAGCATGCCCAGGGCGAGGTGTTTGAGACTGAGCTTGGGTCGATTGTTTCTGGTGATCAAGATGGCGAGGAGCACGCCGGGAAGCAGCAGGAGGATGGTGTATTTGAAGAGGAACCCGATGGCGATCCATAGGCCGAAGGCGAGCCAGCTTGTGTGATGCCCTTTGAGGATGGCTCGGAGCGCGAAGAAGGATGCCCACGCCCATGATGCGATGTAGGGCGAGTCGATGGTCATGATCATCGCAGCGGCCGCGAATCCGGGGACACAGGCGTAGAGGATCGCGCTGATGAAGACGAGGCGTTGGTCTTGGAAATGGTCTTTGGTGATTTTGGCGACCGCGAGGGTGCCCAGTGCTGCAGCGATGGCAGCGGGGATGCGGATGGCATATTCGGTATGCCCAAGGATTGTTGTCGATGCCCAGATCACCCATGAAACACCCGGCCCTTTGGAGTAGTAGGACCAATCGAGATTGCGCGACCATTCCCAATAGTGGGCTTCGTCTTCGATCAGGGTGTAGGGGGAGATGATTTGCCAGATGATGCGAAAGGCGAGCAGTGCGAGGATGAGCAGCCAGACCGAAGCCGGGCTGATCGCGATTGCGTTCCACCAAGGTTTTTTTGGCAGCTTGCTTTGTGCATCTGGGTTTGGATTTGGATCTTGTGTGGTCATCTCAGTGTTTACTCACCGTGCGCAGCGAGAACCATGTGTAGACAAGCAGGATGAGGATGCCTGAGTAGATAATGGGGATACCGATTGGTCCAGAGTTGTGGATGGATTGTTGGCCCCCGGAGATAAGCACGATGGTGCCCAATGCGGGGAAGAATGACCATTGGTAGACGGCGAGCGGCTGGGCGTTTTTCAGGCGAAGGGCGATGACTGCGCCGGCGAGCACCATAACGAATGATGCGCCCGACATGGCGTAGCGTTCGTGGGTTTTGGAGAGGATCTCTTTGTCGAGATCGTTGAGGATATAGTCGAGGTTATTGGCCGGTTTGACCAGGCCCTGTGCGTATTGAGTTGATGCGGTGTTGATATAGGGCTGGGCGTATTGGAGGAGTTCTGCGCTGGGCATGAGGAGTAGGTCGTCGAGTGGGTCTTGGGCGAAGCGGAGCCCGGTGTATTGGGTGGATTCTTTTTCGGTGCTTGGGCGTGCGTCGTCGAGTGATGCGAGGACCTCTACGCCTTGGAGTTCGAGGGTGAAGCTCAGTGTTGGTTTGAGCGATGTTGTCGAAGTGAGCGGGTCGCCTGACGATGCGGTTTCTGGACGGATGATTGCACTTTGTGCGCGCAGGCGATCGGTTCTGCCAGCGGAGTCGACGACTTCGATCTCGATGCGGTTGGTTTGAGGCTGGGGGAGCAGTGCCCATTGTCCTTGTTTGGCTGTAAAGCCGCCCGCGAGGATCGAGACCGAACCTCCGGTGTGTGACGAGTTGAGTTCGATGGCGCTGCCCTGCCTGGCCTGCGATGCAAGGTTGCGGAAGACCTGGATGGACGCGATGCTTTTGGCGAGTCCGATTCTTCGTGAATCGACGAAGTTCATTTGGTCTGGGTTGTTGCGGAGTGCTCGCATCTCAGCGCCGGTCATGTATTTGGGATCGTCTTTGAATACGCGCGGGATCGGGAAGGCGGGGAGTGTGAAGGGGTCGACGGTGATTGGTGAGCCATCGCGGTTGATAGTCATGTCGATGAACTTCATGAGCACGACGGTTGCGTTTGGATCGCCGATGCGTTCTTGGTCTTCTTTTTCGAGTGCCCATACGGGGAGGAGGAGTATCCATGCTCGCTTGGCGGTGCCGTCGATGGTGACGGTGCCGTCGGGGTCTGCTTTGACGAGCGCTACGCCACCGAGGAGGTAAATATCGAGTGCGTTTGATCCTGGTTCTGGCTTGACTCGTTCGACATAGTCTGCGTGGATCTCGTTGTTGCCTATGGTTGCGGATTCGCCGCTTTGGAGCGAGCTTACAAAGATTTTGGCGAAGTCTTGGGTGACCATGCGTTCCATCTCTTTGAGGAAGCGCGGGATGACTTGATCGTTGAGCGCGAAGAGGCTGCCAGCGAGGATAATGCCTGAGACGAGCGCGGGGAAGAGTAGTTTTTTGTGTGAGATTCCTGATGCATAGACCGCGATGATTTCGTTTTCGGATGCCATCCGGTGGTAGGTGATGGTGGCAGCGAACCCGGCGGCGAACGGCAGCGCGTAGGCCAGCATCGGGGGGGTGGCGTAGAACATGAAGCGGATGGCCTGGTCGGCAGAGAGCAAGCCATCGGCGAGGGGTTTGATGGTGACAGCGAATGCTACGGTCGCGACGACTACCGAAACGGTGAGCAGGAGGAGTCTCCAGAACTCGATCGAGATGGCCCGCCAGAGGGTCGTGAGCATGGGGAAGGATAGGAGGGGGGAGTGGGTTAGCCACTCTTGCATCCGTCCGAGCCAAGAATAGAAGTGTTTTCTGTGAAACTGTTGCGCTAGGATTGAGGCATGGTTATCTGGATCTTGCTCGGGCTTTTTATCGCGATTGTTACAACTGCTTTTACCTTGCTGTGGTGGAAGGTGGGGGATCAGTGGGCTGATGAGGAGTATAAGAAGTTTGGTCATGGCGGGGGCGGGCCAAAGGGGCCACCGCCCAAGGTGATCCGGGACTTCGATTCTGAGCCTACGGTCGTCGCCTTTGATGATTCCGAATCGGATGCGGGTTGATCGCGTATGCCTCGCTATAAGTTGACAGTTGCATATGACGGGACGGACTTTGTCGGGTGGCAGAAGCAGGAGCCTCCGGACCCGGATGCGCCGGCGCCGGTTGCTGGTGAAGAACCTAAACGATTACAACTCAGAACTGTGCAGCATGTGCTTGAGCAGACTATTCGCCAAGTTGTTCGTGAGCAGGTGATTTTGACGGGCGCTTCGCGGACGGATTCGGGTGTGCACGCCAATGGGCAGGTGGCGAGTTTTATGAGTAGTCCTGATGCGAGCAAGGGGGTTGGTTGGCCGGCGGAGCGCGGGACGGCGAACTTGGTCAAAGGGATCAACAGCAAGCTGCCCAAAGACATTCTCGTGCATTCTTGCGAGGTGGTTGCGGATGATTTTAATCCCATCGGCGGGGCGGTCGAGAAAGAGTATTGCTATTCGATTGTGACCGGGCAGGTGCGTCCGTTGTGGGATCGGCGGTATGTGTTTCATACTTGGTATGAGCTCGATGCGACCCGGATGCAGCAGGCTGCGGCTTTGATGGTGGGCGAGCATGATTTTCAATGCTTTGCGCAGATCAACCATGGGCGCAAGACGACGGTGCGGACGATTTTTAAGTGTGATATTGAAACGCCTGAGGATGGCAAGTTTGTGATCCGCATCTCTGGGAGCGGGTTCCTGTACAACATGGTGCGGATTATCGCGGGGACGCTGATGGATGTTGGGCGTGGGAAGATCGAGCCTGAGATGGTGCGTGAGATGATTGCCAGTGGTGATCGAAGGCTCGCGGGAGCGACGCTGGGGCCGATGGGGTTGAGGTTGGAGTGGGTTCGGTATGGGGAGTGAGTGATGGGATACAGATTAGAAGCAATCATCGCTCCTGCAGAATCGATCATTCGATTCATGGAATCTCGTGATCCTGAGCGAGTTGTGTCGTTGCCGCAGGGATTTGCGATGTTGCCATTTGATGAAGAAACATGTGAGGTCATCGAGCGTTCGTTAGATTTTTTACTTGAGTATCAGTTTGAGAAAGTTCCATTCGAAGAGTTCAATGGCAATTGCGTGAAGGTTCTTCAGGAGATTAGTGACAGAAGCATTGCAGCGATGATCTCGATCGATTGCCATGGTGGCGTGTGTTGTCGAAGGGGTGTTGTTTTTCAAAATCAAGTCAAGATCTATGACCGGAATGCATGCCCGGATAACGGGATGTCAGAAAATGTATGGGTATCAAAAACAGGACTGTCTCTTCTTTGAGCGAGAATGTTATCGAATCCGCTTAATGGTATGGTTCCGAACCCAAGTCGAGCCCCGAGCGTGACGGACGAAGTCTTTGAGTTGCTTGGCGTTCGATGTGATGCGGATCATCACGATGCGTTTGCTCAGTTGGGGCTCGGGGAGCATCGCAGGACAAAAGATTGGCTGAGCCATGAAGCGTAAGAAGCATTCAAAGTTGCGGGCTTGCGGGCGGTGGGGGTTGAGGTTGGAGTGGGTTCGGTATGGGAATGGGGATGGGGAAGGCAATGGGCAATAGGGAGTAGGCAATGGGGAAGAGAAGATAGAGAAGATGAGTGCTAGGCGATCTTGCCCTCCCCTGCGCCCCGCGGGGGAGATGTCGAACGAAGTCAGACAGAGGGGGTGTCTTGGTTTTTGTTGATTGCGAATAAGAAATGAAGACACCCCCTCCGTCACGCTGGCGCGTGCCACCTCCCCCGCGGGGCGCAGGGGAGGGCAAAGCATATGGATGAAAGGTTGAGTATGAACGCGAAGATCAGGAAGGGGGCGAAGGTGGGGAGGAGAGTGCGTTCGTGTGGGCGGTGGGGGGTGTGGGTGTGTACGGTTTTGCTCACAGCCTTCGTTTTATTTTCAACTTGGTTCAGTGTATCAGTATCTCTGCAACCAGCCTCGCGGGCTGTTGCGATGGAACATGGGAATGTGTTTATCGGGGTAGGCGTTGTGTGGTCGAGTGTGAGCGTTTGGTATAACTATGAGCCGGAAAAAAGTTTGATCGAGTTGTACCTTGATGAGTCAATAAGAACAGGTTATAACCTGCATCACGATTCTATCAAGGGGCG
Organism: Planctomycetota bacterium; assembly: GCA_024280755.1. Taxonomy (GTDB): domain Bacteria; phylum Planctomycetota; class Phycisphaerae; order Phycisphaerales; family UBA1924; genus UBA1924. The sequence goes on from JAJRPN010000002.1 coordinate 38,736, forward strand.
ATGGAAATCGCCGAATGTTTGGCGTCTCATACCACGAGTTCATAAGTCAACGCTCTTCGGTCAAACTAGTCAGCAAGTTCAGTTTTCATTGCTCTATCCGACAGTGCTGATGCTTGGCTGGTCGCTGTGGTTGGTTCGCGGCAGGTGGAAACTTCGATGGCCGATTGGATGTTGTCGCGTGTGCGGGTATTCGCTTGAAGGATTGGCGAGTGATGTGTGTCCTGAATGTGGGGAAGTGCATGAAGCGTAAATATCACAAACTGCGGGCGTGCGGCCGGTGGATGGTGTGGGTGTGCGCCTTGATATCGATCAGTTTGTTGTACAACCGAGGGTATGTTGATGTGACCAATGGAAAACTTGGTCCGGTTTCGATTCGGGTTTCTCGAAATGCGCTCCAGTTTTCTCATACGCAAAGTGTTCAAGGGCCAGTGAATCCCAAGTTGTATCCAAACCCGCAAATATTTTGCGGGTTTGGATCAGAGCTCGATCTTCCGCCTCCGCTTTGGAGGGCTCCTCAATGGGATGTTATTCGGGTTACACAAGTTGGCGGGCCTGTGGTTGTTCGAACATTCACCATGCCGATGATGTATATTTCGGTGGTGTTGGTTGTTTGGTCAGTTTGGCTCGTGCGAGGGTTGCGGCATCGATTTATGGAGGGGTATTGTGCGAAGTGTGGGTATTCGTTAGATGGATTAGTTGATGATGTGTGCCCTGAGTGTGGAGAGAAGTATGCGTGAGGTTGTGTTTGAGACGGATCGGTTGGAACTCTGTGTGCCTTGCGCGGCGGATGTTGATGCGCTGGCGGGGTATTGGGGTGATCCCGAGACGATGAAGTACCTCGGCAAGAACGGCGATGTGTGGACGCGCGAGCAAGTGGTCCAGCGGGTCGAGCGCGGGGCGCGGTATTGCGTTGAGCGGGGGATGACTTTTTGGACTGTTGTTGAGAAGGCATCGGGGATGGTGATCGGGCAAGGGGGATTGGTGCCGATTGCGTTTAATGGGGATGAGATCGAGCTGGGGTATCGGTTTGGGAAAGATCATTGGGGCAAGGGGTATGCAACGGAGGTTGCTCAGGCATCGGCGGCGTATGGGTTTGAGCGGTTGGGAGTTGAAGAGTTGATCGCGGTGTGTTATGCCGAGAATGAAGGGTCGCGGGCGGTGTTGGGCAAGGCCGGGTTTGTCGAGCAGGGGATGACGGATTTGTACTATGATGTACGCTTGATGTTGTTTCGGATGGAGAAGCCGGTTTGCGAAAAATGATTATTGAAACCAAGCGATTGAAACTCTTTGCCCCTTGCAGTAGCGATCTCGATGCGCTCGCAGATATGTGGTCGGAAGCGGAGACGATGAAGTATGTTGGTGGCGATGAGGTCGGTTGGGATCGCGAGCGTGTGGGGCGTTGGCTCGATCGGCAGATTGCTTGTCACAAAAAACAGGGCATGTCGTATTGGACAGTTGTAAGCAAGGCGAATGATCAGATCATTGGGCAGGGTGGGCTTGAGCCGATGGTGTTCAATGGGGAGGAGATCGAGTTGGGGTATCAGTTTGGTCGAGCGCACTGGGGCATGGGCTATGCAACGGAGGTTGCACAAGCGTCGGTAAGGTTTGGCTTTGAAACGCTCGGGATCGAGCGGTTTGTGGCGTTGGTCTATCCTGAGAATCAGGCTTCGGTGAAGGTGCTGGAGAAAATTGGGTTTGGGTTTGTTGGTGCGTCGGATGTGTATTACGGTACGATGATGGATGTGTACGAGATGGTGAAGGCGTAGAGAAGACCCCCTCCGTCACGCTGCGCGTGCCACCTCCCCCGGAAGCCCGGGGGAGGCGTAAGAGAGCATGAAGGATGAATGAATGAGCTTGACGATTTTGCATATTTCGACGCGGCTGATCCAAGGGGGGTCGCAGGAGAACACGGTGTTGTCTTGTGAGGGGCAGGCTTCGCTTGGGCATGATGTGCATTTGGCGTATGGGCCGATCTTTGGGCCCGAGGGGTCGTACTTTGATCGTGCGAATGATTTTGTGGCATCGAACGGCAAGAAGATTGCGATGCACGAGGTGCCGAGCATGGTTCGGGAGATCTCGCCGATCAAGGACGCGAAGGGGTATCTTGAACTCAAGAAGTTGATCGAGGAACTCAAGCCTGATGTGGTGCATACGCATTCGTCGAAGGCTGGGGTGATTGGTCGGGCGGCGGCATGGAGTGCATGTAAAAAGAGCAAAGAAAAGAAGCCTGCGGTGGTTCATACGATTCATGGGCCGCCGTTTCATCGGTATTTGCCCAAGTGGAAGAACACGATTTACATTGTGAGCGAACAGTTTGCAGCCAAGCGATGCCATGTGATTACATCGGTGGCCGATGCAATGACGGCCCAGTTTCGTGCTGCAAAAATAGGGAAGGATGAACAGTTCGTCACGGTGCGATCGGGGATGGAGACGGAAAAATTTTTGAATCCGATTGCTAGCGAGACGCGCGAAGCGATGCGGGCGGAGCTTGGATTTGGGGCCGACGACTTTGTGATCGGTACGGTGGCGCGATTGGCCGAGCATAAGGGGCATGATGATTTGCTCGATGCGCTTGGTGATGATCTCAAGGCGAATCCGAGCTGGAAGTTGTTGTGGGTTGGTGATGGGTGGTGGAGCGATCGGCTGCTTGGGCGTGTGAAGGAGATGGGATTGAGTGATCAGGTTGTAGCGACTGGGTTGGTGCCTGGGCTGCGGGTTGGTGCGATGATGCGGGCGATGGATGTGTTGTTGCATCCGAGTTATCGCGAGGGCTTGCCTCGGACGGTGCCTCAGGCATTGTTGTGCGGCGTGGCGGTGGTCGCGAGCGATGCCGACGGGACGCGCGAGGCGTGTTTGGATTCGAACTATTTGGATGATGTTGATCCAGCGAATGCGACGGGTGTGTTGTTTCCGATTGGTGATGTTGAGAAATTGCGTGACGGGGTGCGATGGATGTTTGAGCATCCAGCCGAGCGCAAGCTGATGGGGATTCGCGGGCGGGCGATGTGCAGCAAGATGTTTGCGACGCGGACGATGGTGGATGATTTGGAAGCAGTGTATCAGCGGGCGATTGGGATGTCGAAGAGATAAATCGCCGCTTCCAATTCTTGTCCTCCCCCGCGCCCCGCGGGGGAGGACAAGAATGAAGTGAGGCAGAGGGGGTGTCTTGTTCTTCGTGGAGTGCGAATAAGAAAATGAAGACACCCCCTCCGTCACGCTGCGCGTGCCACCTCCCCCGCGGGGCGCAGGGGAGGGCAGGGGTTGAGGCTGTGGGGTGATGTGTATTTAAAAGAAAAACGCCTCCAGCACTACTGGAGGCGTTTTCTTTGGTCTTGTGCAACAGGTCGAACGGTTTAGTTCTTTGTTGCAGGGCTGAAAGTTTCAGCCGATACCTGACCCACCGGATGAAGTAGACCACAAGAATGGGCGAATGCCAGCGATTTGGGGTTATTTCCGGACGAAGAGACTGGGGCTAGGACTCTTCGAGCCAGTAATCCTCTGGTGCAGCATTGCTTACGCGATTTTGTAATGCGGCGACAATTCGGTCGACATGGATGTGAGAAGTCTCGATAAAGACCTTGGTTCGCTGTTGCGATCCAGCGGTGGCGGTGCCTGCGACGAAGATATTGGGAACATTGGTCTCCATCGTCTTGAGGCAGATTTTGGGTTTGCGATCGTCGGTGACAAGTTCGATGCCGAGTTGTTCGAAGAGGGATTGGTCTTGCTCGTAGCCGGTGAGGAGGAGTACGAAGTCAGCCGGGATGGTGTGGCCGGTGTTGAGGACGACCGATTGTGCGTTGATGGATTCGAGTGTTGAGTGTGGGATGAACTCGATCTTGTTTTTCTTGATGAGGTATTCGATTTCTGGGTAGAGCCAGTATTTGATGCGGTCTGGGTCAAACCTTTCGCCTCGGTATGACATCGTCACTTGTGCGCCGGCGCGAAAGAGTCGGATGGCGGCTTCGACGGCGGAGTTCTTGCCGCCGACGATCAGGACGCGTTGGTTGGCGTATTGGTGAACATCGCCAAGATAGTGCGAGACATGGGGGAGGGTTTCGCCGGGGATATTGAGCATGCGTGGCGTGTGCATATCGCCGATGGCGAGGACGACCCTTCGGGCTTTGATCACTTTGGTCGGCGTTGATGGATCGTGCGAGTAGTTGCGTTCTTCTGGGCCGCCAACGCCGGTATAGGAACGAACGATTTGGATGTTGAAGCTGGTGTCTGTTTTGTCGATGCCAGTGACACGGGTGTATGTTTGGATATCGAGTTGGTGGGTGCCCACGACTGCGAGGAGGTAATCGAGATAGTTTTCGCGGGTGGCTTTTTCTTGGTCGGCGACGATCAAAGGCACGCCCGCGATCGCGATGCGTTCGGGTGACGAGAAGTATTTGGTGCCCGGTGCCCACCATTGCATGGTGGAGCCGATTTGTCCGGCTTCGAGGTGGAGGTATTCGAGGTTGGCGGCTTTGAGCGCGGCGGCGAGCTCGATCCCGATGGGGCCTGCGCCGATGATGACGATGTCGGTGTGTTGTACAGATGAAGGCATGAGATAGGATATGCAGGTAGGAAGACACGGCTTGCCGAAGACGGTCAAGCCGTGGCACCCGGATTAGAGTTTCGAGACAATTTCGGCGATGCGATCTGGTTTCATGCCGGCTTTGAGATCCGGTGAGCCTCGTTCGGTGTCCCATTGTTGGATAGCGATCATGGTGTCTTCGAGGGGGCGGTTGGTGAGGCCTACAGATCGAGCTTTGGCGGATGAGATTCGGCTCATGTATTGTTTTTCGGGTGGGAGCCAAGTGGGAATATCTTGCCAGGGTTGGATGGCTTGGGCATTGAGCCAGTCGTGGTTGGCTTCGATGAGTTTGGTTTTTGATTCGAGTGCGGCGTGGGTTCGGTGGATGAAATCGTGGAGGGTGAGGTTGGTCTCTGGGCCGGTGGCGTTGAAGACGCCTGTGGCTTTGTTGGTGACGCAGTGGAGGAAGAACGCGGCTAAATCACGCGAGTCGATGAAACTCACGATGCCAGCGGGGGGCTTGGGGATGACGAGTGTATCTTGAGTGGTGAGCATGCGTGCCCACCAGGTGATGCGATCGGTCGGGTCGTTTGGGCCAGCGATGACGCATGGGCGTGGGATGCAATGGGAGTTGGGAAAGGCGTTGGTGACGACTTGTTCGCAGAGGACTTTGAGCCCGCCATAGGTTTCGCCGGTGACTTTTTCGACTGTTGGATCATCGAGAATGACCTTTGGGCTGTCTTCAGTCAGGATGGCATCGGCGTCGGCTTGGTCTGGTTGGTCATAGACAGAGATGGTCGAGATATAGATATAGAGATCGGTGTGCCCTTTGAGCAGATCGCAGGCGGCTTTGGTGACGCGGGGGGTGTAGCCACACATGTCAACGACGGCATCGAAGTGTTCGCCCGCGTCGAGGAGTTCTTTGATGCGATCTAAGCCGTCACCAACCTTTGGATCGCGATCGCCAACGAGTCGGCGGACAGCGGTTGGGAGACCTGGATCAGCCTTGGATCGGTGGAGGAGGGTGACGGAGTGATTGGCGTTGACGGCTTGTTGGACAAAGGCGCGTCCCGAGAACTGGGTGCCGCCGAGGATGAGGATGTTCATGGGGGAGGATACCGGGAAAACGGGCATTGGATGCAATTCTGGGCGCGTGTTGACTAGAATCGTTGGTATCTCGCCTCGGGTTGGGGCGGCGACCTATTGGAGTTGACCGATGCCCAAGAAGACCTGGGAAAATACACTTACGCAGCACCACCTCCTCAAGCGGATTCCGACGGCCCCGTTTGGTAATATTCGTGATCGGCACATCGTTGGTTATGACGAATATGTCAAGACCGGCGGGTATGAAGGGTTGCGCAAGGCGATGGCGATGAAGCCTGCGGATGTGACGAGCCAGGTGAAGGATTCGGTCCTTCGTGGGCGTGGCGGAGCGGGGTTTCCGACTGGGCTCAAGTGGACTTTTCTTCCTGATGCTGATGGCGGGCAGCGGTATTTGGCGATCAATGCGGATGAATCTGAGCCGGGAACTTTTAAGGATAGGCTTTTGATGGACTTTGATCCCCACGGGCTGCTCGAAGGCATCGCTATTTGTATGTATGCGTGCCGATTGAACAAGGCATACATCTTTATCCGCGGCGAGTATCACCACCAAGCCCATGTGCTTGAAGAGGCGATCAAAGAAGCGTACGAAAACGGAATCTTTGGCGAGAAGGGTTTGCTGAACCAGGCTGGGGTTTCTGGCGATCCATTTGTTGGCGAGTGCTATGTGCATCGTGGAGCGGGCGCGTATATCTGTGGCGAAGAAACCGCGTTACTCGAAGGTATCGAGGGCAAGCGTGGTTGGCCCAGGATCAAGCCGCCGTTCCCTGCGCTGAAGGGATTGTTTGGTCGACCAACGATTATCAACAATGTCGAGACGCTGGCGCATTTGCCGTTCATCATGAGCGATGGATCGGATGCGTTTAAGAATCAGGGTGTGGAGAGCAGCATTGGCGGGCCACCAAGCTTTGGTACCAAACTGATGGGCGTTTCTGGGCATGTCGAGAAGCCGGGGTGCTATGAGCTTGAGCTTGGGATTCCGCTTCGGACTTTGATCGAAGACTATTGCGGGGGTATTCGTGGCGGCAAGAAGTTTAAGGGTGCGATCCCTGGCGGCGTGTCGATGGGGATCCTCGGGCGCGACCAGTTTGACGCGGAGATGGATTTTGATATTGGGCGCAAGTACGATGTGCTTGGGCTGGGTACATCTGGACCAACTGTGTTTGATGAAGACACGGATATGGTTGCGGTCGCGCGGAATATCGCTCGGTTCTACAAGCATGAGAGCTGCGGGCAGTGCACGCCTTGCCGCGAGGGTTCGGGTTGGTTGTATCAGATTATGACACGGATCGAAGCGGGCGATGCGAAGACGAAGGACTTGGATTTGGCGATGGAGGTTGCGAAATCGATGGGTTCGATGCCGGGCACGACGATTTGTGGTTTGGCCGACGGCAACAACTGGGCTGCACGGACGATCATGGAGAAATACCATGAAGAGTTCGAAGCGAGAGTTGCACGGACCTTTGTGCCTGTGACGATTGATATGGCGGCACTGAGCGGGGCGTAGAGATTGTGAGCATAAGTGCTTTGAACGAGCCGCGACCGTAAGGGAGTGGTTTTTTTATGATGTGGGACGAAAAGACCACTCCCTTATGGTCGTGGCTCGTTGAAGAGTTTTCAGCAAGATAAAAACGAGGCTGAACCTTTCGGTTTCAGCCTCGGACGGAATCGGGAATCCGTTTTGACTCTGCTTATGAAACGCTGTTTACGAAACAGTTGGAGGATTCAGCAGAGCGTGCGTGTTTTATGATTTGGCGCTTAGTCATCTTCTGGCGTTGGTCGGCCTTTGCCTTTGCCTTTGCCTTTGGCGTTTTCGGCATCGACATCTTTGCGGTTGATGTTCGATTTGTTTGGACGAACGCGGACTGGGCGATTGGCTTGGCGTTTGTCTCTTCGGGCTTGTCCTGGGCGTTGAGCATTGTCTGTTCGCTTGGCGCGCATCTCGTGAACCTTTGCCTTGACCATTTGCTGTTGCTCGGGTGTGAGCACTGCTTTGATTTTGGAGAAGGCTGCTTTGTTGGCAGGGGCGCTGTCAATGAAGTCGCGAATTTTTTTGCGTGCTTGCTCGGCTTGTGGGTTGGGTTGAGGTTTTTCGTCGGCGGTGTTGATGTTCTTTGATCGGTCGGCTTGTTGATTTTTTCTAGCCTCTTTGATCTTGTCTCTCATGACCATGATTTGCTCAAGATGCTCTTCTTGGAAGGCTTTTATGGCTTGTCTGTGTTCTTCGATGATCGCTTTGATTTGTGATTGTTGATCTTCGGAGAGCCCGAGTTTGTTGGCGGTTTGTTGGCCTCGTTGCTGACGCAAGATCATCATATATTCGCGCAACCCGACCGGGCGTTTGTCTTGTTTGGTGACGCGGTCTTGCATCTGCTGATCGGAATCCATCGGCTCCATCGAATCGTTGGTTTTTGATGATTGGGTGGTTGAGGTGACGGATGGGCCTTTGAGGATATCTTTGTTTCGCTTGGTTTTTTCGGGTGCAGCGATGGCCAATCCTGATGCGGCGATGAGGACGAGTACGAGTGAGGCGTTGATTGTGCGTTGCAGTTTTACTTGAGGTTTCATGTGCGGATCTCCATTTGCGTTCAGTAGGTTTGAAGCGGCGTGTGCTTGTTCCGACTAGCCCAACGGGCATCGCGGGGGTGTATTGCACGGTTTGTTATTACTGATATGATGTTATCGACTGGATGGTATCAAAATCTATGCATTCTTGCTGGGATCAATTCAGGAACTGCATGAGTTCTGGCTATGAAAAACGCTATTTTGCTCGGATAATCCCTACAATCGGTACGCTCAGGAAGTGACCGAAATCGGGTGGTTTGTAAAGGAAATACGACATGTCATTCACCAAAGAACACATTGCCGACGCGTTATCAGCGGTGACTCATCCATCGGGCGAGGATCTTGTCTCTCGCGGCTGCGTGATGAACATTGCGGTGTGCGATGAGCATGCTTCGGTTCGGATCTGTATGACGCAGGGGCATCCTGATGAGCCTCAGCCTGATCGCGAGCAACTCACCAAGATTGGTGCTGTGATCGATTCGATGGTGCGCAGCGCAGCCAAAGAGCAGGGGATCGATTCGCTTGGATTGATCGTGGACTTTGTCGATCATCAAGGCGAGGTCGTGATGAAGCTCAAAGGCGATCAGAAGGGTGTATTAAAGGATAAAAATCCTAAGGATGATCCCAATACGCCCACGCCTCAGAATAGCGGCGCGACCGGGGTGCCGGGGGTGAAGCACATTATTGCAGTCGGCGCGGGCAAAGGCGGCGTTGGCAAAACAACCGTCGCGGTGAACCTTGCGATCGGTTTGGCGCGCAAGGGCTACTCGGTTGGGCTGCTTGATGGTGATATCTATGGGCCATCGTTCCCAACGATGCTTGGTTTGCATTCGATGGAGCAGGTTGTGCTTGAGGGTGCGTTGCAGCCGTTCATGGCGCATGGGGTGAAGTCGATCACGATGGGCAAGCTGGTTGATGCCGAGAAGCCTTTGATCTGGCGTGGGCCGATGGCGCATGGGGCGTTTCATCAGTTGATCGAGCGGACGCAATGGGGCGAGTTGGATTATCTGATTATTGATCTGCCGCCGGGGACGGGCGATGTGCCTTTGACGCTTGCCCAGAGCGTGCAGTTGACGGGTGCGGTGGTGGTGTGCACGCCTCAGCGGGTGGCGCAGGATGATGCGGTGCGGGCGAGCGCGATGTTTGAATCACTCGGGGTCGAAGTGCTCGGGGTGGTCGAGAACATGAGCTTCTTTATTGGTGACGATGGCAAAGAATACGATATCTTCGGGCGAGGCGGTGCGCAGACGATGGCCCAACGATTGAACCATCCATTCTTGGGTGCGATCCCGATCAACATGGCGCTTCGTGAGAACTGCGATGGCGGCAAGCCGACGCATAACTTCGATCCAGCAACCGCCGGCGGCGAGGCATTGCCTAAGGCGCTTGAAGCTTTGGTCGATCAACTCGAGGCCCAGGTGACGCTGGCGTCGATGGGGAAAGCGGCGAGCAAGCCGACGCTGACGGTGAGTTGAGCGGAAGTTGAAATACCGTATAATTACCAAACACAACCTTGTGCTTTGGTATCGGTATGTGTATGCTGGAGAGGTCGCATTGTCATCGTGATGCAGCGGCTACACACAAACCAACCAGGAGCATGCCATGTCTATGACCGAAATCGAATCAATCACCAAAATCGCCAATGACCTTGTTGCTCATTGCAAGTTGCCCAGCGAGAACATGCTCGATCATGATGCGAAGATTTGGGATAAGCACTTTGCCGAGAACTGGACGAGCATCGAAGGCGACGGGAAGGTGTATACCGGGCGCGATGCGGTGATGCCCAAGTATAAGGAATGGATGGATGGTGTGACCTGCCATTCATGCGAGGTGACTGGGCCGTTTGTTGGTCCGAGCGGATTCAGCGTGATCTTTGATCTCGATATGGAATCAAAGGATGGCACTTGGCCGCGCACGAAGATGCAGGAAGTCGCCGATTATACGGTTGAGAACGGGAAGATCGTCAAGGAAGAGTTCCGGTACCAGGCGAATGCGTGCGATGGCGGGGCCTGCGAATAAACACAATATTATGTTTGTTTCGCTCGAATATGAGGTTTTGCAGTTAATTGTATAATTGCTGGTCAAGCCGATTGACTCCCCCCCCCCCCCCGTGGTATATTCTGTTTGTCATGGAGCAGGAAAGATTTAGTCTTTGTTGGGTGCAGCGGGTCGCGAGGCTGAGTGTTGTTGGTAGGAGTGGTTTCTGCGATGGCGTTGGGTCAAGTTGGGGGTCCGTCACCAACACCAGTAGGTGTGAAATGTATCGGTGGTACATATCCCACGATTAACGGACCTATGCTGGTTAAAGATTGGACTTGTGAAGAAGGCGAGTCGTGTGTAAAAGTTACTCTTAAAAATGAAGATGACGAAATAATTGGTTATGCCACCGGCTGTGCAACGGCAAGCTAATTGAAGGAGTGTAAATTGAAAGCAACTCACATTAAATTTGTGCTCGCGGCTGTTTTTATGGTTGGAGTTGGTGCAATCGCAGTTGTTCGCGTAATGCCTTATGCCGTTAATCATAGATCAGTTGTTAGTCCTAGAGTGAAACAGATTACAACAATAGTTTTAAACGGTGTTGCTCCTCAATACGAGGCCAATATGGGAGTTGAGGAAGTTGCTGATTTAGTAGATGGCATTCACCGAAAGGTGAATGTGTCTCTTAAAGAGCTGCCAGTGGGCATTCGGCCAAGCAATCGAGAGGCTGATAGAATTTCATCTGCCTTTGCGGGCTTTGTGAAGATTCATCGAACTGGTAGTCGGCTGGAGTATTTAGAGAGTTATCTTCACGAAGTGCCTCCGGCATCGCTGGTGAATAAGGACCCAGTTAAAGCAGACAAATCATGGCTTCATAGCACAGCGTGGGCAAGGCAGGGAGATGTTGATATCGAATCAATTCGAGTCACACCGCATTTTATTCGAGGTCAAGAGATCGAGTATTCAGGACCTGTTGGAAATAGAGCCATCCGTATGCTGAGCCAGGGGCTCTCGCTCGAAGACGGAAAGGTGGGAGCATTATCTGCCTATAAAATATACTTAAGTGTGACCGTTCCCAGCTATGACGGCAAAGAAAATTTTAATCTTGAGTTGGGGGTCATGATGTTGAATGATGGACTCAATGGCGAATGGAGCCCAGTGTCCTGTGAGTATTTGGGAGTACCAATGGGCACATTCGTGTACACGCCCTGGCCGTGAGGAAAACATGAGCAACAACAGCAGAATCATGGTTCGACATGGATCTCGCAGGAACGGGTTTAGCTTGATCGAACTCATGGTGAGCATTGGTATCATCGCATTGCTCATCGGTTTGCTGGTGCCCGCTTTGGGCAAGGCGCGGGCTCAAGCTCAAGAGATCGCAAGTTCGGTGAACTTGCGGTCGATCGGTCAGGTATATGAGATGTACCTTGAGAACTCGAACGGGTTGTATCCTGCTCCAGTGCCTGGGTGGGCATATCCAGATCCAAATCCTGGTTTTCCGCTTATGTCGATGTCGCATTGGCAGGCATCGAATCTCTGGGCCAATTTGTTTCTTGAGGAGTACCCGTGGGCGGGGAATGAGCAGATGTATCTTGCCCCGGGCGCAGAGCGGGACTTCAGTAACCAACAGGTTATAGTAACTACTTTTTCTTCGTTCCAATATTCCGCTTCATTTTTAGGTCAACCAAGGATATGGAACGGGCAGGGTGAAACTTTTCCAGACTTTGAATGGGAAAAGCTTGAACGCAGTGTTCGGCAATCGATGGTGCGGTATCCGTCTGCTAAGGCGCTGATGTGGGATGTGGAGATGCCGTATATTCGTAGGCCTTTGGAGCGAGATCTGTATTTTAATCTGCTGGAAAAGACACCGATTTTGTTTGCTGATCAACATGTTGAGAGCCGAATTCCTGCCGAGGCCAATCCTGGGGTAACGAACTGGGCAACCTATGCTGCCCATGCGCATCCGTTTCTCCATAACACCAAAGATGGTGTATATGGAAGGGACTATTAGCATTTGGTTTCGTGTTTACGAGCCGCGACCGCGAGGGAGTGATCTTCTCTTTGTCCAGAAACCCAAAGACCGCTCCCTCACGGTCGCGGCTCGTTTGAGCATCGTTACTTGGTGTGCATGGTGTGGGCGATGCGGGCGGCTTTGACGATCATGATGGCCTCGGCGATCGCCTCGTCGATGTTTTCGTTGACTAAAAACTGGTCATAGGCATCGCAGGCTTTGGCTTCGGCGATCTCTCGCTTGGCTTCGGCGAATCGTTTTTGGATCAGCTCTTCGCTCTCGCGTTTGCGGTTTCGCAATCGGCGGAGGAGTTCGTCCTCGCTTGGAGGCAGGATAAAGAGCCCGAACGCGTCGGGGATTTTGGCTTTGACTTGCTTTGCACCTTCGACATCGATTTCGAGGATGACGAGTCGGCCTCGGGAGAGTTGTTCGTCCACCCATTTTTTTCGCGTGCCGTACTTTCTGCCGAAGACATCGGCCCATTCCAAGAAAGCCTTTTTGTCGATCAGTTTTTGGAACTCGTCGTCGTAGATAAAGTGATAATCGACTGCTTCGACATCTGCTTCTGTTTTGTCGCGGGTTGTGCATGAAATGGAGAAGACAGAGTCGGCTATGGCGCGATCTATGCCTCGGGTGATGGTTGTTTTTCCAGCACCTGAGGGTCCAGAGATCATGAGCAGCAGCCCGTCATCGGTGTCTGTCGGGAGGCGAGGATGATGGGTTTGGTCGACCATGAGAGAATATAGACATGTGATTGAGAGCCGGTCGAAACGATTGGAGTGTACGCCCAAAAAAAGCGAATCCCAGCCCCACTCACTGGGCTGGGATTCGCAATGTAACCTGATCGCGGATGAACAAAGAATCCACGATGCAGGAAAGGAAACGGTGTGGCTAGTGCTTGCGTCTGGGCTTTCTTCGAGAGCCGAGAAGTCCACCCAGTGCCAAGATGCTCAGAGCACCTGGCGTGGGTGTTGTTTGGACGGAGCCTCCGAGCGTTCTGATTCGATCGGATAAGTCTCGGCCGTACTGGAAGTTGAGATCGATGAACCCAGATTGGTATCCATCGAGCGGATTGCCCGAGAGATCGCCGACGAAAACTTCATAGCGTGCATAGTGCGGGCCATGAACTTCGGTCGCGTACCAGTTGTGGATCATGGTGCCATCCCACTGCCATGTGTCCGAGCTGTCTTGGGTGCCGAAGATTGGATCGAAAGATCCTTGTTCAAACACGGAAAGATGAGGGGACATCGCGAGCGTGCGGACAAAGATTCCTGATGCTGGCGGCAGCGAGATAAACCCGTTTGCGAGCCAGCCGAACTGCGCGTTGTAGCCCAGGTCGTTGAGTGCGCTCGACGAGCCTGTGAATGTTCCGTTGTTGTCTTGCATGTCTACGGCTGCCATTGATGGCGACTCGAAGGTGAGGAAGATTTCGTTTTGGAACAGGGTCACGAGCAGGTGGGACATTGGGCCGCCGAGCGTTGGGATATCTGCGAGGGCTGAAGAGCCTAATGCGCCGAGCAAGGCGGTGGAGACGATGATTGCCTTCATATCATGCTCGCTTTCTGCGTGTTGCGATCAGTGAGCCCATGCCTAGGAGGGCGAGCGATGATGGGGAAGGCACTGCGCGGAAGTTAAGGGCGATGGCGGTTTCGCCGAAGCCTGAGATTGCGTCGCCGTTGGCATCGCCGACATAGATGCGGTAGTTTGCTTCATAGTCGCCGAGTTCTGAAGCACTGTACCAGTTGTGGGTCATCATGCCGCTCCATTGCCAGTTCATGTCTGAACCTGCGGTGCCGAAGATCGGGTCAAATGTTTGCATGGGGATCATCATGCGCATCCCGCCTTGGTATGTTTCAAGGCCTGTGGTTTGTGAGGTCATCTCGATCCAGATGGAGTTTCCGAATCCTGGATCGACGATGCCGTCGAGTACCCAGCCGTATTGATCGGAGTAGTACTGGTTATCGAGAGTCGACGCGTTGGCGTCGTATGTTTCGCCTGCGAAGCGTTGCATTTCGACGGGGTTGGTTGCGCTGGTGTTGACATGTGCATGGAGTGCGTTGGTGTCATCCATCGAGACCATAATGTGTTCCATCGGCCAGGTGTGCGCGTTGGGCATGCCCGCTGTTGCGAGGGTTGTTGCTGCTGCGATGGTCATGGTTACGATTGTTGTTGCGTTCTTCATCTTATGTAAATCCTTTAAAAAAACAGGTTAGTCGTCGGTGTCAATAAACAGTTTGTTGATCATGGGGTTCCATTGATCGTGATGTGATTCGGGGTTGTATGTTTCGATGAGTGCTGCGTTTGCTGCGTGGCCGTCGAGATAGGCGTAGCCCGATGTCTCGCCATGACGATCAGAAGCCACTTCGAACTCTGGGTCAACTCCTGCGGTTCGCCAGAAGTGAGCCATGATGTGATCGCGCGATGAAGTTTCGGTCAGCCCGCCCATCAACACAGTGGTCGATGGGTGAGGGGTTGCGAAGAGCTTTCCAAACGGAGGCTTTGATGTGCCGCCCGAGCGAGAGGGATCGATCTCGGATATTTTGAGTTCAAAGTAGACATTCATGCCATAGCTGAACGCGGGCATCGAGAATGGCAATCCGGATTGTTCGATCGGGCTTTCGCGTCGATCGTGTGGGCAACGATAAAACGAGTTTGTCGCATCCCACCATCCGGTGTCATCCCATGTATAACTTGTGCCTTCGAAGGCTCTGCCTGTGATTGGTTCGTAGAGCGTCGCTGCCCAAGGCAGCGCGTTGAACCCGGCGGAGTGGCTCGATTTGGGTAAGTTACTGTGGTGATCATCTGCATATTGGTGGATCGTGATTCCCAGTGTTCGCAAGTTGGCGAGGCACTGGATCGAACGCGCGCTGTCGCGTGCGCTGCCCAATGACGGGAGCAAAATACCAATCAGTAATGCGATGATCGCGATGACAACCAGAAGCTCGATGAGCGTGAACGCACCGTGTGCCTTTGCGGGCGTGCGCGTGAGAACAGACATGAGTTGACCTTTCGTTGTGCTTGAAAACAAACAGAAGCACAGTGAACCAGCGCATGCCAAAGGCACGCGCATCGAGAGCAGTTCAAAGAAACGAAAGTTCAGGCTCGTGGTGGCGGCGTGGGCAGATCGCGTACTGGATCGAGCGGGGCATCGTCTTGGCTGATCAGGTGGGCGATTGATGCGGGTGATGCAAGTGCGTTGCTTTGGCGTGCGCCAAAGACAAAGGACAGGAAGATCGAAGCGCACCCGGCTTGCGATGCTATCGAGGCTGCTTCAAAGCGCGAACTTTTGGGCATGCGCTTTGGGTTGTCGGTTGGGGTGGAGGGGGAATCTGAGTATCCGGTGTCGGCGTTCTCATCGACAATGCACAGCGGGCAATCGGGTTCAATGGCTGTTGTCGGCAAGCATGAACACATGTCTTGGCCACAGACGGACCACGCCGGTCTGCTTTGCATCTTGGCTGAGAGTACAAGCGACCATCCAGATCCGGCGAAGACGAACCCGGTGACAAAGAATGCCATGGCGACGATTTGAAGGTGGCTGTGTCTCATTTGACAGGAAACTATACGCTTGAGCAGGAAACAAAGTCAAGGGTGAGCCTGAAGAAGTATGGAATCTGCTGCCTGTTGAGCTGTTTTGTACTCAATTTGCTCGATCGCGCATTGTTCTGGGTGATCGTTGGCGGATTGGTCGGGTGGTCGGGTTGGATCGGCGACGATGATGGTTTCGGAGGGTGATCCGTTGGGCAAGGGTTTGGTTGGGATGGTGGTCCATCGTGGATCGGTCGGGCCAAAAAGGGTGATCAAAGGCGTACCAAACGCTGCTGCGATGTGGCGCGGGCCGGTGTCGTTGGTGATCATGATCTTCGCACCAGCGATGATCGGTTTGAGCGCGCCCAAGGTGTTGCCGAGCGCGGGCAGTGAGATCGGGTTGGAGTTGGCGAGGGTGATAATCTCGTCGCAGAGTTCGGCTTCAGCCGGTGAGCCGTTGATGAGGACGGCGAGGTTGTGTTTGTGAGAGAGATGATCCGCGATCTTGGCAAAGCGATCGGCGGGCCAGCGTTTGGCGTGGTTGTTGCCGCCGGGGTTGAGGATGGCGTAGTTGGTATCGCCGTCTATGTGCCCGCGTCCGAGGATGTCGGTCGCCTTGGTTTGATCGTCATCAGTGAACCCGAGTTCCATGAACGCATCGCTGGGCAATGCGAGGGGCATGTCTTTGCAGTTGGTCGGTGTGTGGATCGACCAATCGATAGGATCTTCGTCGAGCAGATGCGATGCGAGGTTCCAGTAGTAATCGACAGCGGGGGTGAGCTTCCACGAACGATCAGCGTTTCGAGGCGGCGCGATGGGGTCGGTCAAAAGGACGGCGCGCGAGTCTCGGTTGTAGCCGATGCGCCGAGGGATGAATGCCAGGCGAGTCGTTAATGCGGTGGAGAACGAGTTGGTGAGCAGGAGTGCGGAGTCGTATTGTCGCGGGCGGATTTTGTTGGCGGTTTTTTTGGTTGCCATCATGCCGTGTTGGGTAGTGATGTGGAGTTCATCGAAGAGTGTGTTGCCGGTGAGGAGTTGGTCCATCCCGGGGCGGACTAAGCCGCCGATGAAGATACCGGGGTATGCGTCGCGCAATCGACGAACGGTTGGCGTGGCCATCACGATATCGCCAACCCATGAGGGCATGACGATGAGGAGTCGGAGTGGTGATGATGGCGCAGGCATGAAGAGAGGGTAGGAGGAGTGTGATGTATTGACGAGCCGCGACCGTGAGGGAGTGGTCTTTGATCATTCAGAAAAGAGAAGACCGCTCCCTCACGGTCGCGGCTCGTCAAGTCAGGGGATCGTGTGCACTTGGCCAGAGGTCTTTGCTGGTGTGGGATGTGTGCCAGCGGTTGGTGTCTCGGCGGAGCTGGGCGATGAATGCCAGGGCGCTAAGTTTGGGCAAATCGAGTGTTGCCGTGATGGATGATTCGGTGGTGGTAATGGAGATGATGCGGATGCCTGTGCGCTCGGCAATGGCGGTCGCGCAGGCTTCGACGGTGCTGCGGATGCGCTCGTCGGCGAGTGGTTGATCAAACTCGTTGATCGCTTTGAGTGTAACGGTGGTCGTTGGATGGGCGGCTTGCTCGTCGTCGATATTGAGGATGAGCCGAGCAGCGTGGGCGAGATCGGCGATGGGAGAATCGTGCGCGACGCGGATGGTTTGGGTTGCGGGCACGCCGGCAGCGATGGCGGCGTCGAGATCTCGCTGCTTGTCGCCGACCATCCATGATCGCTTGGGATCAAGATTGAGCTCTTTGCACGCGGCGGTGATCATGCCGGGGTGAGGTTTGCGCCAATCGTGCTCTGCTTTGAGATGGGGGACCACGCCGGTCTCTGGGTGGAACGGGCACGAGTACCAGGTGTCGATGATTTGGTCGTCGAAGAGTGCGAGGGAATCGTCGGGGTGCAATGTTTGTTCTGTGTGATGGATGAGGTTGCGCATGCGATCGTTGCAGGCATCGACATCGTGCATGGTGCCACCCGCGCGGGCGACGCCGCCTTGGTTGGTGATGACGACGATGCGGTAGCCAGCGTCTTTGAGCGCATGGAGTGCTTCGATGACGCCGGGGAAGAGCAGCGAGAACTCAGGCTTGAGCAGGTCGCCCCACTTGACATTCTCCCAAGCCGCGTCAGGGAGATCGGCGTTGCGGTTGATGGTGTCATCGCGATCGAGGAAGATCGCGGGGCGTGGGGGATTGTTTGGCATGTGATGATGATAGGTTTGTGGAACTGGCGGTATTAGGAACTGGTATACTCATTCAATGATCTGGACTATTGCTTATTGGGTGTTGTTGGTGCTTGGGGTTCTTGTTGGGCTGCGGGCGTTGTTGTGGGATCGCGCGGGGTTTTGTGGGCGGGCGAAGCTGCGGTGTCGGAAGTGTTGGTATGACCTGACGGCTGCGCCCGGGGACTTGCGTGAAGAGCCGATCGTGTGCCCAGAGTGCGGCAAGAAGCATGCGAGCCGACGGGCGATGCGCAAGACTCGGCGGAGCAGGCGATGGGTTGCAGCGGCGATGGTACTTGTGTTTGCATCATATTCTGTTCGAATGACACCAAAGATTAAAAAATATGGCCGGTGGGCTGCTGTACCCAACTGGGTGTTGATCGCTTCAATTCATCAGATCCCTGAGTTTGTTCAAAATCCTGATATTGAATGGGAGGCTATTTCATATGGTCGATCATCTTCGTTCCAACGAGCGCATGGGGTGTTGCAGTGGAAAGCTCGCGTTGGTGATTTGAGTTGGTTTGATTATCAACTTGTTGCTTGGCTTGCTCGGACAGAAGGGGAAGAAGGGCTTTGTATAAAAAATGACGGGCGAGCCAACGGCGTGCAGCCAAGGGCAACGGCATATCTCGTTCTGATGGAATCCGGAATTCGGAGAGGCAAGCTTGGCGAGTTTCATTCTCGTTGGTACAGACAACTGGTAAGTGTGAAAGTAATCACTCGGCCAGCATGGCCGGAAGGGTATCGGGTGTTTGGCCGTCCGCAGATTTTAAGTGCGTTTGGGAAGTATGCGAAAGATCCTCATCTTCGTGTTCGTTTTTTTGATCCAACTCATGGGACTTCGATTTTCTCCCCTACATCAAATGGTTTGCCATGGAAAATTGAGGATTTAGATTTTTCTGGATTACAGTTTCAACCTCCTCGATTTGGACGACCAAGCAAGCTTGCAAATATTGCATGGAGCGATGGCATGATTGAACTCAAGCCAAGAGATCCATCAGATAATTATGCAGATCTTCAAGTGACTGTTACTGAATATATGGGTGAAGGCAGAGAGCTTGGAGAACCAGAAACAGTTATTGATCGCTATCAACTCTCAGTCCCTGTAGCCCGAGTTCGTGATATTGATCAGTTGGTAACAGTTGTTTCAAGCCAAGACATCATCGACGAGATTCAACGGTGTGTTCGTGCGGAAGGGTATTGGTGGTATGACTTGCATGGCCAGAGACGGATTGTTCTTTCGATGAAGTTGAAAGATGATCCGAGAATACAAAGACGACGCTATACATTTGGGAATGACACTATTACAGCTCGGAGGAATAGCAATGGCGGGCTTTATGGAGGCGCATGGTGGGCACTTGAGCCGACCGCGGACGGTGGGTGGCATCTTGTGCATGGGTGGAAGCTCGTCTCCATGTATGGTGGGGCAACTGAGCAGAGCTTACTCACAAGTGGTGATCAGCCATGGCGGCTCTTGGTATCATCAAATCCCGAGTTCTGTTTGAGAGATTTGGAAGCGACCCATGTTCTTGATGGTGGGTTCTCGCTTCAAATATCATGGACCATGATGCCAGAAGATGAGTGGTAAAAAAGACCCCGCCGAAGCGGGGTCTTGAGCGGATCGATTGTTGACTCAGCTTTACGCGATCGTGACTTTGTCGTCGAGGTACACATCTTGAATCGCCTGAAGCAGCGCTGCCCCTTCGCCCAGTGGGCGTTGGAAGGCTTTGCGGCCGGAGATCAGGCCCATGCCGCCGGCGCGTTTGTTGATGACTGCTGTGGTGACGGCTTCTTTGAGATCGCCGGCGCCGCTTGATGCACCGCCTGAGTTAATCAGGGGGGATCGGCCCATGTAGCAGTTAGCGACTTGGTATCGGCAGAGGTCGATCGGGTGGCCGCCGCCGCCGGTTTCGTCGCAGCCGGCGAGTTTGGTGTAGATGGAGTTGTCGAACTTGCCGTAGGAGGAGTCGCCTGAGTTGAGCGCGGAGTAGCCGCCGTTGTTGGTGGGGAGTTTTTGCTTGATGATGTCGGCTTGGATGGTGACGCCGAGGTGGTTGGCCTGTGCGGTCAGGTCTGCCGAGGCGTGGTAATCGACGCCGTTGACTTTGAAGGCGTTGTTGCGGATGTAGCACCAGAGGACGGTGACCATGCCATATTCATGTGCTTCGTGGAACATGTCGGCGACATACTGGATCTGAGCTTCGGATTCATCGGACCCAAAGTAGATCGTCGCGCCGACAGCAGCGGCTCCCATCTCCCAGCATTGCTTGATGTTGCCAAACGGAACCTGATTGAAGGTGTTTGGATAGGTCATCAGTTCGTTGTGGTTGAACTTGACGAGGTAGGGGATTTTGTGTGCGTATTTGCGGGCGGTTGCGCCCAGCACGCCGAAGGTCGATGCGACGGCGTTGCATCCGCCTTCGATCGCGAGCTCGATGATTGATTCTGGATCGAAGTAGGTTGGGTTTGGCGCGAACGATGCGCCGGCGGAGTGTTCGATGCCCTGGTCAACGGGGAGGATCGAGGTGTAGCCGGTGCCGGCGAGGCGTCCGGTATTGAAGATGCGCTGGAAGTTGTTGAGAACATTTTGGTTGCGATCGGTCATCGCGAGGATGCGATCGACGAAGTCGCTGCCGGGGAGGTGGAGTTGGTCTTTGGAGATCGCGGGGGTGTTGAAGTTGAGCAAGGAGTCGTCTGCGAGGGTTGATTGGACATCGATGGTCAGGTTTGGCATTGGTGTTTCTCTCTGGTGAGTGATGGGTGACGAATCAGTGTATCCGGTTCTCCGATCATTCAATCGGATTGTCCGGATAGGTCAATGGTATCCATATCGGCTCATTGCGTGTAGTTCTTTGGTCCTGATTCGATGGCTTTACGGATGGCGGAGTCGAGTTTTTTTGCAGCGACGGGTGTGGCGAGTTGTTCGAGGAAATCGGCATAGGCTCGATCAACCATCGCTTGGCGTTCTTGGGGGTGATCGAGGAGATACGAGATAGATTGGGCATATTCGTCGACAGTGTCGGCCAGCATGCCGTTGGTGCGGTGATCGAAGAAGTCGGAATGATCGGGGACGGTATCGGTGACGACAGCGGTGTTGGTAGCGATGTAGGAGAGGATTTTGCCGAAGGATTTGCCGTGGGCGTAATCATTTTCGAGCCGAACCGGGTGGATCCCGATCGGGGTTTGGGCGATGGTGTCGAGATAGTCGGTGTATTGGTCGAAGTAGCCAAACTGCTTGAGCTTGACCCCGGCTTCGAGCAAAGGCCTGGCGAATGTGTTCGCCCACTCTTTGTTCTTGCACCCGGTCATCCAGAACTCGAAATCGGTGCGATGGGATTGGAGTGTGCAGATGGCATTGGTGATGAAGTCTGATTCGGTGGTGTAGCCAACGGGGTTGTTGGGGGCCCACATGATGATGTTGGGGCGTTGAGCGTTTGGAATCTTTGGAGTTGTTGCACGAGGGACATGGGGCACCCAGATTTTTTCAACATGATCATTGTGTTGGGCACACCATGATTTGACATACTCATTGCCGGCGATGACTAGGGCGGCAGCCTGAGTGCATTCAACAACATGGTCATGCTCTTTGGGATCGAGAAAGTCGGCGTCGTCCATCAGGAACACGAGCGGGATGTTTGGATAGTGGTGCGGGCGGTTTTTCCAGGTGCGGGCCTTGAGAAAGAAGATCGCGTCGGGCTTGAGCAGTTTGCACAGGCGTTTGCGTTGGGAGAGTTCGAGCTGAGGCGGGGCGAGCACGACATCCCACCCGAGCGATTCCATTTCTTTGAGTGCGCCTTGGCCCCACAGGAGCCCCGAGCAGGCTTTCCATGAATCGCACGGGAAGGCGACCAGCCGGGGGCGTCGAGACTTGAAGATGTGCTTGGACAGAATGGAGAGTTCGCGCACACGATGAGCGGCGAATCTTTTGAGATTCGGTTTATCGCTCTGGATATCAACCTTTGGATCCTTGTGATAGGTCACGAACAAACTCCCTCGCGTGGATCATATCGTGTTGCGAGCAGCCTGGTGATGATTTGTTGGCAGATTCAATCCCAAAGCGACGAGGCAACCGCATTGGTGTCTGGTTTGACCAATGATGAGTCGTTGTTGGCTGGGGTGTTCACTTTGGTGCTGATTCGATGGGCTGCCAGAATGCCCGAGTGTGCAGGCGCGAGCAGGGCTTGAAGCTCGCGAGGCTCGGCTGTCGGGTCGTACCATGTGTTGATCGACTCAGGCTCGATGACGATTGGCATCCGATGGTGGATATTCGAGATGAACTCATTGGCTGAGGTGGTGATCAGCGAGAATGAATCCACCTCGCAATGCCCGTGTTCTGGATCGAGCCAGGTGTCGCACACGCCAGCAAGCAGCATGGGGGTGCTGTCTGCGCGATAGATGTACCAGGGCTGCTTAGATTTTGTGCCGGGAATCCTTTGCCATTCGTAAAACCCAGAGATCGGGAGCAGGCATCGTCGGGATCGAAACACATCGCGGTAGGCGGGCTTGGCCGTGATGGTCTCGCTTCGGGCGTTGATCATCGAGCTTGATCGAGATCGATCTTTGGCCCATGATGGGGTTAATCCGAAGTGCCCCTGGGTGACACTCTTTCGCAAGCCAAAGGCGGAGTGAATAACCATCGCATACTGCGTTGGGGCGATGTTGTAGGATGGTTTGCCGGTTGCATAGTTATTGGATAGCAGGTCAAGGAGATGATCATCGGCGACACCTGGAGTAGTCAGGGCATCGGAGATCTGCATCAGATCTTGTTCTTGGAATACTTGGGAAAATCGGCCGCACATAGTGCATGGTATGCGTGGCGGGTTATTGGGATTCGATATTGGCGATTGATCCAGTGCGAAGTTCTTTGAGGTCTTCTGGTGCTCCTGCAAGCCACAAGTTCACAACATCATGCCATGCAAAGGGCATCATGAGCTTTTTCCAAACGCTTGGCGTATTGCATGAAATATGATGATAGAGCCCGGTGGTGGTGACTAATCGGTGGGCCGCGTCGGCGATTGATTGCGGATCACCTGCTTTGAACATGACACAGCTTTGTTCATCATCAAGCACTGGGGTAAACATTGGGTGATCCGAAGCGATGAGGGGGGTTCGTGTGGCGAGCGATTCAAAGATCGTGTGCGGCAACCCCTCTGGATAAGCTGGTCTGCTCGGTACGATGACCGCATCGTGATCGCGCATCAGTTCGATGACTCGTGCGTTTGTTTGTCGGCCTAAGAGTTGAACATCGGCTTGAATACCAAGATCATTGATGCGCTGATCGAGTGTTTGTTGATGATCACCAATGATGGTAAGTGTTGCTTTGATGCCTTTGGCGTTGATGAGCGGGAGCGCGTCGAGCACATCGAAGATGCCTTTGGGCTGCGAGATGACGCCGACATAGATGATGCGAATCTGCGAAGGTGCTTGTGGTGATTGTTTGGGCGCAAACTGATCGGGCGTATAGGCGCGGGCGTAGTCGTAGGGGACAACCTTTGAAGCGTCGACGCCGATCGAGCAGAGCGATCTTGAGGCATTGATATTGTGATTCGAGACGATCTCGATGCGCGGGTCGTTGAGTGTGCGGACCAGACGGCGTAGGCGGAATCGATTGCGAAGGGAAGGCTGATTGAATGAATCGGCGAAGATCGGGAGCACATTTGCTCCGATCGATACTCCAAGTTGAATCATATCAACTCGGGGCGAACGGACAACAAGGTGTGTTGGGTGCAGGTCTTTGATTTGTTTGAGTAGTGTTTTGTTCCCATTGGGAGCGTGTTCGTCGAGTCCGATGGCTCGAACGCCGTTGGAAAGGATTGTGTCGTAGGGTTGGGCCCGAGTGCATATCACGATCACCTGATCGTGCTCATTGACGAGGTCTGCGACAGATTCGACAGAGTAGCGTTGATTGCTATAGGTTTCATCGTTCCCGGCATCGAAACGCTCGACTGCTTCCTTAAAATCACCAGCTTGAACAAAGACGATACGCATAGACAAAGCTCCGTATAGGGCTGTTGGGTAATGGGTCGATATCGACCCAATCGTCATACGAAGTTCATTATTCCTGTCTTTGAGTGCTCTATTGCAAGGCTCGTGTTTGGGGCGTGTAGATTACGGGCTTTTTAAGAGAATCTTGGATATATCACCTTCTCTCAGCAAACCTCCAGCACCATGATCTGAGATTCCGAGCCTAAACTCCCCGATCATGGGAAATGCAGATCAACAACATAGCGATACGACTCCTACAAACCGATATTCGGCCCAGATGGCCCAAGATATCGAGCTTCGGTGGCAGCGGTGGTGGGAGGCTCAGGGCACCTATGTTCAGCCGAATCCCGGCGAGGATGGGTTTGATGCGTCCAAACCCAAGTATTTCTGTATGGATATGTTCCCGTATCCATCGGGGGCTGGGCTGCATGTTGGGCATCCGGAAGGGTATACGGCTACCGATATCATCTGTCGCTACAAACGGATGAAGGGTTTCAATGTGCTTCATCCGATGGGGTGGGATGCGTTTGGATTGCCTGCCGAGCAATATGCTATCCAGACCGGGGTGCATCCTGAGATCACAACCAAGACCGCGATTGATAACTTCCGCCGACAGCTTCAGCGGTTCGGCTTTTGCTACGACTGGACCCGTGAGTTTGGGACTATTGATGAGGATTACTATAAATGGACCCAGTGGATCTATTTGAAGGTGTATCACTCATGGTTCGATGTCGAGGCTGACAGGGGCAAGGGCAAGGCTCGACCGATCAATGATCTGATTTCGGACTTTATGAGTGGCAAGCGCACGGTGAAGTTGAATCCGCACGCGGTGGAATATACGGGTGCGGGCGATTTGCCAGATGGTACCGATGCGGGGCCTTGGGAGACGCTTGATAATGAGACTCGTAAGGCTGTGGTCGATTCGTATCGTTTGGCGTATTTGTCGCAGCAGACGGTCAACTGGTGTCCGAAGCTGGGCACAGCCTTGGCCAATGAAGAGGTGAAGGACGGGTTGTCTGAGCGCGGGGGCTTCCCGGTGTTCCGCAAGCCTTTGCGTCAATGGATGTTCCGAATCACCGCGTATTCAGATCGCTTGCTCGATGGCTTGAAGGATTTGGATTGGCCAAACTCCACCAAGACCCAGCAGGCCGAGTGGATCGGAAGATCCGAAGGCGCCGAGGTCGGGTTCCCGATCGTTTTGGGTGGTGGGATGGAGATGGGCGAGACGCTTCGTGTCTTTACCACGCGCCCGGATACCATTTATGGAGCGACTTACATGGTCGTCGCGCCCGAGCATGGGTTGGTCGAGATGGCGATGGAGTTCGCTGGCGAAGACACCGATTGCGATCAGATCAGCGAGTATGCTGCGTGGGCATCGAACCGTTCGGACATCGAACGCCAAGAGAACAAAGAAAAAACAGGTATCTTCTTGGGCATCCATGTCCGCAACCCACTCACCGAAGAGCTGATCCCGGTGTGGACAGCCGACTATGTCATGATGAACTATGGCACGGGTGCGATCATGGCGGTGCCTGGGCAGGATCAACGAGACTGGGACTTTGCCAAGAAGTTTGATCTGCCGATTGTTCGGACCGTGACGCCACCAAAGGACTTTGAAGGTGATGCGTATACCGGCGACGGTCCGGCGATGAACTCGGGCATCCTCGATGGGCTGATGATTGATGATGCCAAGGCCAAGATTATCGAATGGATGAGCGAACACCATATTGGTGCCAAGCGGGTGAACTTTAAGCTCCGCGATTGGTTGTTCTCGCGTCAGCGGTATTGGGGCGAGCCGTTCCCGATCGTGTTTGATGATCGCGGGAACCATCATGGTGTTGGCGAAGATTCGTTGCCCGTGCGCTTGCCGCCTTTGGCGGACTATCAGCCTGTGGAATCGGACACGCCTCAGCCGTTGCTCGCCAAGGCAACCGATTGGGTGCATACGACCGCTGGCGAAGCCGGCGTCGATGGCATGCACCCAGATTCGAAGGTGACGCGCGAGACCAACACGATGCCGGGTTGGGCCGGGAGTTGTTGGTACTACCTGCGGTATTGCGATCCCAAGAACTCCGAAAAACTCATCGGCGACGCGGCCCAGGACTATTGGATGGGCGAGGGCGGCGTAGACCTGTACATCGGAGGCAACGAGCACGCGGTATTGCACTTGTTGTACGCCCGGTTCTGGCACATGGTGATGTTCGACCTCGATGTCGTCAAGAGCCAAGAACCATTCCGCAAACTGTTCCATCAAGGGATGATTACCAGCCATGCGTTCCAACGGCCAAACAAGACACTGGTGCCGATCGACGAGGTTGAAAATCGAGGCACTGAAGAGAAGCCGGCATACTTTGAAACAGCGGAGAACACGCCGGTCGAGCGCATCGTTGCCAAGATGTCCAAGAGCCTCAAGAATGTGGTGAACCCGGATGATGTGATCGAGGAATATGGTGCGGACACCTTCCGGCTGTATGAAATGTACATGGGGCCTTTGGAAGCGAGCAAGCCTTGGAACACGCGTGATATCATCGGGCTGTATCGTTTGGTACAGAAGATGTGGCGGTTGTGTATTGATGAGGCCACTGGTGAACTCAAGTTTGCAGATGCGGCAGATGACAAGGTAGAGAAGCAGCTCCATCGCATGGTCGCCAAGGTTGGCGATGATGTCGAGAAGCTCAGCTTCAACACCGCGATCGCGGCGATGTTCGAGTTTGTCAATGTCGCCAAGAGGTTGACCAAGGATCAGATGGATCGTTTTGTTCGGGTGATTGGGCCGTTCACGCCGCATGTTGCTGAGGAGATTTGGCACAAGATGGGCAATGAGACTTCGGTCGCTGTTGCCGACTGGCCGAGTTTCGATGAGGCGATGTTGGTTGATGACGAGATCGAGATTCCGATTCAGGTGATGGGCAAGGTGCGCGCGAGATTGCATGTTGCGCCCGATACCGATGTCAAAACGCTCGAAGAAATGGCACTGGCCAACAGCAGGATTCAAGAGTTGATCGAAGGCAAGACCGTCCGCAAGGTGGTCGTGGTGCCGGGTCGGCTTGTCAATATTGTGGCGAACTGAAATCATACACGAGATTCAAGATGACTAACCCACACGATACTTATACCTCGCCGCTCGCTGCTCGTAACGCATCTCCTGAGATGTGCAAGATCTGGTCGCCGAGGCATAAGTTCACGACCTGGCGCAAGATCTGGTTGGCGGTGGCTGAGGCGCAGCAAGCCTGCGGGTTGGACATCACCGACGAACAATTGGGCGAGATGCGGGCGCACTTAGAGGTCACCGATGAGGATATGGAACTCGCCGCCAAGTACGAACGCGAGCTGCGCCATGATGTGATGGCCCATGTGCACGCGTTCGGTGATCGGTGCCCCAAGGCACGCGGGATTATTCATCTGGGGTGCACGAGTCAGGATGTAGTGTGTAATGCGGATCTCGCAGCCTTGAGAGAAGCACACGATTTAATGGTTGAAAAACTGGAGCGTGTAATCTACGGACTAGGAACCCAAGCAGCAAAGACGATCGACATTCCAACACTCGGATTCACGCACTATCAGCCGGCGCAGCCGACCACAGTTGGCCGTCGTCTAGCTGGCTGGGCGTATGACCTTTCGCTTTGTGAAGACCGCATGTCAACAGGATATCCACTTGCAGACACACGCGGCTTGAGAGGCGCAACCGGAACACAGGCGTCGTTTTTAAAGCTTCTGAACGATGATTCTGAGCAAGTGGATCGGTTGGAGTTTAAGTTTCTAGCAGCGCGTGGTGAACTTGGCTATGGCGAAGGTGTAAAGGTTGAACCAGATCGGTTATGCAACGAGTTTGATTCAAAGCTATCAAGCAATCCGCTGAGTGATATTGCTCGTCAAGCGACCTTTGATTTGACTGGTCAAACTTACCCTCGCGTGTATGACACATTTATCCTCGCCGATCTTGCCTCCATCGCCTCCGTCCTCCATAAAATCGCCACCGATATCCGGCTCCTCTCCAACCGCAAAGAGATCGACGAACCCTTTGGCAAGTCCCAGATCGGGTCGTCGGCGATGCCTTACAAACGCAACCCGATGAAGTGCGAACGCATCTGTGGGTTGACTCGGTTTGTGATGAACCTTGTCGGCAACGCCTACGACACCGCCGCGACGCAATGGCTCGAACGCACGCTTGATGATTCGTCGAATCGTCGGCTCTCACTCCCCGAAGCGTTCCTCGCTTTGGATGGTGCGTTGGATCTGATGCACACGGTTGCTGATGGGTTGATTGTCAATGAAGCGATGGTCAAGCGGAACCTGATGGCGGAACTCCCGTTCATGGCGACGGAGAACATCATGATGGAGGCCGTCAAGCTCGGGCGCGATCGACAAGATGTGCACGAAGCGATCCGCGTGCATTCGATGGCTGCCGGGCAGGTCGTCAAGCAAGAGGGTAAGGATAATGATCTGCTTGAGCGATTGAAGGATGAGCCTTTGTTGGAGGGGATCGATATCGATTCGCATCTCGATCCGATGGCCTACATCGGGCGATCGGTTGAACAAACCGAGCGATTCATCAAGGAAGTTGTTGAGCCGATGCGTGAGCGATACAGCGATGAGTTGGAATCGTTGGGCAGCGCAGACCGCGGCGTGTAAGGCATCTTGGTGGGACGGGCTTCCAGCCCGTCATCTGTATAAACCATGATGAGAAAGATGACGACGGGCTGGAAGCCCGTCCCACTGAAGAGACTCCACTGAAGAGGATTCACCTATAAGAGTGTTAGTCTTCTTCGTCGAGGGTGCCGGTGGCGAGGGCGTAGACCCAAGGCATCCACATGGTGACAAAGGTGATGGCGAAGAGGAAGAAGGCGATCATAAACTCGCCCACGCCACACGCGGCGCCGATGGCCGCAACAACCCAGATTGAGGCGGCGGTGGTCAGCCCGCGGACAGTGCGTTTGGAGTGCAAGATTGCGCCCGCGCCAAGGAAGCCCACGCCGGAGATGATGTAGGAGAGGACACGGGTCGGATCGGTGCGGATAATCGCGTCGTTGTCGGCGGTGGCGATGAGTTGTTGCCCGATGAGCGTGAAGGCTGCGGCTCCGGTTCCAATGAGGACCATTGTGCGGATGTCGGCGGGTTTGTCGGAGCGTCTTCGTTCCCAGCCGAGCAGGCCCCCGAAGCATGCTGCCAAGAGTAGACGAAAGAGAACCTCGTACTTCTCCTGATCGGAGACATTCCAGTCGATGAGCTGGGCGAGTTGGAGATCGGAAACTGATGAGAAAAGAAAGTGCATTGGTTATTGTGGCCTAGTTGGTGCCAAAATGCAAACCGATCGGGTGTCAAGGGCCCTGTTGTGTGTATATTGATTGGTGGGGCGGATGAAATTGATCAAGGTTTTAGAGGGAGCAGGCTTGGGATGAGGTGAAACATGCCTGGATGGTCGAGCCTGTCGGGTAGGCGTTTGCAGTTTGAGTTCTTCTCGACGCATCCAGACCCAGAAAACCGGATCGAGAAGATCGATGCAGCGATCCGTGATGTATTCCCCAACGGGATTCCCGATGGGCTTGCAGAATGAACTTTATGAGGCTGCTTTTATAAGGTTGTCTTTGGCTGTGCTTTGCGTGTTGATTTGACCTGCACGGCGACCTGTTCTTTATGCACGAGCCGATTGCCTTTGACAATTGCTGCCCATTCATCGTCAGAAAACGATTGAATCCCGCGTTCACAAGCGTAGCGAACAAGCTGGGCTCGTGAGTGGGTTTCGAGCTTGGTATGGGTAGAGTTGATCTGGTTTTCAATGGTCTTTGGTGATCGGCAGAGGTGTTTGGCGATTTCTGGGGTACTCATGCCTTTGGCTACAAAGTGCAGCACTTCGAGTTCGCGAGCGGTGAGGGCATCGAGTTCTCTGAGATTTGGCGTAGAGAGCACTGGGATTTCGTATTCAGCGCTGAGCCGAACATCTGCGGGGGCATCTTTGACGAGTCCGAGCACGCCACGATGGCCAAAGGCTTGTTCGTCGAGCGGGTAGATGGTGCAAATCACGCGGGCGTCATCGCTGAACTGATAGTGGCTATGGGTTTGCTTCGTCTCAATGACCTGGCGATAGAGTATCTCACGCTCGTCGGCTGCCTGCTTAGAAAGCACATCGTGCAGGGTCTTGCCCATGAGATCCTCAGTAGATTCTACCGAGCGGAGAATTCGTGTAAAGCCTGTGGTGCACCAGAACGAACGCATCTGTTCATCGCGTGCGACCGCGACAATTCCGGGCATTTGTTCAATGATCTCAAAGTCATCTGGTCGGATACATCGGCATTGAGATGGATGGGCTATGGCAAGGTCCTATTCTGGGCTAAGTGCAATTCGCATGCTCTGGTGAATAGAGGCCGCGATCAGCATCTGGATATCCTCAGTCGCCATCCTACCCTGAAAAAATACTTGCCGGGTAAACACCGAAACGGAATCCAGTAAACGGTCGTTAGGAAGTGGTCGGATTCGATCTATACGAGGTTATATCATTTCAAATTGGTGCAAATTACCACCTCGGACAACTCACTCTGGGCAGCCGATAGAGTAGATCGTGAGGAAAAACGAGATGTCAAAAAAGTTCAATGTTCCGTCGCCGGTTACATCGGCAGCAAGATCTTGAGCAGAGAAGAGATTCAAGAATGCAGAGACATCGAAGAAGTTCAGGACGCCATCATCGTTGTAGTCGATCGGGCATCCGGCGGTCGATTCGCCTGTTGCACGGATCATCCATGCGCCCTGGAACGGGCTCTCGCTCATATGAAGGATGAAAGGCGACGAGCCAAGATCTTTGAGGTTGAGCTTAGGATTGTAAAACATCCAGCTTTGCGTGCCTGCAGATGGGGAGTTGGGATCCATCGATGCGGGATTGGCCCGTTGGAGGACATCCATGACGACAGCGACGAAGAAGACGCCTTCGACTTGGGTGGGTGTGATGGGGTATTCAACAAACTCGCCAAACCCGGTGTCCATCCATTGAACGGTTGTTGTCGAGAGCAGAATCGCATCTGTGGGGTCATGGTCGTTGTTTGGATCAGCCAAGATGGCGAGGGTTACGATATCTGAGCCTGGAATACCATTGTCGTCTTCGATATCGCCAAAGGAGACGGAGATATTGGTGATGTATTCGCCGCCTGCGATGGTATTGAATGAGTTGAGCCAGGTCATGTTGGCATCGAACTGGGATGGGCCAATGTTGAATGTTCCCACGCCGGTATCAAGGATGTAGTCGACCTGTTGGGCATGGGCAGAGGATGCTCCTGCGAGAATCAACCCGGTTGTGAGCATGGCGAGGCGTGAGGAAAGTTTGGTGTGGGTACGGGTGGTGAGTAATGGCATTGTTTGATTTCCTTGGATGGAATGGATGAATGCAGAGGCGGGTTGGGATGAGAATTATGAGCCTGAAGAATGATCATATGGGATCTTTCTTCAATCGCCAAGCCCAATTCCAGTCAGAAACGGATACTCTACCCTATACTCGTCGTCACCGAAGCGTTTGAATTTCGCTTTGGTGCGAACCGATCAGCTTGATCGGACGAATAGATTTGACCTGGGGTGTGGTCCCGGCGAGGCGTCTCTGTCTTTGAGGTTGCCTGGAAATGAATACGAACTGAAGTCCCCGAACTACGAACGGGAGTTGTATATATGGCAGCCCGCACCGGAGCAAGCGTCGGCGTCGCCGTCACCATCACGATTCTTGGCGCAATGAGCCTTGCATTCTTTGTGACGACGATGGTCTTTTATGGCAACGCCCAGAGCGCCCAGAGCGATCTTGATGCAGCCAATGAGGATGTGAAACAGTTTGTTTCGCCTCAGGAGCGTGAGCATGCAGCGATCCGTACGATCCGCGATGAAGCATCGCGCGAACGCAAAACGGTTGTTGGCTATCTTGCGACCAATACAAGCGAGTTGATGCAAACGGTTGCAGGCGATTCATCAATGGGCATGGCCGAGCTGCGTGAGCGGCTCGCCGGGATCGAAGGCACCGAGGGGCTCTCGCTCGTCGGGCTTATCGAACTTCGCAATGACCAAATCAAACAACTCGACAAAGAACTCGAAGCTTCCGAGACTGCACGCCAAAGCGCCCAGGCTACATCGCAAGCAGAAGCTCAGCGCGTTGCACAGATCGAGAGCGATTTTGACGCAGCAGCTCAAGATATGCAAAGAGCAGTGCAGGGGTATGGCGATTCCAACAAGCAGGTGCTTGATGGTGTTGAGGGTATTCAGAATAAGTATGGTCGGCAAATCGAAGGGCTACGCAACGATTTCTCGTCGGGCACAAGCCGATTGCAGGCAGACAACGATGAGCTTACTCAAGAGAACATCACGCTTCAAGATCAGATCCTCCGCTTGCTGGGCATGGGCAGTATCGCAAGCATCGAAGGGCTTCCAGAAGAGGCACTCGTCGATGGTTTGATCAATCAGGTCAATGCGATTGACAATGAAGTCATGCTCTCAATCGGTCGTGAGCAGAAGGCTGTTCTCGGGATGACCTTTGCAGTCTATGGCGATGCGATTGATATCCGTGCGGATGAAAACGGTGAGTATCCGGTGGGCAAAGCGGTTGTTGAGATCGTTCGTGTCGAGCAGACCTTCTCGCGTGCTCGCGTGATTCAGTCTTCTGCTGGTAACCCGATCGTTCGTGGCGATGTGATTGCCAATGCGATTTACGATCCAACCAAGACCTACAAGTTCGTGGTTGATGGCTTGTTTGACACCGATGGCGATGGCATCCACTCACGCTTTGAACGCGAAACACTCGAAGCGCTCATCGAACGCTGGGGTGGGATTCTCGTTGACGAGATCTCGGGCGATACCGACTTTGTGGTTCTTGGTGAGAAGCCCGTGCTTCCGCCTCAGCCAGGACCGGGCGCACCAGTTGCTTCGATCCAAGAGTATGTCCGTCTTCAGCAAGAGATTCAACGCTATGACGATCTGATGAACAAGGCTGAAGTCACTTCGATGCCTTTGCTCAACGCCAACCGTCTTCAGACACTCATCGGCGACTTCCCGAACTAAACTCGGGCAGATGCCAGGTGAGTTTTACAGACGGAGTCTTTGATGTCTAGGTTTGATCCGCGCCCACAGCTCAGCCCGATGCAGTCGCTGGTTATTCAGCCTGCGATGTATACGGCTTTGCGATCTTTATTGATTGGCGCGCATGCGCTCCCGTTGCCAACGGTGTTGCGCGGGGCCAAAGCGATCGGGCACGCCTTTGGCGATTCGAAGATGAACCGTAAGCGTGTCGGTCTGGCGATCGATCGGCTCGAAATAGCAATGCCAGAGTTTGACCGGGATCGACGCAAGGAGTTGGTGCTTCAGAGTTATGAGCACCTTGCGATGTTGGCGGTCGAGCTTGCGGTGATGCCGAGGTATCTCACTGAGGATGCGTGGACGGATTATGTCGAGCTCAGTTCGCTGGAGAATATCATTCGGCCTTTGATTGATGATCAGCCCACGCTCTTGCTTACCGGGCATTGTGGCAACTGGGAGACGCTTGGATATACGATGGCCCTGCTCGGGTTTCGGATGCATGTGCTGTATCGCCCGCTTGATCTTCGCCCGGCAGACGCATGGCTTCGCCAGACACGATCTCGGCGCGGGCTTGAGTTGGTCGACAAGTTTGGCGCGATGAACAAGCTGCCCGAGTTGCTCGAAGCTGGTGAGTCGGTCGGGGTTGTTGCGGATCAGAACGCGGGCGATCGCGGGTTGCAGGTGCCGTTCTTTGGTCGGTTGGCGTCGAGCTATAAGTCGATCGGATTGATGGCGATCAAGAACCGGGCCAAGATCATCGTGGGGAGTGCCCGTCGGCTGTCCACGAATCCCAATGAATCGGTGAAGCTCAAATATCGGATAGAAATCCATGATCGGATCGATCCTGAGGACTGGGAATCGCAGCCTGACCCGCTTTTTTACATCACGGCGCGGTATAGAAGGGCAATTGAGCAATCAGTTCGCAATGCGCCGGAACAGTACCTGTGGATGCACCGAATCTGGAAGAGCAGGCCTCGCCATGAGCGGCTCAACAAGCCATTTCCAAAGAACCTGCGTGAGAAACTCGAATCGCTCCCTTGGATGACCACCGAGGAGATCGAGGGGATTGTTAATCGCTCGGATCGAGACCGGGCGTATATGCTCGAGCAGAACATCACCCATTTTAAGTAAGCATTATCTTTGAGGGGACGCCTATGAATGATGAACAAGCGAATGATCAAACCGAAGAACAATCTGCAAGTCAGCCTATCCAAGCCCAAGATGAGTTTGAACAAGAAGACGGGATGCTTCAAGATGTGCGGGTGTTGATTGTTGATGATGAAAAGGATGTGCTCGATGCGATCACGGTCGCGTTTGAATCGGAGGGTGCGCTCACGCTCACGGCGATGGACGGCGACGAGGCTGTTCGGATCTGTGAAGAAGATCCGCCAGAGCTTGTGATCCTCGACATGATGCTGCCCAAGCGATCGGGGTTCCTTGCGCTCGAAAAGATCAAAGGCAAGGAAGATTCGCCGATCGTGATCATGGTGACTGCCAACGAGGGCAAGCGGCATCAGGCGTATGGGGAATCGTTGGGGGTGGATGCGTACATGCTCAAGCCGGTGCCTTTGATGTTGCTGCTCAATAAGGCTGCGGACTTGCTTGATGCGAGGGACGAGGCGGATGGAATCCTCGATGAAGACGAGGATTAGGGGACACCATTGATTGTGTCGGCTATCCTTTCCTCCTATGGCTTCACGCAAAAAACGCATCTTGGTGATGATCAAACCCAAAGACGCAGAGGATATGCTCGCGGGAAACTTTCCATTGGGATCACCCCAAGAGGTGTGCAAAGCGTTGGCCCAGTTTAACACCGCAGCCGACGGAGGTGAAGTTAAACGATTGGGCACCATGGTGCTTCATGGGCCAGGCTACACGGTTGAATATGCGATGGGGCACGATGAGTTGATGCAAGCGATGGTCGTGGTGAACAACATGGACTTTGCTTGGCCGGTCTTGTCGAAGCTGTGCAAGGTCAATGGGTGGAAGATGCAAGATACCGAGTCTGGGCAGATTTTCGGGTGAACTGACGATCTTGTTGAGCCGATAACTCGTATAGTGAAGAGCGGAATGACCGTTTGGAGATCTAAAATGCCTGTATATGTCTACGAATATCTTGATGATAAAGGTGAAGGCACCGGCGAACACTTCGAGCTGGTTCAGAAGATGGCGGACGATGCGCTCACCGATCACGAGGGTCGGCCTGTCCATCGTGTGCCGACGCTTCCCAATATTGCGGGCAAGTGGTCGAACATGAAAGAGAAGTCCATGCTGAGCAACAAGAACCTCGATCGGCTTGGGTTTACCAAGTATGAAAAACGAGGCGATGGATACATGGAACGCGTCGCGGGCAAAGAAGGCCCCAAGTCGATCTCGTTGGATGACTAGTCCCTGTCTGACGGCTCGGCTTTTTTCGACTATTCGCCTCCCCCGGGCTTCCGGGGGAGGTGGCGAACGAAGTGAGGCGGAGGGGGTCTTCTCTTTCTTCTCTTCCCCATTGCCTCTTCCCCATTGCCCATTGCCTTCTTCAAGACCCCCTCCCGTCTGCTGCGCAGCCACAACCGCCCTATGGGTGCTCCCCCGGAAGCCCGGGGGAGGCGAAAAAAGAGCGTCCTTGTGTGGGGAATGAGTCGTCAGGCACGCCCTAGTCCGAAACTGAGAAACAACTCAGAACTTCGTCTGCAATATTTTGGACGCTTCGATCGGCAGCATCAATCCAGATTGAGCCTTCCCGAATGCGCAGGCGTTTCATCCAGGTGCGTTGGTTTTTGGCGAATCTTCGTGTGTCGATTTTGATGCGTTCGATGGCTTCGTCGAGTGTGCATCGCCCTTCAAAGTGAACGATGAGTTGTTTATAGCCGATAGCTTCGCGGGACTGATCGCCATACGCATTCGCATCGAACAAGGCGCGGGCTTCATTGACGAGCCCGGCTTCGACCATGAGCTTGACGCGTTGATTGATGCGCGAGTTGATCAGTTCTATTGGCCAATCGAGCCCGACAAGCACCGCTTGGGGGCGCGATGTTTTTTCATGCTCCCATTGTTTTTGAAGCTCGGTGATTGGTGTGCCGGTTTGGAGATAGACCTCTAATGCTCGGCGGGTTCGGCGGATATCGGCGCCGTCGATACGATCGGCTGCGTTGGGATCAACCTCGGCGAGCATTGCTCGGCGTTCTGGTTGAGACATTGCTTCGACTTGTTCTTTGATTGCATCGGTTGGTTCTGGTGATTCAAACAGCCCATCGAGGAAGGATTTGACATAGAGGTTTGTGCCGCCGACCACGATCGGGGTTGAAGATTTTGCTTGGAGTGTTTCGATGAGTGGGTTGGCACGATTGAGCCAATCGTGAACGGTGAAGCGGTCTTTGAGATCGGTGATGCTGATCAGGTGATGGGGGATGCCCTGCTGTTCTTCGATCGTTGGCTTGGCGGTGCCGATATTGAGATCGGTATAGATTTGATAGGCATCTGCGGTAACGACCTCGCCAGTGAATCGTTTGGCGAGTTCGACCGCGAGTGCGGTCTTGCCGCCAGCGGTTGGGCCGACAATAACAGGATAGCGGGTGTGGTGAGTCACGCGGAGAGTTTAGGGTGTGAATATACATCGACGAGCCGCGACCGTAAGGAAGCGGTCTTTTAACTATTGCAAATCGGAAGACCACTCCCTTACGGTCGCGGCTCGTTATGAAAGAGGATCAAGATTGGCGGCAGGCAAGATTCCATACATCACCGAGACCGCACCGATCAATACAAACCAGAACCTCGAATCGAGCCCGGTGGTGAGTGTTTCGAGGCGCGAAGCTTTTACAATCCGAGGCTTGAATGCAACGGGGGTTGGCTCAAGAAACTCGAAGAGTTGTGGATCGGCGGGTTGTCCGGGGATAATCAATGCTTGGCGATCGCTCGCGATCATGCCGAGTTGTGACATGGCCAAGAGTTTGACGGTTTCAGGAGCAGGATGCTCCATCTCGGCGAGGAAGGTTTCGTATCGTTCGATGCGTGTGTTGTGAGATTGTTCGATGTGGAGGGCAAGGTCGCGCTGGTTGCGGGTTTCGCAGAGATCGATCTGTGCGGGCAAAATTAATGCAGCGACAAGGATCGCAAGACCCGCAGCGAAAATAAACCAACGCCCGAGTGCGCCGGCCCATTCGTTGGTATCAGTTTGAACATCTTCATCGAACACGAACAATCTATCGGCGAACGCTCGGGGATCACTCGACAATGCAGTTGTAAATTGCTCAGGCCTTGACTTGCGTGTTGCCGGTATGCGCCAGCATGCGATCGAGTGCTTTGACCGCGAGCCTGGTTGCTTCTGGATGAACCGTGATAACATTGCGAACCTTTATCGGACCATTTATGGAGTCAATCGGCGCATCTTTGGTGGTGCCGATGCCGCAGAGGCCGTCGAGTATCCAAAGCATGTGCGGCTCATCAATGCGGTACATCGTTGTGCATAGGCATTGGCAATCCGAAAGCATCTGAACCTCCATGCCCTTTGCTTTGAACTCGTTGGCGAGCCGATTGACCAAGTGGACTTCGGTGCCGATTGCCCACTTGCTGTTCTCTGGTGCATTGCGCAGCGTGTTGATGATGTACTCGGTCGAGCCGGAGTAGTCGGCGAGATCGACGACCTCTTTACAGCACTCGGGATGCACAAGGATTTGGGTCGGCTCTTCATGCGCACTCAGCGCGGCGTTTGCGCGTTTGATCTGTGCGCAGTGTTCGGGGCGGAAGAGCTTGTGGACGCTGCAATGTCCTGCCCACAAGATAGTTGCTGCGTTGTGTAACTCCAAAGCGGACGCGCCGCCGAGTGGTTCGCCTTGCTCGGTGGCTTTGGGATCATACACGCAGGTGTTGCGCTCGGTGTCGATGCCGTAGGCCGATGCGGTGTTGCGTCCGAGGTGTTGATCTGGGAGGAAGAGGATTTTGATATCCTCGTTCTCGTTCTTTGGTGTTGTCCCGCCAGCCATAGCCCATTTGAATACTTGGTCGGCGTTGGATGAAGTGCAGCACGCGCCGCCGTGATCGCCGACGAATGCTTTGATCGCTGCGGTCGAGTTGACATAGGTGATGGGGATAATGCGTCCGGTCCATCCTGATTCTTTGAGTGAGTTGTGGATGAGTTCCCATGCCTCGACGGTTTGGTCATAGTCCGCCATGTCGGCCATCGAACAGCCCGCGCTCAGATCGGGCAGGATGACAGAAACGGAATCGGGCGTAAGCATGTCGGCGGTCTCGGCCATGAAGTGGACGCCACAGAAGATGATGTGATTAACCGTGGTGCCTTCTTTGGCGCGGTCTTCGACGACCGATGATGCGAGCTGCGAGAGTTTGAGCGAGTCGCCGAGGAAGTCGGCATGGCGGACGACATTGTCCATCTGGTAGTGATGCCCGAGGATGACGAGTTTGTCGCCGAGTTGTTTGCGCCGAATTTCGATCTGCTCGTTGAGCTGATCTTCGGTGAGGGTGTGGTAGTGATCGGGGAGTGATGGTTGCCAGAGCATGTGTGTCCTTTATAAATCCGCTTGGGTATTGTACGATCTATGGGGGCAATGGGCAATGGGGATTTCTTTATCCCTCCCTGCGCCCCGCGGGGAGGTGGCACGCGCAGCGTGACGGAGGGGTGTCTTAAAAAGGACACAAGTCACGCAGTCTGAGAGAATCGGAAGACACCCCTCCGTCTCACTTCGTTCGACACCTCCCCGCGGGGCGCAGGGAGGAGCAAGAGGTTCCAACCCATCTCGGTGCTCTGGGCTCAAATCATCCCTGAAATCGAGCAGGCCGAATCCCGAACAACTATGATGTACGAATGATGGATATGTCGAGCATCTCGGTCATTATTGGAATCCTCGTCGTGGGCGGGTTGGTTTCGATATATGCCATTAAAGAAGCGGCAGCCGCAAAAGAGCGGGCACGCATTCGCAAAGAGACCATGGTGGGCTTCGCCGAGCGGATGGGATTCTCGTTTACGCCCTCGCTCGATGCCTCGCATGATGAGCAGTATGCCCATTTCGAAGTGTTTCGACATGGGTTCGACCGGTATGCGTATAACACGATCGAAGGGGTGATCGATCTGGACGCGGCAGTTGTCCAGTGCAACATGGGCGATTTTCAATACAAGACCCGTGAGACCTATACGACGACCGATTCCAAGGGGCGGACGACGACGCATACGCGGATCGTGAAACATGATTTTAGTTATTTTATTCTTGAGCTGCCGTATGATCGAATCCCGGATTTGTTGATCCGGCGCGAGGGATTATTTGATAAGATAGCGTCGGCCTTTGGGAAGAACGATATCGATTTCGAGAGCTCGGAGTTCTCGCGGAAGTACTTTGTGAAATGTGAGAGCCGAAAGTTTGCCTATGACAT
Source organism: Planctomycetota bacterium (assembly GCA_024280755.1). Lineage (GTDB taxonomy): Bacteria > Planctomycetota > Phycisphaerae > Phycisphaerales > UBA1924 > UBA1924. Next base: position 78,060 of record JAJRPN010000002.1, read on the forward strand.
CATCAATCCGCGGATGATCGAGTTCTTGCTCGAGAGCAAGCCGCACCTGATTGATCTTGAGAACGGGCGGATCTGTTTGACCAATGGGTTGTCTACCTGGCCCGCCGAACGCTTCGAGCGGTCGTTGGGTTGGACGCTCAAGTTCCTTGAGCATTGGCCAGACTTTGTGGTGAAAGATTTAGAAGAAGGAAGAATCTCATGAGTGGACTCGTCATCGGATTGATCGTTATTGGAGTGCTCGTTCTCATCGTTGGCGGCTGGGTCGCAGGCATCTACAACAAACTCGTGCGCGTACGCCAACATCTCAAGGACTCATGGTCTGGGGTCGATGTCGAACTCAAGCGACGCTATGACCTGATCCCAAACCTGGTCAACACGGTCAAGGGCTATGCCAGCCATGAGAGCGAAACGCTCGAAAATGTGATCGCGGCAAGAAACCAGGCTGCGGGGAATACTGGTTCGCCATCATCGCAGGCCAAAGACGAGGGCATGCTTGTTGGTGCATTGAAGCAACTCGCCGTGGTCGTTGAGCAGTATCCAAACCTCAAGGCCGACACGCAGTTTATCAATCTCCAGGAAGAACTGTCTGAGACCGAAAACCGAATCGCCTCATCACGCCGACTCTACAACGGCAATGTCCGCGAGATGAATACAACCGTCGAAAGCTTTCCGAGTGTGATCATCGCCAACATGTTCAACTTTGATAAAGCTGAGTATTTTGAGATCGAAGATGCCGCGGTGCGCGAGACGCCCAAGGTTGAGTTTTAGTACAAAAAGTTGAGTTCAGAGGCAATCCATTGACCGTAGTTGGAGATTGATATCATGGCACTTTATGGAATGACCAGCGAACGGTTTGAGTCTCTTACTCCTACAACTTTTGAGGATGAGGGGATTACTGAACGAGCAGATTTGCAGCGGATTCTTGCGGATCAAATTCAGGTGATTGATTCCGAACTTCTTGTTCTCTGTGATGAGTTTAATCACTGGGAAGGAACTAAGCGACGAATAGACCTGTTGTGTATGGACCGCGAGGCTCGATTGGTGGTAATTGAACTTAAAAGAAACCAAAGTGGCAACCATATGGAACTTCAGGCATTGAGGTATGCTGCCATGATATCGACAATGACTTTCAAGGAGGCCGTCGAGTCATATGCTCGATATAAGGATATTGGACGAGACGAGGCTGATCAGTTTCTTGTAGAACATGTCCATGATGAGAATATTGAGGAAGTGTTTGGTTCTGATGTACGGATAATTTTGGCTTCAGCAAATTTTTCGCAGGAATTGGTTGCGACGGTGACCTGGTTAAACAAGCGAGATTTGGACATTCGTTGCATTCGTCTTCGGCCTTTCAAACTTGGTTCTCGATTAATAGTACAAGCCGAGCAGGTGATCCCACTTGTAGATGCTGGAGACTTTGAGTTTCGAGTTCGAACAAAAGAAACGGAGCGCAGAGCAAGTTTCCCCAAAACTAACTGGACAGGCGCATGGTTTCTCAATGTTGGCGAGGACAAAAGTCCGTGTAGATCATGGGAAGATTCAGCAAAATATCAGTATATCAGTGCCGGAGGCGGGAAATCTTGGCAAGATCAAATACGAAAACCGGCAAAGGGTGAACTTGTTTTTGCATACATCAATTCGGTTGGGTATGTTGGTGTCGGCACGGTTCTAGAGACAGCAGTTCCATGTAAAGGATTTGTTCCACACAACCAAACTGAAAAGCTAGTTGACCTATCGCTTGCGAAACCCCTTACAGCTCCATCGCAAATTGAGAACCTAGACACATGTGAGTATTGCCTATCAATCCATTGGCATGCTCTGCGAGATCGGACCAATCCTGTGCGAGAAGATCATCGTCGAGGTACAGCTCGAAAAATTCACGATGAAGGCTTGGTGTCTCGCTTATGTAATGAGTTCAAAGTTGGTCGGTATCCAGAGATCAATCCATAAAAAAGGCGTTCAAATTGAACGCCTTTGAAGTTTGTCTGTGAGTTCTACTCACTCGTCCATGATCGCGGCTTGTGCCGCGGCCAAGCGTGCGATGGGCACACGGAACGGTGAACAGCTTACATAATCGAGCCCGATCTTGTGGCAGTAGTGGACGGACTTTGGATCGCCGCCGTGCTCGCCACAGATGCCGATCTTGAGATCAGGCTTGGTCTCACGACCTTTACTGAAGCCCATCTCGACGAGTTGGCCGACACCGGTTTGGTCGAGGCTCTGGAATGGGTCTTCGGGGAGGATGTCGCGTCCGAGGTAATCAGGCAAGAAGGTGTTGATGTCGTCACGCGAGTACCCGAAGACGAGCTGGGTCAGGTCGTTGGTGCCGAAGGAGAAGAAGTCGGCATGCTCGGCGATCTCGTTGGCGGTCAGGGCCGCGCGTGGGATCTCGATCATGGTGCCGATCTTGATATCGAGTTTCTTTTTGAAGCCCAGTTCCTTCTTGACCTCTGCGATGACATCTTCAGCCTGTGCACGCAAGATGCTCAGTTCCTGATGTGTACCAACGAGCGGGATCATGATCTCAGGCACAGCCTTGACCTTGTTGCCCGCACATTCGATCGCGGCTTCGACAATCGCGCGAACCTGCATCGAAAGGATTTCGGGATAGGTAATCGCCAAGCGACATCCGCGATGCCCCATCATTGGGTTGGATTCATGAAGCAGGGCGACCTGCTTGCGAACCACATCAACGCTCACGCCTTGGTTGGTTGCCACGCGTTGAATCGCATCTGGCTCGTGAGGTAGGAACTCGTGAAGTGGTGGATCGAGCAGGCGGATGGTGACGGGCAAGCCGTGCATCGCGGTGAAGATCCCGACGAAGTCTTCGCGTTGGAACGGCAAGAGCTTGGCGAGTGCGATTTCACGATCGGCGGTGTTCTCTGCGAGGATCATCTCGCGCATCGCGGTGATGCGTTCGCCCTCGAAGAACATATGCTCGGTGCGGGTGAGCCCGATGCCTTGGGCACCAAAGTCACGCGCCCGTTGTGCGTCGGCTGGCGAATCAGCATTGGTGCGAACACCCATCGTGCGATATTTGTCGGCCCATTTCATGATCTTGGAAAAGTTGCCGGACAGTTCTGGTTCGACGGTAGGCATTGATCCAGCGAACACTTCGCCGGTGGAGCCGTCGATCGAGATCAGATCACCACGACCAAAGGTATCGGCGCCGATGGTAAAGGTTCCGGCTTTTTCATCAATCTGAACCGCGCCTGCGCCTGCGACGCAGCATTTGCCCCACCCACGAGCAACAACTGCCGCGTGGGAGGTCATGCCGCCGGTGGAGGTGAGAATACCGACCGCGCTGTGCATCCCGTCGACATCTTCTGGGCTGGTTTCTTTACGAACAAGAATAACCTTCTCGCCTTTGTGTGCTCGTTCTACGGCTTCGCTTGCAGTGAATGCAGGATGCCCAACCGATGCGCCCGGCGACGCTGGAAGCCCGGTCGCAAGGGCGACACTTGTTTCTTTGGCTTTGGGATCAAAGCTTGGAAGCAAGAGCTGGGTGAGATCGCCGGCGGGGATGCGCAAGAGCGCTTCCTTTTCGGTGATTCGTTTTTCTTTGACCATATCGCATGCGATGTTGACGGCTGCCGAACCTGTCCGTTTGCCGGTACGGGTTTGGAGCATGAACAACTCGCCTTGCTCGATGGTGAACTCGATGTCCTGCATTTCGACATAGTGATCTTCGAGCGTTTTCTTGATCTCAAGAAGCTGCTTGTAGATCGCGTTGTTCCATGCTGGCATTTCGTCAACAGGTTGAGGCGTGCGGATACCGGCAACCACATCTTCGCCCTGGGCATTGATGAGGAACTCGCCATAGAACTTATTTTCGCCGGTCGATGGGTTGCGGGTGAAGGCGACACCTGTGCCACAGTCTTCGCCCATGTTGCCAAAGACCATTGTTTGTACATTGACGGCTGTGCCGTTGAGCCCGGTCATGCCTTCGATGCGACGGTATGAGATCGCCTTGTCAGCCATCCATGAACCAAAGACCGCGTTGATCGCGAGTTCGAGCTGTTTGATTGGGTTTTGTGGGAACTTTGCACCGACATGCTTGGCGTAGACCTCTTTGTACGCGACGCAGAGTTCTTTGAGTCCTTCAGCAGGAACATCGGTGTCGTCGGTGACCTGATACTTCACCTTAATGATGTTGAATGCAGCTTCGAACTGATGATGATCGACACCCATGACGACATCGCCGAACATGTTGATAAGCCGACGGTAGGCGTCGTAGGCGAAACGATCATTGCCTGTTTTTTCGGCCAAGCCCTTGACGGATTTATCGTTGAGTCCGAGGTTGAGGATGGTGTCCATCATGCCCGGCATCGAGACGGCTGCGCCTGAACGGACGGAGACGAGCAACGGATCGGACTGATCGCCAAACTTCTTGCCGCGTTGTTTTTCGAGTGAAGCCAGATTCTTGGCGACTTCGATCATGAGTCCCTTTGGAAGGCGCTTCTTGTTTTTGTAGTACGCTGCGCAGGTGTCGGTGGTGATGGTGAATCCTGGAGGCACCGGGAGACCAATACTGGTCATGTTGGCAAGGTTCGCGCCCTTGCCGCCGACGAGTGATTTCATAGAGACATCAGCCTCGTTCTTCTTACCGAATGCGTAGATCATCTTGCCCGCGATGACGCGCTTCTTCGGTGGTGATCTCTTTGCGGTCTTTTTTGCGGTCTTCTTAGTGGTTGTCTTGCGTGCAACTTTGCGGACGGCTTTCTTGGTGCGCTTCTTGGAGGTGTGGCGTTTGCCCGCAGCAGCCTTCTTTGTTGATTTTTTTGCAGCCTTCTTTGTGACCTTCTTATGGGCCGAGGCGGTGCGCTTGATGACTTTTTTCTTTGCTGCCTTTTTAGTGGTCTTCTTCGCAGCTTTCTTAGCTACTTTTTTGGTGGTCGATTTGCGGACGGATTTCTTGGATGGTTTTTTCTTTGCCATGGGCATTGATGAATCCCTGAATAGTGCTGATCTGACGGGTGGAAACCACTTTCATAGTGGGTTGGTCAGTTGACCAAAGCTGCCATAAATGGCAGACTGAGAGTGTAGAACAAGATCTGGGCTTTGGCGCGCATCTCGGGTGTTGGAAACGCATAGGAATTGGCAGTTTTCAGCCATACCATCCAACTCAATGTGTCAATGTTCGCCATCCAACCTGTTTCAAACTGATTGTGCTCATCATGCCCGACAGGGTGTTGTATTCGCCGGACTCGGCTTTGAAGGTTCCAATCAGGCTGCTCGGGTTTGTAAGACTTGGATTATAGAGCACGGCGATCCTGATCCGGTTCGTTCGATTCAGGCAGTTCTTGATACCTACCCAACCCAAGATTCTCCAACAAATGCAGGCTGGGTGATCATGCTCAGCTATGAACTCGGTCGTGTGATCGAACCCAAAGCCCAGTTTGCGGATATCGAATCCCAGGGTTTTCCGCTGGCGGTGATTCAACGATGGGAGGCTTGTACACAACAAGAGCCTGAAAACACAAGGGAATATACAATCGGATCGATGAAATCATCGATGGGCAAAGCTCGATACATCGCTGCGGTTGAGCGCACAAAGGCGTATATCGCTGCGGGTGATATCTATCAGGCGAATATCGCTCATCATCTGTGTGCTTCGTTCTCGGGCAGTGCATCTGCGTGCTTTGCCGATCTTGCTAGGTTTGCTCAGCCAAGGCATGGATCGATGATGATCTTTGATTATTTGGGTTCTCGGCATGCGATTTGTTCGATCTCGCCTGAGTTATTCATTGAATGCGATCTCGAATCGAGGCTGATTCGCACCGAGCCGATGAAGGGCACGCGCCCGATTGAGGCGGATGCCGATGAGCTGCGTCATTCAGTCAAGGATCGCGCCGAACTCGATATGATCACGGATCTGATGCGCAATGACCTTGGTCGTGTGTGCACGCTCGGCTCGGTGAAGGTGGTCGAGCCTCGCAAGATCGAAGCCCACCAATCCGGTGTGCTTCAAGCAAGCGCAACGATCGAAGGGCGATTGGCTGATGGCGTTGGGTTTGGCGAGATCATCCGGGCAGCCTTCCCGCCTGGGTCGGTGACCGGCGCGCCCAAGGTTCGGGCGATGCAGATCATTGACGAACTCGAAGCGGATGAGCAGGGGTGCAAGCCTCGCGATTCGTATTGCGGAGCCATGCTGGTGATGGATGACCATGGCAAGATCAAAGGCTCAGTCTCGATCCGAACAGCCCATATCTGGGGGGCAATCGATCCAAAGAGTTCAGATTCAATTCTCAACGGACAGCTTGTCTATCCCGTTGGAGCCGGGATCGTCGCGGACTCTGATCCGCAGGCGGAATGGGCAGAAACGCTGGTCAAAGCGGAGGTTTTACGGGCTGCGCTTGGGATAGAGTTTGAGGGATAATGCGGGCGATCGTCCGGGAATCTGTATTGGTGATGCAGTTTTTGATGAACTTTGGGTACAGAACGCGCCGATCTTGAGGAGTATCAAGGGTTTGCAGTTGAGGCTTTTTTGTTCTCGCCACTCAGCACACGCCCGCTGACAATCAAAGAGGTCGATATGACGATTGAACTCAAGCTCAAACACAGTTCCGAACGCAGGATGCACCCACGATCATTTACCGAGATCGCTGTCAAGCTCAGGCGCAGCGCTCGCACGCTTTTTACAGGCGGGCGAACGCTTGATGTCTCGCAAGGGGGCGCATCGATCGAGCTCTTTGGTCCACGAGAAGCCCATGCAGGCGAGCGCATCGCGATCGCCTTTGAGAACTTGCATTGCCCGGTGACACGGGCATCTCGGATGATCGGGGCGCAGGTGATTCGTGTTGAGCCGATGCGTGATGGCAGGCAGCATGTAGCGATTGAGTTCGATTCGCTTCAGCTTGGGTTTGAGAGCATCGATCTTCCCGCAGCTGCATAGGCACGGGGCCGAAGTTTAGTTCGCGTCGATCGCTTTTTGGATCGCGTCTTTGGTTGCTTTGATGAGATCTTCTGCGCTGAGTTCTTTGCTGATGCCTCTATGATAGGTGATCTCACCATCGCGATCGATCACGATCAGGGTTGGGAACACACGAGCCTTAAAAGTTGAAACAAGCGTATCGGCATCGAGTACGAGCGTGTGTTGATATCGATTGATGGTGAAATCGTCCGCGGTCTGATCCGGGTCGGCTTCTCGAATCGCAAGCCCAAAGATATCGACCGGATCAGATGAGAAATCGTTGGCGAGCTGCGAAACCAATGGCGACGCCGATTTGCACGGGATACACCACGAACCCCAGAAATACAAAACAGTGATCCGGTCGGCCTGTGTCGAGTTGCTCACTTCTGAGCCGGATTCCGGGGTGAACGCATAGGCTGGTGTCCGTTTGATGCGGGGAACACTTGTTTCAACAGGATTCAGGTTCGTTTGGATTTGGTGAGCAGGACGATCTGTAGTCAGAGGCGGGCGCACCTCGTTGGCGTCGTTGTTCGCCTCGTCGGGATTGGGCATCGTTGATCGAAACTCAAAGCTCTCAGGACGGTTCACATCAAGCAGGTCCTGAGGCGGCTCGGTGATTTTTAAGTTCGAAAGCTCGAAGAGTAGCGTGATCTTTACCAGCCCGGCATCGGTGATGTGTTCGAGCTTGCGTGGGAGTTTGTCGTCAACTCCGATGAACCATCGGGCGTCGGTGTAGGTGCTCGAACTTGATGATCGCCCTTTGGGTTTGGTGCGCTTGATGTGGATGACATCACAGAGGGTGTCGCCGATGACTTCTTGAGTGAGCAGGTCGATGGTCTGCGCGTTGTCCGCATCTTCTGCATAGGGATCATCTTGCACGATGGACCGGAGCAGCATGAGTTGGAAGGCAGAGGGGATGCCTCGCCCGTTCTTTGTCGCAGGGCGTTCGTTGATGGTGTGTGCGGTGATGTCGGTCCAGATGAATCGGTCCGAAGTGATCAGGAGATCGATCGGCTGCGATGGCATGGTTTGTTGATCGCGGGCTTCGCCAATACAGTGAATGACGCGCCCGAGTTCTTCGTGGGTGCCAAAGAAGAGCTGCCCGGTCATCGAGGGCAGGGTGTCTTTGAACATCGCCCCCCCTTCGCCTCCCATCTTAAACTGGGCACTGAACCCGGTGAGTTCAGCCAGTGCGTCGCGCGAGGCGACAAGGATGTCGTTTGGGCTTTGGGCAATTGCAGGTGTGATCGCTCCAAAGAGCGTTGTGCAGATCATGGCGATGCAAAGACGAAGGGTTATCGAAGACATGAATGGAATCCTACATGAAAAGAACTGGACACAAGCCCAACGGCTCAACCATCAGATTATTGCCCATGAATCAAGGCATAACAGGTTATGCGAGCATGCTCTTGAGGGCATCGCCAGGGTGAGGCTGGCGCATGAAGTGTTCGCCGATCAGGGCGATATGGACATTGTGAGACCGAAGCCGGGCAAGGTCTGCCGGGGCTTTGATGCCTGATTCAGAGACCAAAATGGATCGATTCTCGACCAGATCAACAAGGTCGGTGGTATGGGCCAGATCGGTGACCATCTTGGAGAGATCACGGTTATTGATCCCCAGAAGCGTTCGTTTATGATTCGATGCGTTGAGAATCGGCCCGACGCGGAGCAGGTTGGCTTTTGAGTGGACTTCGAGAAGGACAGCTAGATCGAGCGTATTGGCGAGGTTGAGCATCTCGGCGATTTGGGTGTCGCTCAGGCATTCGGCGATCAATAGCACCGCGTCGGCGCCATGGGCTCGGGCTTGGGTGATTTGGTAGGGATCGAGGATGAAGTCTTTGCGGATGACCGGGAGCGAGACGACGGCTTTGATACGATTGATGAATGAGAGGTGCCCACCAAAGAATTTTTCGTCCGTAAGGCAAGATATAGCCGATGCACCTGCATTGGAGTATTGTTGCGCGATGTCTTCTGGATTAAAACCATCATCTGAATATTCAGGGCGGATAAGCCCAGCGGATGGGCTTTGCCGTTTGATCTCGGCGATGACGCGCGTGTGTTGTTCGTTGGGATCGACCAATGAGCCGAAGAAATCGCGCGTGGGATCGGCATCAGCGATCATTGATTCAAGTAATGCGACAGGCTCGGTGCGTTTAGCCGAGGAAATCTCGCCAAGTTTGAACCCGACAATCTCACTCAAAACAGCAGGCAGGTCATTTGGGATGGATGATAAATCACTCATAAATCGTGTACTCGATAGATCGGTTTGCTCGCCAACTCGCTTGATGGTGATGGCGGCTTTGTTTGCATGTATTCTATCGCCCGCAGTTGCCCAGGCAGAGATGGTCGGCGCAACGCTCGCGCAAGTGGTGGATACCAACTCAGTTCAGAGTAAAAGCGTAGGCGATGTCTATGAGACCATGAAACAGTGGAAGCTGGTCTCGCTCGGGATCTCGATGCTATTGGTGATCGCATTGCTCTTTGCAGGCGGATTGTTGCGTCCGGGTGGATTTGCCAAAGCGGGTTTGCGTGATGTTTCGACGCTGCCGGGCGTGGTGTGGGTCTTTGCGTGCTTTGTGGTGATTTTGGCGATGTCGTCTGCGCCCCAACTGATCGGCAAGATTCAGTGGATTCAAGATCAGCAGTATGACGAAACCCAGATGCTCGCGATCAACACGGTGGGCTCGTATATCTTTGGGATGATCGCTGGGATCGGGATGCTGTTCATCCTCAAAGGCAGCGCAACGACTGGCGATGGCGAAGGAAAAAACAACTGCGGGCTTGGGCTGAGCCTGCTTGATGTTCCTGTCGGGCTTGGGTGCTTTGTGTTGGCGTATCCTTTTATAGAGCTGCTCAATATGCTCGGGGTCTTTGCCTATACCCAGACGCAAGAGTCGCCTCCAGAAGGGATGGGGCACCCGACACTTGAGTTGCTCACCAATCAGCCTGAGAACTATTGGGTGTGGGCGATCGTCGCGGGAGCTGTTATTGGGGCACCGATTGTCGAAGAGCTGATTTTTCGTGTGTTCTTGCAAGGGGCGTTGATTAAGTGGATCAAGAGCCCTTGGCTCTCGATTATTTTCTCTGCGATTATTTTCGCAGGAATTCATCGGCTCAGCTCCGAGCCACTCCCTTGGCATGCCCTGTTGCCGATCTTTGCACTCGGGCTCACCTGCGGCGTCGCGTATGAACGCACCAAGCGCGTGGGTGTGCCGATCACGATGCACATCTGTTTTAACGCCCTCAATGTGATGCTCGCGCTGATGATCAACGCCGACGCAGCACAGACCGGGGTGTGATTATTCCTGATCTTTGGTGCTTGCTTGCGGGTTGGCCGCGTTCCAGTATTGCATGAAGCGATCGTACTCTTCGGGGGTGAGAAGCCCGAGAGTGGCCGATGTGTTGGTGTTTATATCCGTGACGGTGAGGGTGGTGTAGTGCTTGAGCTTGGTTTTTGTGTCAAGGGTTGAGCCGGCGAGTTTGATGAGGGTTGGTGACTTGCGAAGGTGGAAGATTTTGAGTTGTTCAGGGTTGAGTTGCTCGGCGTAGAACCAGAGGGGGCACTTTGAATAACAGTGAATGGTTTTGAGCAGAGGGAATGCCGTGAGGAGAGAGACCGGTAGGCAGACAAGGATGGAAGCCCCTACAATGACATACCACGATTCGGTTGGGGTATTGAATCCAATGAGGAACGATGTGACACTGGGCATGACGATTCCCATTGCAATGGTGCTTGGGATCAGGCCCCAGGTGAGGAAGTTGAGGAAGCCAAAGTAAGATAAATCGCGATAGGTATATGCCGCACTCCGGGTTTGATATTCGCGGCGAAGCCAGAGTTCTTCACCAAGTGGTTGTGGATTAGGCATCGGTGTCAACTTGTGCGGCGTTCCAATATTGCATAAAGCGATCGTACTCTTCGGGGGTGAGAAGCCCGAGGGTGGCGGATGTTTCTGTGGCCTTGTCGGTGACGGTGAGGGTGGTGTAGTATTTGATTTTGGTCTTTTTTGTGTCTAGTGATGAGTTTGCGAGTTTGATAATCGTTGGTGGCTTGCGGAAGTGGTAGACTTTGAGTTGCTCAGGGTTGAGTTGTTCGGCGTAGAACCAGATGGGAGAGAAGCGTGACATGGCAAGAAGAATGTATACGAGGAAGAAGAAGCTGATGTACGCCGGTATGAGGACGATAACGGTGCCGACAGCTATGGCCAGTGGAGTTGCTCGATCGCTCGTTTGAAATAATATGACGAAAACTGGTATTAGAAGCAGAAGAGATGCTTGCCAAAGAAGAATGCAAATGACGAAGAGTTCTCGAAAGATGAAGGGTCCGCCGCGATTTTTTAAGTCGCGGCGAAGCCAGAGTTCTTCACCAAGTGGTTGTGGATTAGGCATCGGTGTCAACTTGTGCGGCGTTCCAATATTGCATGAAGCGATCGTACTCTTCGGGAGTGAGCAGCCCGAGGGTAGCCTCAGATTGTCTGTTTTTGCTTACAATGGTTAAGTTGATATAGTGATTTTTAAGAGCTTTGGAAACAGTGGACTCTTGTAGTGGCACTAGGATTTGTGGCTTCCCTAAACGATAAATCGTGAGTTGGACGGGATCGATTTGTTCAGCGTAAAAGAAAATGGGGCAAATTGCGAGTGAGCAAGCTTGCAGGAAAACGATTCGTGTAAGGTAGATACATGTAAATGTAAAAAACATGTAGAGGAGAACCGCAGCCCAAGGCGGAAAGCTGTCATTTCTATAAACAATAGTTGTTGTTCGGAAGAGTACAAACAATGTTATGAATGAAAACAATACGAGTAGTGTGGTGATTCTGATTTCTCTTAGGAGAAAAAGCGCGCCGCGGCCAGAGTGGTCGCGGCGCACCCAAACGGATTCGCCAAGTGGGTATTGGATTTGATTCATTATTAGACTAAGTCTTCAATTGCTGCTGCAATAAGAAGTTCGGCTCCGGTTGCGTTATCCACATTCCACCCTTCATCATCAAGCGCATTTCGCAACTCTTCACGGGCAACACCAATTTTGTCAACTGCATCGGTAACTTCGATTAGAGCGTACATGGCAACAGCAGTTACGGCAAGAGCGACGGCCATGGCACCCGCGGCAGGCGAGAGTGCAATAACAACTGCTCCAATTCCGGCGATTGCAACTGCTTTCACACATGAGGATATGGCGCTTCTGACACTCGCCTTAAATGAACTGAGTAAGCCAAAGGTGTCGAAATTTTCTATGTTGTAATAGGCGGGGTCATCTAGGTCGCCGTCCATCAAGATGATAGTGTCCTCTAGTAAATTTATGTCCTGTGTTGACACCCTGGCAATTGGAAAAACACTCGTTACTGGAGTGGTGTCAGTATTTCTTTGAATCCAAAAAATTAGGGTGCGAGTTTCGTCTCCTGATATATTTGTGATTTTTGTCCAAGCAATTCCAAGCCGTGCCGAAACGCTTGAAAGCAGGTCGATGTCCTCTTGAGCGATAAAGCTGTATCGGTCTGGGAGAATTTCGAGGGACATCGTCACATCTACAGGTAAGGAAACTCCCTCTTCATTTTGGATGATTACATTTCCGGAGGCCTGAGAAAGCCATTCGCCTGTCGTGATTTGTGAGTTGTTCACATCGAAATCAGAGTTGAAGAGCTCCCCCCAGATGCTGCTGGAGAAAGCAATATACTCTCGAATTGGGTCAGGTTTGGGCTCGATGAGGTCGCCGATGCCTACTCCGGCCGCGAGCCCGGTCATGACATCGTTGATTTCATCGACGGTCGTCGGTGCTTCTTGTGTTGTTGAGGTGACGCCTTGGATGGGGTCGTTCATCAGGTTGCTTTGGGCGAGGAGTTGTGATGGGTATCCAAACACAACTGCGGATGCTAAGCAGCCTGTGGTGAATGCTCTGAGTCTCTTGAACCTTTGAATCATAATCGATTTCTCCTGGGTTGGTTATGCCCAGGCGGTTATGCCCAGACGGTTATGCCCAGGCGGTTATATTGAAATGCAATTGGAGATCCAATATACATTACATGTCACGCACACTAGCAGAAGTTTGGGACAGATGTTGGAGAATGAAAACAAATTTTGCATAAATTGTTTGCTGGTCGGTTGGCTCCTAAACTTCTCGCTATGACCACCACTTTTTCACATCGGCCGCGCATTTTGACTGGCGATACGCCGACGGGGCAGCTTCATCTTGGGCATTGGGTCGGGTCGCTAGAGAGCCGGGTTGCGTTGCAGGATGAGTATGAATGTTTCTTTTTGATCGCCAACATGCACGCGTTTACGACGCGGGCGGATAAGCCTGCCGATATTCGTCGATCGACGATTGATATCGTCAAGGACTGGCTCGCGTGTGGGATTGATCCGGAGAAGTCAACCTTTGTGCTGCAGACCGAGATCCCGGGGATCGCGGAGCTGACTTGGTATCTGGCGATGCTGTTGCCGTTTAATCGAGTGATGCGGAATCCAACGCTTAAGACCGAGCTGGAGACCAAAGGGCTTGGCGACAGCTATAGCTTCGGGTTCCCGATGTATACTGTCGGGCAGTGTGCGGATATTTTGTTGTTCCGTCCTGAGTTGGTGCCTGTGGGCGAGGATCAGTTGGCGCATATTGAGCCATGCCGAGAGGTCGCGCGTCGGTTTAATCAGATGTACTGTGGGGTGAACCCGCACACCGAGGATGCAGATTATGTGAAGGAAGGCGGGTTGTTCCCGATTCCTGAGGGCAAGATCGGGCGTGTGGCGAGGCTTGTCGGGACCGATGGTGTCAACAAGATGTCCAAATCGCTCAATAACACGATTTTGTTGAGTGACACCTTCAAGAAGATCAAGAAGAAGATGGGCGGGTTGTACACCGGGCGGACAGCCATGGACGAGCCGGGCGATATCAAGAACGCGTTGTTTGATTATGTGCGTGCGTTTATCCAAGATGAGGGTCGCGTGAAGGCGCTCGAAGAGGCGTATTCCAAGGGCGATAATATCGGCGATGGGCATATTAAGGTCGAGATCGCTGAGCATATCGACAAGCTGCTTGAGCCTATGCGTGAGCGGCGGGTGCCATATGAGGGCGAAGCGGGCGATGCGAAGGTTTTGGAGCTTTTGCGGGAACATACCAAACGGGCCAATAACGCCGCGGAAGAAACCCTCTATCTTGCCAAAGAAGCGATGCAGATTGACTTCGGCAAGCGGAACCTGATGTTCGATTGAATCGTATACTCAGTATTCATGAATGAACTACTCCATAATCTACGACGCACGCCCGATCAACCCATTGATGCTGGCAGCGGGCTCTCTATGCCTTCGGAAGCAGATCACGAGCGAGGCAAGGAGGACGACTCGTTTTCCGACGGGCTCGATTCGGCCCATCGCAATGAAACAGCCAAGGCGCAAGAATCCGAGCCAGAAGCGAAGTATATATTCGCACGGATCGCGGTTGTTCTGATCATGCTGATGTGGGTGGTTGCGGGGTATTCAAAGGTCTCTGATATGTCGGCGTTTGTCGATATCGTGGCTCAGCACCGGGTTGTGCCTGAAGATATGAAGGCGTTGTTGTGGTGGGTTGGCCCGGGCGAGCTTGTAATGGGGTTGCTGTTGGTGTTTGTGATTGGCTCTGAGCTTCGCAAGCCCTTTGGCAAGGTTGTGCTTGTGGTCTCGATGTCTGCGATTGGTGGGTTTATATATTACCTGTCGCTGGTGGACCCGGTCGTGCTTCAGGAATCTGGGTGCGGGTGTTTGAGCGACTATCGGATCGCGTCTGGGATGGAAAACTCGGTGCGGTTCTTTGCGTATGGGCGGAATGTGATCCTGATTATTCTGCACCTTGTCGCGTTGTTTGGGCCTGCGATGGTTGATAGTAATCGACGATCCCATGCTTGAGTGATACGCTTGAGGCATGACTGACCAAGACAAAGCCCAAGACAACGATCAAGATCAAGACCAAATCGCATCCGTATTCCTCGATGGCGAGTTTATGAACCGCGAGGACGCCAAGCTCTCGGCATTCGACGCGGCCATCCAGCATGGGGTCGGGTTGTTTGAGACCTTGAGCGCGACATCCACAATGGACGGGATCGTGGTGCATGATCTTGAAGCCCATCTCGATCGGCTCCAAGCATCGGCAGCCAAGCTGGGGTTGAGCGATGATATTAAGACCGGGCCTTTGGGCGAGGCGATCACGGAGACTGTCCGCCGGGCGCGGTACAAGAACACGCGGGTTCGGTTGACCCTCACCGGCGGCGATCTGAACCTGCTCCAAACCCACGGCCGATCCAACCATCGCCCGACCGTACTCATCGCGGCCCAGCCCGCGACGGATTATCCCGATGAGATGTTCGACAAGGGGGTCATGGTGACGCTGGGACAGGCACGGGTGAACCCGCTTGATCCAACATCGGGGCACAAGACGCTCAACTATTGGTGGCGGCTGCGCGAGTTGCAAGATGCGGCGAGCAAAGGGGCGGGCGAGTCGATCATCTTTTCGGTGAGTAATCACCTCGCGAGCGGGTGCGTGTCGAACCTGTTTGTGGTCGATGGCGGGAATTTAATTACGCCGATCGCGCAAGGCGAGGAAGAAGATGTCAGCGGGATCGAGACCAAGGAGGGTGTGATGCCCTCGCCGGTGCTGCCGGGCATTACGCGGATGCGGGTGATCGAGCATGCCAAAGAAATGGGCATCAAGACCACCAAGCGGATGATGACGATCGACGATTTGCTCGATGCTGAAGAAGTGTTCCTGACCAACTCAAGCTGGGGCGTGCTGCCTGTGGTGAAGGTGGAGGGGGAAGCAATCGGGAGCGGGGTGCCGGGGGAAGTGACGAAGAAGCTGCGGGCGGCGGTTCTCGGATAACAGTTTTGATTCTGGGTGCCACGCCTTGACCGTCTTCGGCAAGGCGTGTCTTCGTGTGTTTTGATATGGACAAGACACTGCTTGCCGAAGACGGTCAAGCAGTGGCACCCGGCCCGTCAGAATATATTTATGCCGGTAATCCGCGTGGCGTACCAGAAAGCCGGGTGCCATGTAGGTGCCGTCTTCGGCTTCTGTGATCGTGATGGAATCGAAGACATGGAGGAGACTTCGTCACCTCCATGGTACCCGGCCTGTGGTGAAGGTGGAGGGGGAAGCGATTGGGAGCGGGTCGCCGGGGGAAGTGACGAAGAAGTTGCGGGCGGCTGTGGTGGGGTGAGTTTACTAGAAAATGTTTTGGAAGTACAACACCAGGATAAGCATATAGATTGTGCTGGCTGTTGAAACTGACCAACAGCTAATTTGAAAAGCTGTTTCAAGCCAAGTTGCACCGTGCCGAGTTATATTGATGGTTCTTACACACAAAAACACGCTCAAGTAGAACAGTTGAAGCGTCATTGCGCCTACAGCAAATCGAGCAATACCTGGATCAACTGGCGCAACTGCCGGAAGAAGCATCCGCCACAACCCCGCGTGTATAAGTGGGGTAATCAGTACCAGTTCAAATGTAATCGCATTGCTCGATCGTTTGCGGACGCACATGAGAGCATCAACTCGAGCCGAGTTGCCACACTCTGGGCAGGTGGCGGATGCGCCTTGGTTGATGAGGCCGGTGAGGTCGTAGTTGCAGGTGGGGCAGGTTGGGGTGATGGGTTTGGGCACGATTGATTCTAGGTCTTGTCTGATGACTCCTCGTTTTCATTCTTTCGCCTCCCCCGGGCCTCCGGGGGAGCACCCAAAGGGTGGTTGTGGCTGCGAAGCAGACGGAGGGGGTCTTTTCTTAAAGAAGGCAATGGGGAAGAAAAAGAATAAGACCCCCTCCGTCTCACTGCGTTCGGCACCTCCCCCGGAGGCCCGGGGGAGGCGATAAGAGCGTGAAGACCGCGTAAGCATGGCACCCGGCAAGGTGTGGCTTCGTGTTTGATGCCAACTCAAGACACTGCTTGCCGAAGACGGTCAAGCAGTGGCACCCGGCGTTAAAACCCAGCCCATTTACTGAACGCAAAGATTGTTGCGAAATATATGGCGGATCCGGGTAAGCAGTAGAGCAATCCCCAGAGCGGGATGCTCCAGCGTTGGTATGGCCGGGGGTATCGCTTTGATTTGACGAATGTTGATATACATGCACTGATGAAGAGTGCAAAGAGAATCAATGGATTGAGCAAAGCATGAAAACCAAGCACGAATATGCTGATTTCAAACGGGAGGAACACGCCTACGAATCCAGCAAAATTTGTGATGAGGGTGGGGATGATAAGTATGTAGAGGAAGAGGAAGTGAAATTTTTTCTTGGTGAACCCGGCGCTGGGGGATGCTGGTTTGAGGAGCGTGCCACACTCTGGGCAGGTGATGCGATTGGCCTTGTCGGGTTCGATGCCGAGGAGGTTGTAGTCGCAGATGGGACAGACGGAGTTTGAGACTGGCAATTTATTCAT
This sequence comes from Planctomycetota bacterium, assembly GCA_024280755.1. GTDB lineage: Bacteria > Planctomycetota > Phycisphaerae > Phycisphaerales > UBA1924 > UBA1924. The sequence continues at coordinate 95,359 of JAJRPN010000002.1, forward strand.
CGCGATCCATCACGCGGACATTTCTTCGGCCGTCGAGGGGGCCGTTGGGGGCGTGGGATTTGGAGAAGGCTCGTTTTATTTTGAAGTAGGCAAAGAGGATCAGGGCGAGGACGATGACGATGATCGCCAGAGGGATAAAGATAATGAACCCGAGGATGATCAGGGTGAGCAGGATCAGGATCGAGAGGATTTGGGCGATTGGGCCACCGGCTTTGAACTGGACGGATCTGCCGGTGGTGGATGCCGAGGTAAATTGTGGATTGGGTTGGTTCATGGTAATTGGTGATCTTGTTTTTCTGGTGGGATGGGCTTCTAGCCCGTCTTCTTGGGATGCAGGGAGTAAGAGACGGGCTGGAAGCCCATCCCACCAAGAAGTCCATCCAGCTAAGATTCTCTACACCTATGATAGGGATTCGGTTCGTCGGATTTCGAGGGATCTTGCTTCACAGTTGTATCGGGATTGTGTACGATGGGGGTTGGATCTGATGAATCGCCTATTTGCTGTGTTTGGGGCCTGAGTTGACGAAAAAGCAAGAACAAAACAAAGATCGCAAGTCCTTTGTGCATTTGCACTTGCACTCTGAATACTCGCTGCTCGATGGCGGGAATAAGGTCAGCAAACTGGTCGATCGGGTGGTTGAGCTTGGGATGGAAGCTGTCGCGATCACGGATCACGGCAACATGCACGCGGCGATCCCGTTTTATAACCTCGCCAAGAAGAAGGGCATCAAGCCGATCTTGGGGGTCGAGGCGTACATCGCGCCGCGCGATCGCCATGACCGGACTTACACCGGGGTGAAGGATGGCGGTTTCCACCTGGTGATGCTCGCCGAGAATCTCAAGGGTTGGGAGAACCTGCTGTACTTGTGTTCTGAGGCATATTTGACGGGGTTTTATTACAAGCCTCGGATGGATCGCGAGTTGCTCGAAAAGCATAACGAGGGCATTATTGTGATCAACGGGCATCTGGGCTCGGAGATTGCGCACCACATGGTGATGTATGAAAATACACGGGATCAGTCGCATTGGGACAACGCGGTTGAGGTGGCGAAGTGGTACCGGAATGTTTTTAAAGGGACGGAAAGCGGCCCTGGGTTTTATCTTGAGTTGCAGCACCACATCGGTTTGCAGAACTCGATCAACCCCCATGTAATCAAGCTGGCGCGTGAGTTGGATATCCCGCTGGTGTGCGATAACGATTCGCATTTTTTGCTTGAGGATGATTACGACGCGCACGATACGCTGGTCTGTATCTCGACGGGCAAGGTGAAGAACGATCCGGATCGGATGCACTATCCGACGGAGCTGTATGTGAAGTCGGCTGAGGAGATGGAAGAAGTCTTCTTCAGTGACGAGTACAACAACGAAGAGATGGGCGAGGCTGGCAAAGAGGCGATGGCCAACACGGTGGCGATCGCGGATCGGTGCGATGTCGAGGTGCCGATCGGTGCGAACCATGCGCCGGTGGTGATTGTCAAGGCACCGGCCAAGAGCAAGCTGCCTAAGCACAATGCCAAGAAGTATGAGGGTGATCTGACCGCGTGGTTCAAGGATTACTGTACGAACTTCGAGCTTGACCCGGCGAACGATCCTGATCTGGATCAATCATCGCTCAAGGAGGAATGTGACCAGACGCTTCGGATGCTGTGTGAAGCCGGGATGATCTGGCGGTATGGCGGCGGGATCCTTGATTATCGCCATGAACAGATCGAGCATATTGACCCGATGCCTGAAGGGTTAGAGGGCGAAGACGCGGTTGGTTGGGAGAAGTGGGCACGATTAAATCGTGAGCTCAAGATCCTTGCAGACAAACTGATCAGTGCGTACTTCTTGATCGTGTGGGACTTTGTCAACTGGGGGCGTCAGCGTAGCATCCCGTCGATCGCGCGTGGTTCAGGTGTGGGGACGATGTGTGGATATGTGCTGGGGTTGTCCAACGCGTGCCCGGTGCATTATGGGTTGTTGTTTGAACGGTTCACCGACCCGGATCGAACTGAATATCCCGATATTGATATCGACCTGTGCCAGAACGGTCGGCTCGAAGTGATTAACTATGTCCGCGAGAAGTATGGGCATGTGGCGCAGATCATTACCTTTGGTACGCTCAAGGCGCGTGCGGGGATTCGTGATGTGGCGCGGGTGTTGGAGATGCCACTCGGTGATGCGGATAAGCTCGCCAAGTTGATCCCCGAAGAGTTGGGCATCACGCTCGATAAGGCCCTTGAGCAAGAGCCGGATTTGAAGGACTGGTACGACTCCGATGCGATGGTCAAGCGGGTGATTGATACCGCAAGGACCTTTGAAGGGCAGGCAAGGCATTCGAGTGTGCATGCCGCGGGTGTGATCGTGGCGACGCGGCCATTGCACGAAGTCGTTCCTTTGTATAAGGCAGCGGGCGCAGAGGATCATGAGATCATCACGCAGTGGGACGGGCCGACCTGTGAGATGATGGGGCTGCTCAAGATGGATTTCTTGGGGTTGCGCACGCTCAGTGTGATTGAGCGAGCTCGCCAGGAGATTCAGGACTCGTTTACCGAAGAGCAAATCTGGGCGGCGGTCGGCAAGACAAAGAAGAAGGGCGAAGATCATCCCCTCGATCTCGATCGCTTGGAGTACACCGACCCGATCGTGTTTGCGATGTTCCAACGCGGCGATACGACGGGCATTTTTCAGTTTGAATCCGGCGGCATGCGCAAACTGCTCAACTCGATGAAACCCGACAGGCTCGAAGACCTCATCGCAGCCAACGCGTTGTTCAGGCCTGGGCCGATGGATCTGATTCCAGATTACAACCGGCGCAAGCATGGGACCGAAGAAGTGCCCAAGGTGCATGAGATTGTCGATCGGTTTACAGCCGAGACCTATGGCGTGATGGTGTATCAGGAACAGGTCATGCAGATTGTGCATGAGCTTGGTGGGATTCCGCTTCGTAGTGCGTATTCGTTGATTAAGGCGATCAGTAAGAAGAAGGTCAAGACGATTGATGCCGAGCGTCCAAAGTTTGTCGATGGGGCTGGGGAGAAGGGCTTGGAGAAGAAGAAGGCAGAAGAACTCTTTGAGTTAATTCTCAAGTTCGCCGGGTATGGTTTTAACAAATCGCATTCGACGGGCTATGCGATTGTCGCGTATCAGACGGCATACCTGAAGACCTACTTCCCGAGCCAATACATGGCGGCCTTCTTGAGCTTTGAATCGCAGGCGCAGAAGATCAGCGATTGGATTCCGTATCTCGAAGATTGCAAACGGCTCAAGTTTGTTGACCCGAAGACTGGCGAAGAACTCCGATCGGGCGTCGAGGTGCTTGCGCCCGATGTGAATCATTCCAAGCCTGACTTTGGCGTGGTCTTTGGTGATGACGAAGAGCATCGCCCTGATACAGGCCAGATCATGTTTGGGCTCAAAGCGATCAAGGGCGCGGGGAGCAAGGCGATCGGAGGCATCGTCAACGAACGCGACTTTGGAACGGATAAAGAGAACCCAGAGCGAAAGATCTTTACAAGTTTGTTTGAGTTCTGCGAACGGGTGCCCAGCGGCAGCGTGAATAAGGCGACGATCGAGGCGTTGATTAAAGCCGGTGCGTTTGACAACATGTACACGCGCGATCAGCGGGCATCGTTGGTTGCATCGATTGAATCTGCGGTGAGTGCTGGGCAAACGGTCGCTGCGGATAAGGCTGCGGGGCAAGGGGCGTTGTTTGGCGGTGGCGAAGAACCCGAGCAAACCCAAGTTGAGTCTGATGCGATGTTGGCCAAGGTTGAGCCTTGGAGCGAGGCGGAGATTCTCAAGCAAGAGAAGGACACGCTCGGGTTCTATGTGTCGAGCCATCCGATGGAGGAATGGAGCCATTGGGTGCGGGCGTTTACGCATACGAGGGTGGGTGATCTCAAGAAGCTCGCTCAAGACAAACGCGTGATCGTCGCGGCGATGGTGCAGAGCACAAGAATCATCGTGATGCGCAACGGGCGCAATGCCGGGCAGAAGATGGCGATCTTGACGATCGAAGACGCAACAGGGACGGCTGACGCGGTGATGTTTAGTAATGTCTATAGCCAGTTTGGGCACTTGCTCGAAGATGATCAACCCAAGTTCTTCATGGGTCGATTGGATCACTCGCGAGGCGATGCCCAGATTATTGTCGATCGTTTGGTGCCGATTGATGGGCACCCGCTTGAGCAGGGCACGGTGCAGGTGATGGTTCGTCCAGATCGATTGAATGGCGACGCCCAAGACCGACTCGAAGCCGCGAAGGTGTTGCTCAAGGAGCCGATCGATCCGAGTGATTTGTCATTGGGTAAATCGGCTCGCCCGGTGGAGGTGATCATCGAGACTCCTGGTGCGTGGGTATTGGTTGAGCCGAAGGCTGTGGGCAAGGTCACGCTTCGTCCAGAACTGGTGAAACTGATTGCAGGGGAGTTGGGTGCGGATTCCGTTCGGCTTGCGGGTGGGGTGAGCGTGGAGCTCAATAAGGAAGATGACCGGCGCAAGAAGTACACTAAAGCGTGATTTGATCCGTTTGGAGTGGAATTTGGTACCCAAAGCAGTTTGGTTATAGTCTACACTAACCAAAAATAAGTAAAATATTTTGGTTAGTGCGGGTTGGGACCAATACACTTTGGGTATGAAACCTGACACATTCCATCCAAAATTAAGTACCGGCCGCCTTGTTCAGACTCAGTTTCAGACGGTGAAGTTTCAGTCTGGTCGGCTGAAAAAAATTCATGAGGATGGATGGGCGTTCATTCCAAACCTTATGCCAAATTTGGACGAGGTGCTCACAGAAACAAAGTCTCTGCTCTCGCTCCATGAGCAGGCGACGGCGATGCTCGGGCGTTTGGATGGGAGTTTTCAGAATGTACCAGGTGGATTGAGTATCAATCCGTGGGTGCTGTATAAGCCCTTGCGTATGCGGGAAGCTCGGTTGTCATCAAAGATTGAAAACACGATTGCGAGTGCGACAGAAATTGAAGCAGTGATGGTTATGCCCTCCGAGCGTAGCGAGCCTTTGGAAGTGCGGAATTATTTCAAGGCGATAGAGATGGGGGCTCAAGATCAAGGCCCAATTAACGAAACGATGATTCGTGGGCTGCATAAAGAGTTGCTCAGTGGTATTCCTGAATCAGAGAAAAAATATCCAGGCCAGTATCGTCCTTCGCAGGTCATGATTGGAGATGACGATGAGTCATTCTCTGATGCTCGCTTTGTGCCACCACCGCCGGGCGAGGTTCCGATGTTGATGCAGCAGCTTGCTGAGTATATGCGCAATCCGCCTGAGGGGATGCCATCTCTCTTTGTGGCGGCAATCGTTCACTATCAGTTTGAGGCGATTCATCCGTTTGCTGATGGAAATGGGCGATTGGGGCGGATGCTTATCACGCTGTCGTTGTGCAATAATACTTTGTTGTCGAGGCCATTGATATATCCCAGTGGGTACATCAATAAACACAAGCAGCAGTATTACGATCTGCTACTTCGGGTCTCAACACATGGGGATTGGGCATCTTGGCTGGGGTATTTTCTAAAAATGGTGATCGCAGAGTCACAGGGAACGATTCAACGCATACAGAGATTGTTTCAGCTTCGGCAAGATTATCTTGGGCGGCTTGATAACAAGCCTCGCGGACAACGGTTTACAGATGCAATTGATTCATTGTTTGAGCAGTCCATGACCACTGTCAAGATGCTTCATAATCGCATAGGCGGAACAGAGCAGACTGTTCGAAATTATGTAGATATCATGGTTGAATATGGAATTCTACATCGCGCCGAGGGGACTCAGAGGACAAAGATTTATTTTGCTCCTGAAATCCATATGGTCGTCGATGAAGATTGATCAACCGGACCACCGTGTATCAAGATCGTGTTGTACGCCGAGCAGGTCGAGGGCTTTGCCGGCGATGAAATCAACGAGGTCATTGATGCACTGTGGATTGAGATAGAGCCCAGGGTTCGTTGGGGCGATGATCGCGCCGGCCAAGGTGAGGGTGCGCATGTTTTCGATGTCGATGAGGTTCAAGGGTGTTTCGCGGTGGCAGATGATCAGCGGGCGGCGTTCTTTGAGGGTGACGGCGGCGGCGCGGGTGAGTAGATTCGAGCCTGAACCCGTTGCGATGGCACCCATTGAGGTTGATGAGCAGGGGAGGATGACCATGCCTTGGTTGAGGAAGCTGCCTGTGGCGATGACGGCGCCGACATCTTTGTTGGGGTGGATGATCAAGAGTGATCGGTAGTGATCGGCGTGTTGATCGGCTGAAAGGTGTGGACAGAGGGTTTCGAGGGCGACGGCTGAGATATTGAGTTCGTCGATGAGTAGGCGTTTGCCGAAGTCGGTGACCACAAGGTGAACTTCGTGCCCCTTTGTTAAAAGTTGGTCGAGCAGGCGGATGGTGTAGGCTGCGCCCGATGCGCCCGTGATCCCGACGACAAATCGTTTGCCTGTGGGCGAAATCGGTGTCGATGGCGGAGTTGTTTGGCGTGGGGTGATGGGTGATGGTGAAGGCATGGGCAGATGGTATGGAAGTTGATTGCTTCGAGGGTGTGCTTGGGGCAGAGTTGATCTATGATAGTGCAAGGACGCTTGAGAAAGAGTCAGCTTGGTCACGATGCAGCTGCGGACGCAGCGAGAAGGCAGGACAGTATGAATCGAATACATAGCAGCCGATTGGGCATGTTTGGCATGTCAGGGCTTATGGGATTGGCATGTATCCTTGGCGGGTGCGTGAGTTACACCAATGTGCCTGTGCCTTCGAGTGCGCCGGCCTTTAAGAATGCGAATCACTATCAATCGATCACGGTTTTAACGCGTGCGCTCGAATCGGTGATCAATGAGCATCCTGTTGATGGGGCCTATGCGATCAACCTGCCTTCGGGGACGACGCCCGAAACCTTCGGGAAGATTACAACCCAGCTTCCTGCTGGAGCGGTGATGCCTACCGATGAGATGAGCAGCGATATGCCGATCTATCACATCGGACGAATCTGGATTCGTGCATCGGATGCCAAGGTTGATGTGATCTATCCGTTTACGGGGATCGATGGCGTGACGAGCGATCAGAATGTGACGATTTGGTTGAGCGGGGGCGTTCGGCGTTGGCGTGTGTATCGCAAGCAGCATTGGTCTGCCGGGACGATTCCTACGCCTCCAATTTATGTACCTGCCTGGTCAGATGGTGGAGCAGATGATGCGTTTGTTGACGAACCAAACGGATCGGGTGCTGTTGTGCCTGAACCAACTTATGAAGACGCATGGTTGCCAACTCCAGAGCAACAAAAATCTGAAGCAATCATTGAGCCTGCTTCTACACCTACGCCTGCACCCGTGGTTCGCCAACAACAAGAATCATTGGGTGGCGGCGAAGTTGGTAATGTGTATCGCCAGGTGCCTTTGCAGGCGGGTGAATAAAAGACGCAGTTGGGTTGCGGTAGGAGTTTTCCATGTGGAATGGGCATCATCTGCTTTCGATGGAACACGCGAACGCAACACAGGCGCGGGCGTTGCTCGCGATGGCTGACGCGGATGCGTTTGCGCCCGATGCACTCGCTGGACGATCGATAGCGAATCTGTTCTTTGAAGATTCGACCCGTACACGGGTGAGCTTTTCACTCGCTGGGCAGAGGCTCGGGGCGCATATGGTAGATCTGACAAGCAAAGGCTCGTCGATATCCAAAGGCGAAACGCTGATCGATACCGCACGGACGATCGAGGCAATGGGCGTCGATGCATTGGTGATTCGTATAGGTGAATCTGAGGCATGTCAGCAGATTGCAGATCAAGTGAAGATCCCAGTGATCAACGCGGGCGACGGTACGAATCAGCACCCAACCCAAGCATTGGCTGATGCGTTGACAATCGGGCGGTCGTTCAAGCTCAATACGAGTTGGGATTTTTCGGCCTTGCGTGTGGCGATCGTTGGCGATGTTATTTCTTCGCGTGTTGCAGGATCAAATATCGGATTGCTTCATGCGCTCGGCGCGAGCGTTGTTGTTGTTGGATCGCCAAGGATGGCTCCTGATTCGATGTCGTCGATGGGGTGCGAGGTTGTGCATGATCTCGATGCGGTAGTCGATCAGGTTGATGTGGTGATGATGCTCCGCATCCAGTTCGAGCGCGGCGGGGGCGACGGGCTCGCATCAACCCAAGCATATCACGAGCAGTTTGGATTAACCAAGGAACGAGCCGACCGGATGAAGAGCAACGCGATCGTGATGCATCCTGGCCCGATGAACCGAGGTGTGGAGATCGCGAGCGAAGTTGCCGATGGCGAGCGGAGTGTGATTCTCGATCAGGTTGCGCACGGCGTGCTTGTGCGCAAAGCAGTGCTGGCAAGAGCAATCACGCAGCGCTGAGTTCTGTAGGTCTGATGTTTGGTTTAGGAAGCGGTCTGGTGCTTGGGCGTGTTCGTGGCGTTGATGTCTTTGACCCACCAGCGTGTTCCTGGGAACTGGGTATGGAGCACATCGAGTAGTTCATGCGAGATCAGCGAGAGGTTCGCAGGCTTATTGTTGAGGTGGGTGATAACGCCGGCTTTGGAATCGAGGTAGACAACGCCAATGGCGAGGGCGGCTCGGGGATCAGCGGGGGCACAATGGGTGTGCGTTGATCCTGTGTGATCGATCCACCAGTTAAGTTCGTTCGTGGGCTTCATGGCACATACTCGCGGAAAATCTTGGTCGTCCTTGTGTCTCTCTTCGGATTGGATTGGCGTTTGGATGATGGAAACTGTGTGAATGGAGAAAATTGATGCCGATAACACGATGATTGTGCGCTTTGTTGACAACACGAACGAATGATCTACGATTGATTGCTCGGGTCTTATGGCCTTTGCCAATCTCATTTGGGGACGTAGCTCAGTTGGTAGAGCGCTTGCATGGCATGCAAGAGGTCGTCGGTTCGATCCCGTTCGTCTCCATTGACAGAGAACGCCTTTGGCTTGATGCTAAGGGCGTTTTTTGATGGATACTCACGATGGTTGAAATTGGGGTTGACCCGCTTTGATCCGCTAGGGGAAGATAGCTGGGGACGGCTGAGTAGATGATGGATAAATCCATCTTCCAAATGTATCCATTTCTACGAGAATACTCGTATCAAAAATGGACTAGATATTTGGGGGGCAGGTCAGGGTGCGCCCGTTCTTCCGGATTGGCATCAATGAATCTCCTAAAAATGATCAAAGACAAAGCTTCAGGAAGGTATACAGAATCAATGGCTGGGGATTGCGCGATTACTCAGAGATTCCTCTTGTATCGGTTTGAAATTTTCGATATAATTCATACGCTGATGTTTAGTAACAGTTTTGTTCTGAGTGAGGTCTCGTTATGTGTGATAGAGTTCGGATTCGAGCTTGTGTAGTGTTGTGCTGCTGGGTTGTACTTGTGTGGAGTGACTTTGATGCACATGCTCAGATGTGCGGCAGCGATCTCTTTGGTTCGCGAGTTGTCGAGCTGAACAGCAACGCTGAACGACTCTGTGTAGGTGATCTCAATGGCGATGGGCTCCCCGATCTCGTCGCTTCACTACCTAATGCAGACGATCTGGCGATTAGGTTGGGTAACTGTGCAGATGAGGAAGCGATTCGTATCGTCGAGAGTGGTGATGGCGCATGGGCTATCGCTATCGCGGACCTTGACGGTGACGGCGATCTCGATCTTGCGAACACGAACAGGTACAGTAACCAGATCAGCGTGCATTTCAATGACGGCAACGCATACTTCAGCGGGGAGAAAAGATATGCAACCTCTTCAACTCCTAAGAGCATCGGTGCTGCTGATCTTGATGCCGACGGTGATATCGATCTCGTCACCGGGAACATGTTCGGCTTCAACGAAGACATTAGCATCTTCCTGAACCAAGGTGATGGTTCATTCGAATCCGGGGTGCTGATTCCAGGGGGGAGCCGGGTTTCGGCGCTGGCTCTCGGAGATATTGATGGCGACTCGTTGCCCGATATTGTGGTTACTAACCAAAACCATGACCGGATCGGGGTTCTGCTCAACCAAGGGGATGCGAAATTCTCAGAGATAATATATGTTCCGGTTGGTGACTCTCCGGTTGACCTTGCGCTTTGTGATCTCGATCAGAACGGGGCACTCGATGTGCTTGTGTGTAACGGAAGTAGTAACGATATCAGTCTGTTGTTCAATACAGGTGCAGGCTCATTCGGAGATGAGATTCGAATCCAAACTGGAGAATCGCCTCACGCCATCGCTGTCGGAGATCTGAACGGCGACGGCTCGCCTGACGCTTCGGTCATGCATGTTATGAGCGATGATACTGTGGTGCTCATTAACGACGGGGGCGGGAACATGATCCCCGAGCGATCGTATGGGACAGGGTTGGGGCATCGGGATGTCGTGTTTTATGATGTAGATTGCGATGGAGATCTCGATCTAGCAAGTGCATCGTTGCCCAACCATGCGATCGCGTTTAGATTTAACTCAGGCGATGGTTCGTTTGTGCCCGATCTCGTGCTCTCTGAATCTTATAGGCCCGGCCCATTTGAGTTTGCTGATTTCGACAATGATGGTGATGCAGACCTCGCAGTGGGCTCTAGCTATCTATCGCCTGATTCGCTCGGGCTGGGTATTCATTTCAATGTGGGCGAGGGCGTTTTTACCGAGGTGGGGCAGTATCTTCTGATTGGGGGAGTGCAGGATATCGATATCGGTGATCTCGATGGCGATGGCGACATTGACATCGTCACTACGCCATCGAACGTTTTTCATGACCCACAAGTCTGGTTGAATGAGGGAGATGGGACATTTATTGATACGGGAAGCTATCAAGCTGGCATCGCACCAAGCGAGAGCGTGCTGGTCGATGTCGACGGAGATGGAAGTCTTGATCTGCTCAGTGTCAACGGTAATAGCGACGAGCTAAGCGTGCTGATCAACGACGGCTCGGGTGTGTTTGCGGATCCTGTTCTGTATCCCGCAGGGAGCTCGTCGCGTGGTATCGCGTCGGGCGACCTCAATGGTGACGGTCATCCCGATGTAGTGATTGGCGACTCGTTGACGGATGAGATAACCATCTTCTTCAATCTTGGGACTGGCGTGTTCTTGCTCAAATCCGAAATCGAAGTCGGCGAGAACATGCTCGATATTCTTGTCGCGGATCTCGACGGCGATGGGGATCTCGACATCTCGACGGCTGACAACCAGGTGGGAGCAGCACTCATTTTGTACAACGACGGCACAGGCGGGTTTGTAGATGTAGTTATGCATCCTCTCGGGAGTAGTCCTAGCAAGCTCGCAGATGGTGATGTAAACTCTGATGGGTTCAATGATTTGATTGTGCTGGACCGACTGGCGGGGACGGTTTTCGTGCTGCTCGGCTCAAAGACTGGTATTACAACAGAACGCCGTGAATATCTAGTCGAGAACAGTCCAAGATCATTGGGAGTGCACGATGTTAATCAGGATGGGGATCTTGATATCGTCACTTCGAGTTTGAACGGGCGGGTTGGGGTGCTGCTCAATCGCTGCGTTGAGCCGGTTTGCCTTGTGGATTTTGTATCGGATGGGGTCCTGGACTTCTTCGATGTTTTAGCGTTTTTGCAAGCCTTTGCCAATAATGATTTCGTTGCCGACTTTACTGGCGACGGCGTTTGGGACTTCTTCGATATTTCAGCCTTCCTTCAGGCCTTCTCAGCAGGATGTCCATAATCGGTTGAACCACAATCTATTCCAAACGAGGCTGCACTTGGTGCGGCCTTTTTTATGGACACTCGTTGCTATCAAATACAAAGGGCTGAGACAATTCGGTAATCGCCATATCCAGGCGGGCCCAATCACGCTCTGCATAATGCCTTTTCATCAAGCCCTTCTCAGAATGGCCAAGGAACATGGATGTTGTTGAATCATCAATTTTTTCAACTTCTGAAGCAGCCGTCTTTCTCAAAGAATAAAATCCGCGATGATTGGGCACCTTGGTCTTCTTCATGAGTCGAAAGAAGGCTGAACGGATGGCATCAGTTCGCTTGAACTTGTCATCTACGAAATACTCTCTGACAAGCGGATGACCGGACTTGGACAAAAAGACTCGGTCGTTAGGCTTGCCATCAAGGTTGCCATGAATCTTCAGCATCTCAACAGTCAGAGGCCATAAAGCGAATTCGCAATGAATCCCAGTCTTCGTTCTCTTGCGCACAATCCGGTTTTCACTCATTTGGATTTCAGAATTCCGAAGTGAAGAGATGTCCGTTTGGCCCATGCCACAATTGAGTCCCAGTAGCATGAACATTTTAGTTCTCTCGCTTGCTGCTGAATAGAGGGTGTTTATCTCTTCTCTCGAAAACCGATTGACTGTTGGCTCAGGGATTGTGATCTTTGCATAGCCATCAAGATTCCTTGGCAGAGTCTCTATCAATGCCATCTGGTAACCCCACTTGATCATCAGCTTGACGATGTCCAATCTTGATTTGGCCGTCCATGGCGAAATGGATTTGTCAGTTGCTGCCGAGATGGGCAACGACAAGGTGTAGTTTCTGTAATCATCAAGATGCATCTCATTGAGCTTTGAGAGTGGCAAGTCGGTTTGGAGATAATCAACGAAATGGCAAACAGAGATTCTGATTTTCTCAAGCCATGTAGCTGAGATTTCTCCTCGTTCATAACGGGTAAAGCAGGACTGCAAATACTTCTCTCCAAAGTCTTCGACTGTGAGCTTCGCCACTTTGATTTCAACGGGGAGTTTCACTTCTCTTTCCGCCAGAAATTCAAAGTATCGGAGTTCAGCATCTTTGTACGAACGGTTCACGCTCTTTGGGTTTACAGATCCGAAGTATCGCATCTTCCCATCAATCTGCTTGTGACCTACCCCCATATCCTGTACCACTCCCTATGTCAGGACAGCAGCATTCCTTTGTCCGATCAGAGGTCTGCTGAGTGGAGCAGTGATCTGAACACCCTACGAGCGACCTGAATCAAATGGGGATAGCGAGATGCAGGTGTCTATCGAGGGGTACGCAGCCTATAGGTGACACTACCAACATGATATATGAGATTGCCCATCCCAATCTTATGAAAAGCGGCGAGATGCGTGTCATTGACCCAGACGGCGCTGTGATTTTTGTCAGCCAGTTGGCCAAACGAATCGGGGTGACAGGACACCAGTTGAACTATTTTTGACCACAATACGCCTTTGGAACTCTGAAACACATATTCCACCCTACGCACGCATGATCGCGACACGCTGATAATGTGTCCGGATCTATGTCTCGTCGATCAGAATATCGCCCAAGACACGAGCCGCTGATGCTGCATGCGCGGGATTGGTCCCTTGTGCTCCAGAAAGCGTGATGAGCGCTTTCCACAAAGCCCACCCACGGGCCCGCGCCCAGACATCCTCACCGAGCCTGAATGTTCTGTTATCCCATCCGTTGGGCTCAACGCGTCTGATCGGAAGATGCTCCCACTGTGGAAACTGCGACACGATGAGACGCTGCACGAGAGGAACATCGATTTCATCGGGTAGCTGCATCTTCTCAGTCTAGATGAGTGTCAGCTCACGGATCAGCTATAAAGTATTCTTGCTGCCATCTTTGGGAATATGAGGGTTGATCATTCTAGAACTCGAGGTAGCAGGACTCCAGTTGAACTTTTGCCATCTATATCAGGCTCTGGGGTTCAGAATCACACTACAGAAAGTACAGAAACGGGTACAAGCGTAATCCCGTCGCGTACTCTCACAAAGAACGGGCTATAGGCATTGGGCGGCAGGTCACTTTTTAGCGATGAATGTGTCCGTCGATGTCAATGTTGCATACGCGAACCCGAGGGCCGACATATACGCAGCATGTACATCCGCCGCTGGAATCGTCCTGCCGTTGAACTCAAGGTCACATGTGGCGCAGGCGTCATGGATCAGCGTGATGACATAGCCAAAATCACTGGCAGCTCGCGTCACCGCGTCGATGCACATGTGGCTCATCGCACCGCAAATCGCAATATCCTTCACGCCTTCACGATCTAGTACACCCTTCAGATCGGTTTCTTTGAACGCATTGACTTGATGCTTGAGGATCACAATCTCACCATCCAATGGCTGGACTTTATTGTGAATTCGCGCGCCGTCAGACCCAGGCGTAAAAAAGGGGGCGTCGTCCGATGGGAACTCATGCCTCACATGCACAACAAGATCCCCAGACAATCGGGCTGCATCGAGTAGCTGCGCGGCGTTGTCGGCGGCAGTATCGATGCCCGCCAATGTCCATTTTCCATCGGCGAAGTAATCCTCTTGTATATCGATCAAGATCAGTGCGCGGTTGCTCATATTATTCCTTAAACAAAGTTTTTACATGCCTGTTTTCAGGCAGATATTCTATTCCGAGCGTCCGTCTGTGTCAATCGAAAGCGACCTTCCTCGCCTTGAGTCATACCACTTGGAGTGTGATCCAATAACAGTGGCTTGCTATGCTTGGCCTGGCCCCCAAAAATCCTAGTCCATTCTTAAATTTGAGCATACTCGTAGAATGGGCGAATTTGGATGACACAAGTCATCATCTCTCACTGCAGGACACAAGGACACTTGCCCGTGAAACTTCTGCCGCGAAATCGGGGTGACAGGATACCAGTTGAACTTTTCTTGGTGCAGATTGGCCTTTGGAGCCCAGAAACACGATCTCTAGTTCCGTGTGATTCCGGGTGCCGTGAGACATCTTAAACCGAGGGATAAGAGCACGGTCAGAAATCGGATGTACAAACACCAGTATCGCTTTACACAGATGTGATTCTACTCTGGAGTCTTGGATCTCAATGACCATTTGAGTATGATTCTCGTACTCAATCATCTTGGTTCAGCAAGAGCGAAATATATTTTTGAAACTTCATCGAGACTGTGCAATGAGATCTTCGATCATCTTTGCTACGAATCGGGCGGGAATCGCGGCGGTGTTGGCTCTGTCCATTCTCGCGATATTGAGCCCGATTGCGCGTCCATCAAGATCGATGAGGGGGCCGCCGCAATCGGAAGCATTGATCGGGGTGTCATGCAGAAACACGAGCGGGAAATCTCTAGACCGATCGCTGACGGGGGAGGCCATCTCAGAAACAACTCGGAGAATCTCCCTTGTTCTTTGGCCCGCATCAGATGATTCAAGATGGTCATCGCTCATGCGTATCTTGCTATGAATGATTTCACCATTCGGACGGAGACGAGAGAGGGTGACAACACTGCCCTGCGTGCTATTTCGAAGACTCATCGCAAATGAGGCACCGTTACTGATTGGGGATCCGTTGACTGCGATGATAATTTCGCCTGGTTCGACGCCCGCTTGATGGGCTGGGCCTTGCTCATCAACCTCCTTGATTTGAGTCACGCTCTTTGTTCGTTCGACTTTGAGTCCCAGCATGTTTAAAATCGAGAAATATGGGCTTAGCCTCTGTGGGATCGCTTGATGACTCAGTGTCCCGAAACCGAGCACTTGGGATGCTCCTGGAGTCACAACAAAGCTCCCAACCGACGGCGTAGCGGTCTCATCCCATTGGATCGGTGTAAGGTTCTTTGCGGCAATGCGGATCAGCGCCAGGTCGTTTGGTTCATCGGTTGCAATGACATCCGCGTCATATTGTGTGTTGCCAATTTCTACAGTGAACGATCCAGCGAGTTCGCTCGCCTTGCTTACGACCAGCCCGTCCTGATCAACAACAACACCCATCGCAACAGGCTCGCCTTGGCTGTACAGTCGAACAACGCTCTGGGAGAATGGTGCCGTGAGCGGTTTGACGACCTCGATGAGATCTTGATCCGGTTTGTTTGTGCTGCCGTCCTCCAATCCTAAGATTTGGACATCGCCCTCGATTTCCATCTCTTTGAGCCGTTCCATAAGAAGTTCTCGCGCCCGCCCTGGATTACTTGGGTCAATCTCGAACTTAAAGGATCGTGTTGAGTGAGACTGAGAAACTTAATCGCTGTCGGTTGATGGTTGGGTCTTGCTCGTTACGGTTGATTTAACGAGTTGTGTCTCACCTGATTCGATCATCTCTCTGATATGTGCGGGCAATTCAGAGAGATCCTGAACAACATGGGTTGTCGACATCTCCTTGGTTGTGTTCGCCGCTTCGATCGGCGTGTCAAGACTTGATGCGTCTGGAGACTTAAGCCGATCCATAATGTATTGACCGAACTCTTGCCTTGCGAGAAGTTCGTTCATTCGTTGATGAACATCGTCAACCGGTGCGTGGAAACTATGCTCGCCTTGGAGCGCGCTGATTGCTCTATGCACCCCGATGAGACGCCCCTCAAGATCAAAGAGCGGCCCACCCGAATCACCACTGATCAGTGATGCGGATGTCTGGATTCCAAGTCCTGGGTGCTTCATAATGTCATGATCGAACACCCTGCTCACCCTGCTCACCCTGCTCACCCTGAGCACGCTTGAACGATCCGGTTGTCGCCCGCCGGGATGTCCCAATGCCAGACACCATTGCCCCGGAATCGTCGTGTCAGCGAGTTCCACAAATGGATAAATTCCACCCTCAAGGATGATCGCGAGTGCAATATCTTTATCGTGGTCGCAGCCGAGTACACGAGCTGATAACACGCGCCCATCAGCCAGTGTAATCATGAGCTGTTCATCTGGGACACCCACGACATGTGCGGCCGTCAGAATCAGGCCATCCTCACGAATGATCGCCCCCGATCCGCTCCCGTATCCCGATCGGATCGAGACGGTCGCGCTGGTGATCCGATCAAGTACTCGCTTTGTATCTGCCTGGACCGATTGAAGGTCTTGGATCGAGAGATGCCCAACCCCATTCGTCGGCGTATCTGACTGAGGTGGCTCAGGAGCCAACCCGAGCATGCTTGCTGCTGCCAGA
Organism: Planctomycetota bacterium; assembly: GCA_024280755.1. GTDB lineage: Bacteria > Planctomycetota > Phycisphaerae > Phycisphaerales > UBA1924 > UBA1924. The sequence continues at coordinate 112,171 of JAJRPN010000002.1, forward strand.
ACAGGGAAAATTCCTCTCGTATTCAAGTATTTCAACACAACTTCTCCTCAGTTTTTCTTCACATGCGGAAAATGCCCGCTCAGACTCTGAGATCATGTAGATGTTCGAGTATGGCGAATCTGGCAGTATATAGTAGTTTTATTCTGCAAACCCTGAATCAAATCAACCTCTAGAACCCTGAGGCTCGAGTTCTCATAACGCCACAAGCTGAACTATATAGAGGGGCTCGCCCTCACTTCCAATGATGCAGGATCGGAAATAGCTCGTCGCAACACGAGAAGCTTGGGTGCAATACACAAGCTACCGGTGTGGTCCTAATCATCATCACGGATCAGCTGTGTTATAAACTCATGGAATTCATCTTCGCCAACGCCGAGCATGCTCTCCAATGTTTCAAAGAACTGCTCGCCTGAACGCCCGGATCGAGTCAGCTTCATCACTTCATCAAAGCCGTGGCGATCGAGGACTTCCTCGCACAGAAAAGCAGAGATTACAAAGTAGGTAAAGTGCCGGCGGATCGATGATTTCCTGCCCTTATGAAACTCCTCAAGGAAGTTCATATCCGGGCGAGCTGCCAACTCATCCCGGAACTGCGACTTGAGGGTCTCGATGTCGTCACCACCAAGCCCATACCCACCGTAATACGCTGCCATCCCGTACACAAACGGCGGATAAAGATCGCCATCATCGTCGCAATAGCGGCTCATGTAGTCGACAAGATAATCGAAGATGAACCGCTCATTTCCGGTGCCCGTAAGAAACACCCGCCCATCATTGTCCATGAAACCCAGATCTTCTTTCAACCAGTTGCACCGCGTGCAATCGTAAACGATGCCATAGGCTCTAAGAACCTCGTCCAGCGTCTCAAAGCAGAAGTATTCAAGATCCGTAGTCGGCATCCCGACACGGGATTCAAAGTCCTTCTTAAAGCGAGCAAACTCCCCGGCCCGGGCCCGATCGAATAAACTTTGAAAGCGGTATCGAACTCCATCCACCTCCAGCATATCGAGTGTACGCGTGCGATACTCGAAAGGGCTTCGGAAGCGGTAGCCGTCAGCATACGGATATGCGTGAAACTCGATGATCTTCTCGATCTGGTTGCCCTGTTCATGCGGGCTCATGAACGCTACAGAGATCAGGAAACTCTTGCCCCCGTCCGGCTAGAATGATTTCAACACTAAGGGTAAAGCTGAGGACGGATCCGGATCGGTGGCAAGGCGGCGCAGCGCTCCCATGAAGAACGAATGCCGCTGCTGGTCTTCGGTCGAGATATGACGATCCGTGATCTCCCCGCTTTGTACCGCAGTGATCATCGCCGAAAAGGATTCACCGAGTGCCGCCGCAATCAACTCATCCTCTGCGAAAACCGCACCACGATTCATCAGATACGGCGGTAACTCCTTCGCTTCGACTTTGTCGACGGGGGCTTGCGTTTGACTTGTCTCGGATGCAGACAATGGGCTCATGGCAAGGGTCGCCGCAATGAAGACGCTAAAGATGAAATCTTTGTTCATAAGAATCACTACCTCATTGCTGAGATAAAGTTGCTGATTTCTCCCGGATGGTATGCGAACATCCAGTTGTACCCACTCACTTCTCCGCAGCCCATCGATGAAGCATGCGGGGATACCAGTTGCCGAGGTGGTGCTCGGATAGGTTTTTACCACCCCGCTCAGGAGGCGATCTACTGTATAGAGCGGCATTTTACTCGTTGGCTACTACGGAGTTCCAATAGCCTTCATTCTGATGAACAGCGGATTTTGTCCATTGAAGAAGTTGTTCGTGTGCTTGAGATTCAGTCATCGTTTTGAGTATTTGCGTCCAAGCTGTGCTGATGGGCAAATGAATACCGTTTTCCCATTCACAGCGAGTGGTACAAACAATGGGGCAGATTATGGGCTATTTCAGTAAATGGGTATAGCAGCGAGCAGTACCAGTAGTGCATTGCGGTTTTGCCATTAGCTTACAATCGTGGATCGACTGGCTCGCTCTCTAGAGCTAGCACGCCGAAGACGCACTCATGAACTCGCCTGAGAGGTTCACGACGGACGAATCTGTCAAGCTGACCTGCCCCCCAATAACTAGTCCATTCCTTATGCGAGTATCCTCGTAGAATGGGCGTATTTGGAAGGCAGACAATCATGGCCAGGAAACGGCATTCAGCAGAGCAGATCATCAACAAGCTTCGTGAGGCCGAGGTCCA
>JAJRPN010000040.1 GCA_024280755.1 Planctomycetota bacterium
AACATCCCAGAAGGAATAGTTCGCACGCGAGAATGGCACGCCGGTGAGAATGTCAGAACTGATCGAGCTTGATGACCCGAGGTTGTTGAAGAATGCAGTGTCTGTCTGCGTAGTCTTGAGCAGTGGTCCTACACCGAAGGTGTGGGCGCCGCCCAGGGTTACCAATGGAGCAAGGTCGAGCACATAGGCCGACGCATTGTCATTCCATGGATTCAACGCATCCCCCGGCAAGCCGCCGAGGTTCGAGCTGACACTGTCCTGTGCAAGTGCCGAAGCACTCATACCCGCTGTTGCGATCAATGCCGCGATACCGATTTGCTTACGCATGGTCTCATCTCCTTGGTTAGTTTGTTTCTCAGCCGATTCTCCAATCGGACTGCTTCTTCTCTTCATATTATGTGTACAACATTTCTGAAGAACAACGCTGACCGTGCGTTTGCACGCTCGATCCCCGGTTCCCAGAGAGCTATCTTAGCACAAATACGCCCATTCTGTGGGCAAGAATCATCTATTTGCGTGTCAAACTTTGATAAAGATAGCCCCGATAATCCCTGGTTGTTCGTGTTGTGGACGGCGGGTCGCAGTTATCACAACCGAGATTCAACCATCGCAGCCACTTGCGCGTTCGATTTCACCAACTCAATGTTGGCTTGGAGTGTCTTCCCCTCAGAGACTTCATGGAGATATCCAAGAATCGCAGGGGTGACCTCGCGTCCAGAAACGCCATCAGTTTCTGCGAGTTTCTTCGCTCGTTTGAGCCACTTGTTCCATTGTCCCACTTCGAGTTCATGCTCCGCTGGGATCGGATTGGCAATCACAATGCCGCGCCCCGATCGAGCGAGTTCAACACGCACAAAGCCGGCCAATGCGTCGGGATCATCAAACCGGACATCGACGCGGGCTTCCGACTCACGCAGATAAAATGCCGGGAACGAATCGGTCTGGTATCCAACCACCGTAACACCGAGCGATTCGAGCGCTTCGCGTGTAGAGACCACATCCAAGATCGATTTCACGCCGCTGGTTACGACAGCAATCGGAAACCGAGTAAACGCCATTAAATCGGCAGAGATATCGAGCTGCGTCCCATACCCATGATGCACGCCTCCGAGTCCACCCGTCGCAAACACACGCAAACCAGCAAACGCAGCCAGTTCCATCGTCGTGCTGACCGTCGTCGCAGCGTGCGAGCCCTGGTTCATATAAATCCCAAGATTCGCGGTATTGGCTTTGGGCACGCTTGGCGCATCGAGCATTGCTTGGAGTTGTTCCATGCTCATTCCAACTGTTGGAGTCCCATCGATTACACCAACGAGCGCAGGCGTAGATCCCTCAGCTTCGATCACCGCGCCAAGCTCGCTGGCAAGCTGCGACGAGACGGCTTTGGGTACGCCATGAACCAACAGCGTTGTTTCTAAAGCCACCGCACGCGATGAGACATGTTTATTGATCTGCAAGTGAGTTCTCCGGTTTGTAGGGTATCGTAGAGCGAATGGGTGGCATGGTGCATGGAATTACACATAAAAACAACACGCCCCAGCAATATGCCGGGGCGTGTTTGTGTATCAGTATGCCGATTCAATGCAAATCAGACGCGATCCTTCAAACCCTTGAGTGGGCGGACCTTGACGACATTGCGTGCCGGCTTGGCCTTGAAGACCATTTCTTCCTTGGTGAATGGGTTGACGCCCTTGCGTGCCTTGGTGGCTGGCTTGCGTTGGACGGAAACCTTCATCATGCCTGGGACATTGAATGCACCGCAAGCGTTCTTCTTGAGGTCCTTCTCGATCATTTCGCCCATCACTTCGAAAACTGCTGCTGCTTCCTTCTTGGAGATGCCAACATGATCAGAGATCATGGTCAACACTTCTGACTTGGTGCGTGGCTTGTCCTTGGCGGACATGATGCGTGCTGGCTTCTTGGCGGCTGGTGCCTTTGCTGCGACCTTCTTGGCGGCAGGCTTACGAGCGGCGGTTTTCTTTGCGGGTTTACGAGCTGGTTTCTTTGCTGTTCTCTTTGCCATTGGTAATACTCCATTCTGCATTTTTCTCAAATGCGTGTATTGTGTTACTCCGAACACAGTTGTTTTTACCGCACTTTTTTCGGCATAGCAAGTCGGTTTTGTCCTGTTTTTATCGGTATTTTTGGAAAATACCTTTTCAACACACATCTTCAGCGTGTCTTGCTCGATCAATTTGAGCCTAGAGGGGTGTTCAATTTCACACTTTTAATGCCCTATTATTCGCCATGAGCAACTCCCAGACGATCATCGGATTTACAAGGACAGTGCCCGGAAACCCTGAAATACAAGGGGTTTGCGTAAAAACACTTGGAGATTCCAAGGCAACGCGTGACGATCTGCACGGGTTTGTTTCTGGTCTCGATGCACTGGTCACGATGTACACCGATCCGGTCGACGATGCGCTGCTGGACGCTGCGGGCAAACAGCTCAAAATTATTTGCAATTTTGCCGTCGGTTTCGATAATATTGACATTTCGGCCTGTAAAAACAGGGGAATCACCGTCTGTAATACCCCCGATGCCGTCACCGAAGGCACCGCAAACCTCGCATGGCTCCTCATTATGGCCAGCGCACGCAGGCTCATCGAAGCCCATCAATACGCAATATCGGACACCTATCCGGCCAACGGGCACCTCGGCATGAACGAGTTTCTGGGTATGGATCTGTGCAACAAGAACCTGCTCATCGTGGGTGCCGGTCGCATCGGATACGCCACCGCCCTGCGTGCTAAGGCCTTTGGAATGCGCATCCTCTACACCGCCCGCTCGCGACATCTCAACTTTGAAATGGCCCCGCTCGGAGCAACCCGAGTCACTCTTGATGAGGGTTTATCCCAAGCCGATGTCGTATCGATTCACACGCCGTTCACGCCTCAGACGCATCATCTGATCAATGCCGATAATCTCAAACTGCTTAAAACCACTGCAATCCTCGTAAATACGAGCCGAGGGCCGGTTGTTGATGAATCCGCCCTTGTCGACGCACTTAAAGCAGGCAAACTGTGGGGGGCTGGTTTGGATGTGTACGAGAATGAACCGATAGTTCATCCCGGACTACTCGAACTCAACAATGTTGTCCTCACCCCACACATCGGCAGCGCCGAAATCGCCTGGAGGCAAGCGATGACCGAAATGGTGTTGACCAATGTCAAAGCAGTTCTCGCCGGGCAAGAACCACCAAACCGGATCAGCTAGGCCGTGTCTGACGGCTCGTGTTTGATCACATACTCTCCTCCCCCGGGCCTCCGGGGGAGGTGGCTGCGCAGCAGACGGAGGGGGTATTCTGATCCTGAAACAAAGGGTAAAGCGAAGCAAGACCCCCTCCGCCTCACTTCGGTCGGCACCTCCCCCGGAAGCCCGGGGGAGGCGAATAGTTGAAAAAAATGAGCCGCCAGACACGGCTTAGTTGTTCATTCTTATGTGCGGCTCTGCCCTGCATAATGCAGTTCAAGATACTTCGCAACATAGTCAATGATCGAATCCGCTTCGGGGATATCTGGGTTGCTCGTCATGCCATTGGGCTCGAACCGCATGCCTTTGAACCGTTTGACAGCTTCGTCAACGGTCAGCCCATATTGCAACGCGATCGAAAACGCCCGGCAGAATGCCTGGCACATGCCCGAAATCGCAGAGCCTTCTTTGGCGATTTTGATGAAAATCTCGCCCGGCATGCCGTCAGGATAGAGCCCGATCGTGAGGTAGCCTTCATGGCGATCGATCGTGAACTTGTGTGTAAGAGATTCGCGGGTCTGGGTGAGTGATTGGCGAGTAGCGAGCATTCGGGCGTCCTTGTCCGGTGAGAAACTGCCGGTTCAATTCCACATCTCGATCAAATCGAGTGAAACCGGCACAAGATGATATCGGACCAAAGGGGGGAGGGGGCTTTACAATCTGTTCTTTGGTGCAGACAATATACCCAAGTGGTCACTCAAACTGTGTCCAAACCCTTGTGTCAGCCGATAGTTGGATAGACTCTGTGCCCGCGAATGAGACTAGTGGGCACCCAAAGAAAATGACCAGAATCAATCCCCAACCCGATTCCAAACGACCCGCTGGCAACATGTCTGGGCTTATGATCGCTGCGATCGGGCTTCAACTCCTTCTTTGTTCGGCAGCCACCGCTGCCCATGCCTGCACAGGCACCATCGATCGTATTGAAAACTCGGTTGTTCACGCCTTGCGTGAAATCGTCGATCGTCAGATCGCACAAGACCAATCGGTCCAAGTCTTCGAGCCAGGCTATCGGCTCTCTGATTGCTCACTGGCTGTCCAAAGCACAGCGAGCAACGCTCTATACTCGCCAACAGGCTCTCTCGCGGGCAACTGGCTGTTCAATCTGCCTCCGCCAATGGGTTGATCTTCGATCCCCATACGCTTTGTACATTCCATACCAAATAAAAAACGCAACTTTGCCCGAAGCGATCATTCGGGCAATCGCTCACCGATCCGTTTTTAAACGATCGGCCCCTCCACGAAAGAAACCATTCAAATGGCAAGTTCAGAAATTCCTGTTGTTGGCAAACTCCTCTCAAAGGTCTTTGGCTCACGAAACGAACGAATCGTCAAACGCTACACCACCCGCGTCGAGGCCATCGGCACCTTCGAGCCCGCGATGCGTGCGCTCACCGATGCCCAGCTCAAAGCCAAACTCGAAGAGTTCCGCGAACGATTTGACAACGGCGAAAAACCAGATGATCTGCTCATCGAGGTCTTTGCAGCAGCCCGCGAAGGCATGGATCGGGCGGTGGGGATCCGTAACATCTTCAACCCAGAAGCCGGGTTCGATCCATCAGTTCTCAATGAATCTGCTCAAACCCTCTACAAGCAGGTTAAGGCAGAAGTCGATGCGATCGAACCCGCGAAGGCTGAGGGGCAATACTTGGGGCATCCGACTGATATCCCGCCGTTCTTGCAGGTCGATATTCCCAATGAAATCTACGACGCGGTGCGCGAAGCCTACCCAGAATCACGCCCGCCTTTCCGTGCTCGCCCGTTCGATGTCCAACTCATCGGTGGTATGGTCCTCGGCCAAGGCAAGATCGCCGAAATGAAAACAGGTGAAGGCAAGACTATTGTCGGGCCGCTCGCCACCTACATGGCATGTGTCCAACGCCAGCAGGTTCATGTGGTGACCGTGAACGACTATCTCGTCCAGCGAGACCGCGACTGGACCTTCCCATTCTTCTGCTGGATGGGGCTCACCGCAGGTGCGATCCATCCGATGCATATGCAGCCAGAAGCAATGAAACGCGAGATGTACCGATGCGATGTGGTCTACGGCACAACCTCCGAGTTCGGGTTTGACTACCTCCGCGATAATATGAAACGCAATGTCGAAGAGCAGGTTCAACGCAAGCGTCAGTTTGCGATTGTTGACGAAGTCGACTCGACGCTGATCGACGAGGCCCGCACGCCTTTGATTATCTCTGGGCAAGCCCATGATGATCAGCCAAGGTATCAACTCGCTGACGAACTCGCCAAGAAACTCGTCGCCCAGCAAAGCCCCTGGCAAGATATCGAAGACCAGGTCACGCTCTGCAAAGAGACCATCAGTGGCTTGGAAGGCGATATCCGCCAAACCCGCGATAAGTCAGAAGTGCCAGCGCTTCAGAAGCGGCTCGCCGACGCAGAAGCTGCCCTTCCAGAGCTTGAAACAAAGCGTGATCAGAACATTCAGTTCTATGAACTTGAAATGGATCGCAAGAGCGCGCACCTCACGCATGACGGTATCGCTGAAGCCCAGAAGATGGCTGGCGTTGGGTCGTTCTATGTCGACGAGAACATGGACATTCCCCATCTGCTCGAGCAAGCCCTTCGCGCCTATGCGGTATACACCCGCGACAAAGACTACATCGTGATGCCTGTCCCCGATCGCATGACCGGTCGAAACGAGGACACCATTGTTATCGTTGATACAAATACAGGTCGCCCGATGATCGGCCGCCAATGGTCCGACGGCCTACACCAAGCCGTTGAATGTAAAGAAGGTGTAGACATCAAGCCTGAGACCCAGACCGTTGCGTCGGTGACGGTTCAGAACTTCTTTAAGATGTACAAATCGCTCTCGGGCATGACCGGTACCGCCGACACCGAAGCCCAAGAATTCAACGATATCTACTCGCTTGATGTTGTGTCTATCCCGACCAACAAGCCCATCGCGCGTGCCGATCATGATGACCTGATGTTCCTTCGTGAGAAGGATAAGTGGGAAGCGATCGTTGACGAGATCAAAGAGTTCCACGATGTCGGCAAGCCAATTCTTGTCGGTACCACCAGTGTTGAACGATCCGAGATGATCGCTCAGATGCTGAGCCGCAAGTATCAAATCCAGCATTCGGTCCTTAACGCCAAGCAGCACGAACGCGAAGCGGGTGTCGTCGAAGACGCTGGTCAGCTCGGTGCGGTCATGATCGCGACCAATATGGCTGGTCGAGGCACCGACATCAAGCTTGGCAAGTTCTCCCGCGAGAACTTTATCGAGCATCTGCTCAAGCGTTCATTGGCTTCGAAAACACTCAAGCCAGAGATGAGCGACGATGAACTCCGCGAGAATGTCTACCGCAAGGCAGCACCATCCATCCTCCCGGGCATCAACAAACGCCAGGCTGAGGAAATGGCATACGAAGAACTCGAACTCGCACTCTTGCGCCATTGGGCCGCCGAATATACTTGGCTCAGCGGCAAGGGCATCGAGAACACCGGGGCGGATGAACTCCGTGAAGAACTCGATAAAAACGGGCGATGCAAGCTCCATCGCTTGCGTTGGTTCGACAATGTCGAAGACCTCGGCGGGTTGCATGTCATCGGCACCGAGCGCCATGAGTCGCGCCGAATCGATAACCAGCTCCGCGGTCGATCCGGGCGTCAGGGCGATAAAGGCTCGTCACGCTTCTTCGTTTCGCTTGAAGATGATCTGATGAAGATGTTTGCTGGCGAAACCACAATGAAGCTTCTCTCCAAGCTGGGGATGAAGGAAGGCGATGCGATCGAACACCCTTGGTTGTCCAAGAATGTTGAACGGGCTCAGAAGAAGGTCGAAGAACGCAACTTCCAGATGCGTAAGAACATCCTCGAATATGACGAGGTCATGGAGCATCAACGCCAACGGTTCTACGGCTTGCGCCAAGGAATCCTCGAAGGACGCCAGGTGAAATCGCTCGTCTTCGAATATATCGAAGATGTTGTCGATGACGCGATCAACGAATACCTCGACTCAGATTATCCTGCGATGTGTGCTGCTGAGTACGCCCGCGAGAAGCTTGATTGTTCGATCCTCCCCGAACGGCTCAAAGGCAAAGATGCCAACGAGATGGATGTCACCATTCGCCGACTCGCCAAGCAGGACATCGCTGCATCAATCACTGTAACCCTTGGCGAATATATCCCCGAAGCAAGTTCCGAGTTCCTCATGGAGTTCGATTCTGCCGGGCTGCACAACTGGGCCAAGAACCGCTTTGGTGTCGAAATCGATACCGGGGATCTGCGTGAAAGCGGCCCGGGCAACCGGCGCAAGGTTCAAGAGATGCTCGAAGAAGCAGCGTTTATCAAGATCGATGACGCCGATCTCGACGAGATCAGCCTCTTCGCCAACAAAGACTACGGCCCACAACGATTAAGCGAGTGGATCAAAACCAAGTTCACCTTCGAGGTGGATGCCGACGAGATCATCAAAGCCCGCAACGACGACGAGCTGCGCGTTCGTGACTTGGTCATCGATAAAGCCCACGCACTCTATCGTGAGCGTGAGACCGCTTTGCCGGTTGATTTCATCATGCAAAACACCATGATGATCGCCAAGCAAGATCCGACAGCCGCGTTCGAATCGCTCATCAAATGGGCAAAAGAACGCGTAGGACTTGAGTTGTCGATTGATGACATCAAGACTACACCGCCCGCGAAAATTCATGCGATGCTTATGGAAGCGATGGCTGTCGTCGTGGAGAACGATGATCTTGATGGCAAGATCGAGGCTGCACTCGCAACAATATCCGAAGACGAACTTGATGAATATCTCAAATCTCAGTTCAACCAGGGGGTCACCCCTCGGATGCGCTACCTCGACGACGAAGATCGTGAAGATGCGATCCGGGCACGCGTCGAGACCCTTGATCGCCCTGAGCTTGTCCAGTTCGAGCAAATGGTCCTGATCGAAACACTCGATCAATCATGGAAGGATCATCTCTACGAGATGGATCAGCTCCGAGATTCGATCGGGTTCCGTGCGATCGCGCAGACCGATCCGAAGATCGAATACAAGCGTGAGGGACAGACGATGTTCCTCGATATGATGCGTCATATTCGCGAGAAGGTCACCGATGTTATCTTCAAGGCTCGTTTGGCTCCACCACGCCCGCAAGGGCAGATGCAACGCCCGCCACAACAGCGCCCCGCACCAGCTCAGGGAGCTGCACAGGCACCCGCCAAGCGTCCTGCACCGATGGGCAATATCATGGGCTCATCAATCATGGGGCCAGGTTTCGCGCTTACACCAAAGCCTCAACAACAGCCAAAGCCCAATCCAGAACCAAAACAAGCACCTGAGACCGATTCAGAAGCATGATTCAAAGCCAACTCGCTGCATCCGCACCTGATAATGGGCCGTATATACTTGTACGGGACATACACATAGGATTTCGCATATGCTCTGGGAGTGAGAATCACGCCAGATAGGAGACACTCGGCATGAATAGTCCCGATTCCAGATATTCCCCCACCCAACAGCGGGCTCGCTCGGGTTTTACCCTCGTCGAGATGATCGTTGTGATCTCAATCATCTCCGTACTCGCCGGGCTTTCAGTGATGGTGGGGACAGCGGTAATCAACTCTGGCAAGAGCAAGGCAACCCTGGGCGTCATCGAAACCCTCGATGAGGCGCTCGTGGTGTATATCAATCAAAAGGGCAATATCCCGCCAGCACTTGTCGAAGTGAAGCACGCCGATCTTCCGTCGGCTATCCAAGGTTTGATGCCAATCGATGGTTTCAATGTAAAGCATTCGGCTTTCTTTCCAGCGGTCGACGGGCGAGGAAGCGAAGACGCTTCACGCAACGCAGTCAATATCAACTCGGTTGGATACTTTATCGAATCAGTTTCAGTTGTTGCCAAGGCTCAAACCATCCTTAGCAACATCAACCCCGAGTATCTCCATAGATATTCCGACGATGAAACACTCCAGCCGTTCATGCTCACCGCGTTCGATGCGTGGGGGAATCCAATCCGCTATGTACATCCCAAGTTCGATGGGATCATCGAGCGTGATCGTCGAATGCTGAGCGATGCCGGCGATTCGATTGATCTTACCGATGAGGCTGAAGGCTTCTTCCTCGATAGCACATTGCCAGTCAACGCAGATACCCGCATTCGACTCAAGAATATCCGACGAAACCGACTCATCAAAGAGGATTACCCAACCACAGTCGAGCCACCAGCCGATCTGCTCCCAGATTCCGATGGCGGCAAGACCGTTGGCAGTCGACCGTACTTCTATTCAGCGGGCCCTGATGGCGATCCATCGACGCTCGACGACAATATCTACTCGATCTCGCCTCAGCATGTTGATCCGGGTGTACTCTAAGCCACACGAACGAATATCCAAATAAAAAGCCGCATCCAATCCAAGATGGTGCGGCTTCTTTTATATTCTTCGTGCTGATCGATATTTACGGTGCAGTGCAGGCATCCGTAGAGTTCACCGAATCGCTCTGGGCTTGAAGGAGATACTCGATGACATCGTGAGCGGTGTATGAGTTTTCACCAGGCTTGAGGAACCGAGCAATACCCGTAACATCATCGCCCGAGGTAATCATTGGCTTCTCAAGCCGACCATCTTTCTGGATCTGTCCAAGGTGGATATTGGCCATCAGGCTGTTGCACACACATTTGCGTCCAACAGTATCTTCGATGTTGCCACCCTTTTTCAGGTAGTCCTCGATCGGTTCCGACGGGCATCGCCAGCCGACTTTCCCGTTTGGTTTTTTATACGCATGGCGAAGGTATCCAAGATCACAAATACGATCTCGGCCTTCATAGATGCTTTGGACAGAATGTGTGCCATCCATCTCAAGCACCTTGAAGGGGAATCCTGTTGGCGAGGCGACCGGATCAGTAAAGACCTTCGCCTTGCCTTCTTTGCTCAGTTCGAGGGCTGCCTCGATGAGTTCAAGAGCAAGCCCGGACTCTTTGCAATAGGCAAACGCTGTTCCGACCTGCACACCCGCAGCTCCATGCTCAAGTGCCTCGGTGACGCGTTCTGGCTCGGCGTATGAACCGGCAAGCCAGAACGGGAGCCCGATGTCCCGCATTGCCTGAAGATCACAGACATCACGATCGCCATAAATCGGTTCGCCTTCAACGCTCAGCTGCATTTTTCCACGCGGGGGGGCATTATGCCCGCCAGCGGTGGGGCCTTCGATGATGAACCCATTGACCTTGCCGTTGGATTTGCGAGCAAGCATATTGGCCAGCGTAGCTGATGAGACAATTGCGAGGAAATCTGGCCGTCCGATCTCTGGGATCTCACCGTCGCAGAACTCGTTGGGATCGAACTCAGAGATATGCTCTTCGCTTCGATCAGCACCAACCACATCAACCCGAAGCTCGACCGGCTCGCCTTTGGCTAAGCGATCAAGAATGCCAGGGATTGACTTGGGAATACCCGCACCCATCAAGATATGCGTGGCCCCTGCAAGCATGGCACCGAAGATCGAAGGGAGGTTCGGGATCTGGATTTTTTCAAGGAAGTTGATCCCCACAATCCCGTCATGTCCTTCTTTGGCGAGGAAGACCTCGACGAAGTTGGCCGCGACAAGAAGCTCTTCGAGCTGGCGAGACGGGCGTTGAGCAGGCATAGGCTTGGATTTGAAGGGCTTATCCGCCGCTTTGCCACCCTCGATAAAGTAGCGATCGATGATCCGCTGAGCGACACCGGGAATCGGGAAGTTCGCCAGTGCCCGGCGCATATGCCCGCCAGGATCGCCGACCTGCAAACGCCTCGCCAAGATGACATCAAGCGCGGTCCCGGAGACCACACCAAGCTGCCCGGCTTGAGAGACTGCATTGGCCAAAGACCAGCTGGAGACCCCTGCCCCCATGCCGCCCTGAATGATAATTGGTAGTGGATAGCTGTTCATGAACGACTGATCTTAGCATGCTTGAGACCCCCGAGCGGGTTTTCTCTGGGCGATTACAACGATCAGATATCCCAAGGCCAAAGTTTATTAAACTTTCACCAGAACACGGGTTCATATCCCCGATTTCCGCCTCGCGCTTCCACAATCTATCTGTGTTTGGGATGCAGATAGACCGCTTGTTGAGCGTCTCTCTTATGGACATCCAGCAGCATACAGATTCAAGAACGCGCTGACATCGAAGAAGTTGAGCATGCCGTCACCATTGAGATCCGCAGCCAAATCGCCAGCAGAGAACAGGTTCAAGAATGCACTCACATCAAAGAAGTTGAGTTGCCCAAACGGCTCCGCAAAGTCGACAGGGCAGCCAGTCCCGGCTTCAACCACACCCGAGAGCATCAGCGTGAGCGTTTCGACCTCGGTCACGCCCGAGAACAAGCCCCGGTCATTGTGAACCTGGAAGGTATAGGTGGCCGCAAAGTTACCTTCAGCCAAATCGACCAGCATGGCATCAAACCCGCTGGTGCCCGCAGGTGCCAAGGAACTGACCACCGAGAAGTTTGTTGTGAGTTCAGTGGTGTCGCCGGTGCTTGAGATCAACTCTACATCAATCGGGGCACCAAATGCACCGCCCGCAGCGATGTTAAAGAACGAGAATGACTGAGCCAAGTCTCCATCACCAAGTGTGATCGTTCCGAGATCAAGATTCAGCGTGTTCTGATCAGCGATTCCATCGAACGAGCCATTGCCTGGGTTGTAGACATCGACATTGACAAAGATAATGTCATCAATGTCGTTGGCTCCGTTGCCAGTCCCGCCTTGGGTGGTTACATCGAGGTTGTTCACGGTGAGATCACCACTGAAAGAACCAATGCTGCTTGTGACGCTTGGATCGACATTGAGTGTGATCATTTCGCTGAGACCAGCGGTCATCGAGAATGCGTAGTAGCAATCGGTGTGTGAAGTCGTGAGCCCTGCCGAAGCTTCAACAGTGTAGTAGGTGCCGTCGTTGCCGCCCTTGTTGAGCGTGAATGCCATCGGGTTGATGGTCTCGCCAACGAGCACGCTCAAGTTGAGATCAATTGTTGATGCGCCATCAGCCGGTTCCAAGTCGCCAAACCAAAGCGTTGTATCGTTCATCTGATCCATAAACACAGACCACACGAACTCTGGATGATCAACATACGCGTTGCGGTTGTTGGTACGCCATATCGGGTTTAATGATGCGCTGTAGATCGCATGGTTGCGTCGGCGTTCAAAGGTCGTCGGGACATCAAGATAATGCCAAGCAATGTATGAGGCAAGATCGCCCATCTGGTTCCCGCTCGGAACCCCGTTGACTAATGTCAAACCCGAAGAGGCGTAACGAGTCGCCGAGTAGAACAGCGAGCGAGAGATATCACCTTTGTCAGTATCACCCGGGAAGTAGAAGGTTCCTAGGCTGCCGAAGTTGCCGGTGGTGTTTGGGTTGCCAAATGGCTTGTTGCCGCGTGAGCTGTTGATGCCCGGGTTACATGGACGCAGGGCATGGGGATCACCAAGGTTCCCGCGTGTCGAGTTGCTCGCGCTCCCCGGTTGACGACTCTGAGGCCACACATGCTCACGGTTCCAAGTCTGCCCGCTATCCCAAGTTGAGTTGATCGAAGCGAGGTTGTAAACCAAGATAATGCGTGATGGGTTGTTGGGATCTTGATCATGGATCGACGCCGAGTTTCTAAAGTCGCCGTAGGCGCGTTGGATGTGCCCCGCGGACATTGCTGAGGTCAACTGAGACTTGAGGGTTGTGCCCGTACCAGTCGCGTTGCTGTAGTAGCTCGCTGGTGGTGAATACTGGTCATCTGCGATAACAAGCGAAGTTGTTCCAGCGAGACCAACGAGCAGAATACCAAACGCAGCGTGTGAACAAGAGTGTTTCAAAGCAATCTCCAGCGACAAAGTACAAAACAGTGTCCAGGGATACGAACGGAACCCCTGAAATACAAGACGCTTAGGATAGCCGAAACCACAAGCTATTCCTAGTGCTAACCCACATGAAATGACTCAAATGGGGTGTTATAGGGTCTATGAACACAGATTCCCTACCTCGTGTCTATGGCTCAGATGGTTACTGGATCCAAATCAATCCATGTTCACGCTCGGAAGCTGTTCATCCGATCGCAAATACATCCCAACACTTGGGTCTTCGAGTGCCCGGTCAAACTCCTTGAGCGTGTCCTCAATCCGTTTGATAATCGCTGCGTAATACAGTTCTGTGTGGAAGAAGTACTTGGCCACATCAGCATCGATCACCGAGACTTTTCCTTTGCCCATCTTTGGGGTGTGGAGTGTTTTACCGATAGTAAAGTTCGAAAGCGAGAGGGCATCTTCATCGCCGTTGAGTTGGATGATCTTCTGAAGCATTATTGCGCGCTGAAGCCGAACGATGTCTTTAGGGCTTTGAATCAAAATCGTATATCGATCAATCCCGTCCGCGCTGGGCTGATTCATATCCCAAAGCAACTGTTGCCAGGTATCACGATTGGGACAATCAACAAGAGCGATCTCAGGGATCGGCTCGCTGGCAAGGTCCTTCTGGTTCATCGAATCGCGAGCGTAGGTATAGGTAATCGCGAGTGCTTTGCCGGTGTTGCGATCAAAGAAACTCTGTGCCTCAATCCCATCGCCAAGCGTAGAGAGGGCATGGTTGAGGAAACGCACATCGTATCCTTCATACTCCTTGGCTTCGAAGTAGATTATTCGGTCTGCATCAACGCGTTGGTCGACGCTGGTACGCTTGATAACCTCATAGATCATCCGTTGAATCAAAATCTCTTCGCCAGGGATCGTGTCGCCCGCGAACTGATCAAACGGCGACATCATAGCGAGTTTAAAGTTGCTCTTGATGAGGTCTTTCGCAAGTTCGCGATAGATCATCAGTCGCTTGTTTTCGGCTAAGAAACGCAGGTCAAAGACATCTTCAGCGCGGATACGGAAGGCATCGCGGAAGAGTTGATTGCCCGTGTTGTCAAACATATCGTCATCACGAGGCAACGCACGCGTGATCACTTGATCTTCAGGCAACACATACGGCGTAATAACAATAATCACTTCGCGCTTCTGTGTAGAGGTCGACTCAGATCGAAACGCCGGGCCGATCAATGGCAGATCGCCCAAGAACGGCACCTTATCCTTCGTGACCGAACGATCTCGACTCACAAGACCACCAATAATAAATGGCGTGGTATTATCAATCCGAGCATAAGTCTGCACGCGTCGAGTAGAAATCGTCGGAGCAGATGCGAGCAAATCGCCCGCGATCGAACGAATCTCAAGGTCTCGCCCGGGCACCTGCGCCGAGACGACCGCATCGATCAGCAGGCTTACCTCATCTCCACTTTCCGTAATGCGTGGGCGGACATTGAGCAGGATGCCGGTGGGAATGTATTTGAAGTTAAACGCCACCTTGTTCGAGTTGTTGAGTACACCCTCTTGGCTTGTTGCGATGGGGATATCTTCACCTACGCGGATCGTCGCCTGGCGATTGTTCATGGTTAATACGCTCGGGCGAGACAGAATCTCAGCCTTGCCATCACGGACTAATGCCCGAACCTTTGCGCCCCAATCGATCGGCACATCGCGCGAGTTAAGCGACGAAAAAGTGACTGTGTCTAGGACCCCGGTCGGATCGAGCGAGCCGAGCAAGAAGTCGACAGTACCCTTCTTAAACGACCATTCAACACCGAGTTCGTCGAGCCCACTTTCAGAAATCTCAAGCACCATGCCCTCAATGAAGACCTGGCGTGCCGGGCGATCAATATACTCATCAAGGATGGAGCGCACAAGGCTGAACTGCTCAGGATGTGCTGGATGAAAAAGCACCATCAACTGGGAGGTCGGACCCGCATACACCTCTGCCTGGAGTTCACTCGCAGCGGTCGGCGTTGTCGTTTGTCCAAACGAACCTGTCTTGGTTGCAGTGCCACCAACAAGTCCAATTTGCGCATCTGTTGGCGTGGGCATCTTGGTGACCATCGGAAGCTGATTAAACTCAAGCGTGGCCGGCAAGCCTTCGATCGTGGGGGTGGTATGAATCCCAAGCCCTTTGAGGGCATTGAGCGCACCGGTCGCATTAACATAGCTCAGTTGAACAAGTTGGCGATCAAGATCGGTTTGCATCAGCCCTGCTCGCATTTGTTTCACTTGAACAAGCGATGCCTCGACCTGAGGCTGCACGCCTTCAAGATCAGGATTGATAGACACTGATTTATCAGCATTGATCACCACGCCCTGCACCCAAAGCTGAGGCAACTGCGAAACATAACTCACAAACCCAAGCCGAAGATAGTCATCCCCACCTTGCGCATTCGTTCGCCGAAGTACCGGACCCGTTCCAACTCCTTGAGGCAAATCGCCCAGCATCAATCGCTGAGAAGGCAATGCCACTTGATAGCCGCCCTCGGTTTGATAGCGCAAACTGATCGAGGCGATGAGGTCTTTGATCTCCGACAAACTCATCCGTTCGAGTGAGATCAGCTTGCCCGCATTGGGTGGCATGACCAAGGAGTTCGCAGCGGGAGGATCAGAAATGAATCGGTCTTCTGCTGCTTCGCTCTGATGAATCGCAGCCTGAGCAATTCGATCTCGAATTGATGCAAGCATGCCCGCAGAGATCATCGGGGCATCAAGATGATCCAGAGCATCAGCGATCCGAGAATATCCATCGACTTCGGGTGATTCAATGATCATCGAGCCACCAGAAATCTGCGGGGTTTCAAGTTCGATCGTGCGGGTTTGCTGCTGGCTGTGTGTACATCCAACCGCCCAGAGCGAGCCAAACATGGCACCGCCCGCGATGCACATCAAAATCGGAGATCTGAATCTCATTACACGCTGTCGCCCAGTTTGTTCTTGTCCCAAATTGCTTTGGCTCGCAGCGTTCGTGCTCATGAGTCCTCTTCCTTTTTCTTCCATGTCGCCCTGTTTGCCCGGTTCGACTCTTTGCTAGATTCGTCTGCATTGCTGGGTGCTTTGATATACTCCGTGATCGAGTCACTCGACAAAGACTCATTGCTCATATCGTCTTCCTCGGCAATATCGCATGATTCATCGTGGTCGATCTTCAAATCTTCAAGATGAGACCCGGCCATGAAACCCGTCGAGCCGCCATATTCACGGGCAATATAGTCCGATGGGCTGCCATCAAAGCACACCCGCCCGTCTCTGATACAGATCACCCGATCAACCATATCAAGCAGATACGCCTCGTGCGTGACCATCAAGATGGTCTTGTCGGTCATGGTCGTCGAGATCGTCTCCATGATCTTGTGCGAAGATTCCCGATCAATCGAAGCGGTCGCTTCGTCAAAGATAAGGATCGAGGCGTCCTTGAGCAACGCGCGGGCGAGTGTGATCCGCTGTTTCTCGCCGCGTGAGAGTTCGACACCAAACTCGGCAAGGCGAGTATCATATCCCTTGGGCAAATGGGCGATCACCTCATCAGCCCCGGTCAGCTTGCACACATGCTCCACCTCTTCGCGCGTGGCGTCAGGGCGAGCATACCGAAGGTTCTCATAGATCGTCGCATTGAACAAGAAGACCTCTTGGAACGCGATCCCGATCGCCGAGCGAATGGTCCCGATCTCAACTTTGGAAGTATCAACGCCGCCAATGGTGATCGAGCCTGAAGTGGGGGAGATAAACCGAGGGAGCAGGTTGATGGTCGTGCTTTTGCCAGATCCACTCGGGCCGGTGATTGCGATCCGTTGCCCAGCCCGTACAGTAAAACTGACATCGGTGAGCACCGGGGTCGCCTCGTCATAGGCGAACCCGACATGATCAAACACAATGTCCCCGCTCATCGTTTCGATCGCTTGTTTCTTCGCATCCGATGCAAGCACACCCTCGTCAAGAATTGGCTCATCGAGCATGTCGTACACTCGGCTCATGCTCGCCGCCGCCTTGGACGAATGCCCGACGCCGCTGATGATCTCCAAGACCGAAGGGTACAGCATCATGACATAGCCGAAGAACATCATGAACTCCCCGCCCTTCATATTGCCCTTGATTACCTCAAACGCACCGTAGGCAAGAAGCAGAATAGTCCCAAGCCCAACGAGCAGATCGGCCGTAACTTTCTGCGCGAAGTGAAACCGCTGAGATTTTATCTGGCTCTTTCGGCTCTCGTCAATCGCCTGATGGAAGGTCGCGCTCTCGCGGGCTTCTGCCGAAAAACCTTTGACAACCTCAATCCCAAGAAATTTCTCCACCACACTGCCATACGCCAAGGAAAGATTCTCTTGTGCCTCCGAGTGGCTCATCTTGATCGGTGCTCGAAACACACGATAAGTCACAAACTGTAACGGCAAGATAATAATCGCAGCCAACGCGAGCCGAATGTTCATTACCGAGATCACCACAATCAAAATCTGAAACTTGAGCAGGTTCAAAAGCAGCAGCGGGAACTTGTCTTGAATAAAAGACTGAATCTTGTAGGTGTCATCCATCACGCGTGCAACAACGCGCCCGGGCTGGTTCGATCGATAAAACTTCAGGCTCAGTTGCTGGAGATGATCAAAGAGTTGTTTGCGAAGCGAGAAACAAACATCCTCACTCGTCCGCAACGCAAGCATTCGGCTTGAATAAAACAAACTATTGCGAACAATGTAGCTCAAAAACAGTCCAAGCAAAATCGCCCCGAGTAATCGCCACTGCCCGCCGAAAGATTCGGAGAGTTCAGATTCGACAAACACATCATCAATTAAAAGCTTAATCGCAAACGGAGGCGCGAGATCAGTGAGCGCCAAAAGAATCAGCAGGCAGATCGCCATAAAGAGTCGGCTCGAATGAGAACGCAGCAATCCGAAGATCGATCCCGACGGGGACGAGCCTTCAAAGTGCTTTTCTTCATTCGAACTCATGCATCACTCCATATCGTGATCATTGCCAACTCAATGCCCGAAGACATCGCTGGCTGCTCATAGAAGAACGAGCAGCGATCACGAACACATGTGATCAACTTTGAGCAATGACTATCAATACATCTTGAGACTCAAGAAGTGGCAGTTTACATGCTCTATCGGCCAATTGCACGCATGAACTTGGAACACAAGGGATGAATTGCAGGTTCTCAGCATGTCTGGAGTGCGTTCGATATCAAGTGGGTATAAAAACCGCCCCTGAAATATCAGGGGCGGCAGAAGTAGATCAAAGTATGTCTCACATCAGATCGACAGGTTTAGATCGGGCTGACGACTGGATCGTTGTCGTCACCGACATTGGTCCCGCCAGCACCTGGACGACCACCGCCGCGAGGAACCCCGCCTGGAGTGCAGTATCCTGGAGCCCAGATCCCTCGGAATATGAAGAGGTCAGTAAGATTAATGGCACCGTCAGCATTCAGATCTGCGAGTGCATTACGGGTGATGTACCAGTCGATATAAATCTGAAGATCAAGTGTATTGACAATGCCATCGCCGTTCAGATCCGCGGGGCAACTGGTTGTGAATGGGTTACATCCTTCAAAGATATCAAGCCCAACTCTGTACCCATAGATTTTGATTCTGAATGCGACAAGTTCCTTTGCGCTTCGGAACTCACTCCCAGGAATACCAATCTCACCCAATGCGGTGACCATATCAGCACCTGGGTTGGTCATTGGGTCATCGCCAGCTTCGGCTCCTTCAGGGGTTATCTCGTCCGGTCCATAATCGGTGATCGAGATATTCCAAACACCACCAGCTTTTTCACCCCAGTGCTTCCAAGTCAGGAATGGTTGCTGATAGTAAGCAAAATCATCGCCGCCAACATTGCCAGAGCCAAACCCTTGATCCCGATCATCGTCATCAAAGTTCTCATCGTCAGCAGAACCAGTGACATTGAGTGTCGTAGGCATCGCCAAGATCGAACGAGTGCCCGATGGGCTTGTCATGTTGATATACAAATCGTTGCTGCCTTCGCCTGTTAAACTCAGCTCAACAACGATGGCTTCGATGATAATGTTCTGGCGAACACATAAGTTAAATGATGCAGAGTTCGCGAATACGGTCATGCCGGATTCGCCTTGGATTCCGGTTGATCCATCCACCGCGACGAACTCCACCCATTCTGCATCGAGAACTTCTTGCCCAACTCGAGGGTCATCAGTGTTGGTGCCACCACCAATATCACCGACGATTCCAGTGTCAAGAAGGAAGAGCTTGGGAGTACCAGCCCAATCAATAGCCTTCTCGACAGCGAGTTCCGCGTCGATCATCCCAAAGCCATAGTTGTCCGAGTGACGGATAGCTTGGTTGACAGTCGTGTCACTATTGTAAAGCCCGCTATTGGCCTGCCAGAAGTTTCGCGGGAATGGCGGTATAAGGAAAGGGAATGGGGCGTAGTAGATGCGATTGAGATCGTAGTTGGGCCATTTAATATTGTCCGCACGAGGGCTGTCCTGAATGCTCTCGAACAAGATGTGCTGAATATCACGCAACGAAAGATCAGGGTTCGCTTCGAGCATCAATGCGACAATACCACTCGCAATTGCAGGGCCAGTTGTGGTCGCACTAAATGGAGCATCGTCAGCAGCGAATGGAACAAAATTAGAATCACCTGGGTCTGGATCGCTCAGGTTCGGCACAGTCGTGAGCACACCACGCAAATCAACATTGTCATCAGGATCTGCCTGTGTAAGTGATTGAGCGATATTGTTTGTGCCGCCGTAGATAGACGCAAAGACACTCGCCCCTTGTGCTGCATAGATATCAAAGTTGCCATCTTCAGCAACCGTATTGATGATCAGCGATCGACGGTTGATGGCAGGTGGATAGTTGTTGGTATTGCCAGTGATATAGTATGGACCACTCGTATACCCATTGGTGAGACCAAGAGCCACCACATTGGGTGCTATTTCGAGTTGATCAATCGGCGAAAACGAGTTCGGGGCATCTAGGTTCACATCAGGAAAAGTGTATGGGTCTGGAAGGAAGTTGATATTTCCATCTGGATCAATTATCCCGACACCTGTGCCGTAAATATGCACGGTACCATTCCCGGATCGTCCAAATCGGATCGAGTTCAAGAATGGGTCCATGACATAATCATTTACATGCCCATTGTTGTAGGCCCCACCAGGGAATATATATTCAGTTCCCAATCGGTAAAACTTGATGTCAACATCTTGAGTGAGCCAATCGTAGGCTTCAAACTCTATCAGCGGGCTGCCTGTGCCCCAGCGGAAGGTCGAGAGTGTTGCGCCTGGTGCAACACCTTGCCCTGCTTCGGTGTTACCGCGTTCTGCACCCACGATGCCTGCCCATCCAGTAGTCGCGTAGCTCGGAGGCGTAGTCGCATCAAAATTCATCGAAAGGGATTGATCGTATTTATTGACAAGATCAAGATGATCAAGATCTATATGAACATTGAGTCCTGGTGCAGGAACACCAACTACGACACCCGCACCGGTGTAACCAAGGGTGTCATAGATAGCGGTTGTGATGTTGTTATCACGATCCGCGAATCCAAGATAGCCTCCACTCGCAGGATTGTTGAAGAAGTGCCATTGATCGATAAAATCGGCATCGCCAGAGCCGCCGCGAGGTGTTTCGGGCAGTATTGGAAGCGAACGAATCCCAATTCCAGATTCAGTCGACTGTGGCCTATTGCGAGGCAGAACGATTCGTCGACCGTTGGTTTGAGCAGGGCGTTGAACCTGTGCTTGTTCTTGATCGAGACGAACCGAGCGAACACCGTCTTGTCCGATCATCAACTTGCGAACCGCGATCGCGGATTCAATATCTGGTGTATTAACAATAAACGCTGTACCAGCGCTGTCGAGTGTCCGCCCAAGCGAGACGCCTTGCAGGTCGGTGCTGATTGAGTTGACCAATGCTTCAAGGGCAGCTCTGTCATTCGAGCGGACAATGAGTCGGCTTGAGTTGATCGTGCCCTGAGGGACAGCCAGATCAGCAAGCGCTGATACCTTCTGGGTTGCTTTTGTATCTGTATCTGTGCCTGCCGACGAGATGCCAGCCAAAAGCCCAACGCATGTGGTCAGGGCGATCGCGCTCATGCGATGAGAAAACATCGCTGGCATGGCGTTGCTGTAGTGCTTAGGCGTTCCTAAATCCATCATTACTTCTCCTGGGATGGGTGGGAGGGATATCGTCTTGCGTTCATTGAACGATACATGATCATAGTGGATATGATCTCTGTTCGCACTCTATAAAAGGGAGATCTTTCAGAATCTTGCCCTTTTTTCATGCCCATTGCTCACTCAAGAGTGCACAAATAGCCAAGAACACGCGGTTTCCGTTCGGGTTATTCATCAATACGCACCAGTTTTAGAATCGGTTGCGTGAAACTTAAATGAGGTAAAATAGGTTTACCCCCTAATTATTCCTTCGGCGAGGTCATCGATCTCGGATCAAGAAGAATATTTAACTCATCCGCATCAACAAGATTTTGCTCCAAAGCCAACTCGCGCACAGTCTTGCCCTCAGCAAATGCCTGATACGCCAACTTGGAAGAAGCATCGTAACCAATGACAGGCACAAGGCTTGTACACATGGCCAAGCTGCCTTCGATCAGCTCTGCACATCGTTCACGATCCGGTTCGAGCCCTTGGAGCAGCTTCTCGTTGAAGGTTGTGCATGAACCGGCCAAAATCTTGATCGAATCAAGCACATTCGCTGCCATCATTGGCATCGCGACATTGAGATCCAAAAGCGAACCCACGCCCCCCATACCACCAGCGGTCACAGCGGTATCGTTGCCAATCACCTGGCACGCACCCATGACCACTGCTTCACAAATTACCGGGTTCACCTTGCCGGGCATAATGCTCGATCCGGGCTGAACCGCAGGCAGCTTGAGTTCGCCAATCCCACATCGTGGACCAGACCCAAGCCAGCGGATGTCATTGGCGATCTTGGACATGCTCACCGCGATGGTCTTGAGCAAGCCAGAGACTTCAACAATCCCGTCCTTGGCATGCTGAGCCTCGAAGTGATTCGTCGCTTCACGGAATGCAATGCCGGTTGCATTGGTGAGATTCGCCGCCACAAGTTGCGAGAACTTAGGATGCGTATTGATCCCCGTGCCCACCGCAGTGCCTCCAATCGCCAACTCGCCAAGCGTATGGAGCGCACGATGTAGGCGTTCCTCTGCATGGTGCATCTGCGAGGCGTATCCGCTAAACTCCTGGCCGAGCCGAATCGGGGTTGCATCTTGAAGATGAGTCCGTCCAATCTTGACCACATCATCCCAGAGCTTGGCTTTCGCATCAAGCTCTTTGGCCAGTGCAGTGACCGCAGGCAAGAGCGATTCTTTAATTGCAACCGCCGCAGCAATGTGCATCGCGGTGGGGAAGGTATCGTTCGAGGACTGACCCATATTCACATCATCGTTGGGATGAATCGCGTTGTCGCCCTTGAGATACTCCGCATTCTTGCTCGAACCAACCGGCGCACCATTGGCGATGCAGACCAGATTCGAGATCACTTCATTGGCATTCATATTCGTCGATGTGCCACTGCCAGTCTGGAAGATATCGATCGGGAAGTGGCGAGCGATCCCGCCTCGATCGTGCATGCCACCCAAGATCGTGTTGCACGCTTCAACAATCGCATCGGCTTTGGGTTGCGAGAGCTTCCCGAGTTCAAGATTGGCTTTGGCTGTCGCCGTTTTAAGTGTCGCAAAGGCGAGAATCATAGATTCTGGGACAGGAACGCCCGAAATCGGGAAGTTGAGCACCGCCCGTTGGGTCGAAGCGCCATAGAGCACATCGCTGGGCACTGGCATCTCGCCCATAGAATCTTTTTCGATACGGGTGGGTTCATTCGTCGATGTGAGGGCTGTGGACACTTGATCCTCCTTGGCTCATAAGCCGAGCCGGTCGGTTTGTGGTATGTTCTTTTCATTATAGAGCAGATGAGAACTCCTTGCCGGGCAACCGCATCGATTTCCGCCCGTACAGTCTGTAGCAACCATTCTTTCGGGGACACACGCGCCATGAAGATCATTCATTTTACATTCCTCCACTCAATCATCATCGCTTCAATCATGCTCTGCGCATCGGGTGTATCAGCCCAGGTTGCCTCACACCCCGAAGCCACCTCGCCGGTTCCCGAGAACCCATATCTCAAACATACCGATCCCTGGCGATGGGATGTTCGTACTCAAATATTTCTGCGGGCAGGATTTCGATACTACTCCAACTCCCGAGCAACAAAGAACTCGTCAACAGAGCAGACAGAATCAATATGGTGGGCGATGAAAGATCTTGAGGTTATCTTCCCCGCCGTTCGCCAAGGCGGGTTCTACTGGTCTCCAAATACCGATGTCGAAGCCTCTCTCCGTGCCGGTGATTTCAAACGGGAACAAACACAACAGCGGATGTTCACCAAAGATTCCAAAGCCGAGTACACACTCTGGCGATCGGATGTCGAAGAGAATGTTCATCAGATCCATCTGATCCACATCTCTCACATTGTGACCGCTGATACAATTTTCGATCATAAAAAGGCTCAACATCTTCCCTGGCCAAAGAGCTGGGACAAGGTTGCGACGGGTTTTCTTTCGCCAGTGGTCGATTCAGTCGGCGCAGAGGTCGATGCAGACGCAGCCGACACCATCAAAACCTTGCTCGATTTCTGGGTCGAGAAGAAAGACCCCAAGGGAATCCCCCAGCTCGATCTCGTCAAGTTCCTCACCGGCAAGGTCATCGAGCATGTGCAAGTCCGCGGGCCAGGCGCAGAGTTCTCAAAGCAAAGCATCAATCGAAACTCGCTCCAATCCCAAACATCATCAACGCCATTCATCACCGGCACCGCATGGGGCGGGTTTGTCGTCCGCCCAGCAAATGTTGTCGCCCGTGATGGTAAAGGCACCAAGCACGATCTCGCAACCCTGCTCACCGCAGTGCTACGCAGCGCAGGTGTGCCCGCAAGAACCGTGCTGTGCGTGAACCGCACAGATCAGGATATACTCGAACGCATGGTCTCGATGGTTGAGTTTGCGATGTACGACCCCGATCGAGACATCACCTTCTGGGTGCCTATCGATATCGACAGGCTCCGGCTCAACGGCAAGCGAGCATCACAGTACAAACAATGGTGGAACTATTTTGGAACCCATGATCAACTCAACGACTATGTCCCCATTGCATACTACTTCCATCCGCCTGCGAGCTACCGGGCCTATGACCTGCCCGCACTCTACGGCATGCGATCCTCAAGCCGTCTTCCAGAGTATGTGATCCAATCGCTGCTTATCGATCCACAAATGTCACCGATCACAACTACAAAAAAACGGCTGCCAAATCAGCCGTGATTGTATTGAAATCTCTTGTGCGTTAAACCTTCGCAGGCTTGGCGTGGCATGTGTCTTGGATCGGCGCGATAACCTTGAGGATATTGCTGAGCACGCCTCCGAGTGAGCCGATCGCATCGATCTCATGGACGATTGATTGATTGTAGTGGTTGAGTACCGGGCGTGTTTCCCGTTCATAAATTTCGAGTCGATTGCGGATGATGTCTTCTTTGGCATCATCAACGCGGTTCTGTTCGAGGGCACGATTTTGCAAACGGGCGATCATATCATCCGGGTTCACTGCCGAAAGATGAACAACACCGAGCACATCAATGTATTGTTCCATCAGCGAGGTCTGCGCGACTGTGCGCGGGATGCCGTCGAGAATCAATAAATCAGAATATGGCTTGTACATCCCAAGAATCGCTTGGGCGTGCACATAGGTATGCCAAAGTTCGAGGGTTACCTCATCTGGGACAAGCTCACCCTTCGATGAGTAATCAAAGAAGATTTCACCGAGTTCGGACTTCTTATCGAGCGAGCGGAACATGTCGCCGGTCGACATATGGAAGTATCCGGGGATGCTTCCAAGCAGTGAACCTTGAGTCCCTTTGCCCGCGCCTGGTGCGCCGAAGAGTAATACTGTTTTGAGCCGATCTGCCATGGCAGATTCTCCTGATTGTGTCCCAGTTCCGTTCCCTGATCAACCCGGTGCGTCGCACCGTCCGGTAAGCCGATCAAGCAAGCTGTTGGTGCACATCATAGGTCGGCAATCCTGAATGCACGCTTCATTGGTTACACTTTCATCTAAGAAAGAAAAACGGGCGTGACACGAATGTCACGCCCGAAAACTACGAAATTACTTGCCTAATCAGTACCGCCAATCCTTACAGATTGATAGTCTCGATTATGCGCCCGCTTCGATGACTTCTTCCTGGAGGTTGCGAGGCATCCCGCGGTACTCCTTGAACTCCATCGAGTTGGCTGCACGACCCTGTGAAAGACCACGGAGCACAGTCGTGTACCCGAACATCTCGCTCAGAGGCACATCGGCGGTGATTTCCTTGATGATGCCCTTGTCCTCGGTATCGAGGATCATCCCGCGACGCGATGACAAGTCACCAGTCACATTACCGAGATACTCCGTTGGGGTCACGATGACAACCTTCATGATTGGCTCAAGAAGGATGCTGCCCGCACGCGAGACTGCTTCACGCAGTGCCAATCGGCCGGCCTGCTCAAATGCGATCTGCGAGGAGTCGACATCATGGTACTTACCATCGGTAAGGGTTACCTTGATGTTGATCAATGGGAACGGGGCCGAAACGCCGCTCTTGGCGGTGTTGCGGACACCAGCTTCGACTGATGGGATGAACTCCTTAGGAATCGAACCACCAACGACGCCGTTGACGAATGCAACATTGTCCTTGAAATCAATTCCATCAGCTTCTGCCTGCTCAGCGGTGTAAGGCTCGATGTTGATGGTACAGTCGCCAAACTGACCACGACCACCAGACTGCTTCTTGAACAGACCACGGCAGCCATCAGCAGCACCGTTAATCGCTTCACGATACGAAACGCGAGGACGACCAACTTCTACACCAATCTTCATGTCACGAACAAGCTTGTTCTTGATGATCTCAAGGTGAAGCTCACCCATGCCTGCGATGATGGTTTGCCCTGTTTCTTTGTTGAACTCAGAGCGGAACGACGGATCTTCGCGACGGATCACAACCAGAGCTTCTGAAAGCTTACGCTTGTCGTCAGCGGTCTTTGGCTCGATCGACATCGAGATGACGGGATCTGGGAACTCCATGCGTTCGAGGATGATCGGATCATCGCCGTCACAGAGGGTATCGCCCGTGATCGAGTTCTTGATACCAACCACCGCAACGATGTTGCCAGCGCCGATTTCATCGAGCGCCAAGCGATCCTTTGCGTGCATCTCAAAGATACGCGATGCAATCTCTCGCTTGTTGTTTGAAGGGTTGAGCACGCGGGTGCCCTTGACCAGCTTGCCTGAGTACACGCGGATATAGGTAAGATCGCCATGGGTATCCGAGACAACCTTGAAGACCAAACCTGAGAATGGTGCTTCTTCGGAATGCGGACGCGAGAGCGCAATCGTCTTGTCCTTCGGATCAGTACCAATCATGTCGGGTACTTCCTGCGGGTTCGGGAGGTACTCGATGGTCGCGTCGATCAGTGCCTGGACACCGATGTTCTTGAGGGCCGAGCCACAGAAGACAGGGTTGCATTCAAGAGCGATGGTGCCCTTGCGGATAGCTTTCTGGATCTGCTCGACGGTGATGGAGCTCTCGTCTTCGAGGTACTGCTCCATGAGATCGTCATCAAGCGATGCTGCGCTTTCGATGAGATCGGCACGCCATTTCTGTGCATTCTCAAGCAGATCTTCTGGAATTTCTTTCTCAGTGACGATCGCACCCTGTGATGCTTCGTCAAAGTGGTACGCCTTCATCCTGAGCAGGTCGATGATGCCGACGAGATCGTTGCCGCTGCCCCATGGGAGCTGCATCGCGATCGCATTGGCACCAAGGCGCTTCTTGATGGTCTCGAATGAGTATTCAAAGTCTGCACCGAGCTTGTCCATCTTGTTGACAAGACACATGCGAGGCACATTGTACCTGTCGGCCTGACGCCAAACGGTTTCGGACTGGGCTTCGACGCCTTCCTTACCATCAAACACCGCAACCGCACCATCGAGCACACGCAGCGAGCGTTCAACTTCAATCGTGAAGTCAACATGACCCGGGGTATCGATCAGGTTGATCTTGTACTCTTTGCCCTCGTGCGTCCAAGGGCAGGTGGTCGCTGCCGACTGGATGGTGATCCCGCGTTCTTGTTCTTCCTGGAGGAAGTCCATGGTCGCGGTCCCTTCGTGCACTTCACCGAGCTTGTAGTTTTTGCCGGTGTAGTACAAGATGCGCTCGGTGACGGTGGTTTTGCCCGCGTCAATGTGGGCACAGATTCCGATGTTACGGATATATGAAAGGTCGGTGGCCATCAGCTAATTCCTCTTGCTGGTGTGTGAGTACAGGTCCTACTTTACTGGGTGTACTGCTTGGTGAAAATTTCTGGTTGCTGGCTCATCAGTGGGGGAACAATCCCCGCTCGGCATGAACCGATTAAATGTGCAACTCACAAGTCGCACCTGGTTGTTGAATAAATGGTTGTTTCAGTGGGTCGGCAGAGCTCGCCGAGTGCAGTCAAATGAAAGTGCAATCTCTCAATGAGATTCTCTAAACGAGCCTGGCCGGTTCGGGGTCGGTTGGGTCTTCCATTGGTCACACTCCTCGTCGCTCACTTCTCTCAAATGTACACGATCAATGCACACCCAAGTGACACGCTCAATACCTTGTCTATAAAGGACTTGTTCAATCGTGCACATTATCGAATCATCATATTCGACAATCTGCACGACTTCCCCCAATCCTAGCCCAACGAACACCTGAATCAAGCGGATAGGCCTGCTTGTGCGCATTCTCGGACCTCGATATCAGTATTGAGATCAACGAGCATATCGACGCACCCGCATGAGATCAGCTTCATCAAGCCCACGCAGCGGATCGAGTCGGCTCTGTTCATGGAGTTTGAGTGCTTTATTCGCCCATTGGAAGACTTCATCATCCGACTGACGATCAATCGCCAAGTTCATCAGCTTAAACGCGAGATGCGGATTGTGAGGCGATCGATCAAACGCCTGAACCCAAGCATCATGGGCTTTGGCAAGCCAGATCGCTCGCGATGGACTCTCTGGGAACTGGTTTGCCCGCTCATACCACACGCTCCCAAGCCATTGATATCCGCCCACGCCTGTCGATCGAGGTGCGCCAGCTTCAAGCAACTCCAATGCCCGATCCCAAAGCATCTCCGACTCTGCCCTTTTCCCCATTGATCCCAACGCTGCTGCTCGCCAGAGCATTTGTTCTGAAGCCGCGATCCGAGTCGGCATATGTGTCGGGCGAGCTTTGGATGCTTCGACCAGGTGCTCAATCGCCAATGCCCGCCCTTCAAACTCCATCTGGTGAAGCTGGGGAGTAAGTTGTCCATCGAGCGTATAGCGTTGAAATGCAGTTTCAATAGCTGGCAAAGAGGCTGTGTTGAGTTCGCGTTCCCAGCGAGCGATGACGGGGACTCGCATCCCAAAGATCGAGATGGTACCAAGCAGTGCAAGAAGCACCAAGAGCACGATCGGCTTGGGTTTGGATGATGATGAGTGATTTGTGTGCGTGCATGCACTCCCGATGATCAACGCCCAGAGCATCCCCGAAACAGTCCATGTCCCCGTAACCTCGATCATGGAGTGAATCGCAAGCACCGATGCGCTGGCAAACATCGCCATTTGGATTGCCGAGCCGGTCGGTCGTTGTCGGATGATCAAATAGGCCAACCCTGCCCACGCTACACTCGCAAAAACTTGTACAGCCAATAGACTCGTATCCATCGCTGGCGAGTTGAATCGGATCGAAATGACCGAAGCAACAGCAATGATGAGCATGGTGATCTGAATCAACGCCCGCCGATCGAGCAGCGAACCCGATGTGTCGGATTCTTGGAGTGGACGAATTCGGGAAACAATACTGAGAAAGAGCCCGAAGAGTGCCAGCCCGCCAAGCCCGAGCATCGCGAGCAGATCAAACCCGAAACTATGTGCGCTGGCGACATCTTCCGGGCTCAGGTCTGGCTTGACAATCGCGTAGTGATCTTGAAAAACACCCGGTGCGACCCCAAAGAGCGGATTTTCGAAGAACATCCGCATCGAACCAACCATATATTGTGAGCGGAAAAGCAGGCTCAGTTCGCCGATGCGCTCACCGATCAAGCCGCGAGCGATTACGCCAAGAACAACAAGCCCGCACATCGCGACGATCGCTCGGCCATCGAGTTTCTTGCGTTTGATGAGCATCACTGCAATCGTCAAACCAACCCCAAGCCCAAACGCGCCAAGCCCGCCTTTGGCTTGGGTCATCAGCAACCCCGCAAATGCGATTAACCCGCAGAGGATATACACGGTCGAGATCCGGTCTGATTTTCGGAGGCTCCAACCGAGTATCAACAATCCCCCAGCACCCGCCCCTACGAAGCTCGCAAACACATTGGTGAGTCCAAACCATGCGATGGGCTCGGCCTGGTGCAAGCGTCGTTCATAGGCGAGGGCTTCAAACGAGCCCGGGGTCCAGCCGCGTGCTGAAAGGAATGAGTCTCGGGTGATTTCATAACTCGCAACGGTATCAGGATGGATCACAAACATCTCATAGGCACCCATCACCACCAAGAGCATCGCAAACCCCAGCGTGATCGCTGCGATGAGTTGTTGCGCACCACCAATCTTGTGCGCACACGATGCGACATACAGCACAGCAAGAATCGCCAAAAGATTTGAGCCTTCTGCGACGCTCTCGAATGTGTGGAAACCATGATGCCCGACGACAGCGATGCCGATGGTCATCAAGATGGCAGCGATTGTACCAAAGTGTTCTTTGCGGAGGTACAACCCGATCAGCACCGTGCAACAACTCAATACAACCCCAAGATTGAGGATGAGTGCCTTGGTTGGTGTCAACCCAATCACCGGGGGCGAAAATATAAATGGATCCGACACCCACATCGGAAACGCATCATGCTCGACCATCGCACGGATCATGACCAAGGTAGTCATTGCGATCAGCCCGACCCATGCCAAGCCTGTCCCAAGTTTGCTTGACTCTTCATTCATCGGCACCCTTGCTCGGCGAGCGATATTCGAAGAGGGCGATCGCACTGATTAAAGCGAAGATTTGAATCCCCAAAACGATCGCCTGCCAAGGCTGGGCGCGGGAGATGAGTAAGCCCGAGATTCCCGTCGCGAGTGTGAGGGCATAGATGACCAGAATCGTCGATCGTGAACCAAGCCCGCGATCGCGCATGCGGTGGGAAAAATGCTGAAGATCGCCTACAAACGGGCTTTTTCCCTGCGAGAGTCGGATCAGCGTGACGGACACGAAGTCATATAAAGGTATGGCCAAGATGATAACGGGCATCAACACCGCATACCACGCCCCAGCCGATGGGCCGGTTCCGTCGATCGGCATGTAGGTCGTTCGTACTGTAAGGAATGCCAAGAGTAACCCGAGGATGAGCGACCCGCCATCGCCCATGAAAATTTTGGCAGGCGGAAAGTTGAAGACAAGAAACCCAAGCGTTGAGCCAACAAGCAATGCCAAGATCGCACCGACAAACCATTGCCCGTTGAGCAGGGCAGCAACCAACAACAGCGATCCGGCAATGATCGCAATTCCACCCGAAAGCCCATCCATATTATCGATGAAGTTCATCGCGTTGATGATGACCCCAAACCAGAGGATTGTGATCAGGATGCTCAACCAAGGCCCGCCAACATACCCATCAAGCATGGTCATGAGGCGTGTGTCGAAGAACACGGCGAAAATTGCGCCGGGGATGAGCATGATCACCAGCTTGAGCCAAGGGCCCATTGGTTTGCGATCGTCGATCAAGCCGAGGGTGTGCAGTCCAAGTACGCACGCGATGAGTGTCCAGCCTAATGGCAGTTGTGATTTTAATCCAGGAATATGCTCTTTGATCGGATCGAGGATGCTCGGAAGTGCATCAGGATCAAGGAACGAGAACATACCCAAGGCACCGATCATCGGGAGCAGGATACCGAGTGCGATCGCGATGCCGCCGGTGTTGGGGATGGATCGCGTGTCGGCTTTGATCTGACCTTCGATCGGTGCGCTGTCGAGTGCGCCGATGCGATGGGAGAGCCGAACGATGACCCAAGTCGCGGGCAGCGAGATGAACAGGGACAATGCGATCAAGATGAGAATCAGGAGTTCCACGAGTAAGATTCTAGGTCCTTTCGGTGTCTAACGAGCCGCGACCGTAAGGGAGCGGTCTTCGAGTTTGCAAGTCCAAAGTCAACAGCTCCCTTACGGTCGCGGCTCGTCCGGAGAAGATTGAGCTTGATTGAAATCTTGAGCGGTGAACATCCGGGGCGGCGGGCGTTTAAAGACTTTCGTACGGATCGTCATCATCCCGGCTGAGAACAAATACACGATCACACACATGACATTGCCCGCGAGAATCATCCACACAGTGCGGAGTGGGTATGGGCCGAGCTGATCGACGAGTGATGGTGCGTTGTGGGCACCTTGCCCGAGGTAGGTGTAGTTGGTGCCCAGCACTGCGTTCAATGCGACCGCAAAAATGCCGTAGGCGGTGCCCATGCCGGCAGCAAAGTACAGGTCCTTGCGCTTTGGACGATATCCGAGTACCGCAAGGTCATAAATCGCGGCCCCGATGATCTGCGTGTGGTTGATCCAGTAGATCCAGAACGCCATCGATCCCATGCCACCAGTAATCATCGGCGAGAACAACGCCTGCGAACTCAACGCGATCCCCCAGAACAGCAACAACGATCGAGCCTTGGGGTTGAGAGTCCACATCGCCCAAGCAGCAATCCACACCGCCCATCTGCACAGGTGCATCGGGAGCGAATCTTGGATATCCCAGTGTTCGGGGGTGAGCCGACGAATAAAGAAAAACGCTTGCGAGATGATGATGGTCCAGGCGAGCACTCGGCGGAAGGTTTGTTCCCGATTGGCGCCGTGAGCAAGGTCGTGCTTGAGAAAGATTCGCCCAGCAACACAGAAGGCTGTAAATGACCCGATGCAGATCGCAAGAATGAGCCAATGGAACGAGGTGAACGAATGGAACTCGTTGATCCAGTTGTAATCGTTCGGGTTGGTTGGGATCGCATCTTGCATTATGAGGGTGCGAGCTCGTGGCGGAGCTGCCCGCAGGCTGCCGCGATGTCTCTGCCTCGGCTCGCGCGGATATGGCAGTTGACGCCTTGCTCACGCAGCACGCGTTGGAAGTGGTGGACATCGTCGCCGGTGGGGCGTTCGAAGGGGAGTCCTTTAACCTCGTTGTAGCGGATGAGGTTGACATTGGCTCTGAGTTTCTTGACGATGGTTGCTAGCTCGACAGCGTGTTCTGGGCGATCGTTCACCCCTCCGAGGAGGATGTATTCGAGGGTGATCTCGCGCCCGGTTTTTTTAAACCAGTCCGAACACGCATCGACGAGTTGGTTGATCGTCGTAAACTCGGCCCACGGGATCAGTTGACGACGCAGCGTGTCATTGGGGGCGTGGATCGAGAGGGCGAGGGTAACGGGGAGATCGAGTTCTTCGGCGAGCCGTTCGATGGCTTTGTGCATGCCAACGGTCGAGACGGTGATCTTGCGTGCGCTAATTCCGAGTCCCCAAGGGGCTGCGAGTGTTTTGACCGCATGAATAACTGCGCTCAGGTTGGCGAGTGGTTCGCCCATGCCCATGAACACGACATTGGAGATGCGACCGACACCTTCAAGTTGGTTGAGTCGCCAGACCTGTTCGACGATGCGTCCAGCGGAGAGGTTGCCGTCGAGCCCGCCGATCCCGGTGGCGCAGAACTTGCAACCGACCGGGCACCCGATCTGCGACGAGACACACGCGGTGCGTCGATCGGTATCGACCGCAGGGATCATGACGCATTCGGTCTGGCGTGCGGTGTTCGAGTATGGCATGTCTTGGCCAACAATCGGGAGCCTGCTCGAACGATCGAGGCCGGCTTCATCTGGAGCGACTTTGTTGGTGTCAATATCGTCGGGCCATTCGATGAGGAGTTTCTGTGTGCCATCGGTTGCGAGTTGGTGGGCGACGGTTGGACCTGAGAGAAAGGTCATCTCTTCGCTGAGCACTCGCCGATCCAGATTCGACAGGTTGCTCATCTGCTGAGGATCGACAATGCCTTTTTCGTAGACCCATTCCATGATCTGCTTGGCGCGAAAGGGCGGCATCTTGTGCGCTTTGCACCAGTCCTTAAGGGTGGCGGGTGTGAACGAAAAGAAATGGTTGGTGGGGTGATTCATGGGGTATTGGGTTTTTCAGCAATGGTCAAAGGCACAGCAATGGCGCCATATTCATCAGATGTGATGACGGGGGCTTCGACAAGGACTCGACGATCTTTGTGATCAAAGCCGTGAGATTCCATAAGCCGCTTGAGCGATAAGGGCAAACCAAACTCAATCGATTCTTCGTACACATCTGCGATGTGCAGCGTTGCCTTGTGGTGTTTGACCAGGTACTTGCATATATCAGATACAAGATCCTCAGGAGCCGAGGCGCCTGCGGTCAGCAAGATGCGTTCGGTGCCTTTGGGATACCACGAGGGATCGAGTTCATTGACATCATCGATCAGGTACCCAGGGATGCCGATATTGGTAGCGATCTCGGTAAGCCGAACAGAGTTCGATGAGTTCTTTGAACCGACAACAATCACCAAATCACATTCTTGCGAGATCAATCGAACCGCTGCTTGGCGGTTGGTGGTTGCGTAGCAGATGTCTTCGGTGGGTGGTTCTTTGATGGTGGGGAAGGCGGCTTTGAGTGCGGTGATAATTAAGTTGGCATCATCAACCGAGAGGGTTGTTTGGGTGAGGTAGACGAGTTTGTTGGGATCGTTGATTGTGAGGTTCGGGATGTCGGCGGGGGATTCGACGACTTGGGTTTGCTGTGGTGCTTCGCCGAAGGTTCCAACGATTTCCTGATGATCTTTGTGCCCGATGAGCAAGATCTGATAGCCTTGCTGGGCATATCTGATTGCACGAGAATGGACTTTGGTGACGAGCGGGCAGGTCGCGTCGATGGCTTGGAGACTGCGATCTTTGGCTTGTTGGCGGATCGCGGGGGATATGCCATGCGCTGAGAAGACGACGATGTTGCCCGGTGGCACCTCGTCGAGATCATCAACGAAGACGACGCCTTGGCCGACAAAGCGATCGACGATGTGGCGATTGTGGACAATCTCGTGAAAGACATACAAAGGTTGATCGGGGAGGATATCGAGGATCTGATCCACAACATCAATCGCCATGCGGACACCCGCACAGAACCCTCTTGGATTTGCCAAAATCACTTGCATCGATTCTCTTACTCCCTGGTATATACCAATCTGAATACGATCTTAGCCCGGCTCGGTTCGCTATTGGCAGCGTGAAGGGGATGACGAGCCTAAACTCGCCTCTGGGACACGAACCGACTGATTCCTAATGAGGAAACACAAATGAACAATCATGCAGCCAAGCAATCGAGTATGTTCAGACACGCTGGGATATTGATCGCAGGGGTGGCGTGTGTTATTGGCAGTGCATGTGCCGTCGAGCCTGGGATTCAAGCTCCAAACGCTACAACTGAGTCCCAGGCAGATCAGGCACTCAACGAGGTCATCGCAAAGGCTGAGAAGACCATGCGTCGATTCGGGATTGGCGAAGCACCTGCCAAGCCAGCGAATACCTTTCGATTGACAACCTACAACATCGAGAACCTCTTTGATGATGTCGATGATCCAACACTGACGGGCAGGAACGACGACGAAGGAAACATCAAGCCTGCACACCAGAGGCTGGCGGTTGCTCGGGCGATCCATAAGCTCGATTCTGATGTGATCTGTATGCAAGAGATCGAATCGCTCGAAGCCATGCTGTGGTTTCGCGATGAGTATCTTTCGGATATGGGATACGAATATGTGATTTCGCTTGATGCAGGCAACTCGCGTGGGATCGAAAATGCGGTGCTTTCTCGGTTCCCGCTGACGAATCCAGAACAGTGGATCGGAAAAGAGCTCGGCGGGGTTCATCCTGAGAAATATGGTCGGAACAAGAACTATTACGCTGGCGAGCCTGTTGCCTTTCGGCGATCGCCTCTCAAGCTCGATGTTGAGATTCCGGCGACTGAGGATCGAGAAGCATGGACATTGACTCTTTTTGTAGTGCATCACAAGTCTGGGCGGTATAGCCAATACTGGCGCGAAGCCGAGGCTCGGATGATCACAAAGCTCGCCCACGCCGTCGAAACAGAGCATGCAGGGCGTGCGGTCGTGATTTTGGGTGATTTTAACGCTCAAATCGCTGATGAGAGCGTGCAAACATATCTGAACGATGGTTTTATGGACATCTTTGCGGATCATGAAGAAGCGGCTTTAGAGATGATTACGCATGAGTCCAACCGCCGAATTGATCTGATACTTGCCAACGACGCCGCGATCGGGTATCTTCGTG
This sequence comes from Planctomycetota bacterium, assembly GCA_024280755.1. GTDB lineage: Bacteria > Planctomycetota > Phycisphaerae > Phycisphaerales > UBA1924 > UBA1924. Next base: position 35,535 of record JAJRPN010000040.1, read on the forward strand.
AGGATGCAGCGTTCGTATTAGGAACTGCCGCTCGTCCCAAAGGGGTCGATTGGCGATCGATGGATACCTTTGAAGGATACGCTGCGGATCATTATCCGGTGAGTGTTGATATCGATCGGTAGATAAAGGATTGTTTGGAAAAACCCGAGCGGAGGCTTTGGTGTGGGATACGGTGTGGGTGGCGAGTGATTACTCGGCATACACTTGAAAGATGAAAAACATGATGGGCTGCAAAGACGCAGCTCATTCGATCAGGAACCGGCTCAATGGAAAATGTAAAACCTTGGCAGATTATACTCATTATCATCGCATTTGCGGTATTGGGATTTTCTGTACTCAAGTTCGGGATTGGTGGTTCTGTTGAAGGACAGATGGCCAACACGATGACACTTGTCGATGTGCAAACGGGACAACTCTACATCGCCAGTATAGGGGGCAAAAATGGAATTATGATTCCAACTCCACATCCAGAAACGGATGAAATTGCCCTTGTGCCGGTGTATGAAGAGGATGGTGAATGGTTTCTTCGTGAACGGTACCAATCTGCTTTGAATCAGGTGACAGTTCCGCAAGACGCTATTACTGGCAGAGATAAACCACTCAAGATTTTGGATAATGATCCGATCAGGTTGAAATAATACACTAACCGTCTGAGGTTGGGGATCGTTTAGAAAAGAGACCACAATGCAGATTCGTCAAAGAATAGAATCAAAGAGGCGTGCCTTTACATTAATCGAGCTCCTTGTGGTGATTGCGATCATCGCATTGCTGATTGGGATTTTGCTACCTGCGCTAGGTAGTGCCAGAGCTACAGCTCGGAAACTGAGCTGTGCTTCAACATTGCGAAGCTCAGGGCAGGGAATGTTGATGTATTCGCTTGATAATAAAGAATACTATCCAGGCCCAAACTCATCTGGTGCTGCGTTTCGAAGGAATAGGGGAGTTATAGGTGGTTTCTATGGCATGTCAGGAAACACTTCTTCTACAACCCCTGTATCAGTTTGGGATTGGATTAGTCCAACCCTTGGTGACTCGCTCGGATTTTCAGTCAACCGGGCAGCTAGGACTGCACAAATCTTCAATGATTTTGGTTGCCAAGAAGCAAGGTTAACAGTAGATCTCTTGCACGGTGGGTGGATCGATAGCCCTGATTTCCAAAGAGAGCTTCAAGAAGGTAGAAGCTTTAATCAGATTAGCTATTTGACACCTGCATCGTTTCATCATTATTCGAATATTTATGGAGATGAAGGGCCGCCAATTTTTGCTGGGCAGCCGTTGCGATACTACACCGCACACCGTAACTCTTTGGTTACACCAAGGTCGTTCCGGCCACAAACGACACGAGTGGGAACTCAACTTTCAAATAAGATATTTGCAGCTGACGGGACCCGATATTTGGATGAAGATCGAGGGAGCATCATTCTTGATTTCGATGTTTCACCAGTTACACGATGGTTTAGTTCGTTCGGTTCGAGTGGTCCTACATTCAATGATTCGCGGGCGTATGGGCGTGGGGTTATCAGCGGCACAGATCTAAATGTTGAACTTTCAGTTCGACATGCAGAATCTATCAACGCCCTTTACTTTGATGGGCATGTTGCGAGCATGGATAAGAATGAAATGTGGACTGATCCAAACCCTTGGTTCCCAACAGGCACAATTTATACCGATGAGGAGTCAACACCTGAATCTGCTGTCTTCATGGAAGAGCAGCAAGGCAACCGTGCGGAAGCCAAGATCCATTAAGTTGGTGGCTGTGATCTGACCACATTCGTGTGAATCTCAACTGACAATTGACCTGAAACCCCCGCTTTGAGTGGGGGTTTCTTTGTGTATAGATTTATGGCGGTGTGAATAAAATATGGTGTGTGTCCGAAAAAACAGCGTATGCAGTCTCGCCAGACGGCCCAGACTGCCCAGATTGACATTGCGGGACCAGAAAATATAAAAATAGATGGCAATTTTGGAAAAAGTGGCCTTGGACTGGGCGGAAAGCTGTATACTGACTCTCAGAGTTTGATGCAGATGCTCTGGGGTTACCTTCAGGCTGCATTGAGAGAGTTCGTAATCAAAGAAACTGGTTCGAGAGATCAGTTTTCATTTTGAGGGAGAGACAGTAATGAATAAAGCACTCGCAATCGTTATGATCGCCGGAATCGCAGGGGCTGCTCAGGCAGGTGGCTTGGTCATCGCTTCCACCAGCTTCGAGAACGCCTTTGTTGGCGATCGTTATGTAGATACTGGTGATGCAAGCGTGGATCACGACCTGATCAACAACGCTGGGCAGTCTGTTGTAGACTTTGCTGATGATGGTGTTGAAATCGGTTTCGACTCACAGTACTTCAACTCACGCAACGGCGTTGGTCTGACTGATGGTGACTTTGTTGGTGCAACCGACTTCACCGGCACAGTTGGCGCGTTCACCGATGGTGTTCAGGGTTTCCAGATGTCAGATGCTGACGGTACCATGCGTACCAGCTTCGACACTGTGACTTCGCCTTTGGGTCTCCCAAACAGCCGCGTTGAGTTTGAATGGTCACTCTGCATGGACTACTATGTTCAGACGACTGGCTGGGAGTCAGACGACCGGATTCGCATCTGGGTTGTCGCAGACGGCACCGAAATCGACATCCTCAATACTTCTGGTTCAGACATCAATGATCTCGGAATCGAAGGCAGCTGGATCACAGCAGATCTCAACTTGACTGGCTTCAGCGATGTAACTCTTCATGTTGAGCTCGAGTCCAACTCAGGCAACGAAGCAATCTACCTTGACAACATCGTGTTCAAGACTGTTCCAACTCCTGGTTCACTCGCATTGCTCGGCCTTGGTGGCTTGGCTGCAACACGCCGTCGTCGCTAATCTGATCTTCGTCGAAGATTGATCGAAGACAAAACTGTTTCTCTAACCCGCTGCCTCTCAAGGGCAGCGGGTTTTTTCTGCGCTATCCTCTTTCTACATATTTTACCTCAAAAAGGCGGAGAGAACAATGAGCACGCAAGACGCGATGAGTTGGCTTGAGAAGAATGAAACAGGATCGATCGATCGGCTGATGGAATGGCTTGCGATTCCATCGGTGGGGACAGATCCTGCGCACGATGGGGACACTGCAAAGGCGGGGCAATGGGCTGCGGATCATCTTCAGGCATCTGGGTTTGATGTCGAGATGTGTGAGACGGGGACTGCGGATTCGCCTGGGCATCCGATCGTGATGGCGAGTTGTGCGGGGAGCGATGACTATACGGGCCCGCATATTTTGTTCTATGGACATTATGATGTTCAGCCTGCGGATCCGATCGAGCTTTGGGAGTCTGATCCGTTTGTGCCAATTTTGAAACCGGCAGAGGGCGAGATTGGTGAGCGGATTGTGGCACGCGGTGCGTGTGATGATAAGGGGCAGGTGATGATGTTCCTCGAAGCGATGCGAGCGTGGTATGAGACATCTGGTGCTGCGGGTGGGGGCGTGAAGTTCACGGTGATGCTCGAAGGTGAAGAAGAATCTGGCTCGGTGAATCTTGAGCGGTTTGTCGAGGACAACGCGGATCGGCTTGGGAAAACAGATGTTTGTTTGATCTCTGACACGGGGATGCTCGGTAGGGGCAAGCCTGCGATTACTTATGGCGTGCGCGGATTGGCGTATACAGAGATCACACTCACTGGCCCGGATCAAGACTTGCACTCTGGGCTTTGGGGAGGCAAGGTGCCCAACCCGATCAACGAACTCGTTAAGGTTCTTGAGGAACTTTGGGATGACGATCGGTGTGTGACGATCCCGGGTTTTTACGATGGGGTTCGTGAGCTTACTGATGGCGAGCGCGAGGCCTGGCGTGGGCTCGGGGTCGATGAGGTAGCTGCACTTAAGGGCATCGGGTTGAGACCTGAGGCGAGTGTTGGAGAAAAGGGATTCTCATTCATAGAACGCGAATGGGCACGACCAACAGCTGATATCAATGGTATCATCGGTGGATATACCGGGCCGGGCGCGAAGACAGTGATTCCGTCGAAAGCGAGTGCGAAGGTATCATTTCGGCTTGTGGATGATCAGGACTCGGCGACAATCACCAAGGCGTTCTTTGCATGGCTCGAAGAGCGAACGCCTGCGGGGTGTTCGTGGTCGTTTGAGGATCATGGTGGTGGTGCGCCAGCGACCTGTGCGACGGAGTCGGCTCCATTGCGGGCAGCAGCCAAAGCGATTGAGCAGGCGTGCGGCCAGCAGGCAGCGATGATTAAATCTGGTGGTTCGATCCCTGTAGCGGGATTGCTCAAGGATAGCCTTGGGCTCGAGACCATTTTTATGGGCTTTGGTCTTGAGGATGATCGGGTGCATTCGCCCAATGAGAAGTTCGAGCTCGATTGTTTTCGGATGGGTGCGCGATCGCATGTGGCGTTGATTGAGCAGTTGAAGCTGTTGGGTTAGGCGGCTGCGGCTACTGGAGCATTTGATTCGAGTGGCAATGATTGCGCGTTGGCGATCGGTGGAGATTCCAGCGATTCGTCTGGGAGTTCTTGAGCCATTTGAGCGAAGGGTTCTTGGGTTGGTTGAACAGGTGCTTGGGTTTCTTCTTCTGGGATCTGTGCGTTGAGCCTTGCGAGGTACATGGCATGCTGGAAATGCAGTTCTTTGACACGATTGCGAAGGTCGTGAAGCTGGGTTTCGTGCCCGATGATGTTTGAGAACACGCTGAGCATGGCCAATGCGGTGATGGCTCCGGTGAAGAGCAGAACGATGAGCATGCCTGTGGTCAGAGTGGTCATGGCAGATTGATCGGCTTCTTATATAAGAATCTTTCGGACGATGCACCAGAAGAGGCTAATGGCAGTAGAATAGATGAAGATTCTGCCCGTATTGCATACTTTGCCGGGCCCAAAGCAGGAGGCGTGAAGAATCGTGCCAAATCAGTCTCGATCCGTGATAACACCCATCTTGAGCATTGTGTTCTTGATTCTGGGTTTTTTTGTCTCTTGTGCCTTCGCACAAGGTGATGGTAATGCGCAAGGCGAGGTGCAGCTTGGGGTGGCGAGCTTTGGGGTTGGAGGCACGGCGCGGGAAGGGGGCTGGACGGGGATTCATGTCCAGCTTCAGGATCTTGGCTCTTCGGGGCGTGATATTGTTCTTCGGATTTCGATCCGTGATAGTGATGGTGATGAGACGCAGTATGACCGTGTGGTGACTGCGAACCCTGGGATGCCTCAGAGTTTTTGGTTGTATTGTTGGCTTCCTTATCGTGCTGCAAATCTTGAGTATGAACTCAAGGCGTATGAAGCGATTGATTCTGGTAATGACGATGTCGGGCAGTTTGGTTTTCAAGTTGGCAAACTGCTTGGCACTTTCCCGATTTACAATCCTCGGATCGAAGCGTCCACCGTTGCGATTGTGGGGATCGTGGGGACGCATAAGCTGAGTTTAGATCAGTATGGATTCACAACTGGCGGCAGACTCTCTATGCCTTTCGGGCATGAGTTGATTCGGACATCATCGCAGTTGCGCGTTGAGAACTTGCCTGATCGTTGGCAGGGGCTTTTGAGTTTGGATACATTGGTTTGGTCTGGTGCCAGCACCGCTGCGACGACTCCTGGGAGGCTTTCGCCGGAGAAGGCTCGGGCGATTCGGACATGGGTCGAGCGTGGTGGGCATTTGGTGATTGTGATGCCAACGACTGGGGATCCTTGGTATTTGGGATCGCACCCGTTGCGATCGCTGCTGCCAGAGATCACAATGCCAAGGCGTGAAGAAGGCGTAGATCTTGAGGAGTATCGATCGTTGCTGACGGAATCGGCAAGGATTCCGCTGCCTAAGAATGCGGTGGTGCATACCTTTGAGCCTCTGGCTGATCAGGCGTATTCTTTGGCGATTCCGGTTTTGAATGGTGTTGATGGACAGTGTGTTGCGATCCGTCGGCTCGTTGGTTCTGGGATGGTGACGGTGGTGGGGTTGCCTTTGAATCATGGGCAGCTTCGCCGGGTTGGATTGCCCGAGCCTGAAGCGTTTTGGCATCGAGTCTTGGGTTTGCGTGGCGATATTCTTCGCCCGGATCAGATGGACGATCAGCAGAAGTCTGATGCGGGGAACCGGATTGGTTTGGTGTTTGATGACAACCTTGGCGGAGCGATCGCAAAGTCTGGGCGCGCGGTGCAGGGTGTGTTCTTTGGGATTGTCGTGTTTGTTCTCTATTGGATTGTTGCTGGGCCGGGCGGCTTTGCATTGCTTCGTGCTCGGAAAAAGAAGGAGCATGCCTGGGTTGCGTTCGTCGCAGCGACAGGAATCTTTACAGCGATCGCATGGGTAGGCGCAACATCGATGCGTCCAAAGTCGACGAATATATCGCACCTGAGTTTGCTCGAGCAGGTGCATGGGCAGGATACTCAGCGGGTGCGTTCTTGGATGAGTGCGATGTTGCCTAGTTATGGATCTGCGGTTGTGTCGTTACGAGATCCTGATCGCTCGAATGAGTTCCTGGTGAACGATTCGACAAACTTGCTCTCGCCTTGGGCTTCTCCAGATTCATTTGGAACGCTTACGCAAGGGTTCCCGGATAACTCTGGGTATCGGGTGGAGTCGAAAGATCCGAGTGCGATTCGTGTGCCGACGCGTGCGACGGTAAAATCTTTTCTGTCAGAATGGTCTGGACCTGCGAGGTGGTCGATGCCTGCGCCGATCGGCGAGGCGGGGTTGCTTGAGGAGCCCAAGCTAACGCTTGATGGTACGGTGGTGCGTGGTCAGTTGATGCATGATCTGCCGGGATCATTGATCAACATGAAGGTGTTTGTGATTACCGGGCAGAAACCGATTTTGCGGGTTGGTGAATCGATCGGACGAAAAATGACAGCTCGGGCGTCGGTCTATTCGACCAGTATCGAATGGGAGCCGGGGCAGATATTGAATCTGGAAGAGATCACGCTCCCGAAAGCAAATGAGAAGCAGAACCGCCGCCAGCTCGATTATTTTACAAAGGCGGTGAAGTTTGGGGTTGATCAATCTGCGATTAGTACGAGCCAGGGGAAGCTGGTCGATCGGTTGATCGCAGCGCGGTTTATATCGCAGCTTGAGCCGCCGAGATATGGGGTTGAGAATGATCCTGTTGGGCATCGGCTTGCGGTTCGACGAATGCTTCATGGGTGGGATCTTGGGCGTTGGTTTACACAGCCAACGCTGATCATCACGGGTGTTGTGGATGTCGATGCAGACGATGCAAACGCTGATGGCATGCCGACGCCGATGTGGATTAATGGCAAAGAGGTGCCGGCGTCTGGTAAGACGATCGTGACTTGGATCTATCCGTTTGAAGCGAAGCCCCCTTCGTTTATGGGAGTGACCAAGCCAAAGCCCAAGCCGACGCAGAGCAAACCAACGCAAGATAAGCCGACAGAGCAAACGCCATCAGTTGGTGACTAATATAGAAATGAGTGATTCATGCCGATGATTGAAACTATTAATTTGACCAAACGCTACGGCGATCTTGTTGCGCTCAATGCGCTGAACTTAAAGATTGGCGAGGGCGATTGCTTCGGGTTTATTGGCCCAAACGGTGCGGGCAAGACCACGACGATTAAGGTGCTTGCGACCTTGCTCAAGCCTTCGTCTGGGCAGGCGCAGGTTGCGGGGATGACGATTGGGTATCAGAATCGCCAGATCCGCCCGCTGATTGGATATGTGCCTGACTTTATGGGTGCGTATCAGGACATGGTGGTGCATGAGTATCTTGAGTTCTTCGCTGCGGCGTACAACATCAACGGGCAGCAGCGTAAGAAGGTGGTCAACGATGTGCTTGAACTGACCGATCTGACCTATAAGCAGACAGCCGAGGTGAACTCATTGAGCCGAGGGATGCAGCAACGGCTGAGCATCGCCCGAGTTTTGTTGCATGATCCCAAGGTGCTGTTGATGGATGAACCCGCGTCAGGGCTAGACCCACGCGCGCGGATCGAGATTCGCGAGCTGCTCAAAGAGCTTAAGAAGATGGGGAAGACGATTTTGATCTCGTCGCATATTTTGCATGAGTTGGCGGAGTTGTGTAATACGGTGGGGATCATCGAGAAGGGCGAGTTGCTGTTTAGTGGATCGGTCGATGAGATTCTCAAACGCGCCAAGGTTGGGCATGTCGTGCATATCGGGGTGGCCGAGCGGATCGAGGCGGCGACGAAGGTGCTTGCGACGATGCCCGGCGTTGAGAAAGTCAGCATCGTCCAAGGCGACGGCACCGCGATCGGTGGCGGGTCCGGGCAGATCATCCACGCCCACTACGACGATCGCAACGGCGGCAACTTCACGGACATCCCCAATGTGCTGATTAACAACGGCTTCCGCGTAACACATTTTCAAGAGGAGCCGGTGAACTTGGAGACGGCGTTTATGCGGTTGACGAAGGGGTTGGTGCAGTAGGATCTGGGTGGCATGCTTACGGCGAAGCCTTAAGCATGTTTGATGGTTGAGCGATTGAAGACCTGCAGTAGAATATTGGGTCGGGTGGCCTGCCCCCATATTCTGTACCACTGCCTATGTTAGGACAGCGGCGTTCCTTTGTCCCATCAGAGGGCTGCGGAGCGTAGCGGAGCAGGCCTCTGATGGGTGATTGACGACCCGGGTAATCCGAGTTTCCGGTGCTGGTGGGCGGTATCCAAGCGATGAATGAGGTCT
>JAJRPN010000003.1 GCA_024280755.1 Planctomycetota bacterium
ACTCTTTCCGCCATCGGTAGTAGGTCTGCTCGGTGACCCCGAGCTTGCGTGCAACTTCGGGGACGCTCATCCCTTGGCCGAGATGGACCTCGGCCTCTCTGAGTTTGTTGATGATCTGTTCTGCTGAATGCCGTTTTCTGGCCATGATTGTCTGCCTTCCAAATACGCCCATTCTACGAGGATACTCGCATAAGGAATGGACTAGTTATTGGGGGGCAGGTCACAATCATGAAAGAAATTTTCGTGGAGATCAGCAAGGCAATCAGAAATAGCGAAGTCATCTAGTACATTATCGCTGTAGCAGTCGCACTTTGCTTGCCGTAGCAAAGTGTCACAGTTCGCCGCATCAATCCATGCGTCTGCACAATCCCACCAGCAGAAGGCACAGTTGTAAATTTTCTTTAGCCAGCCAATTATATAACTAGGGTCAGTTCCGTCAGGTAAAAGTACGATGTCTGGTCCAGAAACCGTTCCGCCGACGGCTGCGGCTATCAGATTGATTGTTGATGTAGTGATAGGACCAGCGATATTGATTGCTAGAGAAACATCGTGCTCGTCAACAACCCCGTCCATGTTCAGGTCGGCAGTCGGCATTGGCTGGGCGGAAATGCTTGACGCAATAACCGTGTAGATATCATTTGCATCAGATTGGCCGGATTTATCTAAATCGGTGAAAAGCGACGGTGTAATTGTGATTGAATCGTCGTTTTCAAGAACAACTTCGATTCTGGCTAGTCCATGCCCGTCGGCACCGCTGAGGATCAATATGTCCGTGGTGTTTAAAAATTGGTCATGTGAAACGAGGATAAAGTCTGGAACTCCGTCTAGATCAGCATCCCCGATCGGTGCAGCATTGCTTGCGAACCAATAATCATCAGGTGAAACACTTTCGAGAGAGTAAAGGATGTCACCGCTTGCTCCGTCGGCGATGACAACATAATGCGGAACTTGGAAATAATCAGCGACTAATAGTTCCTCAGTGCCATCGCCGGTAATATCAGCCAATTGGAAACTGCGATATGGTGTTTGATTAAAAACTCCATCAAGAGCAGGGTCAAAGATATTGGCAATACTCCTCAGCCCTCCATCAATCTCGCATGGTTCACCTATGTCTGTTTGAGCAAATAATGGTGTAGCGCATATGAGAATGGTTGAGAAAAGTAGTTTACTGTAAAAATGTTTTTCATTTGGCACTTTCCTTACTACTTGTGAGTTTTCCGATAATGATACTATGCAGCTCATCCTAACCAGTCCTTCGCTTTGAGTCTTGCGGGGACATATTCCTCGGTGACATAGGAGATGTCTTTGGTGATGAGGGATTCTACTTCCATTTTGAAGCCGTTGGTGAGCATCTTTTTGATTTCTTTTTGCCAGGGTTTGTTGTCGGCGAACCAGGGGTAGGCGGCGATTTGTTTGGCGCGTTTGATGTCGCGGTCGTTGAGGTCGATTTTTACATCGTCAGTGAGGCCGCAGCGTTCGTAGTCTATTGAGCGGATGCCGATGTATTTGGCGTCTGGGATTGCGAGGCGTTTGGATTCGAATGCGAGTGAGATGGAGCCTTGCTTGATGACGCTATAGATGTAGTGTCCCCAGGGGTCGCAGTCGAGGAGGCAGTAGACGGGGAGGCCGTACTCTTTGTTGAGTCGGTGGAGCATTCTTCGTACGCCTCGGGTTGGTTGCCCGGAGCCTTCGGTGAGGATGCAGTTGTGTTGTTCCCAGAATCGATCTTCGTTGAAGCGTTGCCAGACGGTGTCTTTTTCGACATGGAGGATGAAATCTGCTTTGACATCTTTGAACTGGATGACTTCTGGCTCGCAAATTGATGGGATTGCGTAGCCGCCGGAGCCCATTTTGGCGCAGTTGATGTGGTCGCCGTTGTCGATGACGGTGATGTTGCCGACCATGGTTCCGCGTTTTTTGGCGAAGACATGGAGTTCTTCTCGGAGCGAGCCGAGGGATACTTCGAGGTCTTCGAGGATGCCGTCGGATTCGGTTTGGTCGTCGAATGTTTTTTCTTTGGTGTTCTCGATGGTGTGGAGTGATTTGTAGAACATACCACGGAGGGAGAGCGTTTTGTCTGCCACGAGCAGTTCGTCCACTGATTTGGAGTGGAGGAGTGTTTGCATGAACTTGCGGGCTTGGCCGAGGTTGAAGAGTTGGCGTGTGCTTGTTGAGGAACCCATTTGGAGGATTCCCTTTGATTTAAGCCACTTGGTGTTCGATGGGCCTCGGATGGGGACTTCGAATTTTGGTTCGCGACCGCCGAGCGCGGAGGTGACGATGCCGTCGGCGAGGATCTGGAGCTTGACGGCTGTTTCTTTATCGCGTTTGGCGGCATTCGCGGATTTTGGGCGGACTGTGATTTTGTTTGTGGTCGTGGTGGGCGCCCTTTGAGAGACTTTTTTGACAACTTTCTTTTTGGTGATTTTTTTGGCCATTTGATGATCTCAGGGTGCCACGGCTTGTCGTCTTCGCAAGCCGTGTCTTGCTTATGATTTGGTTATCTCGAAGACATGGCTTGCCGGGGACGGTCAAGCCATGGCACCCGGATTAGTTGAACAGCCCGGAGGCGGCTTTAGATTTTTTTTGGGTGGTGCGTTTCTTGGTTGTCTTTTTAGTTACGCGTTTCTTTTTGAGGACTGGTTTGTCTTCGGAGGCTGAGGGTTCTGGTGGGGTGTCGAGGTCTTCGAGGATGATGACATCGTCGGCTTTGGCGAGTCGGCCGTGGTCGTCTTTGATGAAGTTGCCTTCGTCATCGAGCTGGGCGTCGGCGATTTCGGTTCGGCGTTTGGCTTGTTTCAGTAGGGCATCGTACAGCTCTTGGGTGTCGGTCCCCGTGAGGTGATTGCAGGCTTTACTGATTTCGCCGATGTAGCGTTCGAAGACATCGCGTTTTTGGGCGTCGCGCTTCATGCGTTGGCGGCGGCGGATGTATTGACCGAGTTTGCGGCCGCACTCTTGGAGTGCGAGCTGCATTTCTTTTCTGATCTCGTCGTAGTCTGCGATCGCGTCTTTGGATTCTGATGTGAAGGGCACCCAGACGGATGCCATATGGATCATGACAACGAGCGACCCGACCGGGATGCCGCCTCGGGGTTGTTGCATGCCGTAGTTTTTCCACGAGGTGTCGATGACGGATTTGAATGCCGAGCATGCGGACTGTTGGTGGAGCAGCGGGACACGGTTGGCGTAGCGGATGATGCGTGCCTGTTGATCGCCGGGGAGATTGCCACCGAAGGCGATGGCGGCTTCGATTTGGAACGGGTTGCCTCTATAAACAGCGGGTTTTCGTGTGGAGGCGGTGTAGAACTCGGCTTTTACGCCTTTGAGTAGGCCGGCGAGCATTTGTTGCACGCCGATGGGGGAGAGGCAGTCTGTTGGTGGGGATCGGAGTTTGGCGTTTTGGAGGGAAGTATAGATTTTCTCAGCGTCGGACGGCTCGATGGTTTTGACCCATGTTTGCCCAGAGTAGGAGTTGCCTTTGCTCGATGCCTCTTTGGTAATGGTTGCAACGACCGAAGGCGGGACTCGGCAGAACTCGTTTTTGAAGAAGCCTGAGAGTTGTTTTTGCTCGGTCTTGTTGAGCATGGTGAGGAAGGTGCCCAGCTCAACGCCATATGGGTGAGGCTTGATTTCTTCGGTCTCGGGCGGAAGCACATCGACTGTGCGTGGGTAGACGATGCGGTCTGAGTATTCTTGTGTGCGGAGGATGCCGTTGGAATCGGGCGCAATGGTTTGTTCTGCTTCGGCCAGGTCCGGGTTCTCGTTGGCTTTATCTGGCGGGATGAAGGTGATCTCGCAATGTGGATTGGAGATGGCGGTTTGTTCGAGGTAGGTTTCTACGGAACCCTTGCCACGGAAGAACTTGGCTTCCATTTCGATTGAGACGCGTGTGCCGGTGCCATCTGGGAAGTCATCGGTTTCGATATCGACGGTGACCTCTGGTTTGTTCTTGGTGGTGTCCATCGCGAGTTCGAGATGGTGTGCGGGTTTGTTTTTCTTTGGTCGTGTGGTGATGACCATGGGCTTGCCTGTGGTCATCAGCCCATACATCCCGGCTGCCGAGATCCCGATGCCTTGTTGGCCTCGGGACATTTTGAGGCGATGGAACTTCGAGCCATACAACAGGCGCCCGAAGATGTTTTCGACTTGTTTGCGGACGATGCCTGGGCCGTTGTCGGTGATGGTGACACGGTAGCGGCCGGGCTTGGTCTTGGATGGTGGAGCGGTGATTTCTTCGATTTTTACTTCGACCGCAGGGAGTATGGAAGCTTCTTCACATGCGTCGAGCGCATTATCGACCGCTTCTTTGACCGTGGTCAAAAGGGCTTTGCGAGGATTATCAAACCCGAGCAGGTGGCGGTTTTTGGCGAAGAACTCGGAGACAGAGATGTCTCTTTGTTTGGTGGCCATTGATTCGGCGTCAGCTTTGGTTCTTTTTGTTGTTTTTTTAGCGGCCATCCCACCCTCCTTGGCGGTGAAAACTGCGTGTTTGCAGGCATTTTGAGGTTGTTTGAGGGGAGGATAGCATGAAACAGGAGGGAAATGGTGGGGATACGGTGACGAATATGTCCGGTTCGCATGAATTCTTCATCGAAAACACACATCGTAAACAGCGACAAGAGATTTTTGTTCAGTATGTATTCGCAACCGTCCCAACCCCAGGCACCTTCGCGTTGCTCGGTCTTGGCGGCCTCGTCGGCGTACGCTGTCGTCGCTGAGGGTTGATTTGACACAGGCATAGGTTTCGCCTGTCGGATGTACATCCAAACAAACCTGACCCAACGCGGGTGCTCATAATTGGCCCCCCGTTTTTTAGATGGATGATCCAATGTGTGGAGCAATTAGGCTTTGAAGTCGCCTACAATCGAGGCCTTCTTAGCAGGTGCTGAGTGGGGTTTAAACCACTGAAATACAGATCGATACGACTGGAGAACTGGCTATGGAAACCACACTGATTATCCTCAAACCCGATGCAGTACAACGCGGGCTCATGGGCAAGATTATTACTCGCTTTGAAGAAAAGGGACTCGCAATCGTCGGCATGAAGATGATGACGATCTCGCAAGAACTCGCGGGTACCCATTATTCAGATCACAAGGGCAAGCCGTTCTATGACGGGCTTGTTGGGTTCATGACCTCATCGCCAGTGTGTGTGCTCGCTATTCGTGGCGTAGGGGCCATCGCGATCGCTCGCTCGATGATGGGCGCAACCTTTGGTTCAAAGGCTGACGCAGGAACCATCCGTGGCGACTTCGGTGTTTCCAACTCATTCAACCTGATTCATGGCTCAGACTCACCAGAAGCTGCAGCTAAGGAAATCGGGTTGTTCTTCAATGACGGCGATGTGCAAAGCTTCGACCGTGCAATCGAAAGCTGGGTCTACGACATGGCCGGCGGCGATCCAGAATAATCTGAGATCATTCCATAGACAAAGAAAAACACCCCGCAAGTAGTGGGGTGTTTTTATGTGGATAGGTTGTGCTGGTCAGTGTGCGGTAGCGGGTTTGATCTCGCCAATGACCGCAGGAGATTCGTCGAGTTCGATGATGATCTGATCAGCGATCTCTCGGCGATGGATCTCCACTTCCCTTGGGAAATCGAATGCGATGCGCACGCGTTCGCCTTTGACCGATGCGATGCGAACAACGCCGATGGGGTTCTTTGGGTCGCCGATGACGACTTCTTCGCCTTCTCTTCTTGTGATAACCAGCATCCGATGCTCCAAACTACTCTTCGCCTTCGTTGGCTTTGGTGTGTATGGAGTATATCACAGAGTTGGGCAATGACCAAGAGAAAAGTTGCAACTCATTCAACGCGCAGTAATTACGGGTGCTTCGTTGGTGCGTCGGGGCGTGTTCAAGAGAGCAAAACAGGGTTTAACGATGCTCAAGAGCCAATTAGCTATCGTCAACTGCTTGCACAGCAGTCACTTCTGGTATCCGATCTTTGAGGTTTCGTTCGATCCCGATGCGGAGGGTCATGTCTGAGGAAGGGCAACCAACGCATGCGCCGTGCATTTTAATCTTGACAACGCCAGCGTTTGTGACTTCGACGAGTTCGATATCGCCGCCATCTTCTTGGACTGCTGGTCGGATGCGATCAATGACAAAGGCGACGCGTTCATGGAGGGATTGTGTGGTGTCAGACATATGGTTCGGGCTCCGTCGACATGTGATTGCCGAGCGTGGTGATTCTAGTTGTGTTCTTAAGTGGGTTCCACCGAGAAGACTCTCTACACTGTTGTACGATGAAAAGACATTCAAAAAAAAGTAAATCCTGCCTGACAGGCATGCTAGTGGCTTTGGTTCTTGGAGCGGGTTTTCCGATGTTTGGTGGTGGGTGTTCTGCAAGCAGCACATTTACACCAAGTGGCAATCCGCTGCTCGATCTGCGAAACCCTGAGTTGCTCGAACGCGATCGGGTTCGGGCTGCACGATCAGCTTGGGAAGAGGTAGAGAAGGGCGTTCGGGTTCGTGAGCGGACACGCAAGGCCCTTAAGAACCTTGCCTGGTCAAACGCAACGAGTTCAAACCTTCGCCTGACAGTCCTTGAATTGTTAATGTCTGACCAATCTGAGGAAGGCAATGCTGATTCTCGCGCGATGGCCAGGTTGTTGCTACCAACAGAGCGATCCCCCGATGCGGTTCGGATTATGGCCAAGAGTGCGGTTGATGGAAACTGGACAGAACTCGTGCCTGCCCTTGTCCGGAGCTATGCCAGGATGAGCCCCAATGTTCCCGATAGTGAACGAGACGAACGAGTAGCCCTCATTGCATTGCGACCGAACATGAATATCGAACGCACCGTGTTTGATGTGTTCTTGAACCCATCAGCGGGTTCAAGCGATGTACGCGAGCAGGCAGTGCTTCGGCTCAGCCAACGCACACGCGACGATGCTTGGGCATTACTCGCTCGGCTTGATCAATCTGGAGATTTGCGTCGGGCGTTGATTGATGCAAACTTTGATATTGATGCCGAAGCTGACTCAAAGGTAATGGTCGAAAACCTTCGGGTAGCTCAGCGAGAACTCGGAGTCATGCCAGACACCGCGATGGAAATTCAATGGCTTGCAAACTTACGCCAACACCCAGATCAACGAAATCAAAGGCTCAACACACAGTGGTGGGCACAAACAGCCAAGGCTGTTTCTACACTCATGCGAGGACAGCGCGATGGGCTTGCGATGCGACATCTCGAAGCGGTTCGGTGGGCATCGATCAATCGCCCGGCCTGGCTCACGCTGGGCCGCGATGGACTCTTTGGAGTCGCAGATGAGCGATTGAGCAAACGCACGCATCACAAACGCAAGGGCCAGAAGGGCGAAATGCCACGCAAGGAACGGCTCGGTGATTGGCCAGAACATCTGACATGGGCAGATCTGTTGACCATCTTGGTTGTCGATGATGCAATCGCAAACGCTGTGGTCGCGGAACAAATATTTACCCAGCGAGCACTCGATAGGAAAGACACATCAACAGAGTATGGCGGGATAATCGAACAAGACGCCAACACTGGGTTCCGGGCAGTGTTGTACCGTCCGCGTTCACGCGATCGATTGAACGATCAACGATTTGTCGCATCGGATGATATGTTCCGGTATTCAGATCGTTCGTTGGTGCATTATCACATGCACGCTGACAAACGGAGTAACAGTAAATACGCTGGTCCTTCTCATGGGGATTTTCTCAACGCCCAAATGTCTGGACGAACAAATCTGGTATTTACATCGCTGGGAAAGAATGAACTCAATGTCGATTTATACTTCCCCAATGGCATTGTGATTGATCTCGGGCAGCTTTGGCAAGAGAAATAATCATGATTGCGCATGAATCTTTCTTGGCGATCATGCCCTATCGGGTTTAAAGTGTGATTCTTAAAAAACGCCCTTCCTGAGGCTGGAAGGGCGTTTTAGTTGGCTCCTACACTCGATGGTGAAACTTTCAGAAACAGAACAACGCGTCGCAGATGCCATTGCTCGTAAGAGCAGTGCGCTGCTTGAAGATCTTCGTCTCCATGTTGAGACGCCTACCGGCGGGAACAACCAAAGTGCAATCGAGGAAACCCGCGAACGCTTTGAGCACAGGCTCGAAGCATTGGGTGCCTCGACTGATCGAGTTGATGGAGATTCCAAACCAGACTGGTTGCTCGGCGGCGAATCGGGTGCGTATGTCCCGACGACATCGGTGTGCCAACGGCTCAATGGTGCCAAAGAAGGTCGCGTGATGATCGCGGGGCACCTCGATACTGTGCATGATCCTGATGGAGATTTTCGCAAGTTGAGCATCGCTCCTGATGGCAAGACTGCGCTCGGACCTGGGTGTGTCGATATGAAGGGCGGGTTGATCATCGCAGTTGCTGCGCTCGAAGCACTCGAAGAGTGTGGGGTATCAGCCAACTGGACCTTCACCTTGAACGGTGATGAAGAAACCGGCACCTATCACTCTGAAAAAGCACTCAAGGATCAGGCCAAGGTGCATGACTTTGGTTTGGCATTAGAGCCTGCACTTCCCGGCGGAGAATTGGCGATCGAGCGCATGGGCTCTGGTCAGTTTATGATCGAAACCATCGGCAAGAGTGCCCATGTCGGGCGAGCGTTCGTTGATGGACGCTCTGCGGTCGTCGAACTTGCCAAGTGCATTACAGAGTCGGCCAAGTTCCCAGAACCCAATCGAGGGAAGATATTGAATATCGGACCAATCAAGGGTGGGGTTGCGACGAACGCGGTACCCGATTCTGCGATGGCTTGGGGGAATGTGCGGTTCGCGGATAACACGATCGCCGATGAGTTAGCGGTGCAGCTTGATGCTTTACAAACCGAGGATGGGGCGATTCCGGGCGTGATTGTTCGGCGGAGTTTTAACCGCCCTGCCAAGCCTTTGATCCCGGCGGTCGAAGCACTTGGATTGCGGGCGCGGGCGGTTGCGGAGGCCTTAGGGCAGAAGCTCCCGTTCGCCTCGACCGGAGGCGTATGCGATGGCAATGTGCTGCAAAGCGCAGGGTTGCCCACAATTGACACACTTGGTGTACGCGGGGGCGGCTTACACACCCCCGATGAATGGATTGATTTAACGAGTCTTGTTGAACGCTGTCAGTTGCTTGCGATTTTGGTCGCGAGATTATCTGCAGGCGGTTCCGAGGATAACAGGTAGTTTGATAGACAGGAGTTTGACATGACATCGACCACAACCAAAGGCACCGTCGGCGACGGCTTGCTTCACGACGAGAGCATCCACGCAGCGTTCAACACAATCGTTGAAAAAGTGGGTGAGTATTCTGCGCAGATCACCGAAGTACGCGAGCCGACCGCTGAGATTGCGACTGATTTTAAGCAGATGCTTACCGATGCAGGCAAGATCAAGGGGCGTCCTTTGATGTACCCGAGTATCTCATCGGGTGTTGGCAACGGCGCATTGGTTGAGATGGCTGATGGCTCGGTCAAGTGGGATATGCTCACCGGGATTGGTGTGCATTTTCTTGGACATTCGAATCCAAAGGTGATCAAGGCCCAGCTTGACGCTTCGTTGCTTGATACCACCAAGCATGGGAACTTGCAGACTTCGTACGATGCGGTGACATTCGGTGAACGCCTTATTGAGCATGCTTCGAAGAACTCGAACCTAGCACATGCGTTTATCACCACATCAGGCGCGATGGCCAACGAGAGTGCAATCAAGGTGTGCTATCAAAAGCATGCGCCAGCGAGTCGAGTATTGGCATTTGAAAACTGCTTCATGGGTCGAAGTGTCACGATGGCGCAGATCGGCGACAGTGCTGGCGGTCGTCAGGGCGTGCCTTTGTCAACGCTGGTGGATTATGTGCCGTTCTGGAACAAGGATCAAGCAGACGCGATGGGCGGGGCGACCAAGTTTATCGATTACACAATTAACCGACTCGAGCAATACCACGCACGCTACGCTGGACAGATCTCGACTTTTATCTTTGAACTTGTTCAGGGTGAAGGCGGGTTCAATGTATCGAATCCTGATTACCTCAAAGCGTTGATGGAGTTCTGTAAGGCGCACGGAATCGCCGTGTGGGCGGATGAGATTCAGACCTTCGGGCGCACCGAGCAGATGTTCGCCTATGAGTACTACAACCTCGGCAAATACATTGATGTATGTACGGTCGGCAAAATGACGCAGGCATGTGCGACGATGTACACCGAAGAATACAACCCGAAACCGGGTCTGCTGTCTGGTACATTCACAGGCGCGACGGTCGATTTTACGGTTGGCAATGTATTACTCGATGAACTCTCCGCTGGTGGGAACTACGGGCCAAATGGCAAGTTCGCGGCCCATCACGCCGAGTTCAGCAAGCAAGTTGCAGCACTGGTCGCCAAGCACCCAGATTGGTTCCCAGAGACCGCAGGGATCGACGGATTTTGTGGCGGCTTGGGCGGCATGATGCGGTTTACGCCGTTCGGTGGCGACAAGAAGAAGGTCATGGCTGCGTGTAAAGAAGCGTATAAGCAAGGCGTGATTTGTTTTTACTGCGGGCACGGCCCATTCCATGTGCGGATGTTGCCGCCATTGCTTGCGATGAAAATGGAAGATTGGCCACGCGTGTTTGAGTGCATGGAACGAGCACTCGCCAAGGTCGCAGCGGGGAAATCATAATGGCCAAGAGTCCACCGATGTATGTTGTCCGCAGGGCGATGATGAGCGATCTTCCGACACTTCACAAGATGTCGAAGATGGTTCATTTTATCAATCTGCCGCCAGATCAAGAAATCATTGCAGGCAAGATCCGCAACTCACGCAAGAGCTTTATGCGCGCCGGTGGCAATGCGAAGAGTGTCCACAAACCCAAAGGCCCAAGCGGCACCGGGGGGATCTCTGAAAAAACCGCGATGGCCGACATCTTTATGTTCGTGATCGAAGAGGTGAACTCTGAGGCATGTATCGGCACGAGCCAACTCGTCTCACAGATGGGTGGGCCAGGGCATCCCAATGTTTGTTTCAAGCTCGAAACGCGTGAGAAATATGCGAATGATTTAAAGTTCGGGACCATGCACACGGTGGCGCGGGTACATCTTGATGAGAGCGGGCCGACGGAACTCGGCGGCTTAATCATGCAGCCTTCATTCCGTGGCCATAAAATGAAACTTGGTCGCTTTGTCGCATTGATCCGATTCCATTTTATTGGATTACATCGCAAAATGTTCAGGCCGACAATTCTTGCTGAGTTGATGGCACCGATCACATCCAATGGCGAATCGTTGGTGTGGGACACACTTGGGCGACGGTTTATCCCATTGAGCTATGACGAGGCGGATCGGTTTTGTCAATATTCTCGCGAGTTCATGACCGAGTTACTGCCTGAGGGCGATATCCATCTGTCGTTGTTACCCCCAGCTGCGCGTGCACAGATCGGCGAGGTTGGTCCAGATACTTTGCCAGCCCGCAGGATGCTTGAAAAGCTCGGCTTTGAATATCATGGCTTTGTCGATCCATTCGATGGCGGCCCATACATCACAGCAAATACAGATGAGATCGAACTCATCCAGAACACATTTCACGCGGTGCTTGGTGCCTCAGTTACTCATGGGCAAACCGATCAGGTCGGGATCGTGTCTGTGTTGAGTACCGACGGCGATTTTCGTGCGGTGCAGACAGCATTCCAGATTGATCGTTCGGGCAAGTTGCGTCTGACATCCGACGCGATGATGGCGTTGCATGCTGATGTCGGTGTCCAAGCCGGATGTACACCGATGCGCGTGCCAATAGAGCCGGGGCGTGAAAAAGGAAGCGCGAAGAAAGTGGCTAAGAAGAAAGCTGCGAAAAAAACAAGCAAGAAGAAGGTCAATAAGAAGACAAGCAAGAAGAAGCCAGCCCGACGCAAGGCCTAATCAGCCCTGTTGCTTCCGCAGATTGAGAATCAACTCAACTTGCCCAATAGGCTGCTTGAGTTGATGGGCAATTTCAATGTTCGAGAGCCCCGATGCTGCAAGCTCGATAACTTGCGACTGAATAGATTTGGGTTCTTCGATCACCGGCTCTGGTGCTGGAGACGGCTGAGGCTGAGGATAATTGGGTTCGATTCGCCCTACAACGCGTGTTTGGCGTTCTTCAAGATCTTGTTCCATGCGAGCGCGATCAAGCAGCGAAGGGTCGATCGTGCGCGATGGCTGGATGGGTGCTGATTGATCTTCCAAAGCACTCGGCACAGGATTGGCCAACGAACGGTTGAGAATCGCCAGCTTCCGATCAGCTTCTTCGATCAGCAACTCCAATCGAGCCGCTTTGTTATCTAGAGTCGCCCCAAGCCGACGGGCCATCTCTTCAGCATCGACCATAACTTTGTACGCCGGTTCCATTGTTGCATTGGCCTGGGCATGAATATTAGCGATTCGCTTGGAGGGTGAAAGTTGTTTGTTTGATCTCTTGGCGTCGGCCTTATGGTTTTTCCGAAGCAGACGCATCATGATGATGACCATGAGCAAGACGCCGCCAATGAGCAAAGCGTTTGGAAGCACAGAGTCGTTCGAACTCAAACGATTCATCAGCCGTTCGATAGCAACTGGTTCTTTGGTAGTCGTGGTAGATATCGCTGCATCTTCTCCCTTTTGGAGCGTTTCTGCGGAGTCTTGCCCTGCTTGCAGTTCTACCGCGGGCTGATTGGCTGCGGGTTTGATTATTTCTGAAGGTCCAAGTTGCACCATTTGCTCCTGATCTGTGTACCGGTTTGGTCTCCGGGTCGCTTGTGCGATTCTATCACAGTATCATCAGGGTGTGGAAGATGTACCCCAACAAGCTGGCGATCAGTGTGCAAAGCCGATGATTTCTCGGAATCATCCCGTTGCGGCGCGGATCCTGCGCCGCTGGCGTGAGTATACCGGCGGCAAGGCTGTTCGTGATATCGATCGAAAAACGGTCGTTGCATGTTCGGGTGGTGCCGATTCAGTCGCATTGGCAGCTGCGCTCGCGCTGGTGAATCCTAAACCAATCATCGCGCATGTCGTACATGATATTCGTGAAAAAAAACTCACCCTTGCCGACCGGGATGCCGTAAAACAACTCGCTAAGCTGCTCGATTGCCCATTCATCGAACGCACGGTAGCGGTAAAGTCAAAAAATGGAAATCTCGAACACAACGCCCGCATTGCCCGATATGCAGCACTGGTTGAAGTTGCTCAAGAAGTTGATGCGAAGGTCATCGCGACCGGGCATCACGCAGATGATCAACTCGAAACAGTTTTGATGCACATGATCCGAGGCGCAGGAGTTCGTGGGTTGGGCGGGATGTCGTCAAGACGGATGATCGGGAGCGTCGCGATCGTGCGTCCCATGCTCGAAGTAACCCGTCAAGAAATCGAAGAGCTTTGTAATCAGGCCGGGTTGGGTTGGCAGCACGATCACACAAACGATGATACTACATACTTACGAAACCAGATTCGTCATTCAGTATTACCCATGCTGCGCGAGATCGAGCCTGAGATCGCATCACGAGCTTCCAAGCTCGCAAGATCGTGCCAAGAGGCATCGGATTGTATCGCAAGCTTTGTCCGTGATGATGTGGTCGTGAAGGCTACACGCGATGGCGATCAATGGTCTTGGACGCGTAGTGAGCTTCGCAATGAGCCTCGGGCGGTGTTGGCAGAATTGGTCTTTGTCTATGTACGCGATGTGCTTGATGGAGATGGGGCCGATTCGATCAATCGCCAAACGGTTGAGGGTTTGATTCGTGCGATCAAATCTGATGACACCGAGCCTCTTATTCACAGAGTTGGTCCTATTATTGTACATGTTCAAGCTAGGACAGTCGTTATTTCAGTGGCAGGGTCGTCGGCTTCGCAAGAAGCACGCAAAGAACGGAGTTGATATGAGTGAGATTCAAATTGCATTGGTTGGGCATTGCGGCCCGGATGCCTTCGCGCTTCAGAGTTCGATCATGGGCTTTGTGCCAGGGGCAGTTCTCCATCGGCTTAACTCAATGGATGATCTCGCAAGCATGATGGACCAGCTTTCGCTATTGGTCGTCAATCGAGTACTCGACGGCCAGTTCGGCACCGAGTCTGGAATTGAGTTCATCAGCAATCTCGCAACTGGCTCACCGCCTGCAATGCTGATCTCCAACTTCTCAGAATCACTCGAAGAATCTGTTGCAGCCGGCGCCGTAATGGGCTATGGAAAACAAAAGATGCGTTCTCCAGAAGCTGAAACGGCACTAAAAAACGCACTCAATCTCGCCTGAACACAAAAGGCGAAACGAATATCAGACAGGAGAACAAGATGGATTCATCAATCAAGTTAAGCGAGTATCAGGCTCGCCGGAAGAAAGTGTTAACCAGCCTGAAGGGTGCGGTGGGGCTGATGTTCGCTGGCGAAGGCGCACCGCCATTGTTAGGCGAGTGGATGCCAGACATGAACTTCAAATACCTCACCGGCATCGACGACGAACCCGGTGCGATGATTTTCTTTGATCCTTCAAATGCTGATCCAAAGAAGAGGATCGTGCTGCTGCTCAAACCTGTCAATCCTGAGATCGATGTGTGGGATGGGTATCGAGATCAAGTTTCGCAGAAGCTTCGAGACGAGACCGGATTCGAGTCGGTCATGCGTAACTATGCGTTACCCCGATTAATGACCGAAGCTGCCAAGCGGACAAGACGCCTCGCGTGTCTCCATCCCTTTGCAGCCTACTCGGCGCCCGTATCCAAAGACCTCGAACTCTTCAAGGAGGTTGTGGCCAGAATTCCAGGATGCGCGATCGAAGATAAAACAGACCTCGTGCAAAACCTTCGGCTCGTAAAAAGCGCCGCCGAAATCAAACAAATCAAAAACGCAATCAAAGCGACCGCTCACGGCATCGAATGCGTGATGAAAAAAATCGCTGGCGGCGTGAACGAACGCGATCTGCACAACGCCCTCGTCGGCGGCTTTGCCGAGATGGGTTCTATCCGCAACGCATTCAATCCAATCGTCGGCTCAGGTCACAACGCCACCGTGCTGCACTACAAGTCGAACAACTGCCCGACAAACGATGGCGATTTGATGGTGCTCGACTGCGGCGCAGAGATCGGAGGCTATGCCTCGGATATCACACGCACCCTTCCAGTCAACGGAAAGTTCACCACCAAGCAGGCCAAGTTGTACAATATCGTGCTCAAATCACAACGGGCTGCGATCAAGGCGATTAAACCAGGTGCCACAATGGCACAGGTCGATGCCGCATCTCGAAAAGTAATCACCGATGCAGGTTACGGCGAGTTCTACCCACACAGCG
>JAJRPN010000041.1 GCA_024280755.1 Planctomycetota bacterium
GCTCGATATCCCCGCCTCTTTGGGTGTGCAAGGCCCAGGCGAGATAATCACATGGGTCGGGCCTTTACCATCATCGAGTGCGTCCGCTTCGCTGGTAGTAATTTCATCATGGCGAACGACCAATAGATCGCTCCCCGGTTCGAGGGATGGGTCGATCTCGCCAAGTCTTTGGACGAGGTTCCAGGTAAAGGAGTCGTAGTTGTCGATGAGCAGAATCATGGATCAGTATAGGGAATCGATATCCGTAGTGTTTCTTGCTTGGACGAGAGAAAAGCCGTCAATCGAAAATAGATTGACGGCTCTGTATTCATTTGTAACTGTTCAATCAGGCTGCGTTGCGCATCCAGCTTGTCCCGGCAACACCATCTTGCGTCACCAAGAACAAGTCTTGAGTGATTGGATATGGCAAACGCGAGAAGTCTTCTGCGACGCGAGCACGCAAGCGATCGACAAAGCCGGTCGGCTCGCAGGTCAATGCGATGAACATATCACGCGCTGGGGTGGCGACATAGAAGTCTGCGCCCAGATGTGATGCGAGTTTGGAGTGCAGATCGCCCATGAGCAATCGTGCAGCGTCGTAGCCGTCTTGTTCGGCAACGATGACCGCCTTGCCGCCTTCAGCAGATTCAATAACCTGCATTTCGAGTTCGGGTGCATACAGATCAAGATTCTCGCGGGCGAGTTCTTCGAGATCTTCGACTGTGATCCCCCACTTGATCACCTGCTCGGTCGTAATGCTCACCGTCATATGAGGCATATCGAGTACGAACACGATGACCGTATCGTTCACATACGGCACATGAGCGACGAGCTCTTCGGAGAGATGTTCGAAGATCGAGACAGGTTGGATGCGGGGCATCACCTTGGCCTTGACCTGATCGAATGATTCCTCCGCCATCTCCATCTGTTCACCCGCGAAGAGCTGATCGAGGAAATGTTCAACAATGTCGGTTCCACGATCTGGTTCGTGGGCGACCATTCGGAAGAGATTTTCGAGATCCAAGCGTCGGCCATTGACCAATAGCTCTTGGGCGTTGACCCGATCGATCTCGAATCCAGGCTGCATCTGTTCGATGAGCTTGGCGACCTGTTCGGCAAACGCTTCTGGTTCCTTGGGCATTGTTCCCATCGCCTGTCCTCCACGACCCACAATCGGGCGTTTTTTGCCCGCACCACGCGGGACTCCCCTTAAGTGTCGACTACACAACTCGCCCACTCGACCCTGAAGGCGATTCTCTCGCCCTGATCGTGCCCGATCACACCCGATGGGCGGGACATGCCGGTTAGGGCGGTCGATAACGCGTGAATGTGGATGGTTGGGACCGAAAATCATCGTTTACGATTCCTACGAGGGTCCGATTTGGCAAACGCTCCCGGTGAGGCTAGAATCTGAGCCTGAAACGGGACGACGCGGCGACGGAGTTTGGGATGCCCAGACTGAGCCGCACGGTCCCACTTATATCAATGGAGAAGACGCTGTGACCGAACAGGAAATTGAAGCAAAGGTAATCGACATTGTTGCTGAGCAGATGGGCACTGATAAAGCCAAAATCTCCAGCGCTACAAGTTTCGTTGACGACCTCAACGCAGACAGCCTCGACACCGTTGAACTCGTGATGGAGTTCGAAGACGAGTTTGAAACATCTATCCCAGATGATCAAGCCGAAAAAATTCAGACCGTCGGACAAGCTGTTGCTTTCATCAAGCAAGCCAACGGCGTCGATTAACCAACCGATCTGACCAACCCCAATACCCCATCAGATTGTCTGGTGGGGCGTTTTGGTGTTTGCTCAGCTCAACATTCCAGCCAACGAGCAACTTTCTATGCCTCAAAGCCCAAATCATCGTGTGGTCATCACAGGATACGGTGCAATCACCAATCTCGGTTTCAATGCCCAAGATACCTGGAACGCGATGCGTTCGGGCACCTCGGGGATCTCAAAGATCGAGAGTGCAGACTTCGATCAGTTCGAAGGCTGGACAGTTGAAATTGCGGGGCAGATCAAAGATTGGGACCCCGCATCTGTCATTCCAAAGAAAGAGGCCCGCCGACTCGATCGCTCTGCCCAGCTCGGGCTCAGCGCTGCGATCGAAGCCGTCAAGCATTCTGGATGGGATCACACTGTTGGCGATCCAACACGACATGGTGTTGTCATTGGTTCGGGCGTTGGCGGGATTTATGCCATCGAATCGGCAGTGCTCAATATGCGAGCCAAAGGGCCTTCACGCATCAATCCGTTCACGGTCCCCAAGTTGATGGTGAACGCAACGACAGGTAATGTCGCGATCCAGTTCAATCTCCAAGGCCCAGCCACCGCACACGCGACCGCGTGTGCCTCGTCTGGACACGCCATTGGCGATGCGATGAACTACATCCGATCGGGCAAGACGGATGTCATGATCGCCGGCGGGGCAGAAGCAGCGGTTACGCCGTTGTGTATTGGTTCGTTTATGACCATGAAAGCACTCTCGACGCGCAACGATGACCCGACCGCAGCATCACGCCCGTTCGATACCGACCGCGACGGGTTCGTACTCTCAGAAGGCGCTGCGATGTATGTGCTTGAGTCCGAAGAACACGCCAAGGCACGCGGGGCCACAATTTATGCTGTTCTCAGCGGCACAGGAAACTCGTGCGACGCAGGACACATCACCGCACCGCACGCAGAAGGACGCGGTGCATGCAACTCAATGAAATGGGCACTCGAAGACGCAGAGCTCAATCTTGAGGATATCAACTACATCAACGCCCACGGCACATCGACCCCCCTGGGCGATAAGGCTGAGGTCTTTGCGGTCCAGAGCGTGTTTGGAGATCTCTCCAAACCGGGCAAGGGGTTGGTCATGAACTCGACCAAATCGATGCACGGGCACTGCTTGGGGGCATCGGGAGCCGTCGAACTGATCGCCTGTATCGGTGCGATCCATGATGGCTTGGTCGCTCCGACGATCAATGTTGAGAATCTTGGTGAAGGATTCGAGAAGATCGATATCGTGGCCAACACCGCCCGCGAGATGCCGATCAAGCATGTGATGAACAACACCTTCGGGTTCGGCGGGCACAATGTGACGCTGATCTGCTCGAAGTACGAAGGCTAAGCCACTCGCTAGCTGCACCAGGTCGTGCCTGACGACTCATCCCCCACCATTCCCCATACAAGGATGCTCTCTTTTCGCCTCCCCCGGGCTTCCGGGGGAGGTGCCGATCGAAGTGAGGCCGAGGGGGTCTTCTCTTTCTTCTCTTCCCCATTGCCTATTCCCCATTGCCCATTGCCTTCTTCAAGACCCCCTCCGTCTGCTACGCAGCCACAACCGCCCTATGGGTGCTCCCCCGGAAGCCCGGGGGAGGCGAATAATTGAAAAACCATGAGCCATCAGACAGAGCCTAGTCATTTCTGGCACACTCATTGCGTGATCTCTCTTGAGAGACTCGACCTTGTACCTGCGCTTGAACTTGTGCGCAGATTCTGCCGATGGAGTGCGTATGGCGACGGATATCAAATCAATCAAAGCCCTTGAAGTTCCGCTTGTGGTCGTGCTTGGCGAGTGCGAAATCATGATCAATGCTATTTGCGAGTGGGTCCCAGGCTCGATCATCGAACTAGGCAAAGAGGCTGAGGAAGATCTTGAGGTTCGGGTGAACAACCGTCCGATGGGCGCAGGATCAGCAGTGAAGATCGGCGAAAACTTCGGTATCCAGTTCAACTTCATCGGCGATCCGAAGGATCGCACCGATGCGACAGGTGGCGAAGGGTCTGGGGGAAGCTCCGCTTCAGATGATGTGAATGCAGAAGACCTCGCAGCTGCCCTGCTCGATGGTCAGATCTGAGTCAATCACGCACTTGTTATTGATAATCCAGCTGATAATCCAAGACAATCCAGCTCGTTTAGCGTGCGAAATCTCGCCCACTAATGCCATCGCGTGTCGCCCAGAAAAACGCTGGATATTGCCCTAATCCTGATGCCGCAAATCCGATCTCGAAGTTGTCTTCGTGCATGCTGTACCCGGTAAGCCCGCTGTAGGATGGATCCCACATATCGGTTGGGGTGAATGCACGGGCAACACGCTCGTTGTCATCGTTCATGCCTTCGTAGATCTTGGAGATATCAACCTTTGTGACACTCCCGTCGGCGGTGGCGACCGCAGGCTGGGCGTCTGGATTGTTCCATTGCGGCGAGAAGGGCTCCTTGCCGAGGATCACTGCATCGCCTCCAAGGTGTGGCGAACGGAAACTGGCGACTCGGCGTTTTTTCGACCAATCAAACCGCTCCCACATCATCACTTTTTGGGATGTGAAGGTCACGCTCGACATCCGGTTTCGTTTCGCCTTTGAAGCACTTGGGTTTAATCGAGGCGCATTGGGACGCCCGACATCGCGATACCGCGAGGGTGCAAACCAACAAGTTGGCGAAAGCACATACGATCCATCCCAGAACCCGCGTTCGAGGGTCCAGCCCGGAGGCGGATCGCTTTCAAGCTCGTCCATCCGCGAGATAATGACTCGATCTGATGGCGAAAACTGCACCTCCGATGCGTAGTTCCCTGCATTAAGCCACCCACCGATGACAGAATACCAGTGAAACGCATACATCTCGGTATACCAGCTGGCTGGGTTCCCTGCGAGTTCAAACTCAAGGGCGACTGATGACCCAACTTTGCGCACGAGACCCCACCCAGATCTAATTGTTCCCCCTGTTCCACGACGGGCAAAAGCCTTGAGATCGTGTGGGTTGATCATGCTATCTCGATATTCGCCGACATAGACCTCTTGGATCTGTGCGAGCGAGCGAAGATTTGCTTGGCTTTTCATCGCGCGGGCGCTGGCTTGCGCGCTGGAGAGTGCGGGAAGCAAAATCCCCATGAGAATCGCGATGATCGCGATAACCACGAGAAGCTCGATAAGTGTAAATCCTTTACGGCCAAGCAGTTTACAGCTCTTTGATGTTCTCGATGGTTGATTCATTTACCAATCCTCGCTGCGGGTTCAGTCAACTCATGCAATTTCAAAAACAAGCGTGCGAATGCACATCAGAGCCTAAACCGATCATGAGACCCCGGCGGCTACACACTAATCCTACCACTACATATGCCGATTCACAAACCTCTACCAGGGGTTTCAGGCACGAAAAGGCGGAAATGGCTTGAATCATGCCGATTTTCCGTGTTCCAATAGTGTATTGAGGCAACCCTGCCGGCTTGAATGGCCGATAGATTCAATGAATTGACCCACCCCCTGATCTTACAGGACCTTTGACTATGCCCAGAGATATCCCCGTCGGCAACGGCAGCATGCTGATTACTTTCGATGACCTGTACCGGATTCGAGATCTGTACTCGCCAAGGGTTGGTCGACACAACCATACCAACGGGCATCCCCAGCGGTTTGGGGTTTGGGTCGATGGGCAGATGGCATGGATAGAGGATGAGGGGTGGAGCCGAAACCTTCAGTACAAGCCTGACTCCCTGACCACCGAGGTGACATTGATTCATGAGGAACTTGGGATCGAGATCATCTCGAATGATGTGGTTGATCTGCACAAGCCGGTCTACTTCAGGCATTTGGCGGTTCGAGACCTTGCGGGCAAGTCGCGCGATGTCCGGTTGTTCTTTCATTGCGACTTCTCGATCAACGGCTCGCCGGTCGGCGACACCGCCAACTATGACCCGTCCACCAACGCGGTCATCATGTATAAGGATGATGCCTACTTCCTAATCAATACCTCGACCCCGACAAAGGTTGGCGTAGAGCATTGGGCGATCGGCGCCAAACGCGTCGGCGGCGCAGAAGGCACCTGGCGCGATGCAGAAGATGGACAGCTTGGCAAAAACGCGATCTCGCAAGGATCAGTCGACGCGACGGTTGGGATTCATCTCCAACTCAAACCCCATGCAACTGAAGAAGCAACGATGTGGATCGTGTGTACACAGAACTATGATGATGCCAAGCACATCAATGAACGAATCTGGGAGATTGGCCCGGATCGGCTCATCGCTCGCACCGAAGCGTATTGGAAACTCTGGTCGCGCAAGGAACCGATCAATACGGATATCTTGCCTGAGCCGATTCAAGATTTGTACTATCAAAGTCAACTGATTCTTCGTACGCAAATCGACAACGGCGGCGCGATCATCGCAGCGAACGATTCGGACATCACCCACTTCGCGGGCGATCATTATTCATACTGCTGGATGCGCGACGGCGCATTGGTTGCTCACTCGTTGATCCTGGCAGGGCAGAGTGAACTGAGCCGAAACTTCTTCCGGTTTGCGCATGATTGTATTGGCGATAAGCCTTACTTCTTGCACAAGTACACCCCCGAGGGCAACCTGGCGAGTTCGTGGCACCCTTGGATGATCGACGGGCAGGCGATTTTGCCGATTCAGCAGGACGAAACGGCATTGACCCTCTGGGCATTGCGCGAACACTTCGAAGCCTTCCGCGATGTCGAGTTCATTAAACCCTTGTATATCAGCCTGGTTGTTCGCCCAGCGATGTGGATGCTCGAGCATCGGGATCATAATGGATTGCCTTTGCAATCTTGGGATTTGTGGGAAGAGCGGCGAGGGATTCATACCTTTACCGTGGCGGCGACGATCGGCGCGCTCAACGCTGCCGCCGACTTTGCCAGTGACTTTGGCGAGATGGACCGGGCGGCTTCGTTCCGCGAGGGCGCAGAGCGGATGAAGGGCGCGTTGCGTCGTCATATGTGGCACAACGAACGAAAAGAGTTCGCACGCATGGCGATCCCGCTCGAAGACGGGAGCTATCGACTCGACATGACCCGTGATAGCGCGAACTATGCGTTGTTTGCGTTTGGCGCGTTTGAAGCTGACGACCCGTTGGTGAAGCTCGAAATGGAATCATTACGCAATCGCCTGTGGGTGAAGACCGATGTCGGCGGGTGCGCACGATATGAGCGAGATTACTATCACCAGGTCGAGTGCGAGAAAACCGATGATGTGCCGGGCAATCCTTGGGTGATCTGTACACTCTGGCAAGCGCAGTATCACATTGCGATCGCCAAGACAATGGAAGAACTCAAGCTTGCGATGCCACTCTTGGAATGGACTGTGAACCACACGCTCGAATCGGGCGTGTTGGCCGAGCAGTTTGATCCGTATTCGGGAGCTCCGATGTCGGTATCACCACTAACCTGGTCGCATGCGACGGTTGTTTCGACTTGTGTGATGTATTGCAACAAGCACGATGAGATCACGGCTGCGATGGCCAAGCGTGAGCAATCGAAAACCAAATCGAAGTAATCCTGCTTCGGTGGAATGGGCTTCCAGCCCGTTTCTTGCATCATAAAAGTACAATAAAAAACGGGCTAGAAGCCCGCTCTACCAAGAACTTGTTCTCGCCAAACTAGCGATTGAGCTTGGTGATCAGTTTGCCCAAGGCTTCGAGATCGCGCGAGGCGAGCATCTTCTCGATCGCGGGGTCTTTGGTACCATCGTTGGTTTTTACCTTGGCGAGCGCTTGCTCGGCTCGTTTCCAGAGCCGATCAAGTTTTTTGGTGTCACCAGTCGCCAGAACCATATCGGTGGTGATTTCGCCGAGTCGAGTGATGACGATGTTGTCGATATTGTCGTAGTATCGGTTGATAATCTTGCGTTGTGAGGATGAAAACTCGCGTCCACCAGCCATGCTAAATCTCCATATATACCTAACCCATACCAACAACCTATTGGTATGAGAAAAGAAAAAAAGCACACTCGATCGCGATCTTTGGGGGAAAGATCGATCCAAGCATGCTTCTTGAAGTACCCCCCCAGGGACTTGAACCCTGAACACGCGGATTAAGAGTCCGCTGCTCTACCAATTGAGCTAGGGAGGCATATTGTCTGGGCAAATATAGCCCTGTACTCGGGTTGTGTCCACTGGCAAGTGCATTGACTCTTGTTGGTTGAATGACTATCGTTGCCGTCCAATCTCCTGCGATGTCGCACGAGTATTTGAGATTATCCCGCTGTGTCTTTTTCACAGCATTTTGAGTGCTTCGATCAGTCCTGTTTGTTGGGCAAAGTATCGGAGTTATTTAAGGAGAGCGTCAATGCTTCCAAAGCAACGCCAAAGCATCGGCCGATCCAAACGCCGTCGTTCACATGACGCGATTACCGGCAAGACACCAACGATTTGCCCATTGAGCGGGATGCCTAAGTTGTCGCACCGTGCATGCCCAGAATCCGGCTATGTTCGCCCGGGTCTTCGCATCAAGGTTCGTAAACTCGGCATCGGCATCAACGGCTAAACCAAAGCACATCCATCTGTTTCAACCGCGGGAGTTCGACCTTGTCGATTCGCATTGCAATTGATGTTATGGGAGGCGACAACGCGCCGAACGCTATCCTTGACGGGTGCGTCGACGCTCTTGATCTGCTCAGCCCGACCGACACGCTCGTTCTCATCGGCGACCAAAGCCTGATCGAGAGCTATCTGCGTGATAAACAGATAAATGATTCTCGACTTGAAATCGAACACGCCAGCGAAGTGATCCCGATGGGTGCTTCGCCGACGGTTGCGGTTCGTCAGTATAAAGATTCAACCATCGTCAAGATGGCCAAACTCGGATCGAAAAAAGCCGAAGTCCGGTGTGATGCGGTGATCTCTGCAGGCAACACTGGCGCCTGCGTTGCTGCGGGTCAGATGCACATGAAACGGCTCAAGGGTGTGCATCGTCCGGGCATCGCGGTGACCTTCCCATCGTTCCACGGCCCGGTTGTTCTTTGTGACGCTGGCGCCAACCCAGAGCCGCGTGCGACGCACCTTTGGCAGTATGCGGTCATGGCCGATGTCTATGCCCGGCGTGTGCTTGGCGAAAAATCGCCTCGCGTTGGGCTTTTGAACATTGGTTCCGAAGAAAGCAAAGGCAACGGGCTGGCCAAAGAAACCGCCGAGATGCTCAAGCGAACTCCGGGCATCAACTACATCGGATACATCGAAGGACGCGATATCTTTGCAGGTGTCGCTGATGTGATTGTGACTGATGGCTTTGTTGGCAACACGGTGCTCAAAATGGCAGAAGGCTTTGCAAAGAGTATCTTCCAAGCGATTGGGCAAGAAATTGCGGAGCAAGACCCGAAGCTGGCGGCTCAGTTTGCACCGATCGTCAAATCCATCTACAAGAAAAATGATTATCATGAGTACGGCGGCGCCCCGCTGCTTGGACTCAACGGCGTGATGATGATCTCGCACGGCACTGCCGAAGCACGGACGATTAAGTCCGCGATCAGGAACACGCTTGAGTATGTGCGTGGGCATGTCAATGACGAGATCATCGCACGGCTCAACGAAGTTGCCCACATTGAGCCGCACAGCTTGGCTCAGGTCAAACCGATCGTCACAAACACTACAAGTGTAAACCAAGGCAAACCCGCATCATGAGTGCTACCAACAGCCGATTCGGCGTTGAAATCATCGGCTCTGGCTTGTGCCTCCCCGAATCTCGATTGACGAACCATGATCTTGAAGAGTGCATGGAGACGACCAGCGACTGGATCGTCAAACGCACCGGCATTACTGAGCGCCGACGCGCGGATCAATCCAATGGCGAACGCACCTCACAGATTTCTATCAAAGCGATCAACAACGCATTAGCCGACGCCAAGATCGATGTGAGCGAGCTTGATCTTTTGCTTGTCGCGACCATGACCCCCGACTCCCCTACGCCTTCGGTCGCGTGTATCGTTGCCAATGAAATTGGCGCTGGGCATATCGGCGCGATGGATATCAACGCGGCGTGCTCTGGGTTTGTCTACATCATGTCGATGGCGGACGCGATGATTAAATCTGGTGCGTATAAACCATTGGCATCATCGGGGCCGATTGTATCACACGGTTTATTGACTACTCGACTACTGGTCGTGGCGCAGCGATTCTCTTTGGAGATGGCGCGGGCGCGATGATTCTTCGCCGGGCGGATGAATCTTGCAAGGGGATGATCGCCCACCGGATGCACTCTGATGGCGGCGGCGGCAAGCATCTCTTTATCCCGCTCTCCGAACTCGACTTCCCCGAACAAATCGAGTTCGACCCTGCACAGCGTGGCTATGTCCAGATGAACGGCAAAGCGGTCTTCAAGTTTGCGGTCAACAAGTTTCAGCAGGTGATCGCCGACACGCTCGAAGATGCAAAGATGTCCGCCGACGATGTGGATCACTTTGTATGCCACCAGGCGAATCTTCGCATTCTTGATTCTGCACGCGAACGCTTCGGGATTCCTCAAGAGAAGCTGCTCGTCAATATTCATAAATACGGCAACACCGTTGCCGGGTCGGTGCCTTTGGTCTTTGCCGAGCTCAAAGAGTCGGGCAAGCTCAAAGCGGGCGACAAAGTCATGTTCTTAGCGTTTGGCGCGGGCCTCACTTGGGGTTCGAGCCTTTGGCAGCTTTGAATAACTCATTTATCTTGTGAGAGGGATACACATGAACAACATTATACTTTGCCCTGGTCAAGGGGCACAAACGGTTTCGATGGGCAAACTCTGGAGCGATACATCCGAAGCTGCACGAGCGATCTTTGAACAGGCTGACGAGATCCTTGGCGAATCGCTCGGCGCACCGCTTTCGACGCTTTGCTTTGAGGGCCCTGCTGATACACTCAACCGAACCGATGTCTCACAGCCTGCGATCTACACCGCTTCGGTTGCGTGCTTCGCAGGATGGCTTGATGGCGAAAACCTCACGACCAAAGACCTGAACATGGTCGCGGCTGCGGGCTTATCACTCGGTGAATACACCGCGTTGCACCTCGCGGGCGCATTTAGCTTTGCAGACGGGCTCAAACTCGTTGCATTGCGCGGCTCTGCGATGCAAGAAGCTGCCCAAGCATCGCCATCGTCAATGGTCGCGCTCATCGGAGCCGACGAAGAAAAAGCCAATGCGGTTTGTGACAAAGCTCGTGAAAACGACATTCTTGTCGCGGCCAACTTTAATGCACCGGGTCAGGTCGTGATCTCTGGTGCAGCCGACGCGTGTGATCGGGCTGAAGCGGTGGCAGTTGAGATGGGCATGCGTGCGACACGATTGGCTGTTGCCGGCGCATTCCACTCGCCGTTCATGCAACAGGCAGCCGACCAACTCGGCGAAGCCTTGTGTGCAACTCAAATCAGCGCAACACGCTGCACCGTGATGTCTAATGTGACCGCGCTGCCTCACGAAACGGACCCAGACCAAATCCGCTTGCGCCTTGTCGAACAACTCACCTCGCCCGTCCGCTGGGCAGCGTGCTGCGAGCATCTGATCGCCAACCATTCTGATCATGAAGGCACCCAGTTCCACGAACTCGCACCGGGCAAATCACTCGGCGGCATGATGCGTCGTATCAATCGAGGCACCAAGGTCCTCGGCCACAACGAACCCGCAACCGTTTCTTAACCCCGCTGCTGATTGGAAACCCATATGGACGGCTACGCCTTTGTTTCTAAAATGATTAGCGTCGATCGCATGCGTGTTCTATTTATGTACCGAGAAGAACCTGATCAATCCGCAGATAGTGGCTGGAGATTTTTCTCTGGAACTGAATCAGACGAATATGCCAACGACCCTGACAATATAACGCTCAACGCAATTTCAACAGTAGTTGAAATTGATCCTGATATTCAAGACCTGCTTGATTCACCATACGGCAGCACATTTGAACGCGATAATGCAGGATTACCTTTCACAAAGATAGAACTGTAAAATCACACAGAGGACAAACAAATGACCGATCAACGAGTCGCCATCGTCACCGGAGCATCCCGAGGAATCGGGCGTGCAATCGCTACTCGCCTTGCAGCCGACGGGCGTCATGTGGTGTGCGTGTCACGCTCGCAAGGCCCGCTCGATGAACTCGTCGCTGAGATCCAAGCCGCGGGTGGATCTGCCAACGCGATGACTTGTGATATCTCCGATTTCACCGCGGTCGCTGAGATGGTCGAAGGCGCATTCAAAGAGCATGGCAGGCTCGATATCCTCGTCAACAACGCTGGCATCACCAAAGATAACCTGATCCTGCGGATGTCCGATGAAGAATGGGACGATGTGATCAACACGAATCTCAAGAGCGTGTTTGTTGCGTGCCGGGCTGCGGCGAGGCCGATGATGAAGGGCAAGTTCGGACGCATCTGTAACATCGCTTCGACCTCTGGCTTGGTCGGCAACTCTGGGCAGGCCAACTATGCCGCTGCCAAATCTGGACTCACCGGCTTCACCAAAACCATCGCCCGCGAGCTTGGCAAGAAGAACATCACGGCCAACTGCGTCGCACCTGGTTTCATCGCGACCGATATGACCAAGGACCTGCCGGCCGCCGTCACTGAGCATATCAAAGGCGTGATCTCCACGCGAGAGCTTGGTCAGCCCGAAGACATCGCCGCGGCGGTTGCGTATGTGACGAGCGACGAGGCACGGTTTATCACCGGCCAAACCATCGCAGTCGATGGCGGCATGACGATGTGCTGAATAAGTACAGAACTTATATCTTGCAAAATAATAAATCATCAGGTACACTCTTCATCTAAGGAGTCGCCTGATGGTTTTTTGTAAAGTTTATCTGACTTACGCAGCATTCGTGATCTTCACAGTTATTGTGCGTTCACCATGCGCTGCCGCTGCGAATTGCCCGTTGCCCAGAACCGGCTGCGAGGTTGAGTACCTTGCTGCTGTAGATGATCTGGTGACGGAGTACCTTTGCGATCGTTTTATTCCCGGCGCCACGATCTCGATCATGAAAGATGGTGTCGTCGTCTATGAACGCGGCTTTGGGTTTGCGGATGAACACTTAACAGTCGCATTGCAGCCCGATGCGATGATGCGGGTTGCAAGTGTCTCCAAGCCGATGACCGCTGCGGCAATCCGTGTACTTATTGATGATGGCTCGCTCACACTCGTCACACGAGCGTTTGATGTCGGACAGCCCAATGGCGGCGTGCTTCCCCTTGATCCTTTTCCATCTTTAGGCGATCCTCGGCTCGGTGATATCACGATCAATACTCTGCTCGGGCATACGGGCGGATGGAACCGAGGCATCGCTGGCGATCTGACTTATCGCGAGGTTATCATTGCCAATGCAATGGGTATTGAGTATCCGCCGGGGCGTGAGGATGTGATGCGATACATTCTTGGACAACCCCTTGAGCATACGCCGGGGAGTGAATATTCGTATTCGAATATTGGGTATCTTGCACTTGGATTGATCGTTGAAGAAATCAGCGGGATGCCTTTGATTGATTTCATTCATCAACGCGTGCTTAACCCGCTGGGTGTCTCTCAGAGCGAGTTTGAAGCCGGGCGTACTTTTCTTATCCACCAGAATCCTCGTGAACCGTTTTATCACTCAACTGGCACGGCGACGAATGTTTTTGATCCGCAAGGGCCCAGCGTGCTCGTTCCTTATGGTGGGTGGGATCATGAAGCCCGCGTCGGGCAAGGTGGACAGATCACGACGACGCGGACACTCCTGGCGTATCTTGATGCCCGCTACATCAGTGGGTCGTTGATTGGTTTGGAGTTGCCTCCATCGCAGAGTACCGCTTGGCGTCGCAATCATACCGGATCACTGCCGGGAACAGAGTCTCTGGCTCGTCAGCGTGGCGACGGGATTCGCTATGCGGTCATCTTTAATCAGCGAGCAACTTCTTCACCGAACAATGCCTATGGCATTCGTTTACAGATCGACGAGCTCTTTGACTCTGGCACTATTGATTGGCCAGCAGATCTCTCCGAGCCTTGCGGCAACCCGTTCGATCTCAATGGCGATGGCGTACTCAACTTCTTTGATATCTCGGTGCTGCTCAATGCGATGGGTGAACAATGCGCCGATTGTGACAACTGCCCCGCAGATTTATCGCCGAACTGCCAAATCGATTTCTATGATTTATCCGCACTGTTGCAAGCATTTTTTTAATACGAATGAGTAATCACCTGTAACTGAAAAAACCAAAGTGCATTCGGCAGTGGTTGAGATGAACCAGAACCCAAAGATCGTGGGTCATTGTGCCCAGCAGCGGGCTGTCATGAAGCATTTGTTCGCCGGCGTCGATTCGGGCAACCATTGTCCGCATCAGGGCCAATCCGTTTTCAAAGCTCACCTCGTTCGCGGGCAAAAGGGGATTCTCCGATTCTGGGAGTTTGATGCCTGGTTTCATTTGCCCATTTGGATTCTTGGCCATTCGTTTGAACACCAGCTTTCCCAAGACCCTAAAGAACAATGGCAGTTTCATGTCAGGACCAAAGCCGTCGAGGGAGAATCCAATAAACTTGGCGCAGTGTTCAAGGTTTTGGCCAACAGTCCAGCCCCCTGCGGTGCTCAGCGTGCCCGCTTGATGGGCGGCTTCTATCTGGTCGAGTTCTGTTCGGAGTTCTTCGATCGAATGAATTGCTTTGGGTCTCCATTTACTCTTGTCTGCTTGTGCCATTTGTCGCATTCCTTTGATGAATAACCCCTTGCGATGAGTATACAGATTTTCTGCAGCTCCGTCGCTACAGTTGAATATGAAACCAGAATCTATTCTTGAAACCATTCTCTACGCCAACAGCATCGACGAAGCCGTATGGTTCTATCACGAAGTGCTTGGACTCGATATGCCCGCAGGCCAATCAAACCTGATGACGCTCTTTCGGATTGATGCCAATCAGGTGCTTTTAATCTTCGATCCCAAGATATCTGACCAGCCCGGGCGTGGCGTGCCGTCCCACGGAGCGCGTGGAGCTGGGCATATTGGGCTTGGAATTCAGTTCGATGACTATCAAGCCTGGCTCGATCGGCTCTCGGAACATGGGATCGCCATTGAGAAGGAAATCGAATGGGAAAGATCGTATCTTGCGAAATCGATCTATTTTCGAGACCCATCCGGGAACTCTGTTGAACTCATCACGACTGATATTTGGAAATAACCCCTAACTTATTTAAGCGTTATTGGCTCAAAAACAGCATTTTTGGGTAGTGGTTCACTTTGAATCTGATTCGTGATCGTATCCGATTTCTCTCAAAACTTGCTTACAATGGTGTAGAATAGGGTATGAACAACGATCCAAACCAAAACGCAGCAAGAATCGTAGGTGAATCCACAAATAAAGAAAACCCGCTCCCAGCGGATCTGGAAGCGGCGTGGGCTGAGTGGTCGAAGTCGATCAAGGGCGTGGATGAGCGGGGATGGACGCTGCTTAGGGCGGCGTTTGAGGCAGGGTTTGAGAGTGGTCAATCTCCGTCAAAGAACTCATCGAAATAGGACTGTTCATCTCGCATTGGCAATACTTTTCCAAGATTCCTCTCGAACTCAATCCAACCATCTGATAGTTGCATAACAGTCACAATTTTTGCCAAATGCTCCCGAAGCGCAGGGTGCCCAATCTCGTCGGATAACCATTGATGGTGCTTGTATAGCCGTCGACCTGGTACAACTTGCGGATTCTGGCGATCCAGTTCTTCAACGATACCAGGATGCAATCGTCGATAAACAACTTCTCGTGTGATTTTCCCTACTTCGGCAGGCTTACCGTCACCCGGACTGAGGGTTTTGTAGTCCCAGCCTTTTAAACGAAAGAGATTTTCGTAATAGGCATCTGGAAATGTTTTCGTCCACGGGTTCAGCTTGTCGGATAAATATCTATCTAAAACCTCGGCAAGGGCCTGTCGCTTTCTGAGTTTTTCATACCCAGTGGCTTCATCAACGAGTGCAATGATTGCGACATTTGCTAGGCCGCGCATAA
This sequence comes from Planctomycetota bacterium, assembly GCA_024280755.1. Lineage (GTDB taxonomy): Bacteria > Planctomycetota > Phycisphaerae > Phycisphaerales > UBA1924 > UBA1924. The sequence goes on from JAJRPN010000041.1 coordinate 15,695, forward strand.
CTACTTCTGCAGCATTTGCGATAGCCTCATATCTTGCGCTCAGTCTGCCTAGTTTTCTAGCCTCAAGTATGCTGACCTGCCCCCCAATAACTAGTCCATTCCTTATGCGAGTATCCTCGTAGAATGGGCGTATTTGGAAGGCAGACAATCATGGCCAGGAAACGGCATTCAGCAGAGCAGATCATCAACAAACTCAGAGAGGCCGAGGTCCAC
>JAJRPN010000004.1 GCA_024280755.1 Planctomycetota bacterium
AAAGCGCAAAAGCAGCCCGCTCGTCAAGCCCTGACCAAAGATTCAAGGCATGGACCCCTGCCCCAAGGTTCCACTTCTTCCTTGATCACCCACTTTGTGCGCACAAACCCGTCCGCACAGTATTGAATACTCCTCTTTCCATAGAACTGATCACCGCATCCGCGTCGCAAGCATCTCGGCAAGTTCGCCAGCAGGCATCCCGTCGTGGGGGCATCCAACCGCAACGGGTTGTTGGGCAGAAACCCGATCCTTAAAGCGTTTGGCAGCCGTGATCACGGTCGAGTGGTTCGGACGCCCGATCGCATAGGCAATTTCTGGGAAGCTCTTGCTGGTGAGCTTGCGCGCCGTATGCACGATCAGCTCGCGGGCCATCACCACCTTCTTCTGACGCCCTTTGCCAAACAGGTCCGATTTGGACACCATCATCTCGGTGCAGATCTTCCCAATAATCGTCTCAAGGGCGATCGGGCCCGTCGCTGTTTGCTCGTCGGTTCCATCCCGAAGCGAGAGCGCCTTGCGGATATGGCACATAGTGGGGGTGCGTGATGATGTATGGGAGGTCTGGGCGAGTCGCCCATTCCCGCTGCCCTGATCCATCAGCCGGGCCACCGCCTGAATCTGTAAGACCGCGCCTTCTAGATCGCGCACGGACGCGGGGTTGAGAGAACTGCCGTTCTTTGTTCCCATCCTGCCGATGCCGACTCGATCAACAATTGTCTGGATCGCAGCTGCATCAAGAAACACCCCGCGCTTCGATGCGATATGCGTCACCAACCGTCTCGCCAGCTCAACATCAGGTTCGTCGATCTTGACGACCAACCCTGCGGAGAACCGAGAGGCGAGTGCTTGGTCGAGCCGAGCGATTTCGCGTGGGTGGGCATCCGATGCCAAAACAATCTTACAGCCACCAAGCGAGAGCGTGTTAAAGATCTGCAACAGCTCATGCTGCGTCGCCTGCTTGCCCGCCATCAGATGGATGTCATCAATGCAAAGCAGATCGAGCTCGCGATACTTCTTCTTAAACGCCTCGACGGATCGTGAGCGGATCGCGGTCACAAACCCGTTGGTGAACGCCTCACCCGTTGTATATCGCACCTTGCATCCAGGGCGAAGCTGACGGGCATACTTGGTTGCACCACGCAACAGATGCGTTTTTCCAACCCCACACGACCCATGTACAAACACAGGCGGGCAATCAAGCCCGGATTGGATGACCTGTTTGACCGATTCAAAGGCAAGCCGATTCGAGGTGCCGATGAGGAAGTCGTTTAGCGATGGACAAGCCGGAAATCGGGCACCGCCACCCTTTGCTCCAGCGTTGCCCATAGGCTGATTGATCCGGTTGGCGAGGGGATGCGTGTTGATCGTTTCCGTGTTGGACTGGGCATCGCGCCCAGCAGCTGCGTTGCTCGTCTTTGGGGCCGAGTTGCGCGAGGCATCAACGGTATACACAATCTCAGGCTCAGTGGTCCCCATCGCAAACTGGGCTGCGATCCGTAACGGTTCGCCCAATCGCCTTTCGATCATATCGAGTGTAAAGCGATCGCCCGCGATCAGTTCGATGGCACCATCTTGGTTCTGGGTCATCGTGACACTGCCCGAGAGATATCGGCGAACCCGGTTCTCGCCTTGGGTGTTGATCAGGTGTTCACGGATCTGTTGGCACACCTGGCTCGGGTTGGCGAGCGTCTTTGGTTCATCCTGCGGCGTGTCGGTCATCAGTTGGGCATGCGTTAGCCGAAGGGGGCCTTGGTCTTTGCTCAAATCGTTTTCAATGCCCTGCTCGCGTCCGAACATCGAGCTGGTGCCTGCGATCTGCTCGTTTTCATTGGTGTGTCTTCTGTTGTCCAATACCGAGTTGTTTGAATCGTTCGTTGTGTGCTGCACGCTTGTTTGCCTCTTGGTCATCCAGGACCGCCCGAGTTGGTGATGCCTGCGCAATCCGATCGCGCACCATGCACACCTCCGGGCGAGCAATATAAAAAAATCATCCGAGTCCATTCACGGTGCAGACTGATCGCGCCAAGTGAGCCAAATGCTCGCACACTCGTAGGTGGTGGTTGCAGAATTGTTTCGTAAAAAACAACTTGCGGTTGGGTTCTGAGCGTCCCCTCAGAAGTCTCGATAAGGCTCATTTTCAGAATCTTATTATGAGAACCCGGCGATCGAGTTTACATGCCTGTCAATCCTAACTGGCAAGAGAGAGCATAGAGACTTCAACCGTGTTTCGCAACCACAAGAACCATCACAACTCGACGATTTTGTCACTGATCTCGGTGGGTCATAGACTTAGGCGCACAAAGTTTTTTTCATCCACACACCACCCGAGTTATTCACATACCGCATGTAAAATGTGTACAACAAACTGATCCTTTGTTTTTCCTCTTTGCATCAACGCCCTGGCAAACAAGTTAGCTCTTGGCAACGATCGGCGACACAAAACCGACACGCGCATCAAAGCGTTCAAAGCCCAACGATTCATAGATTTGGATCGCAGGTGAGTTTCGGCTATCAACCGCGCAGGTCACCTCGCTGATCCCGATCGGCCCGAGCATATCAATCGCGTAGGAAAGCACAGAACGCCCCAACCCAAGCCCACGAGCAATGGGAGAAACCCCCAGATACACAAGCTCGACGCTCTGAGTCTGCGGAATATGCGTCAACAAACAGCATCCCGCTGCGATTCCATCTTTGAAAATCAAATGCCAACGCGAAGCCTCAAACTCGCCTGTCGCTTTGTGCGACTCCACAACATCATCCATCGAACGCAACCCGCACAACTCAGGACAGTCGAGTGTCTGCTCATAGCTTCCTGCAAGGGCAGCGATCAACGCCAGATAATCCGAATCCAACGCACCAGGATCAAGCGTCCGCACCGCCCGTACCTCGATCCCGCTTGGCCAGCTCGGTGCGTCGGCGATCGGAGCCGTCTGCGAGATTGGTTTTCGCATATAATCAAGCTGACCAACACAAATCATCCCCGCATCGGTACATGCGCGATGCGCCCAGGTATGTTCGGGTTCGATCAGTGTCTGGGCAAGGGCAACCTGATCGGGAGCCATCGCCTGCAAACCTGCTAAAGCCCCCTTGATTGATGCGCCGATCTCATCAACCTGTGTTTCAACATCGCCAAAGACCTGGGTATCTGCGTCAGGGTTCGACAAAAAGACCATCGCGGTTCGCCCAGATCCAAGCACCGCCAAAGTGACTTGGCGAACCCGTAAGGGCTTTTTGAGCAGCCCAGAAGCGGGTGGTTGCTCGATGACACCCCACATCAGATCCAAATCGATTCCATGTGCCGGGGCAGAGGCGACCAACCGTTTGGCTGCTTCTCGACGCCCTTTGGTCGCGACAAGACGCTCGGCAGCCGACAAACGCAAGGCGTGGGGGATCTGCTGGGCATGGATAATCGGTGTTTGTGACATTGGCTCTACAGCGTAATAAAGGACTCTCAGCAGGCACAAGATGCGACGATTTTCTATGATAGTGAAGAATTGCTTCCCTCGCTGGGAACTTTGGCGGGTTGTAGACGAATACATTTGACGCTCGGTATTGATCGTCGTCGCGCATACACTACACTTATCACAGATCAGCCAGTTTAGACCTGACGGGATATTTATGACCAACACTGCCAACAAGATCACATCAAAGCTCGGGCGTCTCACATTTGCTCTAGGAGCGATCGGTGCGACAAGCATTGCATTGCTTTCAACAAGCTCAACCCCCGTATATGCAGCTCCAGAACCCTCGCCTGTCGCCACACAGTGGGAGTTCACCTTTGAAGAAGGGGCCTTGCGTTTGGCATGGGTCGACGACGGCAACGGCGTGAATCCGTACTTCTATCTCACCTATCGCATTACCAACCACTGGGGCGGCGTCAAACTCTTCGCTCCAGATGTCCAACTGATGACAGATAATGTCAATGTCATCCGCTCAGGGCGTGATGTATCGAGTGGTGTCACCGCTGCCATTATGGAGCGATTGAACAATCCGTTGCTCGAATCACAGATCGAAATTGTCTCCAATGTCCTCGAAGGCGTCGAACACGCCCGCGATGGCGTGGTGATCTGGCCGGCCAAAGATCTCGAAGCAGATGAGGTCACCGTCTTCTTCGCAGGGCTCAGCGGCGAGTTCCAGTCCTATGTCGTCGGACGAGAGACACCAGATCCACACCGCTACAACCTCCGCAAGACCCTCATGCTCCGCTATTCCACCCCAGGTGAGATCGGACAGCAGGGCGATGCCCCGTTCGAGCAGGTAGAAAAACGCTGGGTCATGAGATAAGAGGCGATAAGAGGCGGTTAGAGACTTGAATTGATCGAATTTCGGTTGTAAGCCCGCGTGGGAACAGAAATTACACTGGACGAATGACGATACTGGGCCTACGCTTGCCCCCGCAGCGAAGTTTCGTTGCTGAATAAAGAAACACCCGATTCGGTGCCTCCCTGTGAAGCACCAATGAATCAGAATGACGGAGATTTGTGTTATGGCACATAAAAAGGGCCAAGGCTCAACCAAGAACGGTCGCGACTCCAACCCGCAGTATCGCGGAGTGAAGCTCTACGGCGGCGAATCGGCTAAGCCAGGATCAATCATCATCCGTCAGTGCGGAACAAAGTTCAAGCCTGGCTTCGGTGTTCGCATCGGCAAAGACGACACGCTTTACTCGGTGACGAGTGGCAAGGTTGTCTTCCAGAAGAACGGCCGCGTGCATGTTGACCCATACGAGGTCGATGTCCCACGCCCACAGTGGCTCCGCGAATACCGCGCTGCCCACGCCAGCTAAATCAGCTGCAAACAAAGCATATAAAAACCGTCCGCATCTGCGGACGGTTTTTTTAGATACATGTTTTTTACCCGGTGCTTTTCTTATGGGCATCCAGCACTGAATGCTTGAAGGAATGCAGAGATATCGAAGAAGTTGAGCAGCCCGTCGTTGGTAAAATCTGCGAGTAGGCTGGTTTTACTGAAGGCTTGGAGGAAGGCGGAGACATCGAAGAAGTTGAGGGCGATATCGTTGTTGAGGTCTGCGAGGCAACAGATATCGAAGGAATAGGTTGATCCAGAGTTTGAACCATTGTCATCGTCCAGAACGGAACCCACAACAACCTGGCAGCCATCAATCGCAACCGAGTGTCCAAACCAGTCTCCTTCTTCCCCGTCGCTGGGTGAAAGTGAGTTCAGGAGCATTTCGGTTTCAAGCGAGTAGAGGCGAGCACTGCCGACCATGATACCGAGAGGCATGTCGTAGCGTTGGCCAACCACAAGATTGTCGCCGTCGAGCGCGATTGCCAGATCAAAGTTTTCGCCTTGGGTGTGTTCTGGATAAATCTCATAAAGTTGTTCGCCCGTGTCGGTACGAAACACACAGACACGCCCTGTTTTCATAGTGTCAATCGTCTGGTACACCGTCGATACGACATAGTCTGGTCCTAACGCAAGCTCTGACCCGAGTGACTCATACGCTCCCTTATTAGGGCGAACAATCTTCATCAGTTGTTGGCCTGTTGACACATCGAATAGATAAATCGCCCCAGCACGATCGCCGTTACTGTCATGACCCGGAGCGCCGATTGCGACTATCCCATTATTCAAGGCGACGGCACTCCCGAACTGATCCAGCGATTGGCCGTCGGAGGCAGTCAGCTTATAAATTTTAGATCCAAGTTGGGCATTGTATATATAGACCGATCCAGAGAAAAAACCGTGATCATCGTCTCCTCGAGCCCCGATCGCAATCAGGTCCGAGTCGATATCGACGGCATTTCCAAACCTGCCACTAAACGCACCATCACTTGGAGTGAGCTTAGAGATTTGTAACCCGGTTGCAGAATCGAATACATACGCTGCTCCCGAGTTGCTGTTCAAAGAATCGTGTTCTTCAGCACCAACGATAACCAAGCCTTTGTCTATCGCGATAGAATCAGCAAAGAAGTCATACGCATTGCCGTCGTTTGGGAGCAGTTTAAAGAGCTGTTTTCCTGTCAGCGCGTCGAAGAGATATGCGGAGCCGCTTTGAATCCCATTATCACGGTCAGAACTGGAGCCAACAGCAATAATCCCACCATTGATATCCAGAGAGTCACTAAAAAAATCATCTGGTGAACCATCGTCCGCAATAGTTTTCCAATTTTCAGTGACACTTTGGCATTGAGCGATCCCCGTAAACACTGATATCAGCAAATAGATAATGGCTATGGTGTATTTTGCATCCCACATTGTACAGCAAAGGGATAATAATTTGAACAGAATTGCCAATCCTGAGTAAAAAATTGAACGGCCATGTTTACCAATATCTATGCTCCGTTACCTGGATTACTCACGGCTTTAGAATTTGTTTAGTCTATTGGATTTATATCGGGCATTGTTGCCAAAAAGGAACTCCAGACTCATGCTCGAACTGCGTCCAAACTGTGAGTGCTGTGATTGTAACCTGCCGCCGGAATCGGAGGCGGCGATGATCTGTAGCTTTGAATGCACCTTCTGTCGATCGTGTGTTGAGGGAGAACTCGCGGGAAAGTGTCCCAACTGTGGCGGCAACTTTGTGCCTCGCCCAATTCGCCCATTTGACAAGTTGGAGAAATATCCAGCTTCTACAAAGCGTGTGCATCGGAAGCAATGAGAATCAGAGCGGTTTGCACTATGGATGATTATGAAAATCGTCTGATTCGCACTCTTCAGAATCGTCAAAGTTATAGGCGGGATAGGCATCGAGCGGGGTTGCGTCTGTTTTGGCTCCATCGATGGATGCAAAGTAAGCTGCATACTCTTTGATCGGAGTCAGCCCAACCGAGGCTCTCCGTTCGTCGATGTGTTCGAAGTCTTCAACGGGCACAGGGCGAAGAACACCTTCGTCGTCCATCATGAACTGGGTGCCGTAGATCTGAGGCTCCTGCTTATTCATTAGGACTCGATCCGTGAGCATGGCAAACCGCATGCCGTCGGCTTGTGATTGTTCGACGAGTGGTTCCATGAGTTTGAGGATTTGCTCTTGGAACTCAGGTTGCGAATCAGTATGCTGAGCCAGCAGCCATGCGGCATCGGCTGCTTCTTTCCCGATCATGTCATAGCTCGGCCAGCCAAACTTTGCGATCATCGCCTTGAGCAGATCAGAAGATTCGTTATCAACGGTCCATAATGCGTCGAGCAAGTCTCGGCCAGGCTCTGGTGCTGAGGTTTCCTCATCGCCGTGAGGCTTGTGGTGAGAAAGAGATTTACTCAAGAGCGTACGCAGTTCTTGATCCCGCTGAACCTGATCAAGAAGCATGCTTTGTAGCTCGTTGAGATCTTTGATTTCGATGTGCTTCGCTGAGGCATCTGAGTGGAGTGAATGCTCGGACATGTGCCAGGTTGGCTCATTCGTCTGTGCGCATGCAGAGGCTGATGCGAGAACGAAAAGTACAGCGGTATTCGTCATAAGTGCTTTGTATACGGGCATTGGAACTCCTGTGCATTTGATAGCATTCCGGTTTGATGTTCATGGAGATGCTCATCGAAGCAGGAGTGGTCACTGTTTTGTATGTTTATTGGAAAAAATCAACATGCCTTGGGCATTGAGCTATGGACAGCCATTGGCGAAGGCTTGCAAAAAAGCTGCGATGTCGAAGAAGTTGAAGAGCCCGTCGTTGGTGAAGTCGGCGATCGGTTCGTTGGCAGCGAAGGTTTTTAGAAACTCAGAGATATCAAAGAAGTTGAGGGTTCCATCCGCGTCGAGATCTGCTCGGCAGGGCTGGGGGCCTTTGGTGATGGTGAAGTGATCGGAAATGATGCCTTGGTCATTGAGGAACGATGCGTCGAGCCTGGTGCCATTGACATCGATGATCATCGATCCGAGTTCAAGGTTTGTGATGGGCATGGCCGGGTGATTGGGCAAGTCGCCGGTGATCAGGCTGGCATTTCCTGCGACGACATAGACGGTGCCTTCATGGGGAGCAAGCCCGGCTGTGGGCTTGGCATAGACCCCGTCTCCATTTTCTTGGCCGTTGCCAGAGTCGATGTTCATTGATGGGTTGAATGTGTTGGAAAGCCCATAGTGTCCATCGAGTAAGAGGGATCGTTCGTAGGAGTGGCTGTGCCCGCTGAGTACAAGGTCTACGCCAGCCGCTTCGAGTATGGGGTTTGCATTCTGGCGCATCTCGACCATCGCAGGCTCGTGGAGAAAATCATCCGAGTTATGCCCGTCGGAGTAGGGGGCGTTGTGCCAGAATGCGATGACCCAGGTTTGGGTCGTCGCTGCGAGATCATTGGCGAGCCATGTGAGCATTGGGTCATTGGTGCCTCGAAGGACATCGTGTGAGTTGAGTGATACAAAATGTACATTGGCATAGTCGAACGAGTAATAGGCTTGGGTGCCCGATGCAACCCCGCCGGCTTGCGCCTCGCGTGGGAGTGAGTAGATGTCGTAGTATGGCCCAGATTCAGTTTCAGAATCCGCGAAGATTCCATCGTGGTTGCCCATAGTCGGAGACATTGAGGTCGTGCGCAGGATCGATGGGTAGGCATCGAAGACTGCTCGTTGATAATCGCCTTGCGATCCAACCCCATAGGCGTTGTCGCCGAGCATGATCCAGACATCTGCGGGGTTGTTGGCAGCGTGGTTAAGATAGGCATCGCGCACCGCACGCTGATCATCGCCTGCGATTCCAGAATCGCCAATGACCCAAATCCGAACCGGCTCGGCAGTGCCAGCCAGAGGGGATGTCTTGAGTGTGTGATCGGCATCGTCGCCAGCGAGTGTGAGTGTGCTTGTGCCGACGGAGTAGAAGTAGTGTGTGTTGGCTGCGAGCCCGGTGAGATTGATGATGTGTTCTGTTGTGATCGTCGGATCATCGACAGCCATGCTCAGGTTCCCAACGCTCGTGCCAAACTCAACCCGGGAATCGGTTGGGGTATCTGTTTGCCAGCGGACGATGGTGCTGGTGGGTGTGACGAGTTGGAGGTATGGGCCTCGGACGATCGTGGGATCGCCCATTGCCAGAAGCGTTGACGCGAGCAAACTGATACTGAGAGCAGCGAGAAACAAACTATTCGTGCGGATCCACATGGTTTATCCCGGTTATATGTTCGTGATCAATCAAGCCGAATGGCTCTGGTGGACTATCCGCATCGCGATGGGGACGGTTCCATTTGAAAGCATCCAAGAGGTGATGGGGCATGAGTTGTGTCGGGCACATTTGCTCTTATTGATCGCATGCTCTGCGAATAGCCGCGGCCTGTGTGATCACCTGCTCGAAGTCATCAAAGTTCAACTGCGTTGCTCCGTCGGACCATGCTTCTTTGGGGTTTGGGTGGCACTCGACGAAGAGGGAATGCACGCCGATGGCGGTGGCGGCTTTGGCGAGTTGGAGGGCGCGGTCGGGTCGGCCTCCGGTTTGTTCGCCGGAACCTGGGAGCTGGGTGGAGTGGGTGACATCGAAGCAGACTGGCGGGGAGCCGAGATCGGTGAATGCGGAGCAGTCGAGTTCCATCATGTCGGCGATACCGATGAAGTCGTTGACGAGGCGGTGGTAGCCAAAGAATGTGCCTCGCTCGGTGAGCATGATGTTTTCGCATCCTGCTTCGGTGGCTTTGCGGATTGGACCAGCCATTTCGCCGGGCGAGAGGAACTGGCCTTTCTTGATGTTCAATCCACAGCCGTGCGTTTTGCATGCTTGGGCAGACGCGACGACCAGATCGGTTTGCCTGCACAGGAATGCCGGGATTTGGATGAGATCAACGGTTGGGGCAATTGCCTCGGCTTGTTCTGGAGCATGGATGTCGGTGGTGGTGGGGACGCCGAGTTCTTGCTTGATGGCAGCGAAGTGTTCGAGCCCTTGCTCGATCCCGATTCCTCGCTTGGAGTTGATCGATGAACGGTTGGCTTTATCGAAGCTGGCTTTGAAAATAAAGGGGAGACCGGCGGCTTCGCAGACCGCTTTGCAGTGTTTTCCCACACTTATCCCCAATTCAAGCGATTCAAGAGTGCATGGCCCGGCGATAATGGCGAGTGGCTGGTTCAGGCCGATTTTGATGGAATCGACGGTGCAGAAACGATTGGAATCGGTGTTCATGCCAAAGATTAGGCGGGTAAAGGGGATTTTGAGGAAGAATTAAGAAAGAGCAGCGTATGAAAATGAGTGACTGTTCGGGTGGACAAAACTACCCATTGTGTCGCATAGTGTAATAAATAACACCAAAATGGGGAATAGTGGAGCATGTTGGTGGCTTTGGTGCTATTTTAGTCCTTACGCATGTTCCCTCTCGAGATCGTCCCCGAGCACGGAGTTTGCTATTCCCGGTTGATTCTCCACCCCGCCGTGATTTTCAACTGAGGCAAATTTTGCTCGTCCCGCCAGGTTCCCTCCTTGGCGGGACGATCTCTTTTTGGGTTCCTTTATTTCTGTGTGGTAGAGACAAATTTTCATTCGAGTTTGATTGCGTTCTTGTAGGTTGGGTGTCTATGCTCTGTGCGATCCGGGCGAGTAGCTCAGTTGGCTAGAGCGTTCGCCTTACACGCGAAATGTCGTGGGTTCGAGTCCCTCCTCGCCTATTGCCCGGTATATGTAAGTTGTTTCTATGCCACTTGCAACGATTGAAATGGGGTTAGCAGCAATGCTGATCCCTTTTTTAATTGCGACTTTGTTGTCCTGAATAGCCGCCCTGAAAACTAAAAAATTGTGTTATGGGTAAATGTCCTTATGTGGTAGTGTGGGGTTTTACTCTAACGATCAAGTATCGGCCAAAATGGACTGGTTGAGGCTTGTCTACACAAAATGGAAAAGGGACGAGATATGAAAAGCAAGGCACTCATCGCGCTCGGGGTACTGTCGACAACATCATTGATAGCACACGCTGGCGGAGCAACGAGTTGGCTCAGCGCAGCCAATGGGGACTGGAATGTCGGAGCCAACTGGGACTCAGGAGTCGTGCCGGGGCTGAGCGACTCAGTGTTGCTTGGCCATGCAAGTGCGTACACGGTAACGATGCCTGCGAGCCAAACGATGGCCTCGCTGATGATTACGAATCCAGGAGTAGTGCTCAATACGGGCAATGCGACCACCCAAAGCATCGCGGGCGATTTTTTGAATAACGGCATGGTCGTTGTGAACTTTACCAGCAATATTTCAATCACTTCATTGCAGTTTAATGCTGATACGATGCTTACGGGGTCTGGCTCCATTTTGCTCAACGCGCCAGCATTACGGGCACGCATTCTCACCGGTACAGGGTTTACATTTACGCAGGGGAGCGGGCACACGATCCGTGGGCAAGGCCGAATCGAAGGCGCCATGATCAATGACGGCACGGTGTCTTCAGATCTTGGGCTCACCATGACCCTGCAAATATTTGACAAAACAAACAACAGCATCATGCAGGCCATCAATGGATCGAACCTGGCGATCGCAGGTATTACAGTTCCGCAGGGGCTCGCGGGTGTGATTCGAGCCGACGGTGTTGGTTCGCGCGTCACTATTACTGGTTCGACGATCATGGGTGGTGCGATTGGTTCTATAAATGATGCCGATATTTCGATATCGGGTACAAGCGCAATCAATGGAGTGAGTGTGAGTGGTGAGATTGATGTGCAGAACGCGGCGACGCTTTCGGTAGCGGGCTCGCTTGATAACAGCGGGACGATCACGATCAACCCAACGGGTAATGTGTCGGCTACACAGATCGTTTTCAATGATTCAATGACCGTGAGCGGCAACGGGACTTTTATACTTGCGTCACCTAACGCTCGGGCCCGAATCCAAACTGGAGTTGGGCAAACGGTGACGATGAATCCCATGCTCACGATCCTTGGGCAAGGGCGGATCGAAGCGAGCATGGTCAATAACGGTTTGATCCGTTCGGATACTGCTGAGATTCGAATGATCACCAATGACAAGACTAACAATGGAACGATGGAAGCCATCGGCGGCTCCGTGATGGAGTTGAGTGGGATTACTATCACTCAGGGCGGAGCAGGATTGATCTCCGCCGACGGAGTCGGATCGCAGATTGAACTCATCGGTTCAACAGTTGATGGTGGCACCTTGCAATCGATCAATGGAGCCGATGTTACGATCGATTCATCGAGTACGCTCAACTCGGTGAACTTCACAGGCGATCTCAATATCCAGAACGCTCAAACACTCACGGTGAATAATGCACTTACAAGCAATGGAACAATCACCATCAACCCAACGGGCAATATCTCGTCAACACAGATCCTGTTCAATGATACGATGACACTCGGGGGCACCGGCGAAATCGTTCTAGCATCGCCAGATTCGCGTGCCAGAGTTCAGACGAGCGTGGGGTCAGTGCTGACACTGCCCGCGACGCAGACGATTCGCGGCTTGGGTAGGATCGAAGCGGACATGATCAACAATGGAATTATTCGTTCTGATACTGGAAATGAGATTCGGTTGGTCACGAACTCGAAGGTGAATAACTCGACGATAGAAGCCGTAAACGCTTCGAATATCGAAGTGAGTAGCATCACGATCGATCAGACTGGTGGAGGAGTTCTTTCGGCAAACGATGCCGGATCACAGATCGAGTTGCTCAGTGCGACGATTGAAGGCGGGATAATCTCTGCCGCGATCGGGGCGGATATCTCGATTGATGTATCGAGCATGCTTGATGGCGTGACGATTATCGGGAATGTGAATGTGCAGAATTCACGAACACTTACGATCGGTACATCGCTGACAAACGCGGGTGTGATTGAAGTGAATCCGACGGGGAATATATCAACAACGCAAATTTTGTTCAATGATTCGATGACAGTCGATGGCGTTGGTTCGATCAAACTCAGTTCACCCGGCGCGCGAGCTCGGATTCAGACTGCGGTTGACAAGACCGTGACGATGAGTTCGACGCAGACGATTCATGGGCAGGGGCAAATCGAGGCATCCATGATCAACAATGGGATGATCACTTCTGATGTGCTGGGTGGGGAGATACGATTTACATTGAATGGAAAGACAAACAATGGTGTTATTCAGGCGAATAACGATTCAAATCTTGAGTTCAGTGCGGTAGTATTGACGCAAGGTGCAGTTGGGCAGATATTGGCCGATGGTGCTGGTTCGGAGATCGAACTGGCGAGCGCAACCATCTCTGGCGGCTCGCTGACTACAACAAATGGGGCGGATGTCTCGGTCAATTCATTGAGCGCGCTCGACGGAGTAAATTTCTCTGGATTACTCAACATCCCGAACGCATCAACGCTGGGGATTGCGTTTGGGACACTCAACAACGGTTTGATCGTGGTTAACGAGACTTCAAATATCAGCACCACGCAGCTTCGGTGGAATGAAGAGATGATTCTTGGGGGAAGCGGGACGATCCGACTCAATGCGCCGGGGGCACGGGCTAGGTTGATTGCTGGGCCGGGTGTTACACAAGGTGGGATTGGTTCCCAGCAACGCCTCGAAGGCATCGGGAGGATTGATCTTAATCTCATCAATGACGGCACCATTGCGCCAGGCTTGAGCATCGGCACCATGACTGCAACTCAACCCATCCTTTTCACAGGTATCGCTAGCTTTGAAGCAGAGGTCGATGCAGCATTTGGCGACTTGCTTGATAGCTCGTCAACCATTGAACTTCATGGCACGCTCGATGTGCTCTACATCAACGGCTTCGCTCCAACAGGTTTCTGGGCACGCACGATCATTGAAGGCTCAAACATCACCGGCAGTTTTGATGTGGTCAATGTGCCGGCGGCTCCGTTTGGATTGGTCACAAAGGTGTTGAATACAGGAACAGAGATTATTGTTGGGCAGACTTGTCCTGCGGATCAAAATATTGATGGGGTGCTCAACTTCTTCGATGTCTCGCGGTTCTTGGCCGACTTTGCAGCGATGGACCCCTCGGCGGATTTTACGGGCGATGGCGAGTTTAACTTCTTTGATATCTCGGCGTTCCTCGGGAGTTTCTCGGGTGGCTGTTCATAATCGGACGCGGCGCGGGATGTGAATGAACATTCGTTCGAGTGTAATTGAGCTTTTGTTATTCATGAACCCGCAGGTTTGCGGGTTCATTTTTTGACCATATAGGCCTCAATGCGTTGGTGTGGCGACTATTGGCCGATTCGCATGGTGTCTATTGGCCATATGTTCTATTTGTGGAATAGTGATCGATGAAGCCTGTTTGTATGTGTGATTGAGTGTAGATTCTACATAGTATGTTCTTAGGTTGTTTCGGCTGGCACAAGTTGCAGATTGAAAGCAGGGTGATTGATATGGGATATGGGAATCGTTCGTTGGGTCGTGGGCTTTGTGTGGGTTTGTGTGTTGGTGCCGCGATGTGTTCGCCTCAGGCGTTTGGGCAGGTGCTCAATGAAGTCGCGGCGTTGGACTCTGGCGAGGGCCCCGCCCATGAACGCATGGGGAGAGTGATTGTCAGCGATAATGGGATTTTTGTGGTCACAGCGGGGAGTACTACACTTGTGTATGATTCAGCGACGGGAACAAAGTTGTTTGATCTTGTTCCCGACGATGCGGAATCAATCAGTGTGAGTTCTCTGGCAATTGATAACAACTTGATTGTGGTTGGCTCTTCGTTCGATTCAACCAATGGGACAAGGTCTGGTGCCGCGTATGTGTTTGATGCCACAACAGGGAGTCAGATTGTAAAGCTCTTGCCGAATGATTCCAATGCATTCGATGAGTTTGGTGTATCCGTTTCGATTTCAAATGGGATTGCTGTTGTAGGAGCTGGCCGAAACAACAACCTCACAGGCACGGCGTTTCTTTTTGATGCGATCACTGGTCAGCAACTCTTTCAGCTTGTTGCAAGCAACGCGGATTTTACGGATTACTTTGGTGCAGCTGTAGCGATCAACGATGGTATTGTTGCGGTGAGTGCGCCAGGCACATCCGGTTTCCGAGGTGGCACCGTGTATCTGTTTGATGCCGCGACCGGGTTTGAGTTTGATATCATTCAACAAGGAGATCAAAGCGGATTTGAACAGCAGTTTGGCCAAAGGTTAGCGATCGACAACGGGTTGCTCGCAGTGGGAGTCCCTTTTGATGATGTCGTTGGGATTGGATCAGGTTCTGTGTATGTCTTTGATATGGCGACCGGAAATCAGATATCAAAGCTCGTTCCAAGTGATGGCCAGGCACGCGATTTCTTTGGGGCTTCCATATCGATAGATGGGGGCATCGTTGTGGCCGGTGCGAGATCGGACGATGATCTTGGAGATGAGTCTGGATCAGCCTATATCTTTGATGCGAATACTGGGGTACAGCTTTCAAAGCTGCTCGCAAATGACGGTTCGGCAGCACATTCTTTCGGGTCCGCGGTTTCGATTGATGGGGGTGTAATCGTTGTTGGCGCCAGCGGCGATAATGAAAACGGAGTCGGTGCTGGTTCGGTACATCTCTTCGATGCATTGGATGGGCTGCATATTCAAAAAATTATTCAATCCGGCGGAGCCATCGGCGATGAGTTCGGGACTTCAATCGCGATCTATGAGAATATTGTCGCGGTGGGTGCTGTTGAAGATCATGACGATGGTGCCGTTTCTGGATCGGTTTACCTGTTCGATCGCTTTACTGATACTCGGTTAGGAAAGCTTGTTCCATTCGATGGGGCACCGAGCGATCAGTTTGGTTCATCGGTCGGTATCGATAGCGCGTATGTAGCTGTGGGGGCTCCATTTGATGACGATCTTGGAATTGCATCTGGATCTGCGTATGTGTTTGACACGGCTACGCGTGAACAGATTGTGAAGTTGCTTGCCGATGATGGGGCGATGTTCGATGGCTTTGGGATTTCAGTTGCATCGAGCAATGGGCTTGTTGCGGTTGGTGCGCCGGGCGATGATGATCAAGGGAACGGCTCTGGCTCGGCGTATGTATTTGACACTGCCAGTGGCGTGCAGCTTTCGAAGTTGCTTGCAGATGATGGAGCCGCCAACGATATCTTTGGGAATGTGATTGCGATTGACAACGGACTTGTGGTCGTTGGGGCAAGCGGCGATGGTGATCTGGGATCAAACTCTGGCTCGGCATATGTGTTTGATGCGATGACGGGTGTTCAGATCGCAAAGCTACTTCCAGATGACGGGGCAGCGTTGGACAAGTTTGGGGCTTCGGTTGCGATTTATGGCAGCGTTGTTGCTGTCGGTGCGACGGGAGATTCTGATCTTGGGGCCAACTCGGGTTCGGTCTATGTCTTTGATGCCAGTACTGGGACTCAGATCTTCAAACTACTTCCTGATGATGGCGAAGCGGGAGACTTGTTCGGGCATTCGGTTTCGATATTGAATGATGCTGTTGTAGTGGGTGCTGTTGGGAATGATGAGAACGGGCTGGACGCGGGATCAGGTTATATCTTTGATTTGAAGACAGGTGATCAGATTCATAAACTGCTGCCTCGCATCGGGAGTGCGGGGGATCTTTTTGGGCAGTCGATTGCAGCAGAGGGGGATATCGTTGTTGTGGGGGCAACTCATACGGATCAGATTGGACAAAACTCTGGTTCGGCGTATGTGTTTGATTACTTCATTACAGCATGCGAAGCGGATTTGAATCGTGATGGAGAGCTCAACTTCTTTGATGTTTCAGCATTTTTATCTGCCTTTTCTACAGGCAACACATCCATTGCTGATTTGAATGGTGACGGTGTGCTCAACGCCTTTGATATCTCAGTATTTCTTTCATTGTTCAGCACAGGCTGTCCATGATCGGAGGGTGGATATTGACGGGGATTGGGAAGGTGCGATATTGAATCCCTATGATTTGCCATCGTGAATCTGCTTGACCTGCTCTATATCCCGATCGGTGTGCTGGCATTGCCTGTGATTCTGCGCAAGAAGCGTGGCGGGTGGGATCAACGCTTTGGGCATGTGGAGCCGATGCTCAAGCGGCCTGCTGAGAGTTCGATCCGCGTTCGGGTGATGCTTCATGCGGTATCGGTGGGGGAGGTTAATGCGCTTCGTTCATTGGTGCCCGAGTTGGTGAAGCAGGCGGATGTGATTGTTTCGGTCACAACCGATACTGGGCTTAAGCAGGGGCAAGCATTGTTTGGTGAGATCGAAGCGGTTGATGTCGTTCGCTATCCGCTTGATTGTTCATGGATGGTCAAGCGGTTTCTTGATACGGTCAAACCCGATGTGGTCGGGCTGGTTGAGCTTGAGGTTTGGCCAAATTTTATTAAGCTGTGTTCAAAGCGTGGAATCCCGATCGGAATCATCAACGGCAGGCTCTCGGCGCGTTCGTATAAAGGATATCGCAAAGTTCGGTTTTTGCTCCGGTCAACCTTTGCTCGGCTGAGCTTTGCGTGTGTCCAAGATCAGGATTATCGTGATCGGATACAGGCAATGGGCATTGCGAGCGATCGGGTTTCGATTACTGGCTCGATGAAGTGGGACTCTGTCGATGCGTCAGTTCATTCCGAGCCTTCAGCCAAGGCGATCGAGATTGCGGATGCGATGGGGATTGATCGAAGCAAGTTGATCGTGGTTGCGGGGAGCACCGGTCCGGGTGAAGAGGCATTGCTGCACGAAGCGTGCCTTGATGATGTGCAGTTGGTGATCGCGCCGAGAAAAACGGAACGGTTTGATGAAGCGGCACAAGCTGTCGAGGGGTGTGTTCGGCGGTCGGCCAATGAATGCAAGCCAGGATCGTCACGGTTTTTGCTCGATACGATCGGCGAGTTGTCTGCGATGTACGAACTTGCTGATGTGGTGGTGATCGGGCGATCGTTCTTCGATTTGTACGGTTCTGACCCGATCGAGCCGGCAGCGTTGGGCAAGGCAGTGGTCATCGGCCCGGCGCATTCTGATTTTTTACAGGCGATGGGCGTATTGCTTGATGGCGATGCGATCCAAGTTGTTGATCGGCAAGAGCTTGGGACAGCAATCGTGCAACTGCTTGAGGATGAGGCACTTCGTCAGGCAATTGGTCAGCGGGCACGGGCATGTGTTTTGGGCCAGCAGGGGGCATCACAGAAGCATCTTGGGGTCTTGCTTGGGCATGCTGAATCTGGGTTGGTGTAAAAAACTCAGGAAATGCGTGCAGAACTCTTTACTGTGGGTTTGGAAAACACAAAGTTCAGGCATACTATGACTCTCTTGAGAACTCCCCGCATGTGCGAGCTTGCGGCGGTGTTTGATATGGGAGAGTAGCTCAATCGGTAGAGCATCGGCCTTTTAAGCCGCAGGTTCAGAGTTCAAGTCTCTGCTCTCCTATTTTTCCCCTCTTTTTAACTGCTTGTTGAAGCTTTGTATGACCATCAACGGGCGACGGAGCCGCATCTGTGATCGACATGCCTATTCAAGAGGCCGATCTGTCGGCAATCGTCATTCATGCGAACTGGACCCAGGGTGCATTGCATCTTTGGTGCGAGACCGGATCGCCCGCAAATGATGAACCAGTCCAGATTGATGGGGAAGCATCAAATTCTGCATTGCCGGTGCATCCATTTGCTTGCCGTCCTGTTGGGATTCCAGGTGAGGATTCTTCGATCTCGTTGCGTTTGCCTTCGATTGATAGCCAGCCGATTCCAAGTTCGCCGATGTCTCGGGTATCTGGGCGTGATACCGATGAGGATCATGCTGCGGTATTGGTTGAGATTCAGGTGCCAACGATCAAGATCGACGCGATCGATATCGGCAATGTGCTTGAGTCACTCGTTGATCATGCGGATCATGATGAGGATCGCAAGCAGCGATATTCGATTGGCCCTGGGATTACCTACTTTGTGGCAGCTTCACGGCTGTCATCGCATTTGATGGCTGGTCATCGTGTGGTGCCGATGTTGTTGCAAGATGCGGAGGGTGAACTGACGGCCGCATGGCATCCTTGGCTTTCGGATGATATGACGGCGAGCCGAGTTAATAAGTTGATTCTTTCGATGCCTGCAGCAGCTCGTGCGGCTGCCGATGAGCATGCACACGATGCTTGGAGTATGACGACTGAGTTCCTCGCCAATATCACCGATGCCCGATGCCGAGCGACGATGATTGTCGAAGACATGTTCGACACGGTCGAAGACGCTGACCCGGATGTTGATCCGCAGGTCGCATGGCTGCACGGTTTGCTCGATGACACAGAAGAAGTACCGAGTGTAACCGGTCAGCGTGCGGATATTGCTCGCAAGGTTCGCCGATGGATTTCCGAGCTTGAAGATCGCGGCGAATCGAGCGCATGGCGTTTCGGTATGCGTCTGGCGGAACCAATCGAAGAAGGGCTCCCAGCCGACATCGCCAAGCCGGATGATACAGTTCTGTGGTCGATGAGTTTCTTCTTGCAGAGTGTGGATGACGAAGAGATTGTTCTTCGTGCATCTGATATCTGGTTGATTTCGCGTGAGCGGGTGGTGATTCAGGGCTTGACGCTTGAGAATCCACAAGAGCTTTTGATGGCCGAGCTTGGGCGTGCGAGTCGTCACTATAAGAAGCTCGAAGACGCGCTTGATAGTGCAGAACCAATTGAAATTTTGCTTAACTCGCAAGAGGCGTATCAATTTTTACGCGAGATCAAACCGATTCTCGAAGAGCAGGGGTTTGCGGTCAAGAGCCCGCCTTGGTGGGAATCGCAGGCTGGTCGTTTGGGTGCTCGTTTGCAGATCGAGTCTGATCCAGCCGACATGCTTGGCGATGAGTCTGGTGATCCAGATGCAGCGGGCCCAACACTCGGGCTCAACACACTTATTGGGTACCACTGGGAGATCGCGATCGGCGATACAACCCTCACGCTCAATGAGTTTGAGCAGCTTGCCCAGCAGAACGCGCCGCTTGTTCGCATCGGGGGCAAGTGGGTCGAGATTCGCCCGGAAGATGTCGAAAACGCGGTGAAGTTTATTGGTGAGAACCCCGGCGGCGAGATGGAACTCGGCGAAGCGATGCAGCTCGCATTGGCTTCAGATGCAGCACAAACCGGGCTTGCGGTGACTGGTGTCGAAGCGACCGGCTGGGTCGCATCGTTGCTCGGCGGCGATACCGGCGGCGCGTCGATCGAACTTCCTAAACTCGAAACACCAGAGACATTCCAAGGCACACTCCGCCCGTACCAGGCTCGTGGCATGAGCTGGATGGTCTTTATGGAACGCTTTGGATTTGGTGCTTGTCTTGCCGACGACATGGGTTTGGGTAAGACGATCCAGTTGTTGGCGTTGATGATGTACGAGCGTCTTGAAGCGGGCGATGAAAAGGTCGGCCCAACGCTGATGATCGTTCCGATGTCGGTGATTGGTAACTGGGTGAAGGAAGCCGAGAAGTTCACGCCGAGCCTGACGGTGATGGTGCATCATGGGATCGATCGTGTTCAGGGCGAAGAGTTTACCAAGAAGGCGCAGGATTCGGATCTGATCTTGACCACTTATGCACTGGCGCATCGTGATAACGATTTGATCAATACCGTCAACTGGAAACGAATGGTGCTTGATGAGGCGCAGTTTATCAAGAACCCCGCTGCGAAACAATCGCAGGCTGTGCGTGGGATCAAGGTCTCGCGCCGAATCGCGTTGACTGGTACGCCGGTGGAAAACAGGTTGTCCGAGCTGTGGTCGATTATGGATTTCTTGAACCCGGGATACTTGGGCTCGGCGGGCAACTTCCGCAAGAAGTTCTCGCTTCCGATCGAGCGGCATCGAGATCAAAACAAGATGACCAAGCTCCGCACGATGGTGTCCCCATTCATCCTTCGGCGAGTCAAGACCGATCCAACCGTTGTGTCCGATCTGCCTCAGAAAATCGAGAGCAAGGAATGGTGCGCTCTTACGCCAGAACAGGCCAAGCTCTACGAAGGGTGCGTCCAGCGGATGCTCAACGATGTGGACGAATCCGAGGGGATCCATCGTCGTGGGTTGGTGCTTGCAGCACTTATCAAACTCAAGCAGATCTGTAACCATCCGGCGCAGATGCTCAAAGAGAATGACCCACAGTTTGGCATGGTCATCGATCCGATGCGATCGGGCAAGTGTGTTCGTTTGCTTGAGCAGGTTTCCGAACTGATCAGCGAGGGTGACCAGGCGTTGATCTTTACGCAGTTCCGTCAGATGGGGCACATTCTCAGCACGATGTTGAGCAATGAACTTGGCAAGGATATTTTGTTCTTGCACGGCGGCACGCCTCAGGGTAAGCGTCAAAAGATGATCGATACTTTCCAAGAAGCGACCGGCAAGAATCCGATTCTGTTGCTCTCGCTCAAGGCTGGTGGTGTGGGTTTGAACCTGACTGCTGCAACGCATGTGTTCCACTTTGACCGTTGGTGGAACCCCGCGGTCGAGAACCAAGCGACCGACCGTGCGTATCGCATCGGGCAGACGCGGACTGTGCAGGTGCATAAGTATATTGTTCGAGGCACGCTCGAAGAACGCATCGATGAGATGATCGAATCGAAGATCGAACTCGCTGAAAATATCATCGGGCACGGCGAGCGTTGGTTGACAGATCTTGGTACCGATAAACTCCGCGATTTGTTGACACTGCGTGCCGACACGATTGCAGATGAAATGTGAAGGGAGGATGAGCCATGAGTGATCAAAAAAATAATCCGTCAGATTCATCCGAACCCAAAGCCAAGAAGCTGAAGATCGATCCATTGGCTGCTCTCGAAAAAGCAGCGAAGGCATCGCCCAAAGAGATGGCAAAGAAGGCGTCATCAACAACCAAGAAGACCACCAAGAAACGCACAAAGAAGTCTGCCGAGAAGGTGCCACCGCCGCCGCCACCTCGTGAGGGGCGTGTGGTGAATGTCATCTCTACACCCACGATCAGCGCATCGGTTCCGACTGCTCCCAAGCGGATCAAGCCTCAGTATGCGTCGTTCCGATCTTCGCGTAAATCCCTGGTGAATCCTCGCCGGGTCCGTGGCGGGGTCAAGCTCAAGCTCAAAGCGGGCGAGACACCAGCGAGTTGGATCACGCAGAGGCTGTTGCGTGTTGCCGAAACCGGCGCAGACAATATTATTTATACCGATGGCATCGAATATGCTCGGCTTGGACAAACCAAACGCTTGACGATTGAGGATACGCTCTGCGAGGGAATTATCCAAGGTCGAAGCGATAAGCCGTATACAACGACGCTCGGTCTCGATGAGTTTTGTGCTGAGTCGCAAGAGAAGATCATCGCAGCGATGGCCGATCAGGTTCGGTATGCAGCCAAGCTGCTCTCGGGTGAACTGCCGAGTAATATCGAAGATGTGTTTGCGCCGTTGGGGCTGAAGCTTTTTCCGGCCGAGCCTGAAGATTTCAAGCCTGTGTGTTCATGCCCAGATTGGAAAGTCGATGAACCTTGGTGCAAGCACACCGTTTGTTTGACGGCGTTGCTCGCAGAAAAACTCGGCGATGATCCGATGATTATCTTTGGGCTTCG
Organism: Planctomycetota bacterium; assembly: GCA_024280755.1. Lineage (GTDB taxonomy): Bacteria > Planctomycetota > Phycisphaerae > Phycisphaerales > UBA1924 > UBA1924. The sequence goes on from JAJRPN010000004.1 coordinate 22,301, forward strand.
CGCGATGCCCGGGCAAGAGTTGATTGATGGGCTTCGCCAGAAGCGAGCCGCGGGCGTGCAAGGTCCTGGCCCTTCGCCGGTGCTTCATCAGCATGTGCCCGGCGTCTCGGATATCTCTTCGCCGCCCTTGGAAGATTCGATCAACTCGTTCTGGGATATCGGCGATGGCTTGGCCGAACTTGATACACCGATCGCACCGCCTGCGGTCAACTGTGTGCTGCTGCGTCGATTGGGCCCAAGCCCATTCGTCGATGGGCAGTTCCCATTGATCGGTCTGATGGCGACTTGTTACCAACTCATCGGCGAAGCTGCGATGCAAGCCGAAGAAGAGCTTGGCGAGAGCGACTAAGCGTTCTTTGACGATTGCCAATTGATCATCCATACGAAAAAGCACCGCTCAAGAGCGGGGCTTTATTTTTGTATGAGGGTGATTGTTTGAGTTACGGGCAGCCGCAGTTGAAGGATGCCATGAAATGGGGTGTTGATTTTGAACCAGGAACTGACCCTTGTTTATTGGGTGGAATCCGCTTTTATAAGGTGTTCAACCGGCAGGGAATCCCATTTGGTGTTTTTTATAGGAGATCGTGAGGCCTCTATGCGCGAAAAATAGAATCAGTTGACCAGAATCAGGAAACTGCATGGGCATTGTGTGTTGACCTGCCCCTTTGAGGGTCTAAACTTGGGTTCCAATAGCGGAGCCCGATGCGACGGATGCTGTTTATCAGTTGAGGCGCATCGATGGGTGTATTCGAGTAGTTTGGTGTGTGTTTGTATGCACGCATTGAACTACGCAGCCGAGTAGATCTCGCTCCAAGTTTGAAGCATGGTTTGATCATGACTTCTTGCGATAAGCTGCGGCTCTGCATGCCTTGATACTTTGGTGTCATGTGTGTTCTAGCCGTTGATGATGACGGATTGAACACCCGATGCGATCGAGAGATCGGATCTTGACACGGAGAACGAGCAACACGCGGATGTCTGAAAAGAGACGAGACAGATAGAATAAAAAAACACTGCCCCATGGTGTAATGGTAGCACAGCTGGTTTTGATCCAGTCGGTCCAAGTTCAAATCTCGGTGGGGTAATTTTTCTTCTCTTTTCAATAAGTCAATCGCGGCGTTGCCAATCAATACGATGGCAAGCACACCTCAAAAACTCGAAGCCATTATTCTTGCAGCTGGCAAAGGGACTCGGATGGAATCCGATCTGCCCAAGGTGTGTCATCCTGTCGGCGGGCGTCCGATGGTGTGTGCGGTGGTTGAGGCATGTCTCGAAGCGGGCTGCACGCGTGTTGTTGTCGTGGTTGGCTACAAGCAAGAACTCGTCCGCGAAGCACTCGCTCGCTATGGGGATCTCGTTGAGTTCGCGGTTCAGCATGAACAACTCGGGACCGGGCACGCGGTGGTGAGTGCGGTCGATGCCTTCCCGCTCGATCAACGCGAGGGGACCGATGTCTTTGTCTTGTGCGGCGACGGCCCATTGATTCGCACTTCAACACTCGCAACGATGCTTGAAAAACATCAAACGACGGGGACAGATGCAACGCTGGCGACCAGTGTGATTGATGACCCAGATGGCTATGGACGGATTGTCCGCAATGCGGACAACGGGTTCGAGCGGATCATCGAGCAGAAAAATGCGAGCGATGATCAACTCAAGATCAATGAGGTGAACCCGAGTTATTACTGCCTCAATGCGCATGCGATGTTCGAGGCGCTCAAAGGGCTTAATCGTAACGAGCTTACCGGCGAATATTACATCACCGATGTGTTTGAGCATCTGCTCAACTCAGGCAAAGGCGTCGAGGTCATCTCCGCTGTGCCAGCAGAAGATATCTTGAGCATCAATACGCTTGAGCATCTCGCACAAGTCGACGCGATTTATCGAAGCAGGAAATCATCAGAAGCATCTTCCTCCACCGAAGGGACCGTGTAATGGCCGAGATGAAAATATTTGCCGGACGCAACTCGAAAGACTTGGCGCATCGTATCTGCGCCGAGATGGATATCGAACTTGGGCGTGCACGCACGAACCTCTTCCCCGATGGCGAAGTGTTTGTGAAGCTCGATGACGATGTTCGTGGTCGCGATTGCTATGTCGTGATCTCGACCTGTGATCCCGTTAATGACAACCTGATGGAACTCTTGGTGTTCTGCGATTGTCTTCGCCGGGCGAGTGCGAATACGGTGACGATGGTCATGCCATACTATGGCTATGGCCGACAGGATCGTAAAGATGAAGGACGCGTGCCTATCACTGCCAAACTCGTTGCCAACCTGATCACGGCTTCCAATGCCGACAGGGTGCTGGCGATGGATCTGCACGCTGCTCAGATTCAGGGATTCTTTGATATCCCGGTGGATCATCTCTCTGCGACACCAGTGTTCTTCGATTATTTCCAATCGATGCGCGATGAGCTTGGGGATCTGTGCCTGGTCTCGCCAGATGTCGGCAATGTCAAGGTGGCCGAGGCGATGGCCAACTTGCTCAATGCAGATCTTGCCATTATCAACAAACGCAGGCTCACCGGCGACACGATTAAGGTGGGGCATCTGATCGGCGATGTAAAGAACAAAACCGTGCTCATGTTCGATGACATGATCTCAACCGGCGGCACCGTTATCGAAGCGGCGAAACTCGTTATGGAAGAGGGCGCGAACGATGTGATCTGTGCAGCTACCCACGCGGTGCTTGCTGGTCCAGCAATGGAACGGCTCGCTGCTTCACCGATCTCAAAGATCGTTGTGACCGACACGATCCCGGCTGGCGATCGGTGCGAACTGATCAAGGATAAGTTGGTTGTTTTGTCTGTCGGCGAGATGCTCGGGCAGGCGATTAAGCGAATTCACAACAACGAATCAATCAGCGAGCTCTTCGTACGCACCGCGGGTGCAAAGCGTTGAGCTTGTTGTTCAAGACACTGTAAAAAAGAGTAAAAAGTACAGAAAACAAAGAGTCATTTAAGATAAAGGAGAATTACAAATGAGTGACACAACTACAGAGCTGAGCGCACAGTTGCGCGAGCGAACCGGGAGCCGATACTCCCAGCGTGTACGCAAGGCTGGCGGATTGCCAGCGGTTGTTTACGGGCACAAAGAAGAACCAGTCTCGATCACCGTCGATGCACACACCGCGATCGGTTACATCTCGAAGGGCGAGAAGGTATTCCACATGGATATCGCAGGCGCCAAGCAGTATGTGCTGCTCAAGGACTTGGGCTATGACTACCTCGGTACCAACATCATCCACGCCGACTTTGCTCGTGTAGATATGAACGAACGGGTAGACACCAAGGCACGCCTCAAGTTGGTAGGCGAAGCCGTCGGACTCAAGACAACTGGTGCGATCATGATGCACCCAATTACCGAGCTCCAACTCAACTGTACCGTCACCAACTTCCCAGATGATATTGTTGTCGATGTGTCAGACATGGAGGTCGGCGATGCGATTCACGCAAGTGATATCACGCTTCCAAAGGACACCATGGTTCTTCTTACTGATCCGGGCGCGATTATCGCACAGATCGTGATGAAGGCTGTTCAGGAAGAAGAAGGCGAAGCTGCTGAGGTTGGTGCTGATGGCGCAACACCAGAGGTTATCGCAGAGAAGAAGGACGCTGAGTAATGAAGCTGATTGTGGGACTTGGTAATCCTGGGGCACAATACGAGCAAACTCGGCACAACGCCGGGTTCATGGCTGTCGATCTGCTCGCCCAAAGGCACGCAAGTGGACAGATCCCCAAGAGCCGATTCCACGCGGTGACACTCGATGCGATCATCGGGACCGAGAAGGTGCTGCTGATGAAACCGACCAAGTATATGAACTTGTCGGGGCAATCAGTGGGTGAAGCGATCCGCTTCTACAAGCTCGATCCAAACGAGGACCTTCTGGTGCTTGTTGATGACATCGCATTGCCTGTTGGATTCATCCGTGTTCGCAAGAACGGATCCGCAGGCGGGCACAACGGGCTTTCAGACATCGATCGGCTCTTGGGTGGTGCAGACTACCCACGCATCCGTATCGGTGTTGGCAATGTTCCTAAATTCATGAACCAGGCCGACTGGGTCTTGAGTAAGTTCATGAAGGAGGAGCATGGTGATGTCGATCGCAGCCTCAAAGCTGCTGCCGACGCCACCGAGTGCTTGCTCGGCGAGGGCATATCAAAGGCGATGAACGCTTTTAATACCAAACTCGTCAAGCCCAAGCCAGAGCCTAAGAAAGAGTCGCCAAACCAATCAGATTCAAACTCAGATACGAAATCGAACAAAGAAAACACATCGACTCAACCAGAGTCGAATACCAAAATGGAGAATAAGAATGTCAACTGAAACAGAAGTACGCACCGGCGTATACGAGGCCATGTTCCTCGCAAGCCAGACGGCAGCCGCATCGTTCGGTGATCTGATCGATCACATCAACTCACTCTTCGAGCGTGCAGACGCCGAGGTCATTTCGATGAAGAAGTGGGACGAGCGCCGTCTTGCCTACGAGATCGACAAGCAAAAACGAGGTGTGTATATCCTCGCCTACTTCAAGTGCCCGACCGACATGGTGCCTCACCTTGAGCGCGATGTTGTGATTTCCGACAAGCTCCTCCGCGTGCTCGTCACCTCGGCCGATCACCTGACGGCTGAAGAAATCGCAGGGTTCAACGATATGGACGGTCTCGCAACCGAAGCTAAGCTTAAGGCACAAGCCGGCGAAACCAAGGAAAGCGAAGGCTCCAAGAAGGTTCACTTGGGTGCTCCAGTTGCATCCGAAATGGCACCTGCCAAAGAAGAGCCTAAGGCTGAAGAAGCACCAGCACCAGCTCCCGCTGCGGAAGCAGTTGCTGGTGACGCTGAGGAAAAAGCTGCTGAGTAATCAGCGTTGAATACGGCTTTGAATCCATATTGGGTTCAAAACCACTGAAAAACCAGCAGATTCCGCGTGCTTGCATGCGGAATCTGTTTGGTATTCTGCTACACTAGATCGGCTCGTCATATCGGCGGGTGGAATGGAGATACAGATGGCAAGCTATAACAAAGTCATGCTCATGGGCAACCTGACCCGCGATGTTGAGATCAGGCACACATCAGGGAACACGATTGTGGGCAGTTTCGGGTTGGCGGTGAATCGAAAATACAAGACCCAGTCCGGTGAACAACGCGAAGAAGTCAACTTTATCGACTGCACCGCGTTTGGGCGAACCGCAGAGGTGATGGCCCAGTATCTCGGTAAAGGCCGCCCGGTCTTTGTCGAGGGGCGACTCAAGTTTGATCAATGGGAAGACAAAAACGGCGGCGGCAAGCGATCTAAGCTTGGTGTAATCGTAGATAATTTTCAGTTCATCGATTCCAAAAGCGGCGGCGGCAACTCCGGCGGCGGAGACGGTGGGGGCGGATACGCCCGCTCAAACGCTGGTGGCGGCGGTGGAGGCAGCTATGGTGGTGACCAGAGCGGTGGTAACCAAGGTGGCGGGAATCAAGGCGGCGGGAATGGAAGCGGTGGTGGAGGCGACTTCAACCACGACGATATCCCGTTCTAAAGCCGAATAAATTAGCTATTCAAGGAGCATTCCAAGCTGGAATGTCCTTTTTATTCGGCTGTAATTCATTGAGCAGCAATGGATAAGGACAAGGATGCCCGCCTACACTCTTCTCCCGAATGATCGCCATCAACTGGCATCGTCGGCACCTTTGTTGGGGCATCGCATCGTGCGTTGCTCCTTAACTTCTCTCAGACCGATTTGGTTTGAGACCAGGACAGCGAAAGGACCATATTTATGGCACGCTCAGTAAAACTTCTCCTTACCGAAAATGTAGACAACCTCGGAATCGTTGGTGATGTCGTCAATGTCCGCCTTGGTTTCGCGCGTAACTACCTCCTTCCGTTTAACTACGCAACCACCCCAAGCGATGAGCTCATCGCAGCACTCGCCGAGAAGCGTGCGGTTGCAGAGAAGGATGTTGCAGCACGCAGATCACAACGCGAAGATATGATCGGCAAGCTCAATGGCCAACAACTCACACTCATCCGCGCTTGCAACGACCAAGGCCAACTCTACGGCTCAGTCACCCAGCAAGACATCGCCAACGCACTCAAAGAAGTTGGCTTCGTCGTCTCACCACGCGAAGTACGCCTCCCAACAACCATCAAGCGCATCGATGCGTTCGATATCCATATCAAGGTCGATTCAGATCTCGAAGCAGATATCAAGCTCTGGGTTGTTGCAGATCGTGAACTGGATCTTGATGAAAGCGATGAGATGGAGTTCGATAATGAAGGCGAGCTGATCGTGAAAGACAAGAAGGCTCCTGCACCAGCTGCCGAGCCAGAAGCAGAAGCAGCCGCTGCTGAATAACCTATTCAACGAATCACAGATTCATGAACCGACCCAATGGGTCGGTTTTTTTATGCGTTCACCGATGCAGGTCATTCAATAAAAAAACGCCCCGCAGGGCGTTTGGAAATGAGATGGGTTCATCATTTAGATCAGCCGCCGAGCGCTTCCATTGGCGGGTCAAACTCGGCGACGCCAAGATCGCCGATGGCGAAGTTGGTGATCATCACCTTGTTGGTGACGATGAAGAGCAGGACCAGCTTCTGGTCGCTTCTGCTTCGGCTCAGGTTCGGAGCATCTTCGAGCCCTGTGAGGGTTGAGCCTCTGGTATAGCGGGTTTCAAATGTTTTTGAGTCGGTATACTCATACCCAATCGCTTCGTACTCGTTGCCCTTGCTATCGATCAGCAAGAGTGGTTGATCGATCAAGGCTCCCTTGGCAGCTTCGGAGAACAAGCCAAAGTCTGACTCTTCGCTGATATCGATACGAATCAAGACCTGCCCTTTGCTCACGGCATAGCGATCAACACGAAGATTCTTCGCTTGAGGCACATTCTTGCGTCCGACATCTTTCTTGAGATCGAATGTGCCAACGCCATCAACAACTTCATTCTTTTCGTTGAGTGTTAATCCACGCTTGGCAACCTGTGATGACATCATTTGGCTGATTTTAAAGCTGCGATTGATAAAACCAGATTGGATGCTTGAGTCATAGACGATCATGTTGGTCGTATCGAGTTTGCGTGAAACCGATTCACCCTTGAGAATTGCGCCCGAGAGGATCACGCGATCACGCTCGGTGATGTTTGCATATTCGACCGGATCTGGCAGTGATGATGTGCTTACACGCACATTCTTCACATACATCGCAATCGGTGTGTAGCCGGTCGGGATGACATATTCAAAGCTCATCAGCACGCGAGACTTGCCCCCGACGGATGTGATGAAGATGTCATTGGCATCGAATCGCCAGCGTCCGAACATGTCTGCTTCTGAAGATTCAGATATCGCTGCGATCGGGAATGCTGTCATGGTGTTGCCGTCGGCGTCTTCGAGGAGCAAACGATATTGACCATTGGAAACAACCAACTGCCCGCCCTTCTTGCCTCGCTCTTTCGCGCCCGGTTCAAACTCGACGACAAAGCCTGCAAGGTGCCCCTTTGTGACACGCTCGGAGTTGATGTCGAGGTATTTTTGGGCTTCATCGTTGATTGAATCATTGAGGAGATCGGTGAGTGTTTCTGAGCCGTCGGTCGCGCCAACGGTGTAGGTTGCTTTGACTTTAAAATCATCAGGGCTCACCGCGTTGCGTCCTGCGCCATCGCCGGGCGAAACGCGTGAAGCGAACCCGACGAGTTCGAGTTCTGGGTACCATTTTCCTAAAGACTCGTTGGTGCTCATTGTGCCGTTGGAGAGATGACGATACATCTTCGAGACGATAGTATCGACCGGAATCCAGAGTGTGTCGGCTTTGACCAACGCGCCAGATCCTGTCGCACGATCAGTAGAATACCACAATGGCTGATAGCCCAAGAACCCGGTTGGTACACGCATCGAGCCAACCCCAAGGACAAGAATGCCACAAGAGATGACTGCGGTGGCAAGCCCACAGATCCCGCCGCCAGCGTAATCGATAACCTTCGAATTCGTAATGTTGCCCGAGACAAGTTTGTCAGTCGCAAATCGCAGCACCAAGAGTAAAATGACAAACGGCACGACCAGGCTAACACCCCAAGCGATGGATTCAATGAAAGACATGAACCCGCGTTCTGGGCTTGCCTTCACCAGCAGCATCGCCAGAGGCTCCCAGAAAGCAAACGCGATCGCACCGGCGGTGATCACGCAGAGCAGGTGCAAGAGCGAACTGAACATGCCTCGGATCATCCACGCGTAGGTGACACCGAGTACAAAGATGATGATGATGACATTCATAATCATGAGGCTATTCTCCGTCGGACTCATGCTCGCACAGGTGTGCATTGTGGCATGAGTTGTTCTTTGAGCTGATCGAGTGGGTCACTGATCAGGTTTGGATCTTCGGATCTCGCAAGGTGGTTTATGCCTGTGCGGGCTTTGGTGATTTGGAAGATGAGGTCTTCGAACTCTTCTTCTTTGGTGGTGCGGTAATCCGCGAGACTTCTTCGATGCTGGTCATGCCTTCGACCGCCTTGCGAAGTGCTGTTTGCTGAACTGTCGGCAGGCTGCGTTTACGCATCGCGGTGCGAAGCCCGTTCCAGTTTTCCGCAGCAATCATCTTGCGTTCGTCGTCTTCAATCGGGAAGACACCAAAGCAACCAGTCTGCCCGATATACCCGACGCCATTACATACGGGGCAAACCTCGGGCTTGTTCCGAATGAGTACCTGCCCGCCTTTTTTATGAAGTTGCTTGACCTTGTCAGCAGGCAAACCGAGCTTTTTGAGCATCTCAGGGGTTGGCTGATAGGCGACTTTACAGTTGCCACAGAGCATACGAATGAGTTTCTCGCCCACAACACCCTTGAGCCCTTTGGCGGCGAGTTTGGCATCGCCAACCGCACGGACATAGAGCTGAATCGCAGCGATCGCACTATCTGCCTTGAGCGAGAGGTACACCCGCGAGCGATCGAGATCGGCGATCGCAAGGTTCTTGCCCGTCGATGCGTCGGGTAAATCACAGATACCAACAACATCTGGATCTCGGCGAAGCGTCGAGCGGACAAGTGTTGCAAAGTCTGGGCCTTCGCTGGTCGCATCAAACAGGATTTGCTTAATACCCTCGACTTCATCTTCAAAATCATACTCGATTGTTTGAATGTTTGAGGTATACGCATCGTGCAACTGAAGCAACGAGTACAGTGTCGTGGTTCGCCCGTTGTCGCTCGGGGCACCCAGAAGGACCATGCCCTCTGTGGTTTCGGCCCAAGATTTGAGTTCAGCGAGTTGCTTGTCGAGCAAGCCAAGGTCTTTGGGAGCCCGGCGAACAGCTTCGCGTGGGTTGAAGACGATCGAGAGTACCATGCCGTTCTTTGAACCACTCGCCACCATCTTGAGGCTCATGTTCGAAATCTTTTCGCTCGAGATCGTGATGTATCCCGAGAGCTTGCGTCGGCGGTCTTCAACACTGAGCCCGGCAGCCTTTTTCCAGAAGTCAATAATCTGAATCGCATCAGCCTTGGCCAAAGGCTCGCCCGCTTGGCGGACACCATCGACGAGCATCGAAGCTGCGTAGGTGCTTTCGTTGGCAGGGATGATATCGATCTGTGACGCGTGGGCGTTGTGCCCGTTGATGACCACTTCTTCCGCAGCGACACGCACCGCATAGGCAGTCGCTTCCTTATCTGGCGGCACAATCTTCATCTTGTTGGCACCAATGATCACAAGCTCTGAGTTGCCAAGTTTCTTTGCTTCTTTTTTATCGCTTCGTTTCTTAGCCGATTCCGAGAAATCGAGCCGAAGCTTTGCGTGCTCAGGAATGCGTTCGTCCTTGTTGGCAATAGCGATGAATATCCCGATGTCGATCCCGAAGATGGCAACCAATCCAAAGAAGCCCGCTGCGAGGCCTGCGATCCCGTCAATTGGCAGCACAATCACAAACGCAAGGGCCGCAAAGGCAAAGATCATGTGGATCGCGTTCCACTTCTCTTGCCCAAGGAAGAACCGCTTGGCGTGTTTGTCAAGAACCGTCGAGATCATCCAAGCCCAGCCAAGGAATGGCAAGAGCAATAAGATCGCTTTCCACCACGAGACAAGCATGAAGGTTTCGCCAGCTGCCAGCGTAAAAGCTGAGCCAAGCGTGACTGAACCAATGGGTTCAGTAACTGAAATGAGTATGGAATCGAGCACCGTCGTATCCTCTCCAAAGGTCGTTCATATCCGAGAGCATCTGGCTCACGGCAATAACTATCAGAATCATCTTACAAACCCAAGCCGAGCAGGAATCGCTCCAGTAGCGTTTGATGTCACCCATTGTAGAGGCTCTCGCCTCCATAAGCATGCGTCAACCTCGTCGATCACTGTCCAATCCGGTTCGGATCATGAACGGGTAAGCACAATAAGCGAGAAATCAATCAGCCAACTAGGCAAACTTCTTGAGCTTCATCTGAAGCTCATCGACATTTGGCGAAGATTCGATCGCCGTCCGCATGTGGATGTACTCTTCTTCAACCAAACGCACGAGCGAATCGTTGAAGTCGATCATCCCGATGGTCTGGGCTTCAATCGAGTTGAGCACTTCACGCAGGTCGCCTTCGCGCTCGTCGAGAATGTACTTCTTGACCACGCCGTTGTTGATCAAAATTTCGAGTGCAGGGATACGGAAGATGTTTTCGTGAAGCGTCGGGAGTAGCTTCTGATACACAAATGCCCGCATCTGGAAGGCCAAGATTTTCCGAACCTGATCGACTTCTTCTTGTGGGAACAAGCCGTAGATTCGAGAGAAGGTCTGGGTGGTTGACGAAGCATGGATCGTACCAAAGACCAGGTGACCCGTTTCGGCAGCATGCAGTGCGGCTTCAAAGGTTTCCTGGTCACGCATTTCACCGATCAACACCACATCAGGGTTCTCACGAACCAACGCACGCAATCCGGTTTTAAAGTCCAAGCAATCAAGCCCGATTTCGCGCTGGTTGATGGTTGATTTTTTATCTTCAAAGATGTATTCAATCGGATCTTCGAGCGTCAAGATATGCACACTCTTGCGTGCGTTGATGTAGTCGATCATTGATGCGATGGTGGTGGATTTACCCGAACCTGTTACGCCGCAGAGCAGCACAATACCCTGAGGCTGCATCGCCACATCCGACATGATCTCCGGCAGGTACAACCCCTCGAAGGGAAGGATCTCTGAAGTAATGTTTCTTGCAGCAACCGAGATAGTGCCTCGCGCTTGAAACAGGTTTACACGGAAGCGATGCTTGGCGTCGTAGTTGTACGCGAAGTCGACCGAGCCGAACTTGTGAAGATCTTTCATTTGTTCTTCGGTCAAGATCTCTACGGCGATCTTGAAAAACTCTTCTGCGGAGACCGGATCGACATCCATCGACTTGAGTACGCCTCGCATGCGGATCTTTGGTTTTTGATTCGATTTCATGATCAAGTCGGATGCACCGAACTTGATGGTTGCTTTGAGGAAGTCGCCCCAGCGTGTGGCGTGCGGGTCCTTCTTGGTGATGGTCGGATCAAGATCGCAATGTCCTGCGGATGCAGTTGAAGAGGGGGCGTCGTTCACACTCATTGTTGAAAAATCCTTGTCTATCTATTGGGCCAGACGGTCCTAGCCGAGACACACAGAAAAGCGTGCCCGTGGGTGAAGCCATCATTCTATACGCCTCGAACCGGCAAGCCTTGCGTTGAGGCGAAGGTCGATGCTTTGGAATGAGGATATTTCGTCCAACCGGCATCGAGTGATGCCTGTGCCTTCTGTTCGTGAACACCAACTCCCCGGTTCCGTCAAGACGCATTGATCTCAAGGAAAGCTGAGTTGAACGCCAGATGATCAACCAATGTCAAAGTGGGGGGGCCAAACAAAGAGGAGCCGATCAATAAAAAAGCGGGTCCATTGTTGGACCCGCTTGAGAGCTTACTGATTGACGGTTTACTTCGCCCCGACCGGCTCGGCCTCGTCGACGGTGCCAAGGAAGTTGGCTTCGAGTTCGACGCGAATTTTTTCCATCGCCTTATTCTGGATCTGACGGACGCGTTCTTTGGTCACGCCGATGATCTGCCCGACCTGTTCGAGGGTCATGGGTTTCTCCATGCCTCCGGTTTCGAGCCCAAAGCGATGCTCAAGGACAGTGCGTTCGACATCTGAGAGATCCGCACGGTTGGCGACGACGATCTCACGGACTTCTGATGCGGTATCCTTCTCGAAGTCGGCCCGTTTAGTTTCGAGGAAGTTGGACTTCTCGAGTTTCGGGTCGAAATCTGTTGGGAACCGCTGACGGTACTTGCTCAGCTTCATGCCCTGGCGTGAGAACGCTTTGAGGATGGCGCGACAGGCATAGGTCGAGAACTTAAACCCTCGCCCAGCATCAAACTTGTCGACCGCACGCAAGAGCGCCATGTTACCTTCAGAAACAAGATCAGCAAAGTCGACTTCGCTCATCCGTGTCCGCTTGGCCATCGCCAAGACGAGCGCCAAGTTCGTTTCTGCAATCTGTTCGCGGATGCGTTCGGACTTGCGGAACCAGTGCAAAAGCTGGTCGGCCTGCTCTGGGGTTGGCTTCTTCTCGGGGCGTGCCCAAGCTTCCATCTGAAGCTTATATACACGATACCGCGAGTAGTTAAACTGATGGAACAGCACGCGTTCTTCAGCACCTGTGAGGATCACCTGCTGCGAAGATTTCACCGTACGCGTCCGAGTAATCGATGAAATGTCATCCATCACCGGATGATACCAGGTGGTATCAGGCAAGGCGATATCTGGTGCATCATCGTAAATGTTCTGCTCGGCATCTTCTTCGTAGAAGACTTCTGAGTCGATAAAATCTTGCTCTTTGACAAGGATCTGGGTCAGAAGACGCTCGTCCTCGTGAGAGAGCTGACGCGCGGTTTTGCCCGCGCGGGTGGATGTACGCGAAACCCCTACGCGATGCCTGCGTCGCATCTGCTCAAGGGGGCTCGGGTTGTTGCTCGTTGCTTGCATCATGCCTTCTCCAACCGCTACGATCCTGCAGCGGCTTATTGTGTTTCTCAACACATTGTTTTCATACACACCTGTTTGCTCAAAGATATTCATCCATTGGGCTGATCGGCGTGTGATTGACTTGTCCAGGATGCCTCAAAGAGAAACACCCAACCGTCGACAACCATCCAGATCCAAATTAACCTTGCGTTGCATCTTGCACAACCGGCTTTGAATCAATCAAGTTGTCTCTCAATCCTCAATCCGATGCCCGAAAAAGACATCAAACCGGGAATCAATCCCATTTCCTACATGTGATTACCACGCACATCCGGTGTGCGTGGGTACGACGGCTGCTTGAGTTGGCCGATTCTTTGTTGGCCAGGTGTCGATAGGATGATGATGGATGCGAAAATCGCACCATCGGAAGTCATCACGACGCGTTCTGGACCATGTATGGGCCTCAAGCGGTTTGGCAGGGGTTTCCCCCTCCATATTTGAAGTGCATGTCGTTGTGGATGAACCTCTGCTCGTTCACCTGCACTCACTCCTAAGAGATACGAGGGAAGGTGGCAAAAAGTTTCGATTCAGACCACTGAAACGCACAAATTCTTCAATTGTCAGCCGAAAACTTGCGTTGCCGACTAGATGATTTGTCTGATCCGTAGGGGCTTTTGCTCATTCCATGACGAAACTTCGTCAAAGCCTGAGAATCGGCCCGTGCAATCACACCAACTCATCGCGACACTTCCGTGGTCAAGTTCAGATCATGGAAAACTCTCGAACAGAGAACAACCAAGTCTGATGCGGGCGTCGTCCTTGGCGACCGCGGCGGAGGTGGGGCGTTTGCTGACGGTTGACGCCCGATAATATCGAGCCTAGTGTCGTCCGCCAGCCAACCTTTGGCTTGACATCGTCGCGCCGTCGGTTTGCCTTTATCCGGGCCGCCAGTATACACAATTCCCATGCAAGTGGCAACAAGCAACTCGCAATTGAGACCCAAACCTGACAAGTTTGTGAAAATTAGGGCTTTATGTCCATATTGGACGGCAATGTTCACATTTCATCCACAATTCTGAACAGCATGACGCCCCCAAACAGGGTGCTGGTATCAGATCCATCACACACGAAAGTCGACACCATGCCATTTGAACTCCCCGATCTCCCATACGCATATGACGCCCTTGAGCCTCACTTTGACGCTCGGACCATGGAAATCCATCACACCAAACACCACGCCGGCTACATCGCCAAAGCCAACGCGGCCCTCGCGGGCACCGAATGGGAAGGCAAGTGCTATGGCGAGATCCTCTCACGCATCAAAATACTCCCAGAAGATCTCCAAACAGCCGTCCAGAACAATGTTGGTGGCCACGCAAACCATTCACTTTTCTGGACGATCCTCGCCCCAGCCGGCAACGGCGGCGGCGGCGAGCCAACCGGCGAACTCGCAGAAGCAATCAACAACTCCTTTGGCTCATTCGAAGAGTTCAAAGCCAAGTTCGCCGAGCAGGCAGCAACCCGCTTTGGCTCTGGCTGGGCATGGGTAGGCGTTGACGGCCCGCTCAAACTTCATGTCGGCTCAACACCAAACCAGAACTCCCCGATCACCTTTGGCCACAAGCCAATCCTCGGACTCGATGTCTGGGAGCACGCCTACTACCTCAACTACCAGAACCGTCGCCCAGACTACATCAACGCATTCTGGAATATCGTGAACTGGGACCAGGTCTCCAAGAACTACGAACAGTGGAAGGGCGAATAAGCCTTTCGCCAATGTCTCATTTTCCCATAACACAGGCGTCCTGCCTGTGTTATTTAATTTACCCAATGGAAATCTTGCCCCTCCCTGCGCCCCGCGGGGAGGTGGCTGCGCAGCAGACGGAGGGGTGTCTTCTCTTGCTCAGCGTCATCAAGAAAGAAAATGCACCAAGACACCCCTCCGTCTCACTTCGTTCGACACCTCCCCGCGGGGCGCAGGGAGGGACAAAGAAAAGACCCCCTCCGTCACGCTGCGCGTGCCACCTTCTCCACAAGCGTGGGGGAGGTGAACGATTGGCGGGTGCCACGGCTTGACCGTCTTCGGCAAGCCGTGTCTTGAGGCAGTTTGAAGAGCACGGCTTGCCCTTCGGGTCAAGCCGTGGCACCCGATCGGTCGGCGTAGTATTCCCTGTGAATAAGAAGAACATCCTCCTGACCATCTGGCTCCTGCTCCCGATCACGATTGTGTCTTTGCTGATGGTCTGGATTTTCTATTCGCTCGACAAAGATCGTTTGATGGATGACGCTGTGCCGTATGGTGCGGGTGCGGGCGATACCGGCAATGCCAACGCGATCGGCGAATGGCTCGCCGGGAACGATGCAGATCAGATCTCCCTCGCCGTCAAAGCCAGACGAGAAGGGGTGGCGATCGATCCGCGCGAATGGCCGGGTGGGATTGATTTGCGTGTGCAAATTATTGAAATCGGAAAAATTCAGAAGGATTGGTATCTGGAACTTCGGAGTGATGCTGGAGCGGAGATGGTTCTTGTTCAGGCAGGGCCTTCGATCAATGGTTGGTATTCCATAGTGCTTTCACACGAGCAAGTCAGCGGCGCAACCGTTTGGCTCGGCGAGGGTGCAGATAATGTAGGACAGCGTCAATATATCAAATCCCAAGTTCCCGATCCAAATCTTCAAACTACAGACCCGATGGCAGTTGAAACAACATGGAAATCGCCTTGAGAGTTCTGAGCCGAAAAATCTATCGTGCGTTTCCTGAACTCGATCAGTTTGACGATCGTGTATGCAAGATGTATATCAAGCAAGCGAGAGCATTACACAACTCATGGAGAGGCGCGATCCTTGTGGTGGCGTCAGTGTTTGTTGCGGGAATAGCTTGGATTATTGTTTCGTTCTTTTTAGCTCGGTTGCTGAACTATTTGCAGACGGGTGACCGATTTGAAGTTGCCGGTGTATTGTTCATCATGACTGGATTCATTTGGTTTCCAGGACTGATCGCATTGCATATCCGCGACCGTTGGTTGCTCGCTTGTATACAAAAACAAATCCGCACGGCAGCTTGCGGTGCTTGTGGCTACTCATTGCTTGGGCTTGAGATCGTGATGTATAACAACAAACAGGCAGTGAAATGTCCAGAATGCGGTGAGCAAACAATACTCGCTCAATGGGGGCTATCCGCAGCCGACATCGACCCAACACTTCTCACCAAAACTTAATCAAATATCCATCACACGCAGGTGCTTAAAACTCGCCCCAAGCACATCGCGGCTCTTGGCACCCATCCACTTATCAAGCACCTCGGCATATACACTGCGGAAGTCCGCCGTATATTTCAGATCACCGTTATCGAGATTGGTCAGCGATGGGTGGCGAGAATGGAACCCGCCTTTGACATTGGGTCCGAACATAAACATCGGTGCTGCCGTGCCATGATCTGTGCCGTTGGATGCGTTTTGTCCGACGCGCCTTCCGAACTCACTAAAGCACATGGTGGTGACGCGTGTGTCGTTGCCTTGGGCTTTGAGGTCTTTCTGGAAGGCACGGATCGCAGCGGAGAACTGCCCGATCAATCGTGTGTGTGTGCCGGTTTGGTTGGCGTGGGTGTCGAAGCTGCCGATCGATGCGTAGTACACGCGGGTCTTCATGCCCGCGCGGATCATCGATCCGATCATGCTCATCTGCTTGGCGAAACCAGTCCCCGGATACTTCACCAAAGGCTTGGCCGCGACGGCATTACGAATAGTCTCCGATGCAATCCGTGCGTCCATCGCAGTTCGTAACAAGAACGCATTGTTTGAATCATCGGGGTGATGCTCGTTGGCCGAGTCGGTCAGGTTCTGGTGGTGATCGATAATATCTTTGGCATATCGTCCGCCCGCCCATTCAAAGAGCGTGGGGGACTCGAACGACACGGGCATCATGTGCCGACCGGTCAGTACGAGCGGTGCCTGTCGTCCGATCGCGATCGGAGGCTCGAACTTGTGCGATCCATCGGGCGTGCCGCTCTCGCCTTTGCCATAGCCGCAACATTGGGCGTCGATATATTTCCCGATCCACCCGTCGCCGGTGCCGGTGGTGTCTGCGGTGTGCCAGATATCTGTCGATGTAAAGTGCGATCGGTTTGGGTTGGGATACCCAACGCCTTGGACGATGGCGCATTCCCCTTCGTCATAGAGTTCGCGGATGCCGGTCATCGCGCTGTTGAGGGCAAGATCTCCTGAGCCGCGGTGTCCGTTTTTGCTTAAAATATGCAGGTTATTGGCGTTGAGCCCGATCGACGGGCGCAAGCGGTGGTAGGTATCATCGCGGAAGGGGATGACGGTATTGAGCCCGTCGTTGCCGCCGGAGAGTTGGATGATGATCAGGATATTGTCTTCGTTTACACCAGGGATCGAGCTGAGCCCGAGTTCGGGCTTCGGCATGGCGAGCGCGGACGATTGGATAAACGCCGGCACGGTGAGCGCAGCCGACGCGAGGACCACCGAAGATTGCATAAACGCCCGGCGTGTATACGCGTGGGTGTCATCAGGGTTATTGTGTAGATTGATCATGGCATCTCCAATGTGTTGGTCGGTCGCATTCGATCATTAGCAAAGTTGGTATTCAGGCATGGAGGTAATCAGCACCAGCATGGTGGTGATGCCCTTGGCGGAGTTGGGTTTGTCGACCTTGTTTGCAGCATCAACAAGCTGGGCAGCGGCGCCCTCTGGGCGATATCCAAGCGTGAGATCGAGCAGCTCGTTGGCGATGAGTTCCGCAGGCGGATTGCTCCCTAGGCGTGGGTCGTTCATAGAAGCGACAAGCCGGGTCGGGTCGTACCGATTCGTATCAACATAGCGTTGCTTGGTGAGGTGCCCGGTGAGCATATAGACCAATGTATTCTGGCGAACAAAGAGTGTTGAAGTGTTGATCCAACTGCGCCCGCCGTCCCAGCCTTTGACACTCGGAGGCATAAACATGCTCTGCCCCATCGAGTCCATCGCTTCGGTTAAAATACTCATGTTCCGTGTCGGCACATTGAGCGTGCGGATCGCGCCAACAAGCAGTTCTGCCGGGCTTTTGATTTTATTGCCCATCACCGATGGGTCATAAAAATGTCGACTCAGGAACAGTTTGCGAAGCACTGGCTTGAGCTCATACCGCTCATTTTGAAGCATCGTGCTTAGGCTGCGGACGACTTTGCGCTCCACGCCTTTGAGCGTTCTTGCGTCGGTCGAAATATCGGCAACAAAGAACTTGTAGAGCTTGGCACAGATAAACGGAGCGCACGCGGGCGAGAACAAAATCGCGTTGACAAAGCCATCGCCATCAAAGTTGCCACGCATGCCAAGCACATTTTTCGAGTTGTTGTCATGCGCGTTTTTGTTGTAGATGAAGGCGTCATCTTTGAAGGTAAACCCGGTGAGTGCTTTGGCGCCGTCTTTGATGTCTCGCTCGGTGTAGTTGCCTTCGCCAAGTGAGAAGAGTTCCATAATCTCGCGGGCAAAGTTTTCGTTTGGGCTCGATTTTCGATTCTGGTTGTTATTGAGATACCTGAGCATTGCCGGGTCTCGGACGATCCCGCGGAGCAGCTCGGCAAAGTTGCCAAGCGCGTTGGCACGGAGCATTCGGTCTTGAGAATACATGTGATACGAATCTTGAACCACACGGAACCCCGTTGCGAAGTGCCCATGCCAGAAGAGCGTGAGTTTTTCTTCGAGCGGGCGCGGGGTTTGGATCATCCGCGTGATCCACCAGCGTTGGATCTGTCGCATTTGTGATCGATCGAGGCGTTGGGCTTTTTGACGCTTTGATCGGATCTGTGCAAGGGCGTTCTCGTCGCCGACCTGTTTGGCGCGGGTGTATTCTCGTTTTTCTGCCTCGTTGCGTGGGCGGATGATGCTGCTATCGAACTTGGTCCGTGGATCTGCTTCTGCGGGGATCTCGTGATAATCTAAGAGCAGATCAACCGCAGCTTCGGGTCCCCATTTGACCAGGGCGCGAATCTGTTCGTCAGTGCCTCCAAAGCCCGCGCGGAGAAGCAGGTGTCTGGCTTGTGGATAACCAAAGTCCTCGTCACGGATCTGTGTCAACGAGCTTTCGACGCGTTGAGGCTGAGATGTTTTCGAACTCGTCTCGCTTATCTCGTTTGTCATGCCTGTCATGAGTTACTCCGCCAGCTGATTCAAAGAGCAATAGGTACACAAACTTAACGCACAGAACATGAGGCTATTGCATCAATAGGGCCATACGCATGGATACCCGTCTATGTTACTGATACAGATCTCTTGGGATTCGTACTGACGAGATTACCGGATCTTGGGCTTGTTTGCCAGCCGAATCACCCAAACAAGCGCCCCAACAGCTGCGGCCAACACCAAAGCCCCCACAAGGTGATGGACAGTCGTGATCATCGCAGTTGATTCGATCGGGGCTGCTTGGGCAAGGTCCTCAGAGGTTGGCAGAGCGGGCGCATCGTCGCCCTCCCATGCCATACCGAGGACGGCAAAACCGAGCGCGAATTGAAGCACGACCAAGCCATGCAATATCGCACCATACGGGCGAATCGATTTGCCAGATGGATGGGCCTTGCCGGTACGCATGCACATGGCGCCGCCCATGATAACGATCAGCATGGTGATAAAGGCGAATCCCATATGGGCCATCATCGCATGCCCAGAGTTGAGATGGCGAGTGACGGCTCCCAGGCAAAGCTGGACGACCAATGTGACGACCATTATCAGGATGATCATCCGTCCTCGCTTGGCAGCAGCGATGGTCTCTTCGCTCGGATCGGCGTTGGTCCATTTGTCAGAAATGATGATCGCTGTGGATAACGCGACTGCAAAGACGAGTTGGGCAAAGATCCCATGCACGATCGCAAAGAAGGTGCTTTGTTCCGCGACCCGGATAATGCCCATGTATCCTTGGGCTGCGACTGCAACGAAGAGTGCAACGGTGAGGATCTTGGGAAGCTTTCGGCTTTCGCCCATCAATACCCGGATCATCAATACAAGGGTAGTAATTCCTACAAGCGTACCAAAGAGGCGGTGGGAGTGTTCGAGGAAGATCCGAGGCTCGGCCATGAGCTTGAGCGGGAACAGGACAGAGATCGCGCCATAAGTCGTTACTGCATCAGGAACTGCAAGTCCTGAATCAGTGCTGGTGACCGCTCCGCCCACCGCAATGAGGGGGAGGTAGGTGAGTGCGGTGATCCATGCAAAGCGAGAACGCCAAGTCGTTGTAGATACAGTTGATACGGCTTCATTTTTGCCGGCAGCAAGGCTGGCGATGAGCCCCACGATAATCGAGAGGATCAGCGATCCAATGACGACCATCGCAGCATTGGGTGCCAGCGTGTTGGCCTGATCACTCATCTCGGCGGTGGTCTCGGGCTGAACAACGATGTTGGAGCCAAGAATCAATAGATTGATGAGCCCGGTGAAGAAGCCACCAATCGCGCCGGCTTTGAGTCGGTTCGATGGAGCAATGCCTCGGGTCCAGAGCATGGTGATCACAAAGAGAGGCACCATTAAGATTGGTACCGCAATCGAAGAATCCACATTCACCCCTGGCATGTGCAAGAGCCAGGCAACCATCCACATGACGGTCGCGCTTGCAAACCCGATGGTGATCGCCGCCCCCCATATTCCGGTAGGTGAGTTGAGGGCGGGTCCATTTGACGGAAGTCCTTGATTGGTCATGCTTTGAAGCTTTCTTTTGAGGTGTCCCGTATATAGATGACACTGAGTCGCAGTTATGATTTCTTGTGTAGTCGTTCTTGTCGTTGGTAGTGTATGCGAAAACGAACAAAATTTCGGCCCAACAGCACAACATACTACGGTTAAGGATGCTAGGCTTGGCGCACTTGTTGGCGTTTACCTGTTTTTTTGGTATCGCTGTTTTGGTCCCTGTACTCAGTATCTGCCTCTTGTGCAGCTCTACGCTGGAGTATTCGACTTGAAACCTATTTTTCCGAAGTGGATGAACTCGGTGCCGACCCTTTTATTTGTGGTCGTGCATAGTGGTGTCATCGTTGTGATCGCAGGACTCTGGTATTACGCCACGCCCAAATTTTGGGAAGTGGGCTATATGCCGATTCAACCAGGCAATGGTTTTAACCACCAGATCCATGCGGGCAAACTCGGGCTTGATTGCCGATATTGTCACACACATGTCGAAGAATCATGGCGAGCCAATGTGCCCGCTGTCAGCACCTGTATGGGATGTCACGCAGAGAACAAGCTCAATGTTGAACCGGGCTTCGCTTCGGCGACCGACGACAAAGTGCAGTTCATCCGCGATGCCTACGCAACCGACAGTCCGATTCAATGGCGCAAGGTTCATGTTGTTCCTGACTACGCCAACTTCCCGCACAACGCACATATCAATGCGGGCGTGAGTTGCTTCTCGTGTCATGGGCAGATCCAAGCGATGCCTGTGGTTGCCCAAGAGAAATCACTCTCGATGGGATGGTGTCTTGATTGTCACCGAAACCCTGCGGAGAACTTGGTGCCTAAGGACAAGGTGACAGATTTGTACTGGGTGCAGACCCAGTGGTTCAACACGCTTGATGAAGCGGGCATACTTGTTCCCCAGCCAGCAGAGAAGCGCGTGCATGATGGACAGACCCCAGATCAACTCGCTGCGACACTTCAACGCAATCCGCCTTTGTATTGTGCAGCTTGTCACTACTAAAACGGTCATCGTGAAATCAGAGCGAATCAAAACGATTTAGATCACCAGATTGAGTACACGACACATACCAAGGTATGTGATTAAAGAGACGCAACCATGAGCAACCTCGATCAATGCCCTTCGACGAAGGAAACAACCGAGACTTCACCTACGCAGGCTGTTGATACAGTTGAGATGGGTCAGGTCAGCGGGAAGAAGTACTGGCGATCACTCGAAGAGTACACCGGCACCAAAGAGTTCACTGAGTTTGTGCATCGTGAGTTCCCCAAGGGCGCTTCGATGCTCGGCGAGGCGACTCGCCGAAACTTTGTCAAGATTATGGGGGCGGGCTTTGCGATTGCTGGTGTTGCCACCATGCCAGGTTGTCGGCGTCCAGATCGCAAGATTCTGCCCTATTCAAAGAATGTTCCCGAAGACATCATCCCAGGCAAAGCGTTGTACTACACGACTGCACTCGCCCTTCCCGGTGGCGGCGTTGAAGGCCTGCTGGTCGAAACACACACCGGACGCCCAACCAAGGTTGAAGGCAACCCGCTTCACCCAAACAACCAGGGTAAAACCAGTGCCTACGCCCAGGCATCTGTCCTTGGGCTTTACGATCCAGATCGGCTCAAGTTCCCGGTTTACAACAACCCAACGCGGGGCAAGATCGATGCGACCTGGGACGACTTTAACCTCTGGCAAGAATCACACTTTACCAAGTTCGATGCTAACAAGGGCAGCGGGCTCGCGTTCATCGTTGATAAAAAATCAAGCCCAACACGCCAACGCCTGATCAACGCGATCAAGGCTCGCTGGACCAAGGCAACAGTTGTCTACTGGAACCCGGCAGAATCTCACGGGGCAATCGAAGGCTCGAAGTTGGCATTTGGTTCGCCTTATGCAGTCAGCTATGACTTCACCAGCGCAAAGCGTGTGGTGTCGATCGATGCAGATTTCATGAGCGTTGGCCCAGAAGCCCTCAAAAATGCTCGCACATTCGCAAGCACGCGCAAGGTACTCAAAGGGCATGACCCGATGTCGCGTTTGTACGCGATCGAGTCCAAACCAACAGCTGCCGGTTCATTGGCGGATCACCGTTTCCGTGTGTCGCCATCCGAGATGCACAACTTCACGGTTGCACTCGCCAAAGCAGTGTTCTCGCACACCGGCGTGAATGCGACCGGGTTGCCAGACACAACAGTCACCGGGATGACTCACAAAGACATCGCCGAGATCGCCAAAGACTTGGCCGATCATCATGGACACGCAGTTGTTGTGCCAAGCGATGATCTGAGCAGCGAAGACTGGGCATTGTGCATGGCGATGAACTCTGCGCTCGGTGCGATGGGTCATCAGATCACAGTCAATCGCATGGCTTCTGAGCTTTCGGGCAACGCCAATGCAGAGCTGAGCGCACTCACCAACGAACTCAACGCGGGTCATATCGACACACTCGTCACGATTGATTCCAACCCTGTCTATGACGCACCGGGTTCACTTGGCTTCGCAGCTGCATTTGCCAAGGCAAAGACCACCATCACGCTGTGCGTGGGGATGTCCGAAACCGAGCATGTCTCAACATGGTCACTCAACGGCACGCACTATCTCGAACAGTGGGGTGATGTCGCATCAAACGATGGCACGGTTTCGATTGTGCAACCAATGATTGCGCCGTTGTACGAACCAGCCCATTCTGATATCGAGTTCCTCGCAACATTGGCGGGCGAATCGCAGGCTGAAGGCTATGCGATTGTTCGTGAATCATGGGAACTGATGGGCAATGGCTCGATCGGCACCGAGGGCTTTGATCGCTCATGGAGGCGTGCATTGCACGATGGCATGCAGGCGGGCAAGGACAGTTCGGTTGCGGGCAGTGTCTCGATGACCAAGGTGCTCATGGCGGCTGCACGCAGCCATGCGAATCATGCACCCGGTCCAGATTCGATGGATGTGGTGTTCTATACCTCGAACAACAACAACGGGCAATGCGCCAATAACGGGTGGCTCCAAGAGCTTCCAGAGTTTGGCCCGTCGGTTGTTTGGGATAACCCAATATTGATGAGCCCGAACACCGCCAGAGACCTTGGCGTATTGCCAGAGCATTCATGGCAGGACGAGTTCAACCCTTACACCAAGCAGCAGATGCCTCAGGCACAAAAGATCACTGTGACGCTCGATGGTCAAGCAATGACAGGTGCTGCTTGGATCTTGCCGGGCATGGCTGACAATACTCTGGCGGTGAAGCTTGGGTACGGCCGTGAGTTCGTTGGCAAGGTTGGCTACAGCGTTGGTCACAACACCTACGCGATCAAACCCGCAAACACCGGCATGGTGACGCGCGGTGCGAGTATCAAGAAAGCTGGCGGAACCTACACCATCGCCTCGACCCAGAACCACTGGTCGCTCGAAGGGCGTCACTCGCTCGTTCGCGCGATGGACAAAACATGGTGGGACAAATACGGCGACGAGAAGATTGATGTTCCAGACATCATCTACGGCAAAACAACCTCAACACTCAACGCTGCCGAACGCATTGGTGAGCTTGGGCATACACCAGCCAATATCAGCATCTACAAGAATCCACTCAACGATTCATACGAAGATCCAGACCCATCAAACACGCACACCAACGAGGCTTTGAATCGTGAGGTTCCGCCTCGCTATGCCCAAGGCCCGCAGTGGGGGATGTCGATCGACATGAACTCGTGTATGGGCTGTAATGTCTGTACCATCGCGTGTCAGAGCGAGAACAACATTCCGATCGTGGGCAAGAGCGAGGTTGCTAAGGGCCGCGAGATGCAGTGGATCCGTATGGACCGCTACTTCGTCGGCGATGATCTCAACAACCCAGACGAGATGCTGATCCAACCAGTCGCATGTGTGCATTGTGAAAACGCGCCATGTGAAACGGTCTGCCCGGTCAACGCAACAGTTCACGGCGATGAAGGCACGAATGATATGGCGTACAACCGATGTATCGGTACACGCTATTGTGCGAACAACTGTCCGTACAAGGTGCGTCGATTCAACTTCTTCGACTACGGCGTTGTGAAGTTCAATGGCGGGCTCAACCCGAAGTATACTTCGGTCAAAGCCGACGAGTTGTTCGAGAAGACCATCGCCAAGGATCGCACATTCAACCAGAACTTCATCCCGCCTCGCCTTCGCAAGAAGCTCGACGAGATATCCAAGATGCAGTTCAACCCAGATGTCACGGTTCGCAGCCGAGGCGTGATGGAAAAATGTTCGTTCTGTATCCAGCGCATCCATCAAGCACGCCAAGATGTCAAAATCGCAGGGATGTGGACCGAGAACGATCAGGTCGGCCCGATCCCCGACGGGTTCTTCAATGTCGCTTGTCAGCAGGCGTGTCCGAGTGATGCGATCAGCTTTGGCGATATCCTCGATCCGCATTCACGCGTGAGCGAAGAGCGTGATTCTGGGCGAAGCTATCTGTTGTTGGGCTATCTCAACACGCGTCCACGCACCACCTACATGATGCGTGTTCGCAACCCGAACCCGGCGATCCGTCCCATCGAGAGTGATCCGATGAGTCATGGTTCACATGATTCGGGTCATGATTCTGGTCATGATGGCGGGCATGAAACACAACCAAGCGATGGTCATGGCGATGCAGGTGGTGCTGAAACCCACGGCTCGGCATACATCGATCGTGCAAAGCAGTATTTCGATCAGGGATATTCGATGAGTCTGAAGGTGCTCTCATGATGAGCCGTCCAAATGAGATTTCATCAGAGTTCACGCTTCAGTCAGCGGAGTTGATACAGCAATGAGTGATACACATCCTGACCAAACCATCGCGCTTCAAGCTTCGGGCATCGCCTCGGTGCAGCCTGTCGCTCGTCGTCAACCGATTATCCCGGGTACCAAAGACGATGGCACGCTCTCCGAAGATCCAACGCTTCGCGCACCGCTCGTTCTCGGCGATCGTTCTTTTAGCGAAGTCACCGACATCGTTTGTGGATACGCCGAAGCACCAATGCCAAAGATCTGGCTCACTGCATTCACCATTGCAGCATCTGTTGCGGGGATCGCCAATGTGATGATCTTGTATCTGATCATCACTGGCGTCGGTGTGTGGGGGCTCAACAACCAGGTCGACTGGGCGTGGGACATCACCAACTTCGTGTTCTGGATTGGTATCGGTCACGCCGGTACATTGATCTCTGCGATTCTGTGTCTGCTCAAGCAGAACTGGCGAACCGCGGTGAACCGAGCTGCTGAAGCGATGACGATCTTCGCAGTGATCTGTGCGGGTATCTTCCCGGGTATCCATGTTGGTCGTGCCTGGATGGCATGGTTCTTGGCACCTGTGCCAAACTCCAACGGCATCTGGCCAAACTTCCGATCACCACTGCTCTGGGATGTGTTCGCGGTCTCGACCTATGCGACCGTGTCATTGCTCTTCTGGTACATGGGCATGATTCCTGATGTTGCGACACTTCGCGACCGTGCAACCCTTCGCTTGCATAAGGGTGTATCACGCGGATTCAAAATGCCAATGCCTCTGGGCGATGGTCTCGCACTCGGGTTTATGCCCAAGCCCGACCAGATCCGTGTGTTGGCCTATGGCGTCATGGCATTGGGCTGGAGATTCTCATCTCGCCATTGGCATCGTTATGAAAAAGCATACTTGATGCTCGCGGGCATCTCGACACCGCTGGTATTGTCGGTTCACTCGATCGTTTCGTTCGACTTTGCGACCTCGGTCATCCCGGGCTGGCATACAACCATCTTCCCGCCATACTTTGTGGCTGGTGCGGTGTTTGGTGGCTTTGCGATGGTGCTCTGGCTCTTGATCCCGCTCCGCTTGTTCCTTCCAAACTTCTCTGACCTGCTCACGCTGCGTCACCTTGAGAACATGTCCAAGATCATTTTGCTCACCGGCACGATGGTCGGGTTCGCCTACTCGATGGAGTTCTTCATGGCTTGGTATGGAGCCAACGAATACGAGTTTGCTGTCTTTGCCAACAACCGTGTGAACCCCGCCAAGGCACCCTACTGGTGGGCGTATTGGACAATGATTATCTGTAATGTGGGCTTCCCGCAGGTATTCTGGTTCCGCAAGATGCGTCAGAACCCGTTGGTGATCTGGATTGTTGCTTCGGCCGTCACCGTTGGTATGTGGTTCGAACGCTTTGTGATTATCGTGACCTCGATCCATCGTGCGTTCTTGCCGGGCGAGTGGCACATGTTCTTCCCAACCTGGGTCGATATTTTGACCTTCGTCGGCTCGTGCGGGATCTTCATGACCCTGTTCTTGTTGTTCCTCAAGTTCCTCCCGATATTCGCGTTGTCCGAACTCAAAATCGTGATGCCGCAGTCTCATACGGATGACCACCACTAAGAAAGGGGAGACCGACATGGATATGAAATCAATCATGAATGATGCAAAGTCTCAAGGCTCGATCTACTTCCCGATGTTTTTTCCAAAGCCCGCTCCCAAGTTTGTGAGCGAGTCAGGCAACGCGGTCTATGGCATTGTCGCCGAGTTCTCCGAGACCCCAAAGGTCTTTCGCGCAGCCAAGAAGGTACGCGATGCGGGCTATTCCAAATGGGATGTCCATACACCATTCCCGATCCATGATATGGAAGAAGCAATGGGGATAAAAACAACCAAGCTACCTTTGATGGCGGGTGGCGCAGCGATTGTTGGTGTAGGCATTGCGATCCTGCTCCAGTGGGGAACGACCGATTGGTTGTACCCGACATTGGTTCAAGGAAAGCCGTTTGACGCTTGGCAGCCGTTTGTACCCATTATGTTCGAGCTGGGTATTTTGCTCACCGCGTTCATGTGTATCTTCGGCATGCTCGCGCTCAACGGGCTTCCAAGATTCCATCATCCGCTTTTCTCCCATGAACGCTTCTATCGCGTGGGCAACGATCGGTTCTTTATTGCAATCGAAGCCATCGATCCAAACTTTGATCCGATCAAAACCAAGAAGCTGCTCGAAGAAGCCGGCGGCACAGACATCACACTCATCGAAGATGTGGACTAACACAGTTTCGATTCAATACAAACCATAGCGATTCAATCGTTCGAACATACAGACCAACAGGATTCAGCATGATCCAAGCAGGCAACACAACCAAGTCGATGATCCGAAGAGCACTCATGTGTTCGCTCGGGCTCGTTGTACTGGGCGCAGCACTCGGCGGGTGTCGGGGCGATCGCACCGATAAACCACCGCATCAGTTCTTCCCAGGCATGGACGACCAACCCAAGCTCAAAGCACAGAGCGAGTCCAAGTTCTTTGAAGACGGACATTCCCAACGATTGCCAGTCGATGGCGTCGTTGCGTTCGGTTCAGACTCTGTCATTCCATCGGGTCATGCCGAGTGGATTGATGGATACGCCAAAGACCGCGATGACATGCTCAAGGCAGACGAGACCTACTACTTTGGGCTCGTATCGGGTTCTGCGGATCAAGAAACACCAGCATATGTTCAACGCATGCCGATCGAGGTCACCCAAGAACTTATCGAACGCGGGCAAGAACGGTTCAACATCTATTGCTCGATGTGTCATGGCTATGACGGACTGGGCAACGACTCGGGCACCGTTGGGAAGCTGATGAATGTTCGCCCGATTAATCTGCTCGATGATAAGTACCGCGATCGCGCTGGCGATGTCGGTTCCGACGGATACCTCTTCCACATCATCCGTGACGGGCTCTGGTCACCCGACGGCACCAACCGCATGCCTGCGTATGGACATGCAGTCGACGAGCAAGACGCTTGGGCAATCGTTGCCTATATCCGCACGCTTCAAACAGCATTCGATGCCAAAGGGCGTCGGCTTGGGCAAGTAGATGTTCCAATGAGCGAGCGACAGATCGCAAGCAATGATCAAAGTGCAAGCATCGGGGGTGACAAATGAGTCAGATCGCTGCCAATAAACCTGCACCAGATATCACAGGCATGCAAGAAGCCGACTGGCAAGCACGCCTCGATAAAATCGCATCCGATCCACGGATGAATGAAGACAACACAACAATCTCAGCAGCCAGTGTTCGCAAAGCAGCGATGCTGATGTTGATCATTGGTGCGGTTGGTATTCTCGTAACCCTCATCGGTGCGGTCTCGATCAACTTCCGCCATGCACTTGGCGCGTTTGAAGTCGGCGTGTTTACCGCGTTGGCGATCTCGCTGGGTTCGCTCTTCTGGATCTTGGTCTTCCATTCGCTCAATGCGAGCTGGCCGATCACTTTGCGTCGTCAGTTCGAGAACATTGCATCGACCATCTGGGTCCCGGTGATCATGATTGTCATCGTGGCATTGATCGAAGTGACTCAGGGCGGCGTGCTGCTCACATGGCTCGATCGCAGCGGCGGCTACAACCACCTGCTTGATGTCAAAGCGCCCTACCTCAATGCACCATTCTTCATGGTCCGCATCTTGATCTATGCAATGATCTGGATCGGCATCTCGCATATATTACTCAAATGGTCACGCAAAAGCGATGAGACCGGCGATCGTACATTGGGACGCAAGGCCCGGTTCCTTTCAGGTGCAGGCATTCCGCTCTTCGCACTCTCCACCGCATTCGCATCGTTCGATTTCTTGATGTCGCTCGATTACCGATTCTTCTCGACCATGTGGGGCGTCTACTACTTCGCTTCGTGTGGTTTGGCTTCGCTCTCGGCGGTCGCGATCGTTGCTACCTTGCTCCGCAAAGCGGGCAAGCTCGATGGTTTGGTTACCG
This sequence comes from Planctomycetota bacterium, assembly GCA_024280755.1. Lineage (GTDB taxonomy): Bacteria > Planctomycetota > Phycisphaerae > Phycisphaerales > UBA1924 > UBA1924. Next base: position 51,611 of record JAJRPN010000004.1, read on the forward strand.
AGGAACACTTCCATGACCTTGGCAAACTCATCTTCGCGTTTGTCGTGTTCTGGGCGTACATCTCCTTCTCGCAATATTTCCTGATCTGGTATTCGAATATCCCAGAAGAAACCATGTGGTATATCAGCCGACAGCAGCACGGTTGGCAGTGGTTGTTCGTCACCATGACGATCGGTCACTTCGCCCTCCCGTTCTTGCTTTTGATCTGGCGAAAAACCAAACGCACCACCATGCTCTTGTGTGGGATGGGCATCTACTTGCTTGTTATGGTCGTGCTTGATATGGTCTGGATTATCCGCCCGATGGTGTATCTCAACACCACCGCGACCGATCCAGGTCTCGCCGGGATTTGGCTTGATATCGCAGGGGTGGTTGGCGTCTTAGGAATCTTTGGCGGGGTCGTTGCCCTCAAGATCCCAAAGAGCCCATTGCTCCCACTCAAGGATCCCATGCTCCACGAGTGTCTGCATCACAAAAATTATGTTTAAAAGTACTATGTTTAAAAAGAGTAAACGAAACAGTTCATCTGGGCATGCCAACGATGCCCAGCACAAAACAAACACTTTCAGATTTGGGAATGATCCCACTGACCAACCCGGGAGGGTACAGCGATGAGCGCTGACGAAAACGGACACGACAACTGGCACCAGCATTCTGCAGAAGAAGGTGCACCCCAAGGCGAGCATACCGCACAAGCAAGCGCAAAGGCGATGGGTCTCACCATCATCTTTATGACGCTCGGCGTGCTGTTTGTCATCATCGTTCTGGTGGTCTACTTCCAGAACTACATGAGCAACTACAAAGCCATGATCAATGAAACCACCGATGCAGCAGCAGCCGCGTCGGTCTATCGCGATACCCAACTCGCTTCGATCAGCGCACCAGTAGATGCAGCAATGGCCAAGGTGATCGCAGACTACGCCAAAGATTGATTGAACTCAACACACTATGAACAAGCCTGTGCAGACCAACTTGATGATCATGCTCCTCGCTCTAGCGAGTGTGCTGTCGATCGCTCCGGTTGCCAATGCACAACGCCTGCTCGAACGCTCAGAGGTCAAAGATCTCAATGGCGTAGAGGTCACCGAACATCTGGGCAACCATGTCCCACTCGACGCGACCTTCACCAACTCCCAGGGTGAAGAGATTGTGTTTGGCAAATACTTCGATGACGAAACACCCGTCATTTTGGTCATGGTGTATTACGAATGTCCAGTGGTGTGCCCGGTCGTGCTTTCGCAGCTGACCACATCGCTCAATAAGCTCAACTACACCGCTGGCGATGACTTCCGGCTGTTAGTTGTGAGCTTCGATGACACCGAGACCACCTCGATGGCATTGGGCGAACGAACCAACTTCCTCGGCGAGTACAACAAGGGCACTACGCCTGAAGCACTCGAAGGGATCGAGTTCCATACGGGCGATGCACTCAATATTCGACGATTGGTCAACTCGATCGGGTTCGGATTCAATCCGCTCGATAATGGCGACTTCTCGCATCCAATCTCGCTGATGATCTTGTCGCCAAAGGGCAAGGTCACGCGATATATGTATGGCTTTGACTATCCGCCTCAGGAACTCAAACTTTCATTGCTTGATGCGTCCCAAGGCAAGATTGCTGATAGCCTGGGCGATCGCCTGCTCCATTTCTGCTACCGGTTCGATCCATTGGCCGGTTCATATTCCATCCAAGCATTCCGTGTGATGCAAGTGGGGGCGCTGCTGACAGTGCTTTTCATCATCATCGGGCTCACCATATTGTTTATGGGCGATCGTGTTCGCCGAAAGCTGTACCTTGCCAAAGAGCAAGAGACAGCGGACGACTCTGACGACCATTCCAACGATTCACATTCATCGAACTCCCACCCCGGCTCGTTCGCCGGGGCACATACAGGTCCTGTGTCATGATGCAAACGCTTGCAAGCGCACAACCCGATATTCTCCAGAAGATGTTCTTCGGCGATACCCCCGCTCCCTCAGAAGCGGCGGCTTGGTCCGATGGTCTCTTCCTGATGATCACTTGGTTCTCGATCTTCTTCTTTGTCGTACTGATGACATTGATGGTGGTCTTTGTAATCAAGTACCGTCGACGCCCAGGTGTGCCCGCTCAACCGAGCCCGCACCACAATCTCCACATCGAGATTCTCTGGACCGTCATCCCATCGGCAAGCATGCTCGTGATGTTCGTCTATGGGTTCTGGGGCTACTCCTACAAGCTTGTCTCCCCAGACAATGCCCTCGAGTTAAAAATTCAAGGCTCGAAGTGGTCATGGATCGCTACCTATCCAAATGGTGCATCATCGCCCGAGACCCAAGCACTCTCTAAGGTTGTCGACAACGAGAATCATGTCGTCACCCAAGGCAAAGAATACCCGATCTTCTATGTTCCAGAAGATACCGATATCAAACTCCGCATGATGTCTACCGATGTGATCCATTCATTCTGGATTCCTGAGTTTCGCACAAAGATGGATGTCATTCCTAACCGCTACACCGGCTTCGGGTTCCGTACTCCCAAGCTCAACGCGGACGAAACAGTTGTGTTTCATGATGCAGAAGCAAACAGAGACACAATTATCGCAGGGCGTGATATGTGGGTGTTCTGCGCCGAATATTGTGGCGACGATCACTCACGCATGGCGGCGACGCTCCGCATCGTGACACGCGAAGTCTACGACCAGAAAATGGCCGATTGGAGTGTTCAACTCTCACCAATCGACGCGGGCAAGAAGATCTGGACACAGATTTGTAAGAGCTGTCACGAAGTCGACGGCACACGCCTGGTCGGTCCAACCTGGAACTCGGTCAAGAACGGTGACGGGCAGTTCGGGTATGGGTACGAAGCCGAACTCGTCGATGGCTCAACCGCCATGCGTGACGCGAACTACTATCGCGAATCTATCCTCGATCCAAACGCAAAGGTTGTCAAGGGCTTCGCCCCTGCGATGTCAAGCTATCAGGGCCAGCTCTCTGATGAAGACATCGACAACCTTATCGTATACATCCAGTCGCTCTCAGATCGCGATCCAAACGCAAGTGAGAACACAGATTCAGACACTGATTCAGCAAATGAAGAAGCCGGGAGTGATTCATGAGTACGCCTGACACACACGCAGGACACCACGACGAGGGGTCATATCTCTCCGGGCCTCCCGGGATGATTGCCCGGATCTGGCAGTGGGCATCGACCGTCGATCACAAAAAGATCGGGGTTATGTACCTCTTCGCGGTTCTCTTTATGTTCTTCCTCGGCGGCATGTCCGCGATCGCTGTTCGCTACGAACTCCTCGATCCCATCCGTACACAAACCACCGAAATAGTTAACGCGGCTGGCGATATCGAAACCATCACCGTGACCACCGGCGAGGGGCTCAAAGAACTTCTCGGCGCAGTAGGGCTTGGCGATGGCTTGACCGGATCACAGATCTACAACCGTGCGTTTACACTTCACGGTGCGATCATGGTCTTCATGTTTATCATCCCTGCGATCCCCGCAGCCTTGGGCAACTTCTTCTTGCCCATCATGCTCGGTGCTAAGGATGTCGCCTTTCCAAGGCTCAACCTGATGAGTTGGTATATCTATCTCTTCGGGTGTACCTTCGGCGTGTTATCCATCTTGCTCGGGGGCATCGATACCGGGTGGACCTTCTATACACCCTATTCAACCACGACCGATGCCGACCATTGGCGTGTGGTCTTGATGGTGATGGCCGCGTTCATTCTCGGATTTTCATCAATTCTTACCGGCTTGAACTTCGTCGTCACGGTCCACAAACTGCGGGCACCGGGGATGGGTTGGTTCGATATGCCTTTGATGATCTGGGCGTTGTATGCGACCTCGATTATCCAAGTCTTGGCAACCCCAGTGATTGGGATTACCCTCTTGCTGTTGGTCTTTGAACGCTTGTTCCATATTGGTATCTTCGATCCCGCACTCGGCGGCGATCCGGTTTTGTACCAGCACTTCTTCTGGTTCTATTCGCATCCGGTGGTCTATGTGATGATCCTCCCAGGCATGGGTATCATCTCGGAGATCCTCGCGGTTCATTCTCGCAAGCACATCTTCGGGTATCGCGCTATTGCATTCTCGTCGCTGGGCATCGCGGGCGTGTCGTTCCTCGTTTGGGGTCACCATATCTTTACCGCGATGGGTGAGCTCGCTGCGATCTTGTTCTCGGGGCTGACCTTCTTAGTCGCGATTCCGACAGCGATCAAGATGTTCAACTGGATCGCAACGCTCTATAAGAGTTCGATTGTCATCAATACGCCGATGATGTATGCGTTGATGTTCCTCTTTACCTTCTCGATCGGTGGACTCACCGGGTTGCCTTTGGCAACCTTGGCGACCGATCTGCATCTCCATGATTCGTACTATGTCGTCGCACATTTCCACTATGTGATGATGGGCGGCACCGTTATCGCATTCATGGGCGGGATCCATCATTGGTGGCCAAAGATGTTCGGCAAGATGTACTCAGAAAATGGCGCGATGCTTGGCGCTGCGTTTGTCTTCGTTGGCTTCAACTTGACCTTCTTTACGCAGTTCTTCCTTGGTACCCAAGGCATGCCTCGACGATACGCGAACTATGTCGATGAGTTCCAGTTCTTGCATCAACTCTCGACCTACGGCTCGTGGATTTTGCTTGTTGGTTTCTTGATCCATCTCGGTGTATTTATTGCATCACTGATGGCAGGCGAAAAAGCACCCGCTAACCCATGGGGTGGTTTGACACTCGAATGGGAATGTGAATCACCACCAATCGAGCACAACTTCCACCATGAACCAATCCTCAAGCACGGCCCATATGACTTTGAAACCGTCGTTCCGCCTCACTGTGATCCGAAGGATTACCCGCTCCCCGAGAACCCAGGCAAACACTGACCCCCGATTCCGATTGATCTTTGAGAACAGGTCTTCCCAGACAGGTTTCGATAAGGGACATAACAATGACCATGATTGATACAGACATCTCAGGCGTGCCGGCACGCATCTTGCAAAGCCCAAAGCACTGGCGCAACCGCAAGCACGAATCGCACTGGCGCTCAGGCGATGAAGAGTTTGACGCGGCCAAGTTTGGTATGTGGCTCTTCCTCTCTACCGAAGTCTTGCTCTTCGCAGGGATCTTCTGTGGCTACGCGATCTTCCGAATGCTCTATCCAGAAGCATGGGCCAATGGCTCACACTATCTCGATTGGCGTATGGGCGCAGCAAACACCGCGGTGCTTTTGTTTTCGTCATGGACTGCTGCCAACGCTGTTCGTCTTGCTCAACTTGACAAACAGTTCTGGCTAAAAATCAATCTGATCATCACGATCATCTGTGCATTGCTGTTTGTTTTTATCAAGTTTAAATTTGAATACATGGCCAAGCTCCCTGTTGGTAAAGCACCGGGGACATTCTTCTCGTATCCATACGCCCAGGATGTTCATGAGCCGCTCTGGTGGTCGTTGTACTATGTCGGCACCGGCATCCACGCGTTCCATGTTATTGTCGGAGCGATTCTCTTTGGTGTCGTGCTTTGGTACGCTCACCGCCATCAGTCCTACGGCCCAACCCAGTATACGCTCGTCGAGAACTCTGCCCTCTATTGGCATATTGTCGACCTGATCTGGATCTTCCTCTTCCCGCTTCTGTACCTCATCCACTAATCTGATTTTGATTTCGTGATTGATTACTGATTTACTCTCACCAGAGAACATGCCATGAGCCAAGACACCACAACACCATCAAACGACCTAGGTTGGGATCCAACCGATCCGCACGGGATCAATCCGCATGACGACGCACATGAGGGGCACTTTGTTGCCGATTGGCGCATGCAAATCGGGATCCTTGCGCTCTTGTTGTTTTTCACGCTGATGACGGTCGGGTTCTACAACCTTGAACAATGGATTGAATCATCGTTCCAGATCATGCTTCCCAAGTGGATCAACATTGCAGGCGCGATGTCGATCGCTACGGTCAAGGCATTGCTTGTTGCAGCATTCTTCATGCAACTCAAGTATGACAAAGCACTCAATACCTTTGTCATGCTCTTCTGTCTCTTCTGTGTTGGACTCTTCCTCACCTTCACGATGATTGATCTGGGTTCACGAGGCTGGATCGACCCAGCCAGGGCTCCGCAGATCACGGCTGGCGGCACAGGCGTCGGGCTTAATAGTGCTTCAGCAGACAAAAACTTCTCGATCATCATCAGCCCAAAGGTAAACACCGGCGGCATGAGCATGGTTCACTATGCCCGATTGAACGGCAACAAAAATAAACACGGGCTGCTCTACTACCGCGATAACGATGACGAAGCAACCTTCTGGGAACACTTCTACAGCGGGCACGCAACGCATCAAGATGCACTCGACGAGCATAACTTCTTCGAGCAACTCGGATATGGGTACCATGCTGCAACATCGAGTGCCAATGCTTCACATCCTCGTCACGGCTTGACCCCTGGGCTCTTCTCAGATGTCGATCCGGCAGCACACACAACCGAATCGAATGGCAATGACCACTGATACGACCACTGATACGACCACTGATACGACCACTGATACGACAAGTACGCACACCCCCAAAGAGAGCAGACGCACTTGGTGGATCTTGGTCGTAGTGTCGATCGCTTTGATTGTTATCTCGGGTATCTCGCTTGCGCAGCGCATCGCTCACTACAACGAAGCAAACGACCATTCGCTGTTCGCATATATCCAAGCGACCAGCCCAAGTTTCACATTCGCTGGTCGAGATATTAGAGTTGTCGAAGATACGATTGATGAAAAAGATGTCGTCCGTATCACCTACGGCGAGCAAGAGCTCGTGCTTGATGTCGCTATCCCGCCATTGCAACCGCTCCCAGAACTCTACGAACGCCATCAGGATTGGCTGACCATCTCGCTGTTCGCAGATCGCGCGGGCATGTCGATGGAAGAGTTCCAGCAACAACTCAAAACTGATCAAATCAAACCAAGGTTCGGTGTCATCACCCGAACCCCATTTGGTCTGGATCGACTCGAAGCACCAAATCATGAGAACCTCGAGCAGAAACAGAACTGGGGCAATGGCGAGATACGATCCGATGTGGCAAGGTACGATTGCTACGAGTTTCTCCGCGATGGCACCGTTACCCACGAGATCAAACGACACCCCGAGAGCGGGTCCAGTCTTCTACGCAGGCAGAACTATGCCAAACTCAAGGGCGAACCCATCCCTCAACGAAGAGAAGATGAACTCCAGGAATACACATGGCAGTATGGCGCAGCCCTCAAAGTCATGGCTCGTGCGCCCGCAATCACCATGGAAAGACAAGCACTCACCGTCGCCGGGTGGACACTGCCCGCGACGGCAACCGGGTTCTTGATGCTCTTGGTTTCGTTCTTCTTCGCCATCGCGCCGCCAAGGACTGCATCGAAGCTGAACTGAGTTTGCTCTGAACAAAACAATAAAAAAACCGCGTGACCCATGTGCCACGCGGTTTGTTTGTATCGAATGAATCGTTTACTTGGTCGGATCAATCTTCGGACGAGTGATCTTTACCGGTGCCGGTTGTGCTGCTGCCGGTTGAGCAGATGATGCAGAATCTACGCCTGTGTTTGTCGAAGGCACAAGGAAGATCTCAACTCGGCGGTTGGCCTTGGTGCCTTTGCCCTTGTTGTTGGAAACCAGCGGGCGATTTTCGCCCCAGCCAGTCACCGACATCCTGTTCCAATCAACACCCGATTGTCCGAGTGCAGCTCGTACTGCGATCGCGCGATGGGCAGAGAGGTGCATGTTTGATGGGTGACGCTTTTTCGTGTTCGAGCTTGGGCGTTCGTTGTCAGTATGCCCAACAATCTGGATGTCATACTGACCAGCCGAGCCTGAGTTGAGAACATCGGCAAGCTTCTTGAGCGAATCGCCAGCGGATGCCTGGACCGAATCTGAACCGGACCCAAAGGTCATGTCCGAAACGAAACGGAGCATCCCGTGATCTGCGTCATAGTTGATGATGCCAGGGTATTGGCTGGCAAGATCAGACAATGCTCGATCGGTCGCAGCATCAAGATGCACGATCTGAAGCGAGTTCATCCGGTCTTCGAGGTTGATGAATGAGCTTTGTGAGTTGGCCAATGCGCCGCGGAGCGTTGAGTTCTCAGATTGCAGCCGAGAGATCACGCCCTGTGCATCGCCAGCCGAACCTTGGAGCTGGGTGTTGGTTGATTCGGCCGAGCCAACAATGTTGGTGAGCTCTTGGTTCTGGCTCCGCAGCGACATGTTGGTCTCGTAGAGCTTGTCGAACTCCTGCTGACTGACACACCCGGTGGTCAATCCCGCAGCTGCGATCAGAACGGCGCTCAGGGCAACTTTGCGTCCTGGCATGGTGAAGTTGGTGATTTTCATAGTCTGCTCCTGGTCTACTTTGACACTCGCCAGTCGGCCGAGTGTTGGGTTGTTTGTCCGTTGCGATGATATCAGGATGATATCGTATTGAGTAGATCTCGGCGGGCAAACATCACCCTTATTGTGCTTTCATGCCGTACAATCTGCGCCTATGCCAATCAACACCCCGTCATCACCCGCTCAACGGGTTTCCTACCAAATAGATGCGCTCGTGCATCAAAATCTGTCAACATCTTCATCTGTTTCAGGGACTTCACCCCACATCCTTCGGCTCAACGCTACTGCCATCGCGTGCCCGGCTTCTGGAGTGATCGAATCCGCCTCCCTCTTGCTCAAGTCCACACCAACCGGGTTCGAGATTGTCGGCTTTGGAACACACGAAGAGATCAATGCCAAGATCGAATCCGGGCAGCTTCCAAAGCAGATGCTCGAACTCACCCTCCGCGATCGCCTCCTCATGCCCGCCCTTGTCAACGCCCATACCCATCTCGATCTGACACACATCGGCCCAGTCGCCCATGACCCAAACGAAGGCTTCGTGAAATGGATCGATCACATCCGAACCAACCGCAAGCAAGAAGACATCGACATCCGCCAGGCTGTCCGATTGGGCATCCAAGCTTCTCTTGCTGGCGGCACCATCGCAGTGGGGGATATCGCCGGCGCACCCAGCGGCCGAATCACCGACGCACCGGCCCACGAACTTGCAGCATCTCCAATGCTCGGCACCTCCTATATCGAGTTCTTTGGCATCGGCAAAACCGAAGAATCAGTCATCGAAAAAATCGAGCACTACCTCACCAACACCCACCCCCAATCACTCGAAGCCCTCAAACACACCGGCGTCACCATCGGGTTCCAACCACACGCCCCGTACACCGTTGGGTTGCCTGTCTATCAACAGATCACCACCATCGCCAAGCAGCATGGCATGCCCTTAAGCACGCACCTCGCCGAGACCTCCGAAGAACACGAGTTCATCGCCAAAGGCACCGGCCCGCAGCGCACATTCCTCGAACGCTTCGGCGTCTGGAAAAGCTCCATCCTCGACCACATCGCCAAAGACAACCACCCCGTCGAACACCTCGCCAATGTCCTCAAGCAATCGCCATACCTTGTCGCCCATATCAATGATGCAACAGATGCCGCGATCGAAACCCTCGCCGCGACCAATACCTCCGTCGCCTACTGCCCAAGAGGCTCCGCCTACTTCGGAGCCGACCAACACTTCGACCCACACCGCTACCAAGACATGCTCGCCAGCGGCGTCAATGTGTGTCTTGGCACCGACTCGATCGTCAACCTCGACACCCCTGGCCGAATCTCCATCCTCGACGAGATGCGATTCCTCCATCGCCGTGACGGTACCGACCCCAAACGCCTCCTCCAAATGGCCACCACCAATGGTGCCCGTGCCTTAGGACTCGATGATTCCGGCTTTACTCTTGCGGTAGGCAATCACCCATTGGGCTTGATTGCCGTACCGATCGAAGCGGGGGGGCAAGATTCATGGGCAGGTGCCATGCAAAGTAACGAGCCGCCGGAGTGGGTGTTTGGGCGAGAGAAAGAGACCCAATTTGCCTAGATTGCCATTTTGGATATCAGATTCCTGCATCCAATCCCGCCCGCATGCGAAAAGATCAAGAGAAGGGCTTTGTATTCCCGAATGAGTTTGTAGGGATACCCTTCGTCGGCCAGATTCCGTGCATATCGTTTCATGCACGAAAAAAGCCCAGTGAGTGTGTGTTATGAGCAGTGAAGTACAAATCGATCTCAAGGATATCATGGATCAAGCTGGCGGCTATTCGCCCGCGTGCTTCGGATTTATCCGCGATGGGCTTGCACACACCGTCGAGATGGTCCACGGCAACCCCGCAGACCAAACCATGCTCGAACTCGGACTCGTCGAAGATTCCCGCCATGTCTGTGGCCGAGAGCTTTGCATCGGGCTGAAGGACTACGCCATCGACCGCTACGGCATGCTCGCCAAGTCCGTCCTCAACAAGTGGGGCATCCACTACACCCGCGACTTCGGCAACATTATCTTCGCGATGGTCGACGCTGGTTTGATGCGAACGACTGATGAAGACAGCATTGAAGATTTCGACGCGATCTTTGAGTTCGACGATGTCTTCTCTGATCCCGCAAGAACCACCCGCCCGGTGATTCTCGAATCCTAACGGATCTTCCTTCTGGTGAGATTGATTTTTCTGGTGGGATGGGCTTCCAGCCCGTCTTTCTCCGTCATCATGTCTGACGGCTTGTATTTTTCTATACGAACTCGCCTCCCCCGGGCCTCCGGGGGAGGTGCCGAACGAAGTGAGGCGGAGGGGGTCTTCTCTTTTCTTCCCGTTGTCTATTGCCCACTGCCAATTGCCTTCTTCAAGAAAGCCCCCCTCCGACCGCGAAGACGCGGCCACCTCCCCCGGAAGCCCGGGGGAGGCGAAAGAAGTTATTCTTGCGGCGAATACAAATGGTAAATATGCCTTGTTTCCTCAGTCACATCATCACACAACAATTCTCCTTCCGTGCTATGCTTATCGCATGGCTGATCAAAAAACAAACGACACCAAATCATCGCCCGCCTGGGCCTCATTGCACCTCTGGCACATGCAGCCCGTCCGCGATGTCCTCCTCGGGCTCGGCATCTTCGCCATCTTCCTGATCGGCCAAAAGATTTCGGTTGTCACCGTGCCTTTGCTCATCGCGATTTTGCTGGCGTATCTTTTTGAACCCGTCATCGTGTGGCTGATGAAGAAGTTTAAGCTCTCTCGCCGAACATCGGTCATCGGGATCATCGCCGGCATGATCGTGTTCGTCGGGCTACCCGCCGTCATCGGCTCCGCCTTTGCGGTTGGGCAGTTGGTCACCATTGGTACCACAACCGTTGACAACATCGGGCATGTGTATCATGCGCGCAATGGGACCGAAGAAGAAGCCGCCGAGTATCTCCGCACCCAGATCGACCCGACCGCCAAGGTTGCGACTCCCACCCTCGATAAGGCCGGGAAAGCAATCAAGCCCCAGCGTTCCAAGGCCGACAACTGGATTTGGATCGAACAGCAGATCCGTAAATCCCAAACCAAGGATAACGCCTTTGGCAAAGCCTGCAACACCGCGATCGAATGGGTCACCCTCAATAGCGATCGAGTCGCCGAGACGGCAGCCGGCGTTGGTTTCGGTGCAGCCAATACAATCCTGTCGATGATCGGTGCCATCTTCGGGCTCGGATTTATGGCCTTCATCACCGCATTCTTTTTCTTCTTCACCGCAACCGAATGGGTCGGGCTTCAGCAGTTCGGATCAAAAATGCTCCCTGATAAAAACCGAGGCAACATCATCATCCTGTTCGTAAAGTTCGATCAGGTGATCTCCGGGTTTATTCGAGGCCGAATCACGATCGCTTTCATCCAAGCCATTATTTTCTCGATCGGTTTCTTTGTCATCGGGGTCCCTGGTGCTTTCATCCTTGGGCCGATCGTTGCGTTTTTATCAATCGTTCCCTATCTCGCACTCGTCGGCGTGCCCATCGCGGTCTCGCTGCTGTGGCTTCAAAGCTACGGCGGGTTCCGAGGCGAAATCTGGTGGGTCATCGGCGCACCAACCCTGCTCTACTTCCTCGGACAAGCCATCGACGATTATGTCCTCACCCCAAAGATTCAAGGCAAAAGCACAGGCATGGATACCCCGACCATCCTGTTCGCATCCCTCGCCGGCGGTGCCCTCTTCGGCATCTTCGGCATGCTGATCGCTATCCCGATCGCCGCGTGCGTGAAGATCCTCATCCAAGAAATCTTTTGGCCCAAGTTCAAAGATTGGGCCGAAGGACGGGCCGCCGATCCATTGCCAATTGACAGCGAATCATGATTCAGGATTTCGTGTCTCGAAAGATCAATCGTCGTTTGCTGAATGCAAACTCGGCAACAAAGACCCCGCTGTAGAGCACCCCGATCGAATAGAGGGTGTCTCGTTCGTTCTGCCACATATAACTCATGAGCAGACCGATTGTGACAACCACTACGGTGATCCCGCTGATCACAATCCAAGCCTTTGCACCCGTTGTCTTTCGCAGTTTGAAGTTGGCGATCCCAACGCCGAGCGATACAAGTAAAAAAGTGAGGCTCGAGAAGGCCGCGATGGTATCAAGAGAGTTGAGCGTCGTAAATGCGATGCCCAGCATCGTAAGGGCAACAATGCCAATGACCGGAACATCATGTTCGCGTGAACGAAAAGAGAAGGCAGAAGGCATCATCTTCTGAGTTGCCATATGTGACATCATCCGCGACGCGCCGAACGCTGTCGCATTTATAGCAGATGAAGTGGCAAGCAATGCCGCCACACCAATGAGCACTCGCCCGGCGTTACCCATCACAGGCTCTGCGGCCACCGCCAACGCATATTCCTTCGCTTCGATCAGTTCTCCTGCGCTCATACTCCCGATCGCCACAAACGCTACGCTCAGATAGATAATCGTGGTGATGAAAATCGAGCCGTAGATACCTCTGGGGACATTCTTCTCTGGGTTGCGGATCACCGATACCGCGTTGGTAATCAACTGGAACCCCTCGAACCCAACAAAGACCATCGCGCCCGCGATGAACACCGAACTCACGCCTCGATCAAATACCGGGAATACATGTTCCGAACTCACCGACCGCATCCCCGCGATCGCAAAGAGCGACAACAAAATGATCTTGGTATAAACAATGAGATCCTCAGTCCGCCCTGATGATTTCACGCCTCGAAGATTGACGACCATAAAAAACAACAAGACTCCCGTCGAGAGCATCATCCGAACCATGGGGTCGTTTGAGCCCAAGAGATTGGATCCATATGCCCCAAAGGTGAACGCATACAACGCGAGCGTGCCGATGTACCCAACGATCACAATCCACCCTTCGATGCCTGCGATGTTTGGATGCTTAGGGTACGCATGCTGGAGATAAGTAAAACTTGCTCCGTCATCACGATAAGTCAATGCAAGCCGAACATACGAATACCCCGCCAGCATCGCGATCAACCCACCAAGCGCAAAGGCCAAAGGCGTAGCCTTCCCCGAAATCCCAACCGCGATCCCAAGTATCGAAAATATGCCTCCGCCGATCATCCCGCCCACACCCATTGCGATAAGTTCGGGTAGCCCAAGTCTCTCCGGTTCGAGAAGGTTTTTCATCTTAATCACACCGCAAGAATCTGAGCAAGGTGATACTTTACATGCTCGAAGTAGTCCGCGATGAGATATCCAAGTGTCGATGGTTCGTCTGCTGAGAGTTCGTTGAATGCTGTTTCGTGATAGCTGTGATCAGCATGCATTTTGTCGATTGATTCTTTGGGGATTCGTTCAACAATGGCGCACAGTTGCATATTGAACGCACACCAGAGCGTGATAAGTTCTTCCCAGTCCATCTCTTGATACCCTTGCAACTCAACCCATTGCTGATGGGCGTAGCCTGTAAAATAGATCGAGCCGGTGAGTTGGGCTTCGATGATCCGTTGATGATTCACACTCGCACTATCGATCAGGTGCCCAAGGATCTGCTTGCGCGACCACCCGCCTTCCTTGCGAGGCTTGGCCATTTGTGCTTCAGGGAGATCGAACAACTCATCGGCAAACTGTGCGATGCGGTCTGCGGTAAATCCAAGTGTGATCAAAGGCATCATGTTTCTCCCTGCTCAGGACTGTGTGTATTGCCAATTATCGACGCTTCTTGCCCTTGGGCTTGCGTTTCTTGCCGCCACCGGATCCAGACTTGGTTGATTTTTTCATCGAGAACCCAGGCACGCCCATGCCGCCCATTCCAGGCATGCCACCCATTCCGCCCATGCCACCAGTCATTGCTTTCGCTGCCGCCATTTTTCCGCCAGCACCCATGCCGCCCATCTGCTTCATCATCTTACTCAACATCCCAAACTGTTTCGTGAGCTTGCCAACTTCGTTATCGCTGGTGCCCGAGCCTCTGGCGATTCGGCGTTTGCGAGAGATCTTGATGATCTCCGGGCGTTTTTTTTCCTTCGCCGTCATCGATTCGATAATCGCTTCCGTCCGATCAAACTGCTTCTCATCGATATCAATATCCTTGAGTGCAGAACCAACGCCGGGCAACATGCCTAGCAGCGACTTCATCGAGCCCATCCGGCGCATCATCTTCATCTGCTTGAGGAAGTCATCCATGTCCAGCTCGCCCTTGGCCATCTTCGCTTCCATCGCGGCTGCTTCTTCTTCAGAAACTTCCTGCTGCGCCTTCTCAACAAGCGATACCACATCGCCCATGCCCAGAATCCGACCCGCCATCCGCTCAGGATGGAACACCTCGATCGCGTCGAGATGTTCGCCCACACCGATGTACCGAATCGGTGCCCCGGTCACCGCTTTGACAGACAGCGCTGCTCCGCCTCGGGTGTCCGAATCAAACTTGGTCAAGATCACACCATCGACTTCAAGTTTTTCGTGGAATGATTTCGCGCTGTTCACCGCGTCCTGCCCTGTCATCGCATCGACCACCAAGAAGATATGATGCGGATTGACCAATGATCGAACGCTCTTCAACTCGCCCATCAACTCGTCATTGACATGCAGCCGACCAGCGGTATCCAAGATCAAGACATCCACGCCTTGTTTCTTGGCCGCCTTTACGGCATTCTGACACACTTTCACCGCCACGCCCACAGCCTTGCCATACTCAGCACTCTTATCGTGCTCGCCATAAAAATGAACCTGCGATCCACCCGGCAGATCATCGTTCGCTTGATTCGCAACCGTCTCAAGCTGTTCGACCGCTGCGGGTCGTTGCAAGTCGGCTGCACAGAGCATCACCGATCGCCCTTGTTTTTTAAGCATCCCCGCAAGCTTGCCACAGGTCGTCGTCTTCCCCGATCCCTGCAATCCACACATCATAATAATCGTCGGCCCAGGCGCAAGTTTCATGATCCCCGCAGGCGTTGGCTGCTGCTCAGCATCAGGATCGCCACCGAACAACTCGATCAATCGACGATGCACAATCGAGATCATCTCCTGCCCAGGCTTGACCGCCTTGGTCACCTGCTGCCCGGCAGCATCACTCATAATGTTCTTGCAAAACTCTTCAGCCACTTCATAATGCACATCGGCTTCAAGCAGCGCAGTGCGGACCTCGTCCATCGCCTCGCGGACATTAGATTCCGAAATCGCATCACTCCCGCTCAACTTGCGAAAGACATTGTTAAAACCATCAGATACTCGATCGAACATACAAAATCTCCAACCCCGGTGGCACAGGCGTCTCGCCTGTGTTCTTCCAACGGAACATTCAGATGTTCAGGGCTATGACCGCAGCCAAACAAGTATAGCCAAAAGAAAAAGCCCGAAGCATCAACAGACGCTCGGGCTATGAGAGAGTTTTATGACAGATTCAGATCAATCCTTCGAAAGGATAATCACTGTGTAAGGCCCGATCCCAACATTCGCGTTGTAGCTCATGCCGTCCTTCGCACCCCAGCTCGCCGTCGTGTCGTAGGCGTTCCAGTTGCCAAAGCTCGAGTCATACCCGTTCCAGTCCGAGTTAAATCGAACCTTCCAAGTCCCACCCGATGGGAACCCGATGTTGTAGCTGCTGTACCCGGTGCCCGAGAAGTTGGCGACCACGATGACATCATCGCCATTGCCGCCGTTCTTCCAACGGTGATACGCAAGCACTTTGCCGGTGTTGTTCACATGATGCACATTGACATTGCCCCCGCCAAGACCAGCCGTTTTGCCGGTCGCGTTCTTGCGAAGTGTGATCAAATCAGTATACAAATCAGTAATACCCGAGAAGGTCGTCGCCTTTGTCCAATCCAGTGGGTCTGTATCTGCAAAGTATCCGTCTTCGAGGAACTCTTGTCCCTGGAAAATCATCGGCACGCCCGGCGAGGTAAACACCAACCCCGCGCCAAGGGTCGACCGCTTCTTCGAATACCAACTCGAAGCATTGCCCGCCCAAATCTCTTCAGGAACACGGGCGGATCCATTGGCCACTTCATCATGACTCTCGGTGTACACCACACGATCGACCATGTCGCCGTTGTACACAGTCGCGATCGCATCGCGCACCGCATACATGTCACGGTTCGCATCATTCTGCTCGATAATCGCAGCCCGGATCGGATGCACAAACGCCGCGTCCCATTGCGAGTCGAACCCCGCGCCGCCAGCGCCGGTCGTCTTGGTCATCCAATCATTATTCTGCAAATCCTCAGCGATCGAAATCTTCCAAGGCATCGCCGCATCAATCTCGTTGTTGATGTACTGCATCAGCGTCCAGCCCTCAGTGATCGTCCCGCCGAACCCATTATTCTGCGTGCGGATGTTAATCGTCGAATCCCAACGCAAACCGTCAGCATTAAACTCAGTCAACCAGTACAACGCGTTGTCCTTGAGATAGTCACGCACCTCATTTCGACCATAATCCGGGCGGGTATGTCCCCAAGGCGTCTGGGCACGCCAGTCCTCGAAGAAGTAGATCCCGCCGCCGCTGCCTGAGCCAGTCCAGCCATCAAACTGCCACATGTCCAAGTCACTCGGACCAAGATGGTTGTACACCACATCAACAAGCACCGCGATCCCGCGTTGATGACACTCATCGACAAAGTCCTTCACATCCGTTCGTGAGCCATAGATGCTCTCAGGTGCGAATGGATGCGCCGGGTTGTATCCCCATGAGTAATCACCTGCGAACTCAGCGATCGGCATCAAACCGATCGTGTTGAATCCCATATCTGCAATATGATCGAGCTTGGCGATCGCGCTCGTCCAAGTCCCGGGGGTGCCCCCGGGCGCGTCGTTGTATGTTCCGATGTGCATCTCATAGATCATCATGTCGGTCCAGCCCGGTGCAGTAAACGAACTCCACGCATATGCTGGATCGTTGACAACAATCGAGTTGCCCACCGAGTTGGTCACATCTTTGGCCTGTGGATCATTCTTCCAGATCGTGCCATCAATAACAAACTTGTATTCATCGCCGGTCTGGTCACCAAGCATATCGACCGACCAGTTCCCACTGCCTTCAGCCGCCAAAGGGTTCGCCGTCGCCGAGAAACTATTAAATGTCCCAGCGACCGAAACACTCGTCGCGTTAGGCGCCCAAACACGGAAGGTTGTATCGCCATCAAGCACCTGCGCGCCCATCCCAGACTTGCTCGATGCAACGAGCGCAGCCGTGAACGAATAGTTTGCGCCGCTGTTGTTGTCATAGATGTTCGAGCCCCAGTCATCGAACCCATGAAAGTAATAGTTAATCGTGCTCCCCGGCGTATATGAAGCAGCGGGGGTATAGCTCCAGGTCGAGTTGCCGCTGTTGTTACCTGTATACGACATAGAGTAGGTCGACCATGCGCCGCCGTTGATTTGAATCCCGACCTCAGCATGCAGCCCGCTGTAATCCTGGTTCATCAAGATCGTGTGCGTACCAGGGTTTGCTCCGTCATGATGCGTGAACGAGCCATACACCCCCATCCATGTGGGAGCTGCGAGGGCTTGCGATGCACAGACAATCGCCGTGGTGGCCGCGATTGAAACAGGTGACAGCAAGCCGAGGGTTGAATACCGAGGACTGGTCATGGAATGATTCCTTTCTCTTCAGGTTTTGATTGAGAACAGATGCACAAGAGCATGTGCTTCTAAGAATCTACTTTCATGGTTCGGGCTTTGCAAATTGGCAAAATGCCTAGTTTAACACGATTCAAAATAGCCTAACCTGTTGTATAGCAGCGTGTAAGGCGTTGTTTGTATGAGAAAATGCGCAAGGTATGCGCCACGAAATAGTTTCGTGATCAATCGAATTGTGGATAAATGCGGCCAAATCTATCGCTTTGATTTCAACCAACCGTGCAGCCGATCCGCATCCCAAGTGTTGATACATTGCTCCGCAGTGAGCCAGCCTCGCTGTCCAGTGAGCACACCGAATCGGATATTGTCATAGTCACTCGGATGATGATCGTCGCAGTTGATCGAGATCAACGCCCCAGCTTCAACCGCCGCCCGCACATGCGTATCACGCAAATCCAACCGCATCCAATGGCTGTTGATTTCGAGCGCGACATTGTGCTCAATCGCCGCCGCGATAATCTCGTTCATATCGGGCGACAACCCCTCACGCCGTTCGATCAACCGCCCGGTGGGATGCCCAATAATGTGCACACTCGGATGCGCGATCGCCTTGAGCAACCGCTTGGTCGCCTGCTTAGGCTTCGCACGCAATCCCGCATGTGGCGATGCGACCACCACACTCAACTCATGCAACAAATCATCGTCGTAATCCAGTGAGCCATCGACCAGGATATCAACCTCACTCCCAGCAAGAACAGTAATCCCCTCGATCCGTTCATTCGCCTCGCGGATCGCCTTGATGTGTTCACGCAACCGATCGGGTTTGAGTCCACCCGCGACCGCTGACGATTGTGAATGATCCGTCACCGCCAGCGTATGGAACCCACGCGCCTTGGCGATCGCTGCCGATTCTTCGATCGTCATCTTGCCATCCGAGGCCACCGTGTGCGAATGAAGCTCAGCCTTGATATCACTCAGCTCGATCACATGCACATGGTCACGAAGCTCCATCTCGCCCCGATCCTCGCGCATAGGCGGATCAATATAAGGCAAGTTCAATGCCAAATAGATCGCAGCTTCGGTTTCGCACGCCATCGGGTCCAGCCCCCTTGACTGTGGCGGCGACGGATCACTCCCATCATCCACAAACAATCCATACTCATTAAGCGTCATCCCCATCTTGATCGCCCGCTCACGCAACCGCACGCCATGCTCCTTTGACCCGGTGAAATACAACAACGCCGCGCCCCAGCATTGCTGATCGACAATCCGAAGATCAATCTGCACCGCTGCGTTCTCATCCTTCCCCCATCGGCTCATCGAATCGCCAATCGCCGAACGAATCGAACACTTTGTATCACCCTTGGCCAATACCTGCATCACGCCCTCACTGGCCGTAAACGCTTCGCGGGCAGCATCGGGATCGTTCGTTGCGATCAAAATATCCACATCGCCAATCGATTCCTTGCCTCGCCGAAGCGAACCCGCAAATGCAACCCTTATCGTGCCAGAAGTGTCTTCGAGCAAGGACACAAACCGATTCGCAACCTGTTGCGCAATCCCAATCTGCAACCGTCCCCCGCTCGATTCTAAAAACGCGATCGAATCCTTGATGTTCTCCACCGTCTTGGCCCCCATGCGGGGCAGCTCAAGTATTGATCCATCCTCGATGATCTTCTTGAGATCATCAATCGATTCCACGCCCTTCTCGTCCCACATCAGTTTCACGGTCTTTGGGCCGAGCCCTTGAACCCCAAGCACCTCCATGACCCCGGCGGGCACCTTGGCAGCGAGTTCTTCATACTCTGCGATGGTGCCGGTTTGGGCGAGTTCGATCAGTTTGCCCGCGGTGCCCTTGCCGATCCCATCGATCGCAACGAGTGCCTTGGGATCGCCAGCTTTGGCCAATGCTTCGATGTCGATCGTCAAATCCTTGATAATCCGTGATGCCTTGGCATGGGCAGCTACCCGAAACAGATCGCCTCCGGTCAGTTCGAGCATTTGGGACATGGTATTGAATGTTGCAGCAGCGTGTTTCTGAAAACTCATCCCCAACTGTAGGTACTGAGTCGTCCTTCATCTTTGCAGAAAACTTGTTGGGTGCCATGGCTTGACCGTCTTCGGCAAGCCATGGCTTTTGAGCTTTGACAATTAACAAGAAGACACTGCTTGCCGAAGACGGTCAAGCAGTGGCACCCTCAATTCGTCTCTACAGAGCAGCGTCCTAGGCCGTGTCTGATGGGCTCAGTCCCATACAAGAACGCCATCCCTTTCTCCTCCCCCGGGCCTCCGGGGGAGGTGCCGATCAAAGTGAGGCGGAGGGGGTCTTCTCTATCTTCCCCATTCCCCATTCCCCATTGCCCATTGCCCATTGCCCATTGCCTATTGCCCATTGCCTATTGCCTTCTTTAAGAAAGACCCCCTCCGTCTGCTGCGCAGCCACAACCGCCCTATGGGTGCTCCCCCGGAAGCCCGGGGGAGGCGAATAGTCGAAAAAACACGAGCCGTCAGACACGGCCTAGCAATAGTCCGCAACAATCTGAGCCTCAACGGCCGACACGATTGCTTCTCGCTCGGGTTCAGGAACCATCATCAACGCGCTGATCCATCTTCGTGACAACTCAATCGATCCAGGGCGCATCAACTCGATCAAAAGCTCAAGATGGTCGTTTGGCAATAGCGTCCCGGATTCGTTGGGCGCTGTTGGATTTGGGCAGCTTTGGTTTGGCTGCGGGCTTAGGTTCGATTGCTTGTCTTGGTTGCTCATCATCGCCCTCGTTTCCAATCGCTTTGGATTGTGTAGAGACGATTCTATCCGATTTTTGGCTCAACTCTGTGGTGCTTGGGCGTTGATTCTTAGGAACCTCGCCCGCACGAACCCGTGTTTCGAGCATCTGCATGAACCGTTCGAGTCGATCCATGCGATCACACAGATCTGTGAGCGTATTGGCGACCGCCGTCATCAGTTCCGACGGATCCGCCTGATTCAACGCATGCGAACGGATCTGGGCACACTTCATTGGGCCTTTGCCTGTGAGCAACCACTCGCCCGAGATCCCCAGCACTCGGCACAGATTTGTGAGAAAGGTCGCGCTGGGCGCCTGCCCTTGCATGTACCGCCGGACGGTTTCGGGGTGTGTATCCGTCAACCCACCGAGTTTGCGGTACGAGACCGTTCCCACAGCCTCGTTGAGGCGAGCATGGAAATCCATCTGGATTTCACCCGTGTGCGAACCCTCGTTTATAGGCTTTGTGGAGGTTGTTGCCGATGATGAGTGTGTGGTCATGCTCAAAGCATACCAGTTTGTTCGGCACCCAGCAGGATACAAAACCCCAAACCAACCGCCTTTACATCCAAAAAACGCCATAATGCCACAAATCTGAGGCGGACCAAGTTGGCAGGGAAATTATCGACAATCAGGCACACAAAAATGAGTTGCCTTGCAAAATGAACAAAGCGGAGTTGATGAGGATCTATCCACAATTTCGTGTTCTTCCGCCCAAATCATGGTGCAACTACCCAACATCGCCAAGCCCGAGCCATTGCCCGTGTGCTTTGAGCAATCGTCTACGAGCGAGTGCGTCCTCCGGGCGATCAAGGTTGGGTGATTCCGCGATCCAGTTGCCTGCATCACGCCGTGCCATCTGCAGCAACTCAATTTCACGCATCGGGTCCGCCACCTTGAATGGCGGCGCCCCGCTCTGACGAGTTCCAAACACATCGCCCGAGCCCCGAATCTCCAGATCCTTCTCCGACAACTCAAAGCCCGATGTCGTCTCCACCATTGCCTTGAGCCGAGCGATCCCATCCTCGGTCTTGGGATTCCCAATCAGCACACACACGCCGGGCTTGACCCCGCGACCAACACGCCCACGCAGCTGATGCAACTGGGCCAATCCAAACCGATCTGCATTCTCAATCACCATCACCGTCGCGTTGGGAATATCTACCCCAACCTCAATCACGGTCGTCGCGACCAGGCAATCGATCTTGCCCGCCCGGAACCGATGCATGATGTGCTCGCGTGTCTCGCGTTTGAGCCGACCATGCAAAGCCGCCACTCGGCAATCATGCAACTCCCCGCCTTCGAGTTCTTTCATCAGCGTCCGCAGATCCCGAACGCTCCCATCGCCCTTGCCACCGGGTTCGATGGCTGCGACCACAATAAACACCTGATCGCCTTCCTTGATCTTCTTGTTCACCCAGTTGTACACCGTCGATCGTTTCTCATCGGTCACATGCTTGGTCACTACCGGCGTCCTGCCCGGCGGGAGTTGATCAATCGTTGAGATATCCAAGTCCCCAAAGATAGTCAATCCGATCGTCCTCGGGATGGGGGTCGCCGTCATCACAATGACATGCGGGGTTTCTGATGCATGTGCCTCGCCGCCCTTGACCCGAAGCTTGGCCCGCTGCTCAACCCCAAAGCGATGCTGCTCATCAATCACCGCGACCGCTAACGAATGAAACGCGACCGAATCCGAAACCAACGAATGCGTCCCGATCACCAGATCACAATCCCCCGATGCAATCTGCGCCACCACCGCATCGCGATCCGTAGGCAGCATCGAACCTGTGAGTAACGCCACCCGAACCTCTGAGCCTTTGAGCATCTCGGTGATCGACAAATAATGCTGCTCGGCGAGCAACTCCGTCGGCGCCATCAACGCCGCTTGGTGCCCATGAGCAATCGCTAGCAGCATCGCATCAAGCGCCACGATCGTTTTGCCCGAGCCTACATCGCCTTGTACGAGCCGATTCGTAGGCGTTTCGAAGCTCAAATCGCGTGAGATCTCATCAACCACCCGTTGCTGCGCATCGGTGAGCGTGAAGGGCATACGCGCCAAAATTCGTTCGTTAATCTCCGGCGTTCTCGCCAGCGCCGGCGCCTTGAGCGTCCGCCGCAGATGCGCCCGCTTCATGTGCACCCCAAGCTGCAACATCAACAACTCGTCATACGCCAACCGCCTGCGCGCCGATTCAACATCGGTTTCAGACTCAGGCGCGTGCATCATCCGATACGCATCACCCAAACTGGGCAACTCTCGTTCTTTGCGATATTCATCACTCAAGTGATCCTTGAGCAATCCGCATGCTTGATCCAACACTGTGCGCACAATCACGAGGATCTGCTGCGAAGATATTCCCTCTGTCAACGGATACACCGGGCGATACGCATCATCCTGATTCGGATCGAGCTTCTCGACCTCATCAAAGGGGATGATCGTAAACTGCGGGCTGCTCATTTGCAGCCCCGGCCCAAACTTCTTGGGCTTGCCCTGCACCCGCAGAGACATCCCCACATGTAATTTTTTGGCTAAAAACGCCTGATTAAAAAACACCAGATCCAGCCGACCTGTCTCGTCGCACAGCACCACCTGAAACCGTGCCTTGCGTCCAAATCCAGAAATCTTCGTTGCCGTGATCTCACCAACGGCCGACCCAATCACCCCGGGCTCCAAATCTCCAAGCCCGGCCTGCGCCCGAATCCACTCATGGCGTCGGGGCAGATGCACCAACAACTGCCCAACATTGTGAATGCCAAGAATCTCCAGCTTCTGCATCTGCACGATGGGTATTGATTGGATCTCATTGAGCGGGGTGGTGAGGGTAATGGTTTGCATCAAAGACCCGTTATTGTCCGGGCAATCCGAGCGGATTGCTGTGGCTTGGGCCCTGATCAGATTTGGTCAAGCCTTGGGTTTGGTTTGCGGGATCAATTTCGCGAAGATAATCCCAGGTATAGATCCCCGTATCGTGCCCATCTGAGAACGCGATCTTGATCGCATAGTTGCCGATCATCTCCGCGCCCGTCGCTGCGATCGGCCCAGATGACCCCGTCGAATCAGGCAGAATCGTGAGCGGGTTCTTGGCCATCGATTTGCGAAGTTCTCGCATATCAGCACTGGGTGACAATCGACGCAGGTGGGCAATCGGATACACCGATCGGCTCCCGTCATCCCAATCGATGGTCAAGGCTTCATCTTTTTTTAGATCCAAGTTCGTCGGCGTATGTGTCTGCTTCATGGCTGCTAAAGTGTAGTGCCTGTTTGCTCCGGAGACCGCTCGAATGACCAATACGATCGCACCAATCGATTCGCTCGTCCAAGCCATCAACACCGTCGGCTCGCCTGCCTGCATCGGGGTCGACCCGGTTTTTGACAAACTCCCAAAATCACTCAAACTCAAATCCGAACTCGAAGCGATCGAACAGTTTTCGATGGGCATTCTCGATGCCATTGTTGGCTCGACAACTGTGATCAAGCCTCAGAGCGCCTGCTTCGAGCGCTATGGCTCCGCTGGCTATGCCATCCTCGAACAAGTCATCGCCCGCGGGCGAGAACTCGGATTCATCGTCATCCTCGATGCCAAACGCGGAGATATCGGTTCCTCAGCAACCCATTACGCCATCGGGGCAGCCAACATGGGTGCCCATTTCATCACCGTCTCGCCCTACATGGGGCCATCATCAATCGAGCCATTCCTCGATGCCGGGCTCGGTGTGTTTGCTTTGGCGCGGACGAGTAATCCAGATTCTGATGAGGTTCAACTTCAAGAACTCAAAGATGGATCTTGCGTCACCCATGCGATCAGCACGATGATCGCTAGTATGGGAGCGGGCAAAATAGGTGATTCAGGGATGAGTAATCTTGGGGCAGTAGTGGGGGCGACCAAAGGCGCCGACGATGTGCGCACACTCCGCGAGATCATGCCCAATCAGATGTTCCTCGTCCCCGGCGTCGGCGTCCAGGGCGGCACCATTGGCGATGTCGCACACATGACAAGGTCCGGCGCACAAACAGCAGGAGAGTTGGGCGTCATCGTCAATGCTTCCCGATCGGTGCTCTATGCCCAACCTGTCGGCGATGAATCCTGGATATCAGCCATCCAAAACGCAGCGGTCCAGTTTGCTGATGACCTCAAAGCCCTCACCCCCACCTAGGTAGTGTCTGGTGGCTCATTTTCCACACAAGGACGCTCTCTTTTCGCCTCCCCCGGGCTTCGGGGGGAGGTGACGATCGAAGTGAGGCGGAGGGGGTCTTCTCTTTCTTACTCTTCCCCATTGCCCATTGCCCATTGCCCATTGCCCATTGCCCATTGCCCATTGCCCATTGCCCATTGCCTTCTTCAAGACCCCCTCCGTCTGCTGCGCAGCCACAACCGCCCTATGGGTGCTCCCCTCGAAGCCCGGGGGAGGAGAGAAAGAGGGTGTCCTTTGCGTACTTCCTGTTTTTCTTTCTGAATCAATGCAAAAAATGAAAGAGGCCGCCGGGTTCTGCACCCACCGAGCGGCCTCTCTCTGAATCGTCTCACACAAACAGCTCGTGTGATATGTCAAGTTGTGGGTCAACTCAGGTCCAGCGGGTGCATTGGACTTCTGCTCTGTCCCCGTAGAGCGTCATCAATATGTTTAGCTTCGACGACGACGCGTCGCAGCCAATCCACCCAACGCCAAGAGCGAAACGCTGCCTGGTGTTGGAGTCAATAAAATACCATCGCCTTGTGATGTTCGATTGGCGAATCCGTTTGTGGTGTCAAACCATTCTGGCATCTGGATCAAGAAGCTGATCGCGCCACTCAGGTCATAGGAAGGAGCATCAAACTCGCTGCCTGCTCCGGTGCTTTCAAACACAGTATTTCCATCGGCGTTGTAGGTTGCGAAGTCGACGATGCCGCCGAAGAAACCAAACCCACCGAGCATATCCCATGAGCCTGAGAAGGTGCCTTCGAGGGTGTCGCCATCGATATCGTGGATCAAGATTTGCCCATTGAGGCCATCTGCTGATGAGCCTGTGATGTTCGAGAGATCCATGCGGAACTCGACAAAGGCATCATTCCCAAAGCCAATTTCGCCAGCATTGAATGCAGCGATTTGAGCGGAGGGAAGATCATGACGCGTGACATCGCCCGATGTGATCAGTGATGATTGTGCGATATAGAGACCAGAGCCAGCATCGTAGCTCGTGTCAAGATCAGTAAACCCAAAGGTGGTGCCAAGCGTGACGACGCCCGCGCTCGACATGGCGGATGCGATTGCGATGCAACCTACGCCCGTGATCAGTCTTTGCATTGTGTTATTCTTCATATCCAAAGCACTCCTGCTTGGCGAATGGTGATTGTGCGGGAACAGCCCGCGTCCAAATAAAGAGATACACCAGATCGGGGTAGATGCCACCGGAGTTAGAGAAAACTCCCCGTTTGGGGCAAAATGCGCATGGTTGTCATGCCGAGAATGCTGGGAGGCGAGAAATATGTGGGTTTTTCGTGAAAGAGGGGAAGAAATCTCAAATCGGGTGGGGTTTTGGCAGATCTGGTGCATGGTAGATACGAGGGAATCCTCTCGATAGCTGCATTTGTGTGCAGCCACAACACAAGTCTTCCACGAGGAGAAGAAGATATGAAATATACAGTTCTCTGTACAGTTGCAGCATTCGCAGCTGCTTCACAGGCGGGATTTATCAGCGAGTTTGGTAATAACAACTCGCTTTTAATGGCAAACGATATTGGCTCATTCGGTGCACCCGGCGGCTCGATGCTCGTCGAGGGCAGCATTACCGAAGGCGATGTTGACTGGTTCAGCTTTACACTCGAAGACGATGCGTCGTTCTCGGTGTTCTCTGTATTTGGGTCAAACAACGGCGACGGTGTGATGCAGATCGTTACCGGAGCTGGTGATGTCATCGCATTCGATGATAATACTGGTGTAGGTCTCATGCCTGCACTTCAGATTGAAAACCTCACCGCAGGTACATACTACATTGCACTCGGAGGTTTCGGCGATGTCGATTCAGGATCGGTGGGTTCAGATGATCAGGCAGACGGCTTGCTCGACACCGGCGCGTCACACACCGAAAACTTTACCTACAAGCTCACTGTAGGGTTCACCATCGTGCCTGCACCGGGTGCAACGGCACTCTTGGGCATGGGCGGCATCATGATGACCCGTCGTCGTCGATAAGCTGTTCGTAGAGACAACATGATTTAAAAAACAGACCGAGCCAATGGCTCGGTCTGTTTTATTTTTGAGTTGGTTCTCTAAGCTGGTGTGTTCAGCAGGCTGGTCACATTGGTTTTTGTTCGATGGTCATGTCGTAGACATGGAGCAGTTT
The DNA here is from genome assembly GCA_024280755.1 of Planctomycetota bacterium. Lineage (GTDB taxonomy): Bacteria > Planctomycetota > Phycisphaerae > Phycisphaerales > UBA1924 > UBA1924. The sequence goes on from JAJRPN010000004.1 coordinate 78,655, forward strand.
GTCCTTATCGAACACCATTTCTTGGCGAGATTTACCGACCACATCGTAGAGCGGGGTGAGTTCGATCGCATCGACAGGGCAAGCCTCTTCGCACATGCCGCAGAAGATACACCGGAGCATATCGATCTCGAACTTGGCGGGGTATTTTTCGCGGTCATCCCAAGGCGACTCGGCGGCTTCGATATGGATGCAGTTGGCAGGGCAAATGGTGGGGCACATCATGCACGCGACACATTTGACTCGCCCGGCAGCATCGCGGTTGAGACGATGCACGCCTCGGAAGTTCGAGAGTTCCATCCCGCCTTGCTCGGGGGTGTAGTGCTCTCGGCGTTGTTCTGGGTATTGGATGGTTCGGCTCGTTCGCCCTTGCCCGAAGGAGGTAAAGAAGTGGCGCATTGTTGTGCCAAACATGCCTTTGACGATCGCGGGGATATACACCGCTTCCGATGAGGTCATGGGCTTTGGGGTAATCGTGATGAGATCTTCGTCTTTAATAGCCATATCGATCGAGTATAGCGTCTTTCTGATGGTGAAGTATGTTCGAGGGGTGTACTTCGCATTGGATTTCGTGCATACTATTGGTCATGACTGATCGTCGTTCAGGGCCGCCGTTGTTTGATCTCATGCGTGAGCGTGGGGAAGATCCCAATGCGCCCAAACCGGTTGCGCCACAAAGCCCGTCATCTGGGCAGAATCCCAAACCGATCACGCCCGGCGTGGGTTCAGAAGCCGGACCGAATGTGTCTACCCAGCAAACCGCGTGGGATACATCCGGTGGTGTATCGCGGGCCGAGCGATCTGCAGCAGCTGCGATGCTCGATGAGGAGGTCCAGAACGATTCGGGTATTCGTCTGTCATCGCCGATGTTTTATACGCTGATTGTGATAGCCTTGGCGCTTATTGTCGGGGCTTGGACGATTGGATATCAACGCGGGAGCATCGCGGGCAAAGAAGAGATGAGCCAGCATGTGATCGATCAGCCTGTGGTTCGCCCAGCTCAGACAAACACCATGCCCCCGGTTGATGTCGCACCAAGTGCCTCGCCAGATACCACACCAGCTACGAATCCTGTTGGCACCAAGCCAGTCGTCGCTCTCAAGCCAGTGGGGGCCGGGGTGATGAGCCCGTCGGGTTTCCTCGAATCTGATCCACGCGAGATTGGGCTGAACTATTTAGTCTTGGCAACACTGAGTACCGAACAGACTGCTGACGCGATTTCTTTCTTGTATTCCAATAGCGTGACCGTGATTGGGGTGCCTGTACTGGATAATCACTCATCGAACGCCAATAATCCCTCCCGCTATACGCTGTATTCCCTTGGGGTTGCGATCCCAGGCAATCAGTGGAGCGCCATGAGCAGTGCGAGAACTCAGCATCAAAGGCTGATCGCAAGTCTCGGTGCCCGCTGGCAGCGCGAACGACGCGGGAGTTCGGATTTCTCCCAGACCAACTGGGAAAAATACGAATAAGAAACACGATACCCAAGCGTGATCAGTCGCAACGCTGAGAACGCAGAGCAAACACGCAAAGCAAGCAAACGGAGCAAATAATGAGCATCGACTCCTCACTCAAGACCGAAGGCAACTTGACCACCATCCGCAATGTGATGACACGCACCGAGCGCATCGCAGCACTCAAAGAAGATGGCAAGTTCATCGAGGGCAAAAACACCGCCCACGGGTTGCCAAAGACCAAAGTCAAAGACTAATCAACACGCGAGCGTGTTCGCTCGCTGTGCATTTGCTCTTTTGCCCGTGTGAACAGATTCACAGGTTTCGGTGTTTCATCGGGACCTGTTATTTAATTGGATATGCAAAGAAGGAACTCCCAAATGAACGCATCACTCTCCAACCTCGACGGCTTTGATCTTGGCACGCTGATCTCTGATCGCTCCAACGCCATCGATGCTTCGGGTATTCGTCGAATCTTTGCGCTCGCTGCGACACTCGATGATCCGATTAATCTCTCGATTGGTCAGCCAGACTTTGTTGTGCCAAAGGCGATTCGCCAAGCAGCGATCGATGCCATCGACAACCATACCAACGGCTACACCCTGACCCAGGGGCTCTCGACCTTGCTCGCCAAGGTCAATACCTGGCTCAGGCATGATCTTGGGTGGGATGTGCAAACAGTCAACACGCCGAACCATGATGGCCCGGTCTCGTTGATTACTTCGGGCACTTCGGGCGGGTTGGTTCTTGCATTCATGGCGTTGCTTAATCCGGGCGATGAGTGCATTATTCCTGATCCGTACTTCGTCGCGTATCCGCACTGGGCAACCTTGTGCGGAGCCAAAGCGGTGACTGTGGATACCTATCCAGATTTCAAGCTCACCGCCGATCGGATCGAGCCTTTGATTACGAGCAAGACCAAGTTTGTGCTGCTCAACACGCCTTCGAATCCGGCTGGTGTGGTGATGACCAAAGAGGAGTGCATCAAGCTGCGGGATTTGTGCAAAGCCAAAGGCGTGCTTTTGATCACTGATGAGATCTATGACGAGTTTGCGTTTTCAGATGCAACGACGGATTCTTGTGCTGGCGATTCATCCATGCCTCGCTGTCCCAGCCCTGCCCGCATCGAAGGCTCGCACGGCGATGTCTTGCTCATTCGTGGTTTCGGAAAAACCTACGGCTGCACTGGCTGGCGTCTTGGATACGCTGCGGGCCCACAAGCGATCATCGAGCAGATGGCCAAGCTCCAGCAGTACACCTTCGTGTGTGCGCCTGCGCCATTGCAAGCCGGTGCAGAAGCATGCTTTGAAACAGATATGTCCGAGTTTGTTGCGGAGTATCAATCTCGTCGAGATTTGGTGCTTGACAAGCTTGGTTCGATCACCGAGATAGCTTCACCCGGCGGTGCGTTTTATGCGTTTATCAAGGTGCCCGAGCATCTTGGGTTGACCGGGACGCAGTTTGCCGAAAAAGCGATCGAACGCAACCTGCTCACGATCCCCGGGGGCGCGTTTTCAGCCCGCGATACTCACTACCGAATTAGCTTCGCGACTAATCGTGAAAAGCTCACCCAAGGGCTCGATATCTTGGCCGAGTTGATGCAGTAGTTGTATTCGTAATCAGGGTGTTGTTGATTGCGAGCTAGAAGCTGATTTTCAAGCGGGCGAAGAGCCCTTCTTGGTCATACTCGGTATCTACCGAGCCGACGGAGAATGAGGATTTGGTCATGCGATATCCTGCGCTGAAACCGATATTGGTCGAGATCCTCAGGTCTGTCGAGGCATTGAAGTCTAAGAGTGCATCGCCGGTTTCGATCGGGTGGGTGAGGGCAGAGCTTGAAAACGAGAACGAATCATTGATCTGCCAGCGGAACCCAGAACCAACCATCGGCACCGCGGTAAAGCGGTTGACGGTCTGGAATGAAGTGTTGCCGTTAGCAGTGACGCGTTTGCCAATGTTGGCTTCGATGGCTCTCATGCCCGAAAGCATCGAGACCGTGATTGGCCCTGCTCGAAGCGCTTGCCATTCGAGCGAGAGATCGTAGATGTCATACTCGCCTTCGCTTTGGGCAATGCTCGCGACATGATCACGCATCGGATTGCTATCGAGCATGCGTTCGCTGCCCGAGATGTTTCCGTCACGGAGTTCGGTGTTTCTGTCGACAGAGAAGGTGAGCGAGTTGTTCTGGTCGGTGCCGTTGTTGGCTGTTGCGTTGTTCATCCAAGTATCAATCGAATGAATAACAAGATCAAGGCCATGCTCGTCGAGTTTGAACATCGTGTCTTCGAGTGTGTTGAGTTGAAAATCAGAAGTTGGTGAGTAGGGATCGAACCAGCTGTGGGTTAAACTTTCGAGCAGTTTTTCGAGTTGCTCTTCGGAGATTGGTTCGGACATTTGATACGACCGATCGATCTGAAGCGACTGTAAACTTGGCGTGGTAGTCGGTTCGACGAGGACATAGTCGCCATCGAAGTCGGTCATCTGCTGGGCAGCCGACGGTGCGCAGGTGAGCGCGAGCAATGTGCCAACCGAGTTTTTTTGAATGCGAAGCATCTGTATGAATTGTCGCTCACTCAATGGATGATGTCAAACACTAACTTAACGAGTAAGAACTACCCGTGCTTTGCTATAAATCGGACAATAATGCCTGTTGTCTTGAGCAGTTGTGCAGATCGTTTGTCGTTTAACCTGCTTGGGTTGGGCATATTGAGGACATGGTTCCCCTTTTCGAGGGTATTGAGATCTGTTTTGCATGCTTGAGCGAGAGCCTTGCCCGCGCTCAGATCAACAGCCTGGTCGTCATCACCATGAATCACACACGCCGGGCATGCGATCTTTGGCGCTTGTAAAATCACATCGTGCGCATCAGGATCTTCGAGTTGTTCGCTCAACCATGTGCTGTCGATGCGCAGGTCTTGAGCAGTCCGCGCACTTTGTGTCATGGTATAGCCGCGTGCGAGCATGGCATCTTGTTCATCTTTGGGCATGCGCGAGCAGCAATCCACCGCATTGATCGTGATCACGCCATCGAGCCCGAGGGCTTCGCCATGCTGCCCGGCAGCGAGCAATGCAGTCGCACCACCACGCGAATGTCCGATGAGATAGATTGGCAACTCACGCCCTGCAAGTTCGCCATCGCGCACGGCTTGCACCATGCGCACCACATCATCAACCTGGCGAGTCCAAGTATCGAGTGCAAACAAATCTGGGCGAGCAAATGTTTCGATTTCGTTGGTCATCCCTGAAGTCGAAAAGTTAAACCGATGCACAAGTATCCCGGCATCGCAAAGATCGTGCGCAAGAATCGGGATGAACCCATAGTCCTTGTAACCTTTGAGCCCATGCAGCAGAATCACGCATGCTTTGGGCGCATCACTAGGCACATGCGTATCGCCAAGAAGTTCAAGATCATGCTTGTTTTTGAGAGTGAATGGCGTGCTCATGGGTGATGTCCTTGTTTTCGATGCTCGTTTGATTCTATATCATAGGAGAACGCCTAAGCTTATCTTTGATGAACAACGAACCCACCAAACCTGATCTACAAACACCCGACGAATGCTGCGACTGGGGCAAGCACCCGCCCAAAGGCTCAGAGCACCATCTGCTCAAAGGCCCGCGCCTCCGTAGGCAAGAACTCTACACCGCGATCAACATCTTCATCGAGTTTATCCGTGGGTTCCGCAAACTCCACTTTATTGGCCCATGCGTCACCGTCTTTGGTTCGGCGCGATTTGAAGAGGATAACGAGTATTACCAACTCGCCCAAGCGGTTGGTATGAAGCTCGCCCAAGCCGGCTACGCAACCATGACCGGCGGGGGGCCGGGCATCATGGAAGCTGCCAATCGCGGGGCACGCGATGGCGGCGGCTTATCCATAGGGTGCAACATTGAGCTGCCGATGGAGCAGCATCCCAATCCATACCTCGATCTCTTCGTCGATTTCAAATACTTCTTTGTGCGCAAGGTGATGTTGGTGAAATATTCCGACGCCTTCGTCGTCATGCCCGGCGGGCTGGGCACGCTTGATGAAGTTTTCGAGACCGCCGTGCTTATCCAGACCGGCAAGATCGAACGCTTCCCGATTATTATCATGGGCAAAGACTTCTGGGGGCCAATGGAAAACTTCATCAATGAATCACTCATCGCCAATCAAACAGTCAATCCAGAGGTCATGGATCTCTTCCACATGACCGATGACCCTTGCGAGGTTATCGAGATCATTGCCAAAGCACAAGCAAAGCTCAACGGCGACTAAGGCAGATCAATGCCACGCTTCCAAAGAACCTGCCGCGCCATCCTCTCTACTTCTCCGGGCTGGTCGTGGAGCAAAGAGGCTGCGATTTTTATCAACTGATCTTCAAAGATCGTGTCTTCTCGTCTTGGAAAGTTTTCGAGCATCCAAAGCTGATTCTCTGTGAAGGGCGACTCAGCAAGCTGGGCGAGGTTGTCGATCCATGCTTGATACGATTCATCCGTCCATTCATCTTCGTGCTTGAACGCATTGGGTCTTCCATACGCACCGAAGGTTGCTTGTTCGATCATCTCGCCGATGAGCGGGAACGAAACAAGCCCCGTGCGATCATGCTTGAGGATTAGGCTGAGAGAAGTAGTATGGATGGTCGCACCGGGATACTCTGGGCCATAAGCGAGGCGATCGTCTCCGAGTGAGAACTCTTTCGCCAGCTCTATGAACAAGGAGACATCGTAGGGTTTTTGGTCTTTGGGGATTTTGTTGTTCGCGATTACTAAATGAGTTACGGCACGAATCGCAAACATCCGCTCTGAGACAAGATCTGATTGAAGCCAGTTGGCGATTAGTTCATTCGCCTGAGATTTTAACTCATCGGGGAGTGTACGCACTGCTTCTGAAAAATAGAATACATTCTCCCAATCATCACGAGAGCCATACTTCGCGTCGAGTGATCTCGTGAGGTTCATATAGTGCAGATTAATTGCTTTCGAATCGATCAGGAGCCTCGTAGCCAATGTCTTTTTGTCATGATCGTCAGTATTGATCATCGCCACAATTTCAGGCTGATCAATATCATTGAATATTGGTTTGAATACGCCTTGAAGATATGCGTTGAGTTCTGGGTCGCCCAGATAGGTTGAGAAGTATGGCGACATATTGGGGGCATAGCTTCTGAGCACAGATCGCCGAGTGATTATGTACGCATTCTGAAGAGGATTACTTGCAGCGTCGAGAATCGATTCGTCGAGCATGGTCGGTGGATTCGCTCGAAGAGCCTCGGCAATATCAAGGGCACAGAGCCGAAGCAGTTCTTCGTGATCAATGTTGCTCGCAGGCAATGGGTAGCTATCGATGGGGTGCCAATATTGTTTTTGCATATAGATCGAGACGAGGAGTTTGAGCCTCTTTGGGTCCCAGCGTGCTTCTTTGCTCTTGAGCATCTGCTGAGAGATTCGTCCTGCAAATCGTGTCGCTCGTTCTTTCGAAACCCATTCTTTGTCATCAAGCCGATTCTGTAGGCATGAATCAACCGCGACCCGATCGCCGCTGGGTGTCATGGTGCCGTCATCATATACCAAACGGGTCGGGAACCATTCCCAGCCAACCATCAGCACCCAGGTCGGGACAGCAGCAAAGAGGTCCGTCGCGATCACTCGGCGGTTGACCGAGAAGCCATAGCTGCCAATCACAATAGAGAGTATCGCGATTATAAACGCCCAGCGAGGGCGTTTGGTTCGGGTGTGTTGTGATCTACTCTTTGATTCATGCCCGCATTCCGGGCACATCATCGTTGGCACTTCGCTCATGTCATACCAACACTTCGGGCATCGAACCCGCCCGCGGGCACGATCGCCAACCACGCTTTGAATAATCCAAAGCACACCCGATGCAGCAAGCAATAGGCTGACGATACCAACGGGCGAATGGAGGATGCCTAATGAGTCGCCGTTGATGCTTGCGAGTTGGTTGGCCAGGTAGCCAGCGATGACCGCGACGGCGAAGCAAACAAATATCAATACTGGGGCGAGCTTGAACGCCCGCTTGGAATACATCGGGACCAATCGCTCACGCCTGCGCGCGTTCAAATCCGAAACCCACCGCACCGAAAGCGAAAACCCCCAGCACGCCATCAACGATGCAATACCCCACAATAAAACCACGAATAGCAGCATATGAAAGTATACGGATCACAACAGAAGAAGATGCAGTTTTCATTTGCTCGTCGGGGTTGTTTATGGTTCGACAGCAACAGCCATGTCTTTGAGAAAAATCTGCGATTCGATGCCGTTGATCACATGCGTGTGCAGCGTCTTCGCTCCCGCGATCTCGGCCCATCGCCATGCGAACCTTGGCGAATGGACCGGGATGTAGTTGGTGGTTAATGAGATCTTGGTTTGTCTGTCCCCAACGGATTCAAGTGTGAATCGTCCTCGTGTGAGATGAACCGACGGCTCGAACTCTTGTTCAACAACACGAAACGCAAGCATCGAGTTTTCTGAGATCTCGACGATCTCCTTTGCGAGTTTTCCCTTTGTATACACGCATACTCGTCGATCGCCAACTTGCTTCATGCTCCCGGTGGTGTATAACGGGCGAGGGAGCGCGAGCCGCATAAGCAATGGCGGGGGGGTATCAACATCCTCGAAGAACATCAATGTCTCCCAAACATCCTCAGGCGTTCCGATCACGACTCGCGAAGTCGTCACCGCCAGTTCCGTTGTATGCGCTTTGCCAGAAAACCCGGCAAAGTGCAATGCGAACGGCGTAAGAATAAGCAAAATCGCGGGGAGGTATGCGCGGAAGAGTGGGTCGTGGTCTTTGAGGCCTAAGCGAATCCATGTACCGAGGAATAGTCCTACCCCGATAGGGATCAGGGTGACAAAGAACAGTATGAGTGCGCAGAACAGCCCGGCGAAGTTCATGATTCCGAGGGAAGTAATCACGCCTCCGATGACGAAGACCGCAAGCGTGACCAGTAGCACACGCGAGACTCGGCAATAGATCCCAAGCCCTGTGCCCATCACGACTGGGACGCCGACCCATATTGCCCATCCCGATGAGTTGAGGGTGTACAGCCCTATGAAGCAAATCAATCCAATCATCGCAGCAGTCAGCATGCCGGGCATCCAATAGGTCCAGTATACAAACGGCGGACGCGAATCGAAAGTGTCATAGTTCATCGGGTCAAACGCTCGCCCGCATTCGGGGCATTGATGGTCTCGAAGATCGGCCAGGTTGTACTGGCAATCAAGGCAGCGAATATGGGTTGGTGCGTGCATGAACTTATTGTAATTTCAAAAATTATTGAAATCAAGAAACATAGCGAATAAATTCAAAAACCCACCCCAGAAGTTCCTGAGGCGGGTCGGAATGAATTGGTGGCGTGTTCGCTTATGCGTTCACTGTCGAGAATCGATCTTTCACGCTGCTCCGTCCCTTCGTGCGGTATTCCTCAGTGATCGCAGAGATAAACTCATCCAAAGGCATCTGCCCAAGATCCTTCTCCGTACCAAACGCACGCACAGAAACCGCTCGACTTTGGGCATCCCTCGGCCCAACAACCAACAGGTATGGGATCTTCATCTCTGAACCGTTCTTGATCTTGGCCTGCACGCGCTGATCATGATTGTCCATGGTCGAACGAATGCCCACAGCGTGGAGCGCACTCATCACCTCGTGCGCATACTCATTGCTCTTCTCAGAGATCGGTAATACACGAACCTGCTCAGGCGCGAGCCAAACCGGGAACGCGCCGGCGAAGTGTTCGATCAACACGCCGATGAATCGTTCCATCGATCCAAACGGGGCGCGATGAATCATCACCGGGCGATGCTTCTCGTTGTCTGGGCCGATGTATGACAGATCAAAGCGTTCAGGCAGGTTGTAATCGACCTGCACAGTGCCAAGCTGCCATTCGCGTCCGATGACATCCTTCACAATGAAGTCAATCTTCGGCCCATAGAATGCCGCTTCGCCAGGCTCTTCAGTGAACGGCACACCAAGCGTGTTGGCTGCATCACGACACGCCTGCTCGGCCTTGTCCCAGTTCTCAGGGTCGCCGGTGTACTTGCCGCTGTCTGGGTCGCGCAATCCAACACGCACACGATAATCACTCATGCCAAGCACATTAAAAATGGTCTTGACGAGTGCCAAACACCCTTGGAGTTCTTGTGCAACTTGATCAGGTGTGCAGAAGAGATGCGCATCGTCTTGGGTAAAGCCGCGCACGCGGGTCATCCCGTTGAGTTCGCCGGATTGCTCCCAGCGATACACCGTCCCGAACTCTGCCAATCGTACCGGCAAGTCCTTATACGAGTGAGGCTGCGAATCAAATACCTTGATATGATGCGGGCAGTTCATGGGCTTGAGCATGAATCCTTCGATCTCGCCGGTTTTGAGATGGTTCGACAACTGCGAACAACTGCACCCCTCTTCCGACAGCATGCTCATATGATCCCGCTCGATCATCGGCGGAAACTGCGAGTCCGCATAGTACGGGAAGTGACCCGAGGTACGGTACAAATCGAGCTTGCCAATATGAGGCGTGAACACCTCGGAGTACCCTTGCTTGGTCAACTCGGCACCGATGAAGTTTTGCAACTCCTTACGAACCACCGCCCCGTTAGGTGTCCACAAGATCAACCCTTGCCCGACAGCATCGTCGATCGCAAACAACTTGAGCTTCTTGCCCAGCACACGATGATCGCGTTTCTTCGCTTCTTCGAGCAGGTCGAGGTGCTTCTTGAGATCCTTCTTGTTGAAGAACGAGGTGCCATACACACGGGTCAAGCGATCGGAGTTTTCATCGCCGTGCCAATAGCTCGATGCGAGCGACATGATCTTGAATGCACCAATCCGACCAGTGCTCGGAATGTGCGGCCCGCGACACAGGTCTTCCCAATCCTTGCCGGGTTCACCAGTCGCATAAAAACTCAATGTCAAAGAACCCGCTTCGTGCGCACGATGGGCGTTGTCGAGTTTGTACTTCGAGCCTTCCGCTTTGACCTTCGTCAAGCCCTCGGAATATTCGAGTTCATAACGGGTGAACGGGCGATCTTCTTTGACAATCGCTGCCATTTCTGTTTCGATCGCTTCAAAGTCGCCATCGCGCAGCGGGCGGTCTTCGGGGAACGCGATGTCGTAGTAGAAACTATTCTCCAGCGCAGGCCCATACACCAACATCGCGCCGGGGATCAACCGTTGAATCGCCTCAGCCATGACATGAGCCGTCGAATGACGGAGCATGCTCATCGCGTTTGGATCGTCTTGCTTATCACGAGTTTTTTCTGTCACGAGCGAGAGCGTGCAATCGTTTTCGATGATGGTCGAGAGATCGGAGAGTTCTTCGTCGATCAGGCACCCGACGCATGCGCGGGCGAGCCGCTCGCCGATCGACATCGCAATGTCATGGGCGGAGATCGGGTTGTCGAACGATTTAATCGAACCGTCTGGAAGTGTAATCTGAGGCATATTCTGCTCGCTCTTTCTAAAACCATCGCAGCATGCGATGGCTATCTTGGGTATATGTCGGCCAATCCTATGAAAAACGCCCAGCGTTGGCTGGGCGTTGGGTGGATTTTCCGATGTTTTCTGTGCCGGCGACAGATTCTGGTGGGATGCGCTTCGAGCCCGTCTTTCTTCAGAGGTTTAAGGCATTCAGAAGAGACGGGCTCGAAGCGCATCCCACCAGAGAAGCCCACTCCTGCCGGAGGCTCTAGGTCATGCCCGACTGCACCCTCGCCTCCCCCGGGCTTCCGGGGGAGGTGCCGAACAAAGTGAGGCGGAGGGGGTCTTGCTTCGGTTCTTCCTTGTTTTTTGCATCAATGCAATCCCCAAGCCCCCCTCCGTCTGCTGCGCAGCCACCTCCCCCGGAAGCCCGGGGGAGGCGAAAAGATGAAGTTTCTGTGTGAGAAGACGAGCCGTCAGGCAGGACCTAGCTACACCCACAACACCCACCGGGCTTGGTCGCCAAGATATCAAGACTCGTTATCACATCCGACGCCGATTCGCCATTGGGGAGCAACGCCGACACCTTGGTATAGAGCGGGTCATTGGCGGCGATCAACGCTTCGACATAGTGAGGCTTGGGCGTGAGCGAAATATTGTTGAGCCCGGCATTGCTCATCTGAGTCCGCAACTCCTCGACGGGAATCGCCCCAGCGATACACCCAGCCCAGGATTCAACAATGGATTTGACTTCTTCAGGCAATGGCTTGAGCAGGGCAATGTCCGAAACCGCGACCCGTCCACCGGGCTTGAGCACCCGGGCGATCTCGTTCCAAACCTGCTGTTTGTCGAGCGAGAGGTTGAGCACACAGTTTGAGATGATGACATCGACCGAGTTGTCTGCCACAGGCAAATGCTCAATTTCCCCAAGCCGAAACTCAACATTGTCGAGCCCGGTGGTTTCTCGGTAATGCCCGATGTTCGTCCGGGCCTTACTGATCATCTCGTGGGTCATGTCCACCCCAATCGCTCGCCCGGTCTTGCCAACCTTCGGCCCAGAAAGGAAAATATCAAACCCGCCACCCGATCCAAGATCAAGAATCGTTTCACCCTCTTTGAGTGCAGCAATCACGGTCGGATTGCCACAGGAGAGCCCCATGTTCGCATCGGCGGGCAATGCTTCGAGTTCTTCTTTGGTATACCCAATCCGCTTAGCGAGATCCGCCGCATCGATCGATTCCGTCACGCCGCACGCTCCCGCGCAGCAGCAACTTCCGGTCGATTCGCTCTTGCCGGTGAGCTGATCACGGGAAACCGTGCTCGATGTTGCGATGTTGGCGTAGTCCTTGCGGATTTGGTTTCTGATGTCTTCATTCGTTTTCATAGTGAGTTCCTTTCATATGTGTTTTCATATCGCCTCCCCCGGGCCTCCGGGGGAGGTGTCGAACGCAGTGAGACGGAGGGGGTCTTCGTGTTCTCTATCCGGGTGCCATGGTTTGACCCGAAGGGCAAGCCATGCTCTTAGAGTGCCTGCAAGACACGGCTTGCCGAAGACGGTCAAGCCGTGGCACCCGCCCGATTCTGCTATTGCCTATTTTGCCCATTGCCTATTGCCTTCCCAACGCAACATCCCTCGCGCTGCATCCTCGCAAGATCACAAGGCTCAATCGCATCAATCTCCTTGAGTTTGATCACATCTGCCAAGATCGCGTCATCATTGAGGGCGTGCGATTTCACAAAGCCAATTGCATCGCTCACCATCGCAGTGGGGGCATCGGGCGATCGGTAATGCACCCATCTTCCCTCCTTGCGAGATTCAAGAAGCCCCGCCCGCTTGAGCATCGACAGATGCTTCGAGATCGAGGCGTTCGAGAGATCGATCAGTTCCACAAGCTGGCACACGCATCGCTCGCGATCGAGGCAGGCAGCGAGGAGCCGAACTCGGTTCGGATCAGAAAGGGCATTGGCGATGTCAGTCAGTTGGTTCATTTGTTTTCTCGTTTCATTAAATAAGAATACATGCTATTCCCATTTTCTTCCACTGGAAAATGGAAAAAGATGGTATTTAATTTGGATATATCTAAACTGGATATATTTTTTATGGTACTATCTAGCCGAGGTAATACCATGCTCACGCTCAAACAAGATCATTCCGAACTCGTCGTCCTCTCCGTACTCGCCATCGGCCCGTCCTATGGCTACGCGATTTCCAAGGACATCGCTGCCCGATCCGAAGGCCATTTCAAGCTCTCGCCCTCGGGGATGTATCCACTTCTGACCAAGCTCGAAAAGAACGGCCTCGTCACCACAAGCTGGGAAGAGGTCAAAGCTGCTGGTGCTGATCCAGATTCCACCGGGCGACGCCGCAAGTGGTACACCCTGAGCCCCAAAGGCCAGAAGCAACTCGCCCAAAGCATCGAACGCCACCGTCAGGTGCAATCGATCCTCGACGGTTTCGTTTCGCAAGCACCCCAAAGCGAGTTGGCCAACGGATGAACAAAACCAAACACAAATCACGAATCAAAGTTGAGTCCTCAACACGAGATTCGATCTCCACCTGGCTCGATGTCCTCACCGCCATGCTCGTCATGCCCGAGTCTCAACGCGCCCAAGTCCGCGACGAACTCGAAGACCATCTTCGATCGCGGGTCGATGACCTCTTGATTGTCGGCAAGCCCGAATCCGAAGCGATCCAGATCGCCGTCACCGAACTCGGCGAGACCGCCGAACTCGCCAAACTCATCACCCACGCCCATACACAAATTAACCCACGGAGAAAACTCATGAACGCAGCACTGATCACCGTCGCCCTCGCCGGCATGTCCTTCGGCGGCTTCTCATTCATCAATGGAACTGGAGCACCAAGCGCAACACCAAGCAACGGCGGGGCGGTGCCGGTGGTTGTGTCTGATGAGACACGAAAAGCTGAAGAAAAAGTGCATCAGTTCAATATTGAAGAAGCCTCTGTATTGGATGTTTTTCAAGAGATTTTACGGGCATTTGGGCAAGGTTATGAGTTTAGTCCCGATGCTTCGCGTGAAGGTTCAAGGTCTCAAGTCCCTATGCGCAGTGGGGTGAAGTTCATTGGTGAGTTCACGCTTGACCAGGCGATTTCTCAACTCGAGCGAGTATTTGCACCAGAGCTTATGGGATTTGAGGTTGTCAGCGGATCGGGCGGAATCAAGATTCTCACTGCCGATGAATACCAACGCAGTATCATCGAGACACGCGTTTATCTTGCTCCGTTGTGGGTCGCCAATACTGAATCCCAACTGCTCAGCTACGCCAGTTCATTACAAAGCCTCCTTGGGGTGAAGTACGATCTGGGATACACTTCAATCCAAATCATCGGCGATTCAATCGTCGTCGCTGCCCCCCCAGAGATTCATATAGAGGTTGTCAGATTTACCAGCGAACTCGACGCAATCCTTGGCAAACGAAACGCCGAACGCAAAGCCGAGATCGATAAAGAAAACGCAAGAGTTGAAGCAGCAAGAAAAAAAAGAGCAGACGAGCGAGATGCTCAACTCGCTCAAGCGGTGGCTGATCGTAGCGCAGAGAGGGAAGTCGCTCAAGCCGAGCGTGAAGCTTCGAAAGAGCAGTTCGCCCAAGAACAAAAAGAACTGGCCGTTGAGTTGAATACACAACGCAAGCATGCAATCGAGCGGATACAGGCAGAGTTCAATGCCGTAAGGAGCAGTTTTCTCAAAACCAAAGCGAAGATCAACGAGGTATCGAATGCCGCGAGCTTAATTGGATATATCTCCAAAGATAATCCTGAAAAAGAGGAACTTGAATCAAAGGCTCAAAGCCTTAGGTTTGAACGGAAAATGCTGGAGTTTGAACATGACGAAATCGAAGAGCGATACTACTACCTCCGTACCCGTCTGCTCGAATCCCAATACGAAGATGTATTCAATATTCCTACACTCACAGAATCGCAGCAGAGCATGATTTTGCCCATAATCAGAGTAAAGGGAATAGGTATGCGCGAGGGCGAATATCAGTACTCTTCGAGTATGAGGATTTCTCGGATGCTAATGAGTGCCGGCGCACTGAACGCAGACTCTGCCGCGATAGTCAAGCTTAACCGTCGTGGTAAAACAACAGAACTTGGCACACTTCACTCTATTTTGAGCGGAAACATGAATGAGTTTGAAGTTTTTGCAGGCGACGAGATCATCGTTTCTGCTGCAGAAAAATAAGTCTTCAGCAATCATCACGATTCCTTGATACAATAGTCTTGGAGTCAAAAATATGATCTGCCCATTCTGCAGCCACAACCAGGACAAAGTCATCGATTCCCGCTCGACCGAAGGCGGGGCGGTCATCCGTCGCCGACGCCACTGCCTCAAATGTGAGCGAAGATACACCACCTACGAACGCGTTGAGCCTACCGGCAGATTAATGGTCGTCAAACGCGACGGCTCGCGCGTGCCGTTCTCTACCGAGAATATCATGCGAGGCGTTTCCAACGCCTGTGGCAAACGCCCGATCTCTGAAGATGTCAAGAACAAACTCGCCGAGATCGTCGAAGAAGAACTCCACTCTGAGTATGAGCGAGAAGTCCCGACGCAAATCGTTGGTGAACGCGTGATGACCAAACTGCGTGATGTGGACAAGATCGCCTACATCCGCTTTGCGACGGAGCATCTTCAGCTTTCGACGCTCGAAGATATCCAGCGCGAGCTTGATGATTTGCAGAGTCGGCCGATGGCGGGGACAGATCAGGAGTCGTTGTTTGTGTCTGGTCAATCACGCAAGAAATGATTCAAATGGATCAGTCTGTGTTACGACTTTGGTTTGACTGGAAGATGGGTGCGGTGTGCATCTTCGACTTCGAGCCCGGCTTCGCGTGCGATGGTGATGAGATCGGCTCGGTCTTTGATCCCGAGTTTCTCGCCGATGCGTTCGCGGTGGCGATCGATTGTCGAGATTGATCGGCAGAGCTTGGTGGCGATCTCTTTTTGACGAAGCCCTTGGCCCATGAGTGCAAGCACTTCAATCTCTCGGGCGGTCAGCACACTGAGTCTGCCAAGGTCGATATGCTCGGCCATGATGATTTCGCCATCTTGAAACTGGGACCTGATCCATTGGAGCTGGATGGGCGAGACGGGTTCGACGGTGATAAAAATCAGCGTTTCTTTGTGGCCATGATGCTCAATCTCGATAGGGCGCAGCGTTGTATAGAGCCGAGTCCCAGAGAGCAGATCGACCATGGGAACGGTCTTGCCGGTTTGGGCAGCTTGCTGCATATACCCGATTCGTTCTTGTGCCCATGCTGAGGGCATAAGATCGGCGAGGTGTTTACCTTTGATTGTTTCTTGGTTGACACCAGGAAACCCGTTGATCGCCACCGCGTTGGCATAGACAACGATGCCTTCTGGAGTGAGTACGATCAGCGAGAGGGCGCAGTATCCGTTGGCAAAGATATCCATCAGCCTCTGGGCTGATAGGCTTTCCATGACATCACGAAGATGTTCGATATTGGTTGTTGGCTGCGCGTTTGGATGATCAGCGTGTGGTTTTTTCTCGTCGTCCACGAGGTGTGTGTCCTTTGTTGCCGTGATCGGTGTTCGAACTCGTCCTGTTCGTACATCCGTTCAACTTAATCAGATTCCCGAAACGATCTGGGAATAGGGGATTGCAAAGTGAGGGAAACAGATTGTATACCGGGCATCGTGCTGGAAGTGATTGGTAAAATTCACCAATCGAGAACCGGCTGTCGTCATACAGATCCCAAAGATGTCTTCTACAGCGAGGGGAAGTTGCCCAGATGAAAGAGCAAATCGTGTTGGCACAAGCGTACTTTGCGGATCGGTACTACTGATCAACGCTTCATTTATGGATGGTGGTGGGGTTTGTGAGTGTGCCGAGCATACAGTTTCAGAAGAAAAAACGGGTGAGCATTCGATTGGTGCTCAGGCTAGAAAAAATCGTTTCGGAGAAACCAAAATGGCAAATAAAATCTTTCCTGATACAGTTTCCGCAATGGCAGGGCTTGATGATGAGGGCATTCTCTACGATGGCATGATGTGCATGGTCGGCGGGTTCGGACTCTGCGGCATCCCCGAACAACTCATCATCGCCCTGCGAGATACCGGGGTGAAGAATCTCACCTGTGTCTCCAACAACGCCGGCGTCGACGATTGGGGACTCGGATTGCTGCTGCAAACAAAGCAGATCAAGAAGATGATCTCCTCTTATGTTGGTGAGAATGACGAGTTTGCACGCCAATATTTGAATAACGAACTCGAGGTTGAGTTTAATCCCCAAGGCACACTCGCCGAGCGCGTCCGCGCGGGCGGGGCGGGTATCCCAGCGTTCTATACTGCAACAGGGGTGGGCACCATCGTTGCCGACGGAAAAGAAACCCGAACCTTTCGTGTCCCCAACGGCGGTGGCGAAAAAGAGTTCGTTATGGAAACCGGACTCTTCGGCGATCTCGCACTGGTCAAAGCCGCCAAAGCCGATGAGTATGGCAACCTCGTCTATAACATGACCGCCCGCAACTTCAACCCAGACATGGCGACCGCTGCCAAGTTTGTGATTGCCGAGGTCGATGAGATCGTCCCCGCGGGTTCGCTGCACCCCGATGAGATTCACACGCCAGGGAACTATATTGATCGGGTGGTGATGACCAAGTCAGAGAAGCGAATCGAGCAACGAACTGTGAGTGTGTCATGAACCTTGCTGATGCTGTCAGTATTGTATTTATGGTGCTATTTATTCTTGGCCTGATGGTAATAATGTTTTCGATTTCAATTTTTAGTACATCATCATCGAAGTCGAAGCTTGAAGCAATTGAATTAGAGAAAGATGCAGACGAACTCGCAGTTTTCGATGAGTTGATTGACTGGGCTGAGGAGAATGAATACAAATGGATTGATGCCTACTGGGGCCGATTCCCAGGTTCGCCATCACCAATGATTGTTGCTTGGCGACATGAGAGTGGTACTTTTCTTGCGAGCTACAAGTTCGGGGGTGCAATTGCCACTGATTTCTTCACGATGTTCGATGAGAATCGCTGGATTAGCCTCACGACAAGTAAGACTCAATCCGGTGAACCTCATCCCAAGATGACCGGTTCATTTGGTCAATTTCACAAAAAAATAGATATCCAAGCACTCGAAGAAAAACACCTGAGTGGCATCGAGTTTTTGACCATAAAGTTCGGTCTTGAGATTCAAGATACCGATAAGCCATTTGAAGAATATTTTTTGGGTTGGGTTCGCGCAGGATCTCGATATGTGAAATCGCAACCATTTTGGATGGTCCGTGGCTTGGCTTGGTATGCGAAGAGAAACAGGTATCGAGATATCCATGTGTCAGAGCGATATGCACACATGACTCTCGCAGACTTACCTACAAATAATGATATTTTTGACGGAGCCAAATCATGAATGACACAACGCCCGCAGATGCTCCCAAACTCCCGCCAAAGAACAAGAAGCCAATCTATACCCGCCCCAAGTTCATCGCTTCGATAATTGCGAGCGTGATTTTTTTGATTTTGATCTTCCAGAACTGGGATTCAACGACGATCGATGTTTTCTTCTGGAAAACTTCCGCCCCGGCAGCCTTACTTTATCTGGGTTTCTCCTTGATCGGATTCGTCGTCGGGTGGCTCGTCAAACGCCCAAAGCAGTCATCAAAGAAGGATTAAAGAAAAAAGCAAATGGTTGTTGCGATTCATTCTCAACTGGAATATGATTGAAGTATTCGGTTGTCCGTAATACTGAGGCAGCCAAGGGGAGTTCATGTCATGGTGACCACAACCGATTCAAAGATCGAATCCAAAGCCATCCCGCTGACCCAACTCTCCCGTGGACAAACCGGCCGAATCGAATGCACACAGGCGCATCCCGATGATTGTTCGATGCTCAGGGCAATGGGGCTTCGTCCAGATGCTTCGGTCCAGATGTGTCGTCTCGGCGAACCCTGCATCATCTCGCTCTCGGGCGCATGCCGAATCGGTCTCGCCAAAGACATCGCCTCACGCGTGATGGTTCACATCGATGAATAAACCTCTCTTTCAGTTGTAGATTCTTGCGATGACCACCCCAACCGCTTCTCAAGTTGTTTCTACAAAGCACACCATCGCCGTGCTTGGCAATCCGAATGTTGGCAAGACCACGCTCTTCAATCGCATCGCAGGTATCCGTGCCAAGACCTCAAACTTCCCAGGCACCACCCAAGAAGCCCGCGTCGCGCGCGTGAATCTTGATACGGGGGCGCAACGAACTGCCGAATCTGTTCTTATTGATCTCCCCGGCATCTACTCGCTCAATCTGGATCTCTCCGAGTCAAAGGTGTGTGTCGATGTGCTCGATGGCACCGCTGCCCCTGATGGCGAAGAGGCCAATATTCCCGATGTGCTCCTCGTTGTGATCGACGCCACCAACCTGATGCGCAACCTGACCATTGTCGGCGAAATCCTCGGTCGGCGGTTGCCGACAGTCGTTGCGGTGAACATGGTCGATGTTGCCCGCCGAAGAAGCATCCATGTTGATCAAGCCAAACTCTCCGAGTGTTTAGGGTGTCCAGTGGTGATGTGCAGCGCTCGCACGGGCGAAGGCGTTGAGGAACTCGCCGCCAAGCTCGGCCAGGCCAAGGTTTCTACGCGCTCTGCGCCAACCGATATCGACGGCATCGAACGATGGGCACAAGATGTTTACGAGGTGGTCTCCGCTTCACCAATCGCGATCAAAGAAGACACACTCACCGATCGACTCGATCATGCGTTCACGCATCCAATCCTCGGCGTGTTCTCCTTCGCCGCGATCATGACCGGCTTGTTCTGGATGATCTTCAAGCTCGCCGCCTATCCAATGGATTGGATCGATCTCTGGTTTGGCTCGGTTGGGAGTTGGGTTGGCTCACACATCCCACCGGGGGCGATTCATGATCTGATGGTCGATGGTGTGATCGCTGGCGTTGGCGGCACGGTGATTTTTTTGCCTCAGATCTGTTTGCTTTTCTTCCTACTCGCACTTCTCGAAGGCACCGGCTACCTCGCCCGCGCTGCGTTTGTCATCGACCGCGCCCTCCGCCCGTTTGGATTGTCAGGGCACGCATTTGTCCCATTACTCTCAAGCCATGCCTGTGCTATCCCCGGCATCATGGCGGCCCGGGCGATCCCGGACCGCCGAGACCGGCTTGCAACAATCCTCGTTGCCCCGTTCATGAGTTGCACCGCTCGAATCCCGGTCTATATCCTCCTCACCGGGATCCTCTTTCCCGAGCGTCCGCTCTACCAGGCGTATGCGTTTACGATGTGCTACGCCATGGGTATCTTCGCAGGCTTGTTCACATCGCTCTTGTTTCGAAGGACGATCCTGCGTGGTAAATCTCGCCCGATGGCCCTCGAACTCCCAAGCTATCGCATCCCCGATCTTAAATCAGCGTTGCTCCTTACATTCGATCGAGGCATGATGTTCCTCAAAAAAGCTGGCACCCTCATCCTCGCCATCTCCATCGTCCTCTGGTGGCTCGGTGCGTATCCGCACAGTGCACCAACTGGTGCAGCCATTGAACTTCGCGCACAGGCAGAGTCGGTCGTTGATGTCGAACAATCAAACGAACTCCTCGCCCAAGCCGATTCGCTTGATACACGCAACGCCGCAGCCAACTCAATGCTCGGCAAACTCGGTACCGCATTTCAACCCATCTTCGCACCACTCGGCTACGACCGCCAACTCACCGTAGGCGTGCTCGCTTCTTTTGCAGCAAGAGAAGTGTTTGTCTCGACGATGGCGGTCCAAGTCGCTGGCTCGGATGATGTCGAAGATGATTCTGTACTCGCGTCCATCGCCAACGCCACCAACGACGACGGCTCACGCATCTTCACTTACGCCACAAGCTGGTCGTTGCTCTTTTTCTATGTCCTCGCATCCTTGTGCCTGCCGACTTTGGTCGTCACCGCCAAAGAAGCCGGAGGCTGGAAGTGGGCGATGCTTCAGTTTGGATGGATGTCATTACTCGCCTACACCAGCGCATTGGCCGCCTACCAGTTCATTAGCGCAGCAGGAGGCTCCTAATCATGCCCCTCAATGACTGGCAGTTCTGGGTCGTCACCCTCGTGATGATCGTCTCCCTCTGGGGCCTTAAACTGGTACTCCTCCCCAAGAAAAAAGGCACCAAGACCACCCTGACAGTGGGAGGGAAACCTGTAGGCAAGAAGCCCAAATCTAAAGATTGCGGCTGCGGGTGAACTTGCTGCTCTGTGCCTCGTATCTGTGAAATGTCACAATGGTCATCATCAAGAGAACAAGTATGGGCGATGGTGCTCTGGGCATTTCTTGGTGCTTGTATCTGGACGGGGTGTGGTCCTGGTCGAACGCTTCAGTTAGTCAATGGCTACGAGTGCTACATTGATAAAGCATTTATTGCAATATCTCCACCTGAATCCGAAGCTGCTCAAGGTGACGCTATTTCAGATGCAGGAGAGTTTGATCAAGCCGGTGATATCCTCTTTGGAACACGCGTAGAGTGGAATAGCGATGTGGTCATCGGCTACTTTATCATTGATACGCTCACACATGATGTTCAACTGATTGACGATCGTCAAGAATGGATCACAACACTCGAAGGGATGGGTATTACCGAACGGAATATCCGCTGGCCCGGTGTATTCTTTCACGGTTTCGGTTTAAGGCAGCTCATTATCTCGGGTTTATGGGTTTTTATCCCTGCGTTGCTCATTTTCTACGGTATCAGAAGCTTGGCACGCCACGAACGCCGAGCCCGCCGACAAAAATGGGAACGGCTCTAACAATCTCTGGGTGCCACGCCTTGACCGTCTTCGGCAAGGCGTATCTTCATGCTCTTACGCCTCCCCCGGAAGCCCGGGGGAGGCGTAAGATATTGAATCGAGAGACCAGCATTTCCCTTACCCCCTCTTGCCCCTCCCTGCGCCCCGCGGGGAGGTGGCATGCGAAGCATGACGGAGGGGTGTCTTCCTCTTCTCCCCTCAAGACAAGACCACTCCCTGACGGTCGCGGCTCGTTGGCTCTCCTACAATCCCCCCATGCCACTATCACGCGAAGACATCACCAAACGGGCAGCTCAAGAGCTGCAGGACGGCTACATCGTCAACCTCGGGATCGGGATGCCGACACTTGTCGCCAATCACATCCCCGAAGGCATGGATGTCTGGCTCCAGTCTGAAAACGGACTTCTCGGGATCGGGCCATTCCCGACCGAAGAAAACATCGACGCTGATCTCATCAACGCTGGCAAACAAACCATCACCGCCCGCACAGGCGCAGCCTCGTTTGCATCGTCGCAATCCTTCGCCATGATCCGTGGCGGACACATCGACATGTGCATCCTCGGAGCCATGCAGATCTCCCAAGAAGGCGATATCGCCAACTGGATGATCCCGGGCAAAATGATCAAAGGCATGGGCGGCGCGATGGATCTCGTCGCCGGCGTCAAAAAGGTCGTCGTCACGATGGAACACTGCAACCGCAAAGGCGAGCCCAAAATACTCAAAGAATGCACGCTTCCCCTCACCGGAAAAGCCTGCATCGACATGATCATTACTGATCTGTGCGTGCTGGAAATGGATCACCAGGCCAAACGCTACAAACTCATCGAACTCGCCCCCGGCGTCACGGTCGAGGAAGTCATCGAGAAGACCGAAGCCGAGCTGATTATCAGCGATGAGCCTTCGGTCGTCACCGTCTAAATGCATATGAAAGTTCAAATCTGGGTGCCCTTACTCGCCGTCTTCGGCGCAGTGAGATCTTCGCCTATTGGTGTAATTTTGAAGGCCCGACTGCGCATAAGAATGCGAGTCGGGGCACCCACAATGCTCGACACTCGCATGAGTAGAACGCCCCAATCAGGGTGGGAAGAGGGATGTTCCTGCACGCCCGATAAAAATCTGGTAGGATCTTCGCTATAGACACGGAGGTCACGAATGCCATTTTATGAAGTCGCGGGACACGACACACGAACACACCAACCACGCACACTTCGTATCAGTGCTCGCAACGATCACGACGCAGCGTACACCGCTACAGAGCATGGGATCACAGAGGTCAAGCTCCGCTCGTTTTCTGAACGCGAGATGTTGATGATGGATATGAAGTGCTTTGTGTATGCCGACCCGATGGCACCGACCAAGGCTAAGACCCTTCGGCTCGAACGCCAATACCCAAAATCAATCCTGTTCGATTATCCAGTATTGACCATCACAGGCTCGGTCTTTCTCGCGTTGATGCTTGTTCGCGCAGCCGATGGCTTGATCGCGATGCTCTGATCGATTCGACTGCCGTTATGAACGGACACCTCGATAGAGATTACAGATGCCCATCGTCATCGACCGCGAACTGACCTGGCCAAACCCGGCATCACCCATCATGTTCTTCATTTCAGCCTGTGTCTTAAACGACGCGACCGATCGCGGGAGATATTTGTACGCACCAGAGGTATCGCGTGCGATCCATGTCGCGGTGCGAGGCATGATCGTGCCGCAATAGAAGTTGTTAAACCAACGCATCGGCGCAAAGCTCGGCTGACCAAACTCAAGAATAATCAGCCGCCCACCGGGACGAAGCACACGATAAAACTCGGCGATCGCTTTCTCGGGTGTTTGCACATTGCGAATCCCGAACGCGATCGAAACCACATCAAACGATTGGTCTTCAAACGGCAATGCTTGTGCGTCGGCTTGCAGATATTCGATCCGATCCGCCAACGATTGATGGAGCTTGGAGCGTTTGTGTTCTGCAATTTCGAGCATGCCAGCCGTGAAGTCCGAGCCCACAATACGCTCGGCCTGGGTGCCTTTGGCGAAGGCTTGGGTGAGATCCCCCGTGCCACAGGCGCAATCGAGGACTGCCTCCCCGGGTTGAACATTGGATGAAACAACCGCGCGTTTGCGCCACGCCTGGTCTCGCCAGAGCGAATGCACCCGGTTGTTGAGATCATACGATCGGGCGATCGCGTTGAACATCGCCTGCACTTTGTCATGTTTTTCGGCGTTTGAATGGAGCGAATCGAGTTCGCCATCATCCCACGCGGGGGTATCTGGACCAGATCGTGGCACAGATCGTACAGATTCGGGTTGTTGTTTGGTCTTGGGCATGGAACAATGATGATAGACTCTTGTAGATCGAAAGAGCCTATTGAAGGGAACCATCATGCTGTCAAATAGTCGTTCAATGTCTGTATTCCTTGCCATCCTTGCGATGCTCTCTGTCTTTGGCTCGGTAGGATGCTCAACATCCCCAGCAACGGGAAAGCGCATCGTAACGCTTCTCTCTTGGGAGCAGGAGAAAAAGCTTGGTCTCGATGCTGCTGCCGGGCTCGCCGAGCAGTTCGGTGGGGAGGTCAGCGATGTGATCCCTTCGCAATATGTTCGCCAAGTTGGCATGAAGCTTGTTGCCGGGGTTGAAGAGGGTGTTCCTGATCTTGATTGGGAGTTCACGCTGCTCGATTCGGATGTGATCAATGCGTTCGCGCTCCCCGGAGGCAAGGTGTTCTTCACCAGAGGGCTTGCCGAGAAACTTGATTCTGAAGCGGAAATGGCGGGGGTGCTTGGGCACGAGATCGGGCATGTCACCGCAAGGCATGGAAACCAACGCATCTCCAAACAGATGGGATTTAACTTTGCGATTACAGGGGCATCGGTGATCGTTGGGACATCCAAGTCGAGCTCGGATGTTCGTAAGTATGGACGAATAGCGATGCCTGCGCTTGCCATCGGAGGCAATGTCGTGCTGTTGAGCTACGGGCGAAACGGTGAATCTGAAGCCGACATGCTTGGGATGCGCTATATGGAACGGGCAGGATACAACCCAATTGGGCAACTGCGCGTGATGGAAGTGTTACTCGCGCAGGCTGGCGATACACGCCAGCCAGAATGGCTCTCGACCCATCCGTATCCTGAATCACGCATCGAAGCGATCCACAAGTTGTTGGACACCAAGTATGCGTATACACAGGATAACCCGAGCTATGTTTTCAACCGTGCGGAGTATGAGCAGCGGATGCTCGTCCCCCTGGGAAACCTCCCGCCTCCACCAAGCGCCCAAAGCACCAGCTTGCTCAACAACCCCGCCCTCTGGTGTGGCCATTGTTCACCAATCGCGATGAACTAATTTTCGCGGGCAGATCTGGTCATCAGGTGGTTGTGGAAAAGCAAAGAAGAAAGTGCATGCACTCTGTATCTAGTAAAAGGAGTACGCTTTGGGCGTATACCTTTTGTATAAATACTTCTGCTTGGTATCTCGTTGCGAGCAGAGTTTGGGTGAGAACGAGTTGGAGATGGTGGTGCCGCGGCGCATAATACGGTATATCCACCCACAAACAACATCAGAACTTCAATGGGCGCATCGCCTACTTCTCGGACCTTGCCGACCCCTTATTCAAAGAATGTCCGAGAATAACACGCTTAGAAAGCCCGTAATGGCTGTTGGGGCAAATGGTGCGCTTCAAATCGGCTTGCCCTTTTGTCGTGCCTGTCGTTTATTCGATACTTTCTGTGTGCCCTGCGTTGCAAGGCCAACACCAAACCACACCGCCCGCCCCTCGTGCGGGGCAGTCCCAAAGCAAGTCCAAAAGCTAGAAACCGGAGTTTACCATGAGTGCTGAGATCCTGACCGAACGCCTATTTGAATCCCTCATCGCAGGCAATCGCAACCAAGCCCGCTCGATCGTCCAAGAGCAATCAGACGCAGGTGTCTCCCAAGAGATCCTCCTCACCGACCTCTTTTGGCCAGCGTATGAAATGATCGAAAAACTCCACCGTGAAGATCAGATCACAAGCCTGGCACACAACCTTTCAACCCGCTTGCTGCGTGTGCTCGTTGACCAATGTTCACGAGAACTCCTCGCATCATCAGACGCGGCACCCGTAGGACGAACCGTGTTCGCATGTTGCGGCCCATCGGAAGGCTCAGAACTCGGTGGCCAAATGGCGGTCGACCTGCTCGAAGCTGCCGGCTTCGAAGTCCAGTTCGCTGGCGGGGCAGTCCCCATTGACGAAATCCAAGAAATAGTTCAACGCACCAAACCAAGTGCATTGCTCATGTTCTGCTCAGAACCATCAGACCTCCCCGACATCCGTGTCCTCATCGACACACTCCACGAAGTCGGCGCCTGCCCAGACACCCAGATCGTCGTTGGCGGCGGCGTGTTCAACCGTGCGGAAGGCCTCGCAGAAGAGATCGGTGCCGATCTTTGGGCATCACACCCACTCGAACTCGTCGATTCCATGATCGACGAGGCCACCGTCCGTGCCCCCGAAGACCAACGCACCGTCGGCCGATCCCGCAAACCAGCAGCCAAAACCGCAACTAAGCCATTGGCTAAAGCTGCATAATCAATCCTGTTCTTATCTCGCTCTCTCGCCGTTGCCCCGATGCCCACAAAGCATCGGGGTATTTTTTGACCCATAGTGCTTTAATTGGCCTCAAAAGGTACGAGCAAGGCCCCGCCTCTTCTCGATCTCCATCTGGGTGCCATGCCGGTGCCGTCCCCGGCTCCTGCATGTCTTATTCACACTCAAAACAGAAAAGACATGCAGGAGACTTCGTCACCTACATGCCACCCGCCTACAAAGCATCGGGGCGATTTTTGATGTATTCAGAGTGCTGTCTCTCATTTAGAGGCTCATGAGCGTAAGAGATCCGGCTCTCAATGATGCAATTAGAGTACAACCGCGCTATCCTCTTTGTCCACCTGAGCCGATAGATCTCAGGTCGCTACACCGCCCTCACAGGCCGGAAATGGAGAATACACAATGCTTGGACGCGTCTTTAAAGCGTATGACATCCGCGGGGTCTACCCGGATCTACTCACAGACTACATGGCATGGCAGATCGGGTGCGGGAGCGCCAAGTTCTTGCTCAACGAAGCCGAGCAAGATGGAGAATCAACCCCGATGATGCGCAATGTCATCATCGGCCGCGATATGCGGGTGTCTTCGCCCAAACTGAGTGAAGAACTTATCCGAGGCATCACCTCCGCTGGAGCGTCGGTCATCGATCTCGGATTGATCGACACCCCGATGATGTACTTCGCGATCAACTATCTCGATAGCTCGGGCGGCATAGTCGTCACGGCTTCGCACAACCCGCCTCAATACAACGGGTTCAAAATTTCCAAGCGCAAAGCCAAGCCTGTCGGCGAATCGACTGGCCTCGATGTTGTGCGCAAAAACGCTGCGATGGTCGACAAGAACCTTACGCCTCAACCCGGCACGAGCGTGGATGTTCGTGATCTGTGGAAGGCATACGCCAAGCATGTCAAGAAGTTCCTCGATCTGGGCGAGCGCGATGACAAGAACCCGCTCAAGATCGTCGTCGATGCGTCTAATGGCATGGCCGGCACCATGTGCCCGAAAATCTTCGGCAACAAGGGGGACGCAACCGAAGGACTCGAGATCATCGAGATCAACTTCGAAAACACCAAACACGAATACGCCCACGAACCAAACCCATTGGTCGCTGCCAACCTTGAGGAGCTTCAAGCAGAGGTCATCAAACAAGGCGCCGATCTGGGATTGTGCTTCGATGGCGATGCCGATCGGTGTGTAGCGGTTGATGAAAAGGGGCAGATTGTTCCTTGTGATATCATGACCGCGATGCTGGTGCCTTACTTCCTTGAGCAAAAACCAGGCGCTGCGATTATCTACGATCTGCGATCAACCAAAGCGGTCAAAGAAGAAATCGACAAGCATGGTGGCAAAGCCCTGCGTGGGCGCGTCGGGCATGTGTTTATGAAACAACTCCTCGCCGAGAACAACGCGATCTTTGGCGGCGAACTCTCAGGGCATTTCTACTTCCGCAAAAACTTCAATGCGGACAGTGGGGCGATTGCGATGTGTACATTCCTCTCGGCATTAGCTGCTTCGGGCAAGCCGATGTCAGAGATGGTGTCGCCTTTGATGCGGTATGTGCAGTCTGGCGAGATCAACTTCGAGAACGAAGAGTCAGACCTTGCCCTCGAACAGATCATGGAAACCTACACCGAACGCGGCGAACTCGATGAACTCGATGGCGTCACCGTCGATTGCTTCGAAGACGAAGGCTGGTGGATGAATATCCGCAAATCAAACACCGAGCCTTTGCTCCGTTTGAACATCGAAGCCAAAACCAAGGAGATCCTTGATGAGATCTACGAAGAGGTCTCGCCGGTGCTTGGGTCACGAGTCGATCACTGATCAATAGACAATAAAAACTGAGAGACACACCTTTGGTATCAGGGGTGTGTTTTTTTTTATGCTCTTAGCTTATCCTGCGGATCGGGACAAGCTTGCGATAGGTTAGCGCTCGCCAGAGCCATTCAAACGGCCCCATCACAAAGAACCTGAGCCAGAGCATCGAGAAGACAATGTTGATCGTCCAAACAGCAAATACAACCAACCAGAGCATTGGGAACTCGATCGATGCGAAATAACCCAATCCATACCCATAGAAAAAGGTGGTACAGAGGATCGTGTGCAGGAAGTAGTTGGTCAACGCCATTCGCCCAACCGCAGCCAAAGGCACGCAAATAAACCGTGCCGACGAGCATTTCGACAACGCGATAATCAACGCTGCATACCCCAGCGAGAGTGGCACCCCAACAGGCTGAGCAAGGGCTTGCCAAATAAACCCAGGAACAAGGTTAAATGTACTCTGGGACCAGGCATATCCAAGCCCAGTAAGGGGAATGCCAATGCCAAGGCAGGCGCATGCAGCGATGACATAAAACCGTAACGAGCGTTCGCCCGTTAAAATGCCCATACGCGTAAGCCCGATCCCCATCGACATGATTCCCCAAAGCATTGGCAAGAACAGAACACCGATCGTCACCTGCATGATCATGGTGGTGAAGAACCGGGTTTTGAACGCATCAAGATATGTTCCGGTATACCCTGCGATTTCGACAGCGGGGTCTGCCGAGAGTTCGTGCATCTCGATATGCCCTGCGCTAAAAGCCCAGTATCCAATTGCGGTGAACAAGATCATGAAAACTGAACCGAGGTAGTAAGCCGTCAGCCCACCAAAGAAAAGCACCTTGGGATTCACCCGGCGTATCCACCACATGAGTGTGAGCCCGGCGATGGCGTAGTAGGTAAGGATGTCGCCATACCAGAGCAGATAAGCATGGAGCATCCCGAACAAGAGCAACCAAGCACACCGTGAATACCACAGGGCTGCGCCGGTTCGCAGCTTGGTGTGATACTTGCCCGATTCATCCGCATGATCAAACTTACGGGCATACATCACCACGCCCGAACCGAAGAGCATCGCGAAGAGGAACATGAACTTGCCCAGGAACCCCGTCGCGGCGATGGTATGAGCGAGTTCGTTGGCGGACGACGCGGACATGGCCCCCGGATCGGTGACCGCCGCCATCGGCCAGGCGAAGTACATGATATTGGGAACAAGAATCCCTAAAAGTGCAAACCCACGAAGAGTATCAATCGACCCAAAGCGTTGGGCATTCAGCGTTGGGGCGATGGCTTGCTGTGCTATGTTTTCATCATCCATTCAATCAGCTCCCCTGTCTGGGTCAGATCGTCAACAACTAGGTCAGCCCCAGCCCTCACCAGTGTACCAAAATCATCGTGCCCGGTAGCGACCGCTAGCGATCGACATCCGTTTTCTTTGGCGCATGAGATATCATGGATGGTGTCGCCGATGACAATCACTGATTGGGGATCGAGTGTTGTGTTTTTCACCGCCTGATATCGCTCAATCGCTACCGGAGGCAAATGCGAACGCTTAGGCTCGGCGTGAGGGGAACAATCTCCCCAAGCATTGATCGTAAAAAGCGATGGGTCAAACCCCGCCGACACAACCTTGATGGTGCCAGTCTCTTGGTAGTTGCCGGTGAGCAATCCTAGTGTTGGCTGGCTGTGGTGTGTAGCTGTCGCGTTGACGAGATCATGGGCACCGGGCAACGCCTCCGCGACGGCTCGGTCGTTGGCGATCTCAATAAGCATCTGGTGATAGCTCGATCGCAACGCATCAACATTGGTTTTCGTTGGTTCGACTTTGTTGAGTGTGAGCATATCTCGGAGAATGTTCGGATCGATCCCGCCTCCAAAGACAATGCCTTCAATAGTGAAGTCTGGTGCGAAGAGCAGCCGCCCAGCATCACGCAAGCATGTGACCCCGATGTGGTTCGAGGAAAGAAGGGTCATATCGATATCAAAGAGAATGAGCATTGCAGAGTGTATGCAATCGGTAAGCTCGTCCGCAATTAAAAAAAGGAAGTGCTTGTTCCTGGTTACAGGTGGCAAGCACTTCCTTTGTAGCGTCAACTCAGCGAGGCCGAGTATTGACTTCTGATTTACGGACAGCCTTGTGAGAACTGGACGAGGAATGCAGAGATATCGAAGAAGTTAAATATTCCATCGTTGGTAAAATCTGCTGATAGATCTTCAACACTGAACGCCTGGAGGAATGCAGAGATATCGAAGAAGTTGAGGGTGGCGTCGCCGTTCATGTCTGCCGGGCAGAAGGACACACACACACCAGTCATGGTACAGAAAGTGGTGAACTCTGCGACAGATGAATAGGCCAATCCACCGGCTGCGTTTGGATCGGTCACGACCCATTGCATGTACCAGGTCTGCCCATCGAGCGCGTCGTCATTGGGGACAGGCCACATCATGGTTCCGAACCCGTTGCCATCGCCAGATCCTTCGAGCATGATCGGTCCAAGCACTGTGTCTTGGGCAACGATCCCGCCAACTGGTGGTGATGTCGAGAGCGAGACAAAGGCGTCGGCACCGCCCAAGGCATTGTTGATGCCGACCTTGAAACCTTGGTTGCCAAGGTTTGGAGGGTTTGCTGCGATCATATCGGGAACGATCCCACCCGAGCCCGCGGTGCCAGCACCGATGACGGCTGGGTTGGCAGTTGGAAGTTCAGCATAGAGCGTTGGACGATCGAACGGGAACTGTTCTGCAGCGACGCGAGGATCGGTTAGTGCATTGTCGAGGAAATCGATAATGCGAGTTTCCATCATTGGTGAAAAGGAAATTGGAGAGAACATGAATGGGTCAAGGTTGTCAAACACGGGGACCTCACCATTGCGATGAGCATAGAAATCAAAGACTTGTTCGAGTGTTCCTTGCTGTCCATTGTGCATGTACCGATCGCGTAAGCCGGTGTTGCGCAGCGATGGAACTTTAAACTTGCCCCGGTCGCTGTTTAAGCCTGTAAAGTTCATTCGGCCCGGATCTTCAGCAACCGGACGGATTCCGATGTTGCGGAAGGTATTGTCGGTGAACTGGGCTCCCCCATGGCATGCGTTACAAAGTGACGATCGGTAGGCATTGAGCCCCATGATCTGGCCGGTGGTCATCGCGTTTGAGTCGCCGGCGGAGTAGAGATCATAAGGTGATTGATCTGGGAGCAGTGTGCGTTCGTAGGTTGCGATCGCCATGGCAACGCGTCCTGCGGTGAGTTCTGGGTCGCCAAAGACCTCCTCAAACATTTGTGGATAGGTTTTGGCCTGCGCGATAACCGCTGCCATATCAGCAGGTAGGTTTGATGCCAATGCCAATGGGCGTGCGCCGGTGAGCTTGACGAGGATCTGTGCCCAGTCACGGTCTTGGTGGGCCATCTCAGCGCCACTCGCTGGTGGGCCGACGGCTTGGCTTTCGAGTGCACCCCCTGAGGCGATCAACAGTTCGCCGGTCAATGGGTCTGTAAATGCCGAGGTGGCGCGTCCGTCCCAGAACAGGTCTGGTGCATACATACCCATGATCGTTGGAGGTGCTTGGCGGCCAGTTACTTGTACATCAAGATCAAACAAAGGTGATTTCGAGTACAGATCTTCTGCGGTCTGGAAGATTACGCCAGGCGAGCCGATCACATCATCAGGTGTGCCAAACAGCCCGTCTGCACCGGGGTTCGTCCCTCGGCGCTCGTCTGTTCCTCCGACTGCGGGCTGATGGCACGATCCACACGACATGGTGCTATCACTTGAGAGTTGTTCGTCCCAGAACAAAATTTTGCCAAGATCAGATTTGGCTTGTGTAAACTGATTCTCAGGGGGGAATGGGACTGGGTCGAGAGTTTGTGCGAGTGCGTGTGTGCTCGAAACAGCGAGTACTAGTGCATGCAAAGCAAGCACCTGGCGTGTGCGTTGTTTTCGTATCATGAAAGCCTCTTCTTCTATTTTGCAACGCGAGCGATTCAGCCAACACTTCTTGCAGTGGGTTGGTGAGCAGCGATGCGCGGACCAATGATGCACCACGAGGGGGTGCAGGCGAGCAACTTGTAGAGCCGAGTCGTTGCGCGCATCCGGTAAATCCCATGCGTTGACAGATGTCGCGCATTTATGTAGCACGCCATCTGCCCGGCTCTGGTGATGGTCAAACAAAGTCCATCAATGCGACGATACTCGAAGAGCAACGCTCGCACAAGACAATAGCGACATTTCTGTCTTATTTCTGTCTCATTTTTATGCTCAATATACATTATTGGCCAAGACAGAGAGTCTAGGTCGTGTCTGTCCGCTCTTTCCGGGTGTCGGGATCGGAGATTTTTGATTTTAATCCGAAGGAGCCGAAGCCTGCTCCGACGGGGCATCCAGAGAAGAGAAAGCCGAGCCGTCAGACACGGCCTAGGTGTTGTAAAAATAGGTAAAATGGATCTCAAAGGAAATGGGAAACGATCGTTGAGTTTCGCTCCATACTAAATGAGAACGCGAACACTATTTTCACCATTGAGTTTTCGAATGAAAACTTGAGACGATCTCGAATGTCGATTCATTCCCGAGTGTGCGGACATGTGCATGAATCTCGCGTTCAACGAGCCCGGATGTCTTTTTGCGTAGTTCGTTGAGGAATTTTTCGAGGGTTTCTTCGTCGCCTTGAGCTTCGAGCATCACGGTTCCATCGGGTTCATTGCGGACCCATCCAGTAATGGCGTAATAGGCAGCGATCATGCTTGTGCGTGCCCGAAAGCCCACGCCTTGGACGCGGCCTTGGAATATGATGCGTTGGCGGGTGACCATGAAGATGAGTATAGAGGATTTGGTGTGTTTGTGTACGATTTCGGACCACCGAGGGTCCGAAATGGGGCGTTCTACTCGATTTGGACCCTGCATCGGCATCAAGAGGCATGAGATCTTTGACTTTGTTGGCACCACCCAGATATTGGGCTAGTGTTTTGAGCCGGGCAGCCGGTAAAATAGATAGGGAACCTGCCTTGTGGGCGTGCAAACTTAGACACATTGTCTTGCTCTGGGTCAGATAAGAAATGAAGATGGAGAACAGGTGAGCGGATTTTCGCCAGAACATGACGATCGCCAGCGCGTACGCGATGCTTCGGATATCGTCGCGGTTGTTGGCGAACACTTGGCGCTCAAGCCTAAGGGGCGCGAGTATGTCGGGTTGTGCCCATTCCATGATGATCGCAATCCTTCGATGTGCGTTATCCCTGCCAAGCAGATTTTTCACTGTTTCGTCTGTGGCACCGGCGGCGATGTCTTTACATTCATCCAGAAATACCACTCGATGGGATTCCGCGAGTCCCTCGAATATCTCGCTGAGCGGGGCAATATCGAACTCGCCAAGTTCAATCCAAATGGTGACTCCAACAACAGCGCAGGCGGTGTCCCGTTTGAACACACAGGTGTGGGCAAGAAAGAAATCATGGCCGCCAACCAGGCAGGGCAGTCCTTCTTCCAAACCATGCTCTCCCACCCAGAGCATGGCACACTCGCACGAACGATCATCGAAAAACGAGGGATCTCCGACGACATGGTCGAACGCTTCGCTATTGGAGCAAGCCCAGACCGCTGGGATGGATTGCTCAAGACCGCACAAGCCAAAGGGCTCAACCTCGACGCGCTCATCGGCGCAGGACTCATCAAGGCCAAAGACAATGGTGGGCATTATGACGCGCTGCGCAATCGTTTGATTTTCCCGATCTGTGATCAGATCGGGCGGGTGATTGCCTTTGGCGGGCGGATTATGGATGAGGATGATTCGCCCAAATACCTCAACTCACCCGAGACTCCGGTGTTCCGCAAATCTACGACTTTGTATGGCATCAACCATGCCCAGCGTGCGATTAAGAAGGAGCGGACCGCGGTCATTGTTGAAGGGTACACCGATGTCATCGCTTGCCATCAGGCAGGCGTCGAGCATGTGGTCGGCACATTGGGCACCGCACTGACCAAAGGGCATGCAACGGTGCTGCGTCGGCTGTGCGATACGGTTGTTTTGTTATTCGATGGCGACGATGCGGGAATCAAAGCAGCCGACAGAGCGATCGAGGTTTTGTTGAGCGAGACGATCGATATTCGTATCGCTGCCCTCGCTGGGTTTACCGATGCAAAGGACCCTGACGAACTCCTCAAGCGTGAGGGTGGGGCAGCCATCTTTACGCAGGTTATCGCGGAGTCGGTTGATCTGATCAAATGGCGTTTTGATCGGTTGCGTGAAGAACTCAAAGACGCTGGGCCCGCTCGTATTACTCAACGCATTGAGGAAGAGCTTGCCAAGCTCAGCGATCTTGGTCTTGGTGAACTGAACCCTGTTCGTCGGAGCCTCATGATCCGCCAGGTCGCTCGTGCTGCGCAGATTGAAGAGGGCGTGGTCATCGCAGCTATTCGCACTGGGCGAAGCCGACAGCGGCCATCGTTCACACATCAGGCAGACATCGAGCAAGTCGATGGTGAACAAGAATCGTATGTTGAACACAACTGGGCACCCAACGCTCGGGAAACACTTTTAGGGTGTTTGCTTTATGATGCGAATCTTTGGATGCTGATGAGCAGTGAAGAACGCGAACTCACCAGCACGACATTATTCGGATCGCCTTTGTCCAGAGTCGTTGCCGACGCATTGCACAGCAGCGCAGAGAACGGCACAGGGACTGGGCTGCACGCTGTGCTTGATGAACTCGCCGCCCTTGGTGACGAGACAGGAAAAAATCTTGTTGAGGCGGAACAAAGGGCAACCATGTTGCGTCAGTTCGTCGCCAGAGATTCCGAAGCCATTGCTTCGCGTGTCACACGGGTGTTCAATGAGTGCATCGGTGCGGTCACGATGATTGATGCAAGAAATATAACGCATCAAGATACGAATAATGAGTTGGCTGACGAAGCAGCCAAGCTCAAAGCGTTCATCGAGTCGCAAAGAATGAATCGGAAAAAGTTTGGACGATCAGGAAAAAATATGCTCAGCGGAGAATGAGCGAAATTTTAATCCCCAACTTCCCGGAGGGCTCGAGTTGGTGCGTATATTTAAAGATGACTGATCAGGTTCGATTGGGTATCAGGAGAGTGTGTTCATGATTGGAATCTTGCATCCAGCAGTTGCAGAGTTGATCGTCGTCGGCAAACGACGCGGGTGGCTCAGCTACGAAGAACTCAACAACATTATCCCCGACGAGTATGTCGAGATGGTGCCTATCCATGCACTCATAACTAGGCTCGACGAGCAAAGCGTTGAACTTGTTGATGAGATGGAGTTCCGAGGACGCATTTTCCGCGCCCAACGCGCCGGCGATCTTCGCACAACCGAAACTATTGGGTTCTTGATGGACCAGTTCCGTGCGATGTCGGTTACCGGCGGCGAGCACCTTGGCGATGGCGAATCTGTTCGATTGCGCCTCAACGCAACGCACTATGCCAACGGCACCGGCGCGATGGATGCCAAGCAAATCGCTGAAGCTGAAAAGGATGTCGAAGAAGCACGCACGATGGACGACCAGAGCGTGCAGCGTGATCTCGATGAAGCCGTCGCGAGCGAGCCGAGCGCGAAGCGAATGGATGATCCTGTCCGTATGTATCTGACCCAGATGGGTTCGATCCCGTTGCTCACTCGTAACGAAGAGGTTCGGCTCGCCAAGAAGATCGAAACGACACGGATGATCTTCCGCCGACGGTGCCTTGAGAGCGATTACATCATCTCCCAGGTTATTGATACGCTCAAGCTTGTGAGCGACGGTTCGCTTCCGTTTGATCGCACCATGCGCGTGAGCACGCTTGATGATCAAGCAAAGGCGAAGATCTCAACACGCATCCCTGCGAACCTGCCTACGGTTGAAAAGCTACTCGAGCTCAACCGCCAAGATTGGGCCGAGCTCGACGAGCTTCGTAAGGACGACGGGACTATTCGAGAGACAAAGAAAGCGAAGGCGATTCGCCATCGCATGGTCGTCCGCCGACGGCGGATGGCCGCGTTGATCGAAGAGCTGAGTTTGCGTACTGGGCGAATCGTGCCTTTGATGCGTAAACTCAAGTCGATCTCCGAAAAAATGACTGCGATCGAAGGCGAGATGCTCCAAGCAGCGTTGTATCCAAAGAAGTATGACGCGGACGATCTCGATGTCTTGCGTGAAGAGCTTCATGGGCTTCGCGGATTAGCATCGGATGAGCCTGAGCAACTCCGCGAACGGATCAATCAGATCTCTACCGTGTTCTGGGAGTACGAACAAGCCAAGCGAGATCTTTCCGGCGGCAACCTGCGTCTTGTGGTATCGATCGCCAAGAAGTATCGAAACCGAGGGCTGAGTTTTCTCGATGTCATCCAAGAGGGCAACACCGGGTTGATGCGTGCGGTCGATAAGTTTGAGTACAAACGGGGCTATAAGTTCAGCACCTATGCGACCTGGTGGATCCGCCAAGCGATCACCCGCGCAATCGCTGACCATGCGCGAACGATTCGTATCCCGGTTCATATGATCGAGACGATGACCAAGCTTCGCAATATCCAAAAAGCGATCATGCAAGAAACCGGAGCTGAGCCAACATCTGAAGAGATCGCCGAGAAGGCAGCGATGTCGCCGATGGAGGTTCGACGGGTGATGGGGATCTCGAAGCATCCCGTGAGCCTTGATCGCCCGGTTGGTGAATCGGAAGATTCAAACTTTGGCGATTTTCTCGAAGACACGAATCAAGACGCGCCGGCGGTCGCAGCTGCAAGAGATATGCTCAAGGGACGCATCGAGTTGGTCCTTAAAACGCTCACCTATCGTGAACGAGAGATCAT
This sequence comes from Planctomycetota bacterium, assembly GCA_024280755.1. Lineage (GTDB taxonomy): Bacteria > Planctomycetota > Phycisphaerae > Phycisphaerales > UBA1924 > UBA1924. The sequence goes on from JAJRPN010000004.1 coordinate 115,487, forward strand.
CAAGCTCCGCTACGGCATCGGCGATGGGTACACCTATACCCTCGAAGAAGTCGGGCGGATCTTTAAGGTGACCCGCGAACGCGTTCGCCAGGTCGAAGCCAAGGCGATCCGCAAGCTCCAGCACCCGATCCGCTCGCGCAAGCTCGAAGGCTTTGTTGATTCCTGATCAGGTCGTCCGTTGTAGGTCATCCGTTGTTTCAACACGCAGAGCATCCTTGCTGGGTGATCTGTTTTTGTGTACACTACACAGAACACCAAAGGAGTTCTCACATGGCTGATCGAATTCAGGAACTACAAATCGAGATTATGAAACTCAAGCAAACGCTTGCTCAAGAGATCGCCAATCGTGTGCCAGAGCAGGTTGAAGACTGGGCATTGACTCGGCTTGATGGTTCGGCTACCAAGCTCTCTGAGTTGTTTGATGGGAAGTCTGAGTTGCTGGTGATTCACAACATGGGGAAAGGGTGTTCGTATTGTTCGCTTTGGGGCGATGCGATGATTGGGATCGCCAAGCATCTTGGGCAACGCTGCGGCTTTGTGCTGTGTTCGAATGATCCGGCAGAAGTGATTCAAGAGTTCAGGGAGTTGCGAGGGTGGAACTATCCATGTGTGTCGGGGAATGGATCAGGGTTCGCCAAAGCGATGGGATACATGAGCGACAAAGACAGCCCAGAGCCAGGCGTGTCGGCATTTCATAAAGAAGCCGACGGCTCAATCGTGCGCACCGCGCATGCCAGCTTTGGACCGGGCGATGATTTCTGTGGCGTGTGGCCGATGTTTGATTTACTCAAGCACGGCGTGAACGGCTGGGAACCAGAGTTGGGAAAAGTGCAGAGCGAGAGCAGTGGTGGGTCGTCTTCGTGCGGGTGTTCATAGATTCATGGCAGGAGTATGTAGTAGTACCGATCGCCAGCGAGTTTTTGGAAGAGACCAGTGCTCAGATCTCCATCATCAAAAGTTTCATCAACGCGGAGCATGATTGCATCGCCGGGGTTGGTGCCGCCGTTGAAGTGGGCACCGACCGCAGCCGTCACGCTTAAGTCGAGATATTCGGTATCCCAAACCCCGCCCAATGGCGTTCCAGATGTCCATTCGGCAGAATCGATATAGGTCTCCATGCCCGCGGGGACAGCTCCTGAACTCCCGTCCACAGGGTAGCGACCTTCGCGTGCGTTGTAGTATTCGCAGGCATCGGCATACACCTTGATGTTTGAAACGAAGGCTCCAATTCGGGCTTCCTCTGTTGCACCAGTAAACTGAGGCACGACGATGGCGGCGAGAATCCCTAAGATCACAACGACGATCAGAATCTCAACAAGCGTGAACGCTCTGCGAGAACAGTTTAGAGTGCGCATCCCCATCCTTGAACTATGACAAACCCTGCTGGGAATAGCCAACGAAGTGCTGAGATGCTTAGTTATCGGCTGCACTATTCGCTAGAGTTCTGGAGCAAAGCCTCGTCTCATGGTGTTCTCGGAGCTTGCTCTTGGGTCGACGAACTGGTGGAGGTAGTCTGGGCCGCCGGCTTTGGAGCCGACTCCAGACATGCCGAACCCGCCGAAGGGTTGTCGGCCGACGAGTGCGCCGGTGCATCCTCGGTTGATATAGAGGTTGCCGACTCGGAAGTCTTTCTTGGCCTGATTGATGTGCGCGGGCTTTCGTGTGAATACGCCGCCGGTGAGTTTGTATTTGTGATTGTTGGCGAGTCGCATCGCTTCATTGAAATCGCTTGCGTGGATGACGGCCAAGACAGGCCCAAAGATCTCTTGGGTATAGATGGTGCTGGTCTCGGTGACACCTGTGAAGATGTGCGGGGCGATGAGGTCGTTGATTCCTTCGGGGATGTTGAAGTCTTCCGATCCTACAAGCTCGTTGAGTCCTTCGTCCTTGGCGGATTGGATAAACCGGCGGATGTTGTCGGCGGCCTCTTGATCAATCACCGGCGACACATCGGAGTTTGGATCATCAGGTGCGCCCAGGACTAGGGTCTTTGTTGATTCGCCGAGTCGATCGAGGAAGAGTTTCATGCGTGGGCCGTTGGGGCCTTGGGGATCAACAACGATGCAGCGGGAGCATGCCGAGCATTTTTGTCCTTGGAAGCCGAAGGATGAATAGCGAACCCCAAGGACTGCTTCGTCGAGGTCTGCGGAGACATCGACGATGATGGCGTTCTTGCCTCCCATTTCGGAGATGACGCGTTTGACCATCGCTTGGTCTTCGGTGGTGTTGCCCGCAGCTTTGATGATATCCAAACCCACAGCCTTCGAGCCAGTGAATGCGATCAGCGAGATGCGTGGATCTCGCACGAGCGCAGCGCCGGTGGTTTCGCCAGGGGCCGGGCAGAAGTGGATGACATCGTTTGGTGCGTTGAACTCATTGAGGACATCGGTGATGATCTCGAAGAGGACTTTGGCGATGCCTGCGGTTTGCTCTGCTGGCTTGAGGACGACGGTGTTGCCGGTGACGAGGGCCGCGACGGTCATGCCGCAGCAGATGGCGAGGGGGAAGTTCCAAGGTGAGATGACGACAGCAACGCCCTTGGGCTGGTACCACATTTCATCGAGCTCGCCGATGAACTTGCCCAGGCGTTTGGGGGTGAAAAGTTTGGGCGCGGTGCGGGCGTAGTAGGCACAGAAGTCGATCGCTTCACAGACATCGGCGTCGGCTTCGTTCCAGGTTTTTCGCGCTTCTTTGCAGACGATCGCCGAGAGTTCGTCGCGGCGATCGAGCATGATGTCGGCGATGCGTTCGAGGATCTGGGCGCGTTTGATCGGGTCGAAATCTCGCCATGCGGGGAAGGCATCGTTGGCGGCTGCAATCATCGCTTGGCCTTGTTCGACGGTGTGATCGTTGGCAACAGCGGGGACGGTGGTGGAGGCCATCGTGCGCGCGAAGGCGTTGCGTTGGGATTCCTCGGCGAAGTCACGCAGTGGGGCGGAGTAGAACGGCCTGCCTCCTCCGATGTGTTCGTTGATCGGCGAGAGTTGATGGCGCTCGGGCGCGATCTCATAGAGATCGGTTGGGAGCGTGCCTTTGTGTAGTGTTGCCGGATCGGCGAGGAGGATCGCGGTGTCGGCGTTGTCGAGGAATCCGGACTTGAGCCAGGATTCGTTGGAGGTGTTTTCGAGGAGTCTGCGGACGAGGTACGCCATGCCGGGGATCATCTCGCCGACGGGGACATATTCGCGGACACGCAAGCCCATTTCCTCGGCGGCGTACTTGAGTTGGTCGGCCATGCCATGAAGCATTTGGAGTTCGATGGCTTTGCGTGGGAGGTTTCGTTTGTCGAGCCCTGCGAGCGCAGCCGCGATCGAGCGGACATTGTGTGAGCCTAGCGCGAGTTTGATACCGCCCTCGCCGGGTTTGGTCGGGCAGGCATCGAGGAAGACTTCGACCATCTGCTCGAAGCATTGGTCTGTCTGCCATTTTTCGTTCCAGACCGGGCAAGGCCAGCCTTCTTGCTCGGCGTGGATGGTCTCAAAGTCCCAGTAGGCACCTTTGACGAGGCGGACGGTGACGACCTTGCCGGTTTTCTTGGCCCAGTTGGCGATGCGTTTGGCGTCGTCTACGCCGCTCTTGAGGTAGGCCTGCATGGCGAGTCCGGCCTCGAAATCGACGGTTTCGCATGCGTGCATGAAGGTGTCGAGTGTGAGGTCTTTAAGCTCGAACTGTTCCATGTCGAAGTTGATGAGCACGCCGTTGTTGTTGGCGGCTTCAAAGACAGGTGTTGCCCGGCGCATGAAATCTGCGATGGCGGCTTCGGGTGCGATCGGGTTAAAGTTCGCGCACAGGCTAGTCACTTTGATCGAAACATTGACGCGCGGAACCACGCCAAGGTGATCGGACTCAAGCCGATCCGTGTGTTTCCATGAAGAAGCTTCGTCAACAAGGTTGTTGACAAGGTCAAGGTACTTGGCTTGGTAGGCATCCGCTTCGGCGTTGGATACACACGCTTCGCCGAGGAGATCGACGGAGAAGGCGATGCCATCTTTCCAGAGCTTGCCAAGCATGGGGAGCGCATCGTTGGCATCGGTGCCTGCGATGAAGTTCTTGGCCATGTTGTTGATTTGTGAGCTGATGGTTTTGGTCATCATCCCCTTGGCGACGCCACCGGCTTTGAGACCAAGATCCATAAACGGCGGTGCTTTGACACCCGGTTGCGTGAGGTAGTCGACGAGATGATCGTGCACCATGTCGGGGGTGGTGAGCGATGGGAAGGCATCGACAAAGCGGAAGAGCTGGACCTTGAAGTTATGATCCTTCATCGACCAGTCCATGAGTTTGTCCTGGTAGAACTTTGCCGAGAGCAAGCCCGACTTATGGTTCTTGGCGATGTCGAGCATCTCGGTGCCGACGGACATGATGGCAGCTTCACGCGCTGGGGTTGATGTGCTCGCAACCGGAGGCCTCGTCGCTGGTGCAGGGGTGCCGGCAGTGCTCGCTGCTGGAACCTTTGCGGACGGGGATTTCGATTTACGACCAAATAACGCCATTGATGCACTCCGAGTTGGAAGTGTTGGATCAGGGATTTCGACCCCTGAAAGTTGGACGCGATTCTAGGATCTGATTTGTGGTTCCGCCGGTTTCCACACGAACGGATTCGTATGGATAAACTTGGGTATGTCTTTGCCAGCTACCAACCAGATCGCTTTGACCATTGGGAACTTCGATGGGGTTCACTCTGGGCATTGTGCGCTCGTGCATCGGTGTAGAGAAGCTGTAGGATCGGATGGGAAAGTGGTTGTGCTGGCGTTTTCGCCGCATCCGATGATGGTGCTGAATCCTGAGCAAGCACCGGGATCGATCGAACCGATTGAGGTTCGTGTTGCTCGACTCAAAGCAGCGGGGGCTGACGAGATGGTGGTTATCGAACCCACGCCCGAACTGCTCTCGATGTCAGCGCAAGCATTCGTGGATTTCGTAATCGATACCTACCGTCCAACGGTGATGGTGGAGGGGACAGATTTTCGATTTGGAAAACGCCGAGCGGGTACGCCGACGGTGTTGAAAGAGTTGGCAACTGTTCGTGGCGTAGAAGTGCAGATCGTGCCTCCCGTTGAGGTTGCATTGACCGACCAATCAATCGTGAAGGCATCATCAACCATGACGCGTTGGTTGATCGCGCACGGGCGTGTCCGCGATGCGGGCTTTGTGCTCGGGCGCCCGCATGAGCTGATCGGGACAGTCGTGCAAGGCGATCAGCTCGGTCGACGGATCGGATTTCGCACGGCCAACTTGAAGACGGATTCCATGCTCCCATGCGACGGCGTTTATGGCGTGGTCGTGGTGCTGCCCGACGGAACCGAGTTTGGTGGCGCGATGAATATTGGTATTCGCCCGACAGTCGATGGCACCGAGCGGCGAGCCGAGGTGCATGTGTTTGATGCGGACGGATTGCCTTGGATGCCCAGCGATGGGTTCCCGGAATATGGATGGGATATCCGGGTGAAGATGATCGGATGGGTGCGCGATCAGATCAAGTTTGCATCGGTTGATGTCTTGAGCGAACAGCTTGGGCGCGATGTCGTCCGGGCCAAGAGCATGGTGCAAGCGATGATGGTGGAAAGAGTATGAGCAGTTCAATTCCTAAACCTGGTTCGAAGGTGCTTGTCGCGATGTCGGGCGGGGTGGATTCATCGGCAGCCGCGGCGATCTTGATCGAGCAGGGCTATGAAGTCGTCGGATGCTTTATGCGCCTTGGTTCACCGGGTGAAACGATCGATGAACTGATGGAGTTTGACACGGCAGGCGTGTCGTGCGATCCGAGCAAGGTCAAGATCGGGCATCAGGGGTGTTGCAGTGTTGGCGATGCCGCCGATGCGCGCGAGGTCGCGGCCAAGCTTGGTATCCCGCTGTATGTATGCAACTTCAAAAAGGATTTCGGTAAGATCATCGATTACTTCGTCGATGAATACGCCAAAGGGCGCACGCCCAATCCGTGCGTGCGGTGCAACGACTGGCTCAAGTTCGGCAAGCTCCATGAGTACGCCCATCAGATCGGCGCAGAGTTTATCGCTTCGGGTCATTACGCTCGGATCGATCGTTCCGGCGATGAACCTCGGCTCCTGCGTGGGCTCGATGATGATAAAGATCAAAGTTATGTACTCTACGGTGCGCCCAAGGATCGGCTTGCCGAGATGCTCTTGCCGATCGGTGAGTTCGCAACCAAGGCCGAGGTTCGGGCGATTGCGGAGAAGTATGACCTGCCGGTGTTTGATAAACCAGATTCGCAAGAGATCTGCTTTGTGCCGGACAATGACTACGCGGGGTTGGTCGAACGCCGACGACCCGAGCTGCGGATCAAGGGCAAGATTGTTGATATCCATGGCGAGCAACTCGGGGAACACGAAGGACAGCACAAGTTCACCATCGGGCAACGCCGAGGCATCGGGGTCGCGGTGGGCAAGCCGATCTATGTGATCGACAAGAACGCCGAAACCAACATCGTGACGGTCGGATCAAACGACGACCTGATGGCCAGCTCATGCATCGCCCACGAAGCGAACTGGTTGATTGATGAAGCGCAACTCAGCGATTGGTACCCTGTGCTGGCGCAGCATCGCTACAACGCCGATCCGGTGCCGGCGAAGATCCGGTTGATCGATCGGATTGATACCGATACGCCTTCGGGTCGCCCTGGTTGCTTTGAGTGCGTGTTCGATGAGCCTCAACGGGCGGTCACACCCGGTCAGGCGATTGCGATTTATGATCTGCAATCGCCCGAGATTGTGATTGGTGGGGGATGGATCGAAAGGATTGACTGATGGGATTTTGGAGCATACTGGGTGTTGCTGTATTAAGCAATGGCGCTGTCTTGAGCGGAGCTATCTGGTTTATCAAAAGGTGGCTTGATTCTAAATTTGATAAGAGACTGGCAGAGTTTAAGTCTGAGCTTAATAAGAAGAGTTTTGTTTCAAACTCGCTCTATAAGAACAGGGAAAGTACAATTTTAGAGTTCGATCTTGCGTGGAGAGGGTTGGTGGGGTGCTGTCACGATGTTGTCTATGGTGATATGAAGCATCAGAGCAAGTTTGATCGGCGATGGGGGCAGATGAGGGGGTATTACTCACAACTTCAGAATTCATACTTTAGAGGGAATCTGGTTTATGATGAGGAGTTGAAGGAGGTATCCAAAGAAATGTATGAGTGTTGTCTTGCCATTGAAAACAAAACCGCGTGGGCGATAACGATGTTGGCGGGCGGTCATAATTGTTCTTTAGACGATGTTAAGCCAGATCCAGATTTCAAATGGGATGTGATCCAGTGTACATCGGTTGAAACAGAGATTAAAATTTTGCTGAGTATACTCAAGGATAAAAACATAGAGAAATGGGAATCGGGCGCCCGGGAAGCTCTGCTACAGATTAAAATACCCTGAAAAAGACTAAACACCGGCCCTACACTCTGCGTATGGAATTTGATGAAGCTGATACCAACTACCTCGCTGCCTATATATCGGGCATGAACGCCACGACCTTCGATCGCGAAGATGATCCGGCGGTCGATGAAGACGGGCATGTGATCAACGGCACCATCATCCGACGGATCGACGACCAAGGCTCGATGGTGCCTGTGCGTGTGCGGATTGGTCATGGGGTTGCAGCACAGACGGCAGCCCAGATGCTCCGAAAAATGGCTGATATGCTCGAAGGTGAGCCATCATTCTTGAATGATCGTGCGGGTGCAGCCATCCGCCGATTGCCCGATGGAACCAGCCAACGCAAGCAACTCACCATCGAAGGCATGCTCGCGGCGTCCGAAGAACTCTCCGTCGAAGAACGCAACAAGCTCCACGCGATGCTTGATCAGATCCGGATCCAGATCGATGATCCAAAGAAGCCCAAGCCAGATTATCCTGAGGATGGGATGCTCTGATTTTCTTTGGTGGAACGGGCTTCCAGCCCGTTTGTCTTCAGAGTTCAATAGAAGAGTAAGAGACGGGCTGGAAGCCCATCCCACCAGAAGAGTCAGTTGATCTTCTTCATAATGAACAAGTAGTTGAACCCACGCAAGAAGAAGTTCTCCTTCTCGGCGGATTTATGCCAGTTGCCCTGCTTGAGTTTTTTATTGTGGCGGACAACGGTAATGATGTCGACGGGCTGGAAGTATTCGCGCATCGTGGCGAAGAGTTCGAACCCGATGGGCATGAACACGCCGCCCTTATGCCCAGGCTTTTTTTTCCATGAGTCCGAAACATACAAGCCCATATAGCGATTGGGTTTCATCACGCGGTGGAGTTCGCCGAGCACCATGTCCATTGATTCGTAGTACGCGTGCCCGTTCATGACATCGTCGCCAAACATCGGCTCGGAAGCGTCGAGCTTGCCGATGCAGCGGTCATCGTCTGAGTAATCAACATGCGTTGAATACGGCGGGTCGATAAACGCAAAGTCCACCGATTCATCCGCCATCGGCAACTCGCGTGCGTCGGCGTGGGTGATCTCCTTGCGTTGCGGATTGAGATCGAACCCGATCCCTTTTCGGCCAAGATCGGCGCAGACATCGAGGGTGGTGCCAGACCCGCACATCGGGTCGATGACGGTGTCGTTCTCGCGGGTGTACCGGGTGAGTAGCTGCCAGATGATCCACGACGGCGTCGCGCCGATGTAGTCCTTTGACCCTTGGAACTTTGAGCCGTCGCTGGCGTCGTAGTGCTGGGATGGATATTCCCAGAGCGTCGAAGTCATCACCCGCATCGGCGGGCGCTGGCCCGGACGAACCCGGTTGCCCTGGGCAGATTTATACTCTTCGCCAGACCGCGAACCCGGATTGCGGAGTTCTTGCTCGATCTTGGAGCGGAAGTCGCTGTTGCGATCATTGTTGCGATTGTCGTTTCGATTCTGTGGAGGCATAGGGGAGTATAGGGAACCCGCTCAGACACGGCTTGCCGAAGACGGTCAAGCCGTGGCACCCGAATGATATTTATGGCAATGCGGCGATGAGCATTTGTTTGGCTTCTTCCAATGGCTTGCGAATTTTCGCTCCCGAGGCTCGGGCGTGCCCGCCGCCGCCGAGGGTGTTGCAGACGGCGTTGACATCGACAGCCGGTTTGCCTTCCCACTCGTCGGGCTTGGAGCGGAGTGAGATCTTGGTGAATACACCGTCGGCGTCTTTTTGCTCGGTGAGGATCGCGACGACGCGGATGGCGGCGACGGATTGAGGTAAATCGACAAACCCGCCCGTCTCGCCCGGTCCGGCTTTGGTGTCTTTGAAGTCCTGTAGGGTGACGGTCATGATCGCGGCGTTCTTCTCTTTGATGATCTCCATTGATTCGAGTGCGCGGGCCATGAGCTTGAATCGGCTGGTGCGATCGCGTTGGTAGAGCATCGCGAAGATACTGGTGTGGTTGACGCCGGTATCGAGGAGTTGCCCGGCAAGGCGCATCACACGCCCGTCAACATTGGAATGCTTGAACCACCCGGTATCTGTTGCGAGCCCGACATACAAAGGCATCGCGATCTCGACGGGGAGATCAGCGGGGGAGTCTACGCCAAGGAGAATACAACAGATCTCGGCGACGGGTTGAACCGCTGCGGCTGCCGATGAATCGATGAGCCGACGGGTCGCAATTTCGGCATCGCCCTGAAGATGATGATCGATGATGGTGGTGCGATCGAGCCTGGTCTTGAGAAACTCGGCGAACGGTGCGAGCTGGTTCCATGATCCGGTATCCGTGATCAAGATTCCCTCAGGATCAAACGCGCCGGGCATGGGCTGGTTGTCTTCGATTGTTTTGGCTTTGGTGTTGCCAATGATGGTCTTGGCCCACGATGGCATCGGTGCCGCGTACCAGCATTCGGCCTTGCAAGCAGCTCCGGAGGTTTCGCTGGCAATGTTGATGGCGCGAGCGAGGGCGATTGAAGACCCAAGCGCATCGCCATCAGGCTTGGCATGGGTGAGCAGCAAAATGGAGTTCTGCTCACGGATCCAATCCGCGATCTCGTTGGCCGTGGTTGTGGAGATCCATTCTTGTGAGGTGGTAGGGCTCAAAGCTGTATCCTTTGTCAACGAGGGGGTTGCGGTCATGCCCATTGTATCGGCTTGAGTCTACGATGAGAAAGAAGTTTGCTTGCAATCTATTGAAGATCAGCCGATTTAAGTTCAGGATATTGGTTTGTCCGGCTCATTTTTATCGCGGAAACTGTCACCGTCCTCATCAAAGCTCTCACCAACGAGCGGGATCGAATCGGTTTCATCCGATGCAATGTCTTTGGGTTCTGATACATCTTCATCAGGATCAAATGCGTGGGCATCTTGCTTGGGCTTGCCGCTGGCGTCGAGTTCGGAGTTGAAATAGATCCCCCGGCTATCACCATCTTCGATCTCGATATCAGATTCATCTCGTTTGATCATGACCGGCACGGCGATCACAGGTGCAGAGTAGCTGCCGGTATGTTCGTCGTAGGATTCGCCGCACTCTGGACATCGCCCACCGATTGGTAAACCTTCAAGGTCATACTTGCAGTATTCACAAATCAAATCAGAAACAAAGCTGCCATGCCCTTGCATATCGCGTTCGATGCGCCGGCGGACACGATCGGCAGAGCCTTCGGTCATCTGTTGATGTTTCATAACCCAGTGCATGACCGTAGTGAGTTGGAGAATAGTGAACAAGAAGACCGCGACCGCGATGACGAGCACCATCACCGTAAAGATACTCAAGAAGTTGGCAGCATCACTGGGCCCGATGTGAATCGCATGAATCGCCTTGAGTAAAACAGTGATCACACCAAAGGCTGCCATTGTCCAGGCAGTGGCACGGAGTCGTTGGGCAAGTTTATCGTGCGACGCCCAGTGCCCGAGTTCTGCGAAGTAGACGCAAGTAGGGACTAAGCCTGCCCATGCAACCGCGCCCGAGACCAAGATCGTAAAGAATATGGGAGCCTTGATGAGCATCGATGGGCCCGCCGGTTTCGACATAATCGCAGACGCAGCCAGCACCGCGAGTCCATACACCGGCCAAGCGAGATTCATCATGCGAACAACCTGGCGATAGCGTTCGTTGTCCAAAATTTTATCAGGGACGATGGCGCCTTGCCCAGGCCGCGGGCTTGTTGCAATCCAGATTCCCGCAACCCAAAAGAGCGAGGTCAAGAAGATCAACCCCGCGCCCGAGAAGACCAATGTGCCCAAGATTCCAACTGACGCGAGCGCAAACCCGGTGCGGAGTTTGCTCACAAACTGGGTTGGAGCTTCGTCGGACATCGTGCCCTTGGATTGGGTATAGATCTTCCGAGCCGAGGTGCCACATTCTGGGCAGCGTGCGCCTTCGATAAGCCCGCGCAGGTTGTACCCGCACTTGTGACATTCGGTGTCGTTCATAATGGTGGAGGAGAGTATTGCCATAGAGACCCAATAAATGTACCCGCATTGGCGTTGGTAAGTTGCTCAGAGTGAAGTGAGTTTGATAAAAAACAACCGACCATATATGGTCGGCTGCGGAGAGAGGGCAAATGAGCAAGAATACATAGGCAAGAAACGCCGATTATGGCTTGCGCCGTCTTTTGGTATCTGGCTTGATCACCGTTTGCTGCCGGCCGTTCACCTTGCGGATCTGATGCAAGCGTGCCGGCCAGAATGAATATCCCGCGATTTGGCGATGGATGTAGTCCGGCGCAGTAATGATAAACGAGTTGGCATAGAAGGTCATCGAGGCACCGTCGCCACCAAGATCGACCCATTGATCAGGTTCGATGGTGCTTTGGATCAGGTCGGTGATCGCCTGTGCGCGATCTGCCTGTGAGTCGAAAGTGATATTGCCACCACCACCGCTAAACGGGCTTTGGCCGCCACCGCCGCCGCCGCCACCCGCAGCACTCACTGCGCTCTGGAGATCAAACTCGGGTGCGTTGTTAAAATCGGGAACAACAAAGAGCAGATCGGCGATGTCATAGAGTTCGACACGCTGGTTCCGGTTGAGTTCGAGCTTTGGTCCGCATTCGAGCGTGCCGATATCGGTGAACTGCCAGGTGTACTCGTCGCCAGTGCTTTCTGCGCGTTGAGCACGAAGCAAGATGCGATCGAGCACGGTCAACGCTGGGACATTGCTTACCTTGATCGTAATTTCTGTTTCTGGATCCATGCCGTTTTCTGCAACATTGTCCGTCAAGAAAATCGGTTCGAGATCTGCCCCGGTGACATCAATGATGAATCGGAAGATGTCTTCGAGAGGCTGATCGGTTACATCAAGCGTAATCGGTGTAGACATCGCGATGAGCGTTGTACGCTTTGCTCGACGAGTCTCGGCATCATCCGAGTCCGTGTTCTGGGCGATCGCGGTGTGCGATGTGGCTGCCAGTGTTGCAATGCCAATCGCAGGCATTCCTGCAGCTGCAACAAGTGCAACAAGCATCGAGCCGAGTGTGCTTTTCGTGTGTGTTCGTTGGGGAGAGTGGGTCATGAGCGAGAGACTCCGTGGGATCGTTGAAAGAGTTGTTCAATCGTATGCGATCGCAGCATGTGTGTACACAGTGTACCAATGGTGCCTTCGTCCGGCGGGGGCTGATGGCGATCCAAGTCATCAACGGTGGACCTTCGCATAAATGCTCAGCAATGTGTGTTGCCTCGCAATCTGTCGGGTGCCAAGATCGAGTCAAGACATGCCCAGTATACCAGATGTTCATACATACGCAGAAAGAAACCCCTCGGTTGCATCATCATTTTGAGCCAACCAAGGGGTGTTTTGATGTGAATCAATGAATTGGGGCTGTTACGGGCATCCAGCAGCGAATGCGTTCAGGAATGCCGAAACATCAAAGAAGTTCAACATGCCATCGCCAGTAAAGTCCGCGGCCAGATCACCAGAAGCGAATGCACTCAAAAACGCCGAAACATCGAAGAAGTTGAGCATCCCATCGCCAGTAAGATCGGCCGGACAAGCCGCAGCACCAGAAACAACCTGAATCCGACCAGTCATGTCAAAGTGACTAGTGATTCGACAGGTGTACCAGTAATCCCCAACCTCTGCTTCGGTGATGGCCCAAACAATAGGATCTGAACCGTTTGGATCTGAAGTGAAATCTGCGATTGGTGGGAGTGTTGCATCGTCCATCACCGTGCCGCTGCCTGTGGTGCGGAAATAGTTTCCGTCTGTCCCATCAACAGGAAGCAACTCGCCATCGGCAATGATGAGCGGGTGGAACCCGGTATCGGCATTAAAGCTGTATGTTTCGCCAGCGGTAAGCACGAGGGTTGGGTCATTGACAGACTCGAAGAACCCGGATTTATCAGTCCAAGTAAAGAGAAAACTCTGCGAGCCAATGTTTCCAATGTCGAAAGTCACACCCGCGTCTACCTCGTAGATGCTCGGGCCGGTCTGGGTGGTGTCAGCAGTTGCAAGTCCTGAAGCGAGTGCGAGAATCGCGATTGCTTTGTATGTGTTTTTCATGTTTCTCTCTGTCGGTGGTTAAGGATTGTGTCAATGGCACTATGAGCAACAATCTTAACAGGTTGTCTCAGTATTCAAAGAGGAAAAGAGGAAAACATCGCCTTCTCTCGACGGATCAACGGATCAGGATGTCTGCAATAAGATGGGGGGCATAAAAAACCTCCATGCTTCAAGGGCATGGAGGCGTGTGAAAATTCAACTTATACGAGCGTTACGGGCAGCCGGCAGCGAATGCACTCAGGAATGCCGAAACATCAAAGAAGTTCAACATGCCATCGCCAGTAAAGTCCGCAGCCAGATCGCCAGATCCAAACGCACTCAAAAACGCCGAAACATCGAAGAAGTTGAGCATCCCATCGCCATTCATATCCGCCGGGCAATCCGTTGAGCATGTGCCGTTGGTGGTGCCGGGGGTTGCCGGATCAAAGAAGACCCAGCTCTCGCCGCCATCACAATCACGCCCTTCGCTGATGTCTGCCGTTTGTGCCCCATAGACATATGAATCGGCAACGCCATTGCCCAATGCGATCGGAGCATAGAAGCCAATCTCTTCGCCGCTGCGTCCGAGCTTGAAGTTGGTATGGGTTGGACCCAGATTCGTATCATTGTCCGCCCAGAACAACAAGTGTTCTCCGCCAGCGATGGTTACACCTGCTGGGATCTCAAACTGGGTTGGATCTTGAAGATTATCGGTGAGGAAGTATCTTGAGAGATCAACCATCACATTGCTGGTGTTCAAGAGTTCGATCCAGTCTGGGAACCCAAGGCTATCGGGATCTTGGATGGTTGTGTTGTTGTCTGCCATAAACTCGTTGATCACGATCGGCGAATCGAATGCGTCTGCGCGGACTTGATATTCCAAAGGCTGATGCTCAGCATAGATCGGCTCGTATCGCTTGGCACCCGTTGAGCCGCCAGCGGTATCGCTCGATGAGGTCTCGATGTAATACTCAACGATTACACCCGCACCCCAAGCCTGAATCGATGCGCCATAGACGCCATCGCCAGATGCACCATCGTTGTGTGCGCCATCATCGAACATTGGTGTCGGCATGAATCGCCCCTGGTCTCGGCTAAAGAGGACAACCCCGCCGATCCCCTCGTTCGCTTCTTGAGCAATATCAGCGGTGACCCAAACGATATCATCGCTTGTCGGGCTCGCTGGCAACATACTCACATTGGCAATCGTCGGCGAAGGTCGATTAAGCAATGCCTGGTTATCGAGGAAGTCGCGACGCCCAGGGATATCGGTGGCGAGACCGTTGTGACTGTTTGTGTATTGGAAGTTCGAGAAGATCTCTTGCTCATGTATCGTAGAAACCCGCGAGTCGGTAAACGCACGGTGTCGAGCAACATCAACCTGGATCGCAGGCCAATCGATCCGTGTAGTAATTGTGCGCAAGTGAGCAAGGTAGCGGTCTTTGATTTCTGGAATATCCAAAATTGCCCGGTCTGTTAAAGGCAGACTGTTATTGCTGAAACTCTGAAAAAGACCATCGCTCGTGCTTGTGCTCCACCCAAGGTCCCAATCCCAAGGCAAGATATGCAAGCGATCATTCAATGTATCCTCGTACAGGTAGTAGTTGTGCCCGTTGGGCGCAAACGCACGCAGATCATCCCAGTTCAAGAGCGCAACCCCCGCAGCTGCCTGCCAAGTCAGCCGATCGATACTAAAGATCTCATCAAGCTCTGTACGAAGTTGGTTGATCGGCGTGTTGTTGAGTACATCACACACCTCGATCAGATCTTGGTAGTGGGTGAGCAAATCGCCGCCCTTGGCGCTGTAAGCGGTGTTGTATTGATTGACATCGGTTCCAAAGTAAAGCATCGAGCCGCTATCTGCCTTGTAGCGATGCCCATTGTCATTTGGGAAGTGCTTACGCATAAACTTCTTGTTCACGCGTTCGACACTGGTGTACACACCAATGTCCTGAATATTCCCAGCGGTGCCCGAACGCACAAAGACAAGGTTGGCACGCGAAGCAGGCATGAACTCGCGCATGATTTTATAGCTGATGACTTCACGGATTTTGGTTGGATCGAAGATGCCGTTGTTGAGCGTGATCTTTGAATGCCCATAGAGTTCTTGGTTGTCGATAAATGCGTCCATCGTGATCTTGTATGGCTTTTTGAGCCCATCAACAAACCAGTAGGACGAGTTGCCTTTGTATTGCACACCAACATCTGGATAGGTTGTGCCTGTGGTATCTGTCGGGCTGTCATAAACGATCAGGTCGGCAACGACATAAATCGTTTCATCGGTGCTGTTGTGTATCTCCCAGTTGTCGCGCAGTTGCTGGTTCCAGTCGGCATCATCAAAGACGACCTCCATTGTGCGATAGACCGTATCGTCATATAAATCATGAGGCTCACCAGCAGCTGCACCCGCAGCCAACATCGCTGTCGTGAGCGCAAAGGCGAGTGAAGTGGTGGGGGGCCTCTTTAAGCGAGAATGACGGATTGACATGACAAAACCTCCTGTGCGATGGTTTGTGTAAACATGGGTAGTTTGCGATAGTACACATTGCAAACACCGAGCGAATGCTCGTTTCAGATACCCACATGTACGAATAGAACCGCGCGTGGGTTGCGGATGGAGTACAGAAAAGCGATCTATAACGATCGTTTACTCATATCGCAAGGCGACAATCGGGTCAAGGTTCGCAGCACGCATCGCAGGGTACATCCCAAAGACAATCCCTACGCCAATACTAATCACCACCGAGAGCAGCACACTCCACATCGTGACCACCGTTGGCATATCTGCAAACATGGTGATGAGCCAAGGGATAAGGATTCCAATGCCGATTCCGATGAATCCGCCGGTCACTGAGAGGACCACCGTTTCGATCAAGAACTGGCCGATGATTTGTTTTCGCCGTGCGCCGATTGCTCGTCGAATACCAATCTCTCGCGTGCGTTCGGTGACCGAAGCGAGCATGATATTCATGATCCCGATCCCGCCGATCAACAGCGAGATCCCCGCAATCGAACCGAGCACAATATTGAATGTCCGCTGGGTGGCTTCTGCCTGGCGCAATAATGCGAGGGGCACGCTCATTTTGTAATCACCCTTGGGATGATGAATCGAGAGCATCCGTTCGATTGCAGCCGCGGTCGATTCCACATTTTTGATCGAGTCAACCTGGACAATCAACTGATGAAGCTCGACAAGTTCACGCGAGCGTGACCCGCTGGTACGGGTGACATTGATATCGCCAAAGCGTTCGATGGCAACATTGAGCGGGATATACGCATCGATCTCTTGATCGGGTGTTTGCATGGTTCCCGATTGCGTGCTTTCCGATTTGATCACGCCGATGACGGTGAAGATCCCTTGGCTGATACGAACTTGTGAGCCGATGGTTGTTTTTCCAACGAGCAGCTTGCGTGCGCCGTGTTCGGTGAGTACCACCACATTGGCATGGTGATCAATATCAAGCTGAGTCATATATCGCCCAGCGACCCGATCTCGCGAGACGAGTTCAAACCAGTTGGGTGTCGTAGCGACAAGCCGAAGTTCGAGCGTTCGATCGCCTACGCGTCCCTCGCCTCGGATAAGCTTGGCAGGCACGGTTTGCTCGATGGTATCAAAGCTCTGCTCGATCCGATCGAGATCATCATAGAGCAGCCCATAGATGTTCATATTCGATCGCATCGAGCCTGAAGCCGCCTGCGAGATTGGCTGCTGCGAGTTGATGATAATGTTCTGACTACCGAGTCGGCGGATCTGATCAAGCGCATCTTTACTCGCCCCTTCGCCAACGGCGAGCATGGCGATCACTGCACCAACACCAAAGACCATCCCGAGCATCGTCAGGATCGATCGCATTTTATGGAGCATCAGCGTCTTGATACCCAAGCGTACATTGCGGATAAAACGGGAGTTGATCATGCCAATACACCCCCGGCTTTGTGTAATGCTCGACTTGAATCATTGCTTGCAATCGATTCAATCTTGCCATCGCGCATCACCAGTTGGAACTGTGCATACGCTGCGATTTCAGGCTCATGCGTCACCATCATGATCGTCTTGCCCTGTTCGTGAAGCTCAGATAACAGTTTCATGATTGAATCGCCCGTTGCGGTATCCAGGTTGCCTGTCGGTTCGTCAGCGAGCAAGACGGATGGATTGTTTGACAATGCGCGAGCGATCGCCACGCGCTGCTGTTGCCCGCCAGAGAGTTCCGTCGGGCGATGCCCAAGCCGATCTGTGAGCCCGACGCGATCTGCAATATCGCGTGCGCGTTTGGCAGCTTCGCCCGCATCAATCCCCTGATAAAACAACGGCAGCTCAATGTTCTCTTGCACCGTGAGCTGGGGGATAAGGTTAAAGCTCTGAAACACAAAGCCAAGATGCTGCAAGCGAATATCAGAAAGCTCATCATCGCTCAGCGTCGAGATGCTCTTTCCTTCAAGCGCGTACCGTCCGCTCGTTGGTCGATCCAAGCACCCGAGCAAGTTGAGCATCGTCGATTTGCCCGAGCCGCTTGCGCCCGAGATCGCCCAGAAGCTGCCACGCTCGATATCAAGGGTGACTCCGGCAAGCGCATGGACATCTTGATCACCCATGCGATAGGTCTTCCAGACTTCATGAAGCTCGATGACATGGCTTGATCGAGAGGGATTTGATGCAGATGAGTTAGTAGGCTGAGTACTCAAGGGCGTTTCCCCTTAGGCATCCCCTGCGAACTCGACCCACGCTGAGGCGTGCCCTGTCGTTCACCCTTCGATTTGGTCTTGGCTTGTGCATCTTCAGGCTTGCTCGTCTCACTAAAAAGATCATCGCCTAAAGGCGGGGTCAGCAAGACCTTCTCGCCGGCGGTGATGCCGCTGATAATGTGGACCATTGCGTTATTGTCGAGACCTGTTTCAACAATGCGAGGCTCGTTGGTCTTTCCATTGACCACATACACCACTGTTTCACCAGCTTTTCCAACCACCGCTTGCAATGGCACGAACAAGGTGTCCTCATGATTTTCGATCAGGATCGTCGCCTTACAACTCATGCCGGTACGAATGTTCTCGGTTTTTCCATCGATCATGATCTGTGTGTCGTAGACCTTCAGATCAGGATTCATCCACACCGAAGCAGCATCGGGAAGCGGGGCGATCTTGGTGACCTTGCCGGTAAAGTGTGCATCAGGGAGTGCGTCGATCGTGATCTGAACTTCTTGCCCGAGCTTGACTTTGCCAAGTGCCGATTCATGCACACGGATCACCACCATCATCGAATCTGCGGATGGAAGATGGATCAGCTCTTGTCGCTCGTACACTTCTTGCCCTTCATCAAGAGGCTGTGTATCGCCCCGCCAGCTAAACTGGGCGCTGGTCGCATAGACCACCATGCCATCTGCGGGTGCATACATCTTGGTCTTTGAAAGCTGATCTTCGATCTTTTCTAGCCGAAGTTTTTGACGAGTGAGTTCGGCACCAAACGCCCGTAGGCGAGCCTCGGCTTGCACCAGTTCGCTTGCAGTTTCACGATTCACTCGTTGAAGTGCGAGTTTCTTTTGGTTGATATCAGAATCAAGTTCTGTAAGTTTACGGGTGTGGGTGAACTCTTTGAGCAGGTTCAGGTTTTCTTTGGCGAGTGCAACCTGAAGATCTGCCCGTTTGAGCGTGAGTTCGTCGGCGCGGAACTCAGTCTCCGAAAGGTACTGCTCGGCATTGAGCTTCTTCGACCATTCAAACTCGTCGGTTGCTCGTTTGAAATCTTCTTCTGCAAGCGTGAGTTGGGTTTCAGACTCCATGAGCGTCTTGGGCCATTCGCCCTCGATGTATTTGGTTTTGTCTTCAATCGCAAACTGATTATCAAGCGCAGCCTGTGCGATGTTGGCTTGGTTCTGAATCTTGACCACTTCCAAGTTCTCGTTTGCCGAGATATGATCCGCTTCGGTGTTCTCAACCTGAATCTGCTGATCGACAAGCCGATCCTCAAGCGTGCTCGAATCAAGCTCAACAAGCAGCTCACCTTCTTTGACGACAGCACCCTCATCGATAACAAAGATCACCGAGGTTCGCCCCTCAACCTGGCTCTTAACAATATGCTGATCGCGCGACTTGATCGTCCCGGTTTCGGTCAGGCTGATCGACAACGCTCCGCGTTCAACGGTATAGGTCGAACGAGCAAGTTCACTCGACGAGCCAGAGCCTCGTTGCAATACGACCACTGCGGTCGCAGCGACAGCGATAAGGATGATCACAAAGAGGATCGCGACGATTTTAAATGTTTTACTCATCTTCTGAACCTTCATTTTTCTGTGCATGTTGTGCAGGTCGGAGTTGGTCGAGTGTTGCTCTGATCACTTCAATGTCGTAGGCCTTTGGATCAAACTCAACCCAAAGCCCATTGGAACCCACTTCGAGTACACCCAAGTCGCGTTGGAGCTGAAGCTCGCCGATGCGGTAGGTGACGACGGCGTTGGTTAAAGCATCTTGCGCAGCGTTCAAAGCGTTTTGTGCTTCGAGCAAGTCTCGAATCTCCGCACGCCCAGCCTGCAAAAACAAATCCGTCGAATCCACTCGTCTCTGTGCAACTCGCACAGATTCTGCCTGGATCTTGATCGATTCGCGTGACTCAAGCAGCGAACGAAGCACGCTTCGGACATCAAACTTTACCGCATCTTCAGCGTCTTGAAGCCTACGAATGGTTTGCTCGTAGGCAATCAACGCGTTCCGATAGCTATTGCGTTCGCTGGTGCGTTCGAAGGGGAGATCAATCCCGAGCAAGAGCGAATAGAAACCACGATCGGTCCGAAGCTGGCCATCATTGCTCGACGCGCTGCTTAAAGATCGGCTTTCGCCAAGCGAAGCCGAGCCGAGCAGTGTGATGTCGGCCCGAAGATTATCCGCAGCGATCGCAACGCTTCGCTGAGCATCAACAATTTCGCCAACCGCAACTCGAAGATCGAGCCGATTCATCAATGCAATCAATACCGCATCATCCTGTGCCAACTCCATCGGCCCGGCATCATCCATCGACGGCGAAACAAGCACAACAGGAGCGTCCGCGGGAGGCACAACATCGCTCTGGCTGGAGGGCTGAGGCTCAAGATACTTCGCATAGCGTTCGGAGTTGAGCAGCACATCAAACTCGCCCGCATCAAGCTCGATGAGTGAATCAGTCGGAAGCCCAAGCGTAATCTTGAATCGATCGAGTGTTTGCTCGGAAGCTTGCACCGCACTCACCCACGAGTTGCGAGCGCGAAGCTCGTCCTGCACTGATTGATCAACCTGAATCTCGGGCAAGCGACCCGCGTCGGCAAGTCTTCTCGCCCGTCGAGTTGAAGCGACGACTCGAGTGTAGTTTTCAACCGCATTGTCCACCCGGTCAAGCTGCTGGAGAACCGAAAGATAATCGCTCGCGATGCCGACGGCAAAGGTTCGCTTAAATCTTTCAAAGCCATAAATTGAATAGACCACATCCCGCTGAGCCTGTGTCAAAGGCTCGGTCACCACAAACTTACCAGAACCACGCAACAGCGGGATCGACAACGAAGTATCAAGGCGAATCCCTGTTGAACTCTCGCGTGAGCCGTTGAGCAGTTTGGTGAGATCGACCGCGAGCAACCCCATAAACTCGGCGCCGTTCTTGAATCGTTTAGAAACACTCAACGAATCTTGACCAACAATCCCTGTGGTTTCCGTGCTTGTGCCAAGATCCGTGCTCAGGACAGAATCAACCACGCCTGCCCAAGTATCACGGAAGTTGTTTCGTTCGAGATCAAGCCGAAGCGCGGACTGGAAAACCGTTTCTTTCTGTGTCTGGTAGGATCGGCTGTTGGTCGCTGCGATCTCTAACGCTTCGTGCAGCGTGATCATCAGTGAAAGCGTTCCACTAGGATCATTCGGTGCCCGTTCAGAAAAATAAGAATCGTCCGGCCATTGTTCAATAAGCTGGTCATCGCTCGATCCTGCGCTCGCGGGCGTAATCATCGGGAGGCGTTGATTAAGCAGAAGCTTTCGCCGAAGCGAATCGCTCGCAGGTTCAATCGTGAACCCCTCTTCTGTCCGCCCCATCGCTGAAGTCCACGACTCATCAAGAATCTTGCTCGCTGCTGTATCAGCTTCTTCGCGATACGATTGGGGCGATCGACACCCACCAAGAGCCATCATCAGCGTAGTGATGAGCACCGTGTTCCGGGCAATTACATACTTGGTTGACTGTGTATATTCATCCGACGCCATATCACGCATCCCCGGTCATTGCGAATCTGTGGATGCACCTGAGACATCCAGCCCAGATCGTACAGCCGAGTATTGGGTCGGTTGCAATCAACGCGGAAAGAAATGTACTGTTTGTGGCGCAAAAAAGGCCACTCCCCAAAGAGCCACCTTGGAGGCTCGAACTCCAGACCAAAGCTTCGCTCTACCAACTGAGCGAAGGTGGCAATATATGGGCAATTAGGCCGTGCCTGATGGATCGTTTCCCAACTCTTTGTCCCTCCCCCGTCCCGACGGGGGAGGGAGATAAGGATGGTGTTCTTGTGTGGAACAGAGCGATCAGACACGACCTAGTCATCGTTTTCACAATACATCCCATCCGATTCAGTATACGCATCCGTCGATCACCCAATCACCGATCAGAATGATCGAGAGTTGCTCTACAAAAAAAGACGGCCCCCTCTGAAAAAACAGGAGGAGCCGTCCACAAATGGGGGCAAATGAAAGAGGGTCAGTGTCGTTTATGGACAGCCTTCGCTGTATGCGGCCAAGTACGCCGAGACATCAAAGAAGTTAAACAAGCCATCGTCGTTGAGATCCGCCCGAGCTTCGGTCAATCCAAACGAAATCAAGAATGCAGAAACATCAAAGAAGTTGAGTTCGCCAAACGGCTCAGCAAGATCGGCTGGTGAACAACCACCCGCTGCAATTGAGAACAAGTTTGGGCGGTATGTGAGCATCGAACAACGCATCCGGTTGTTCTGTTCAACCGTAAACTGATTCATGCAGATATCGTCTGAGTAATCCATGTAGTTGTGGAATGGTGCCGGGCCGCCACATGAGTTTCGGCTATTCGGGCATCCGCCCGTTGGGCTGCTCTCGCCATTGGTATCACAGATACGATCGCCGGTGGTGTAGCAACTGCTTGTTCCACAGCCACCGGAGAATGTATGGTACAACCCAAGGTAGTGACCGACTTCGTGGGTGACTGTGCGTCCTAAGTGATACGGGTTAAACGGTGCGTTGCGCCCGAAGGTCGAATACAAAATCACTACGCGGTCCGCGTTCGATCCTGAGATCCCGCCCTGAGGCAAGTCTGGGACATATCCCAATGCGCCCCCGCCGTTGTTGGTGTAGATATTGAGATACCGATTCGTATCCCATGCGAGGGTGTTGAAATACCCGCCACCATCGTTAAACCATGTATTGTTGGTCGAACGGGTGATCCCATTGGTCGGGTTCCCGCTCGGGTCTTCGGTCGCCAGATAAAACTCGATCTGCCCGTCGTTGCCAGGTGCGCCGTTGGTACCAGCTATTGCTTGAAAATCTTCGTTGAGGATATCGATCTGTGATTGCACACGGGCATCGGTCATCGAACCTGTTCCGCTGGTGCGTTGGATGACATGAACAACAACCGGGATGCGATAGAGTGCGACCGATGGGTCATACTGCGGGCGAATAGTTGTACGACCAAAGGTACAGTCGCTCCCGCCACGCAGGGCATCGAATGCCGGATCTGCGAGTGGCCTAGTGCCGCACCTGTTTTCTTCGAAGCCGTAATATCCAGATTCATGAAGGTCGTTCCACGAGGTGAAAATGTGCCCATCTGCGTGAATCTCGGTATCCGAGATCACCTGACACGACGGCGTATCGATTTGGGCTTGGGTGGTATTCTGTGATGATGGAGCGAGTGCGATTGCACCAGCGAGTGCGATTGCGGAAGCGATCGAGAGCATGTAAGACCTCTTGGGTTGTTGGTGATCTCGTGCGGCGATGCAACATACTCATAGAAGTCAGCGTGCGCCGATCATCGCGTAGAGCAGGTGTGCATGTGAGATCAGGTTTCAGAAAACAAACAGAACCACCCGAAT
Source organism: Planctomycetota bacterium (assembly GCA_024280755.1). Lineage (GTDB taxonomy): Bacteria > Planctomycetota > Phycisphaerae > Phycisphaerales > UBA1924 > UBA1924. The sequence goes on from JAJRPN010000004.1 coordinate 138,911, forward strand.
GGGTGTCGCAGCAATATACGCTGTTCTTGGTGTGTGGTGTTGCATAAATATGGAAGGGAAAGCCCAGTTTTTGTATAAACTGGGCTTTCGTCGGCTATTTGGGTGGTATTGGGATGGATTCCAGCGTTAATCATCGGTGATTACTTCAGCAAACGCGGTCCCCGGATCGACGAGCGATGCCTGATACGCCACCGCAATCGCACTGACAAACTCTTGATGCCGAGGCATCCCCATCAGTTTTCGGCGGGCATCAAGGTGTTCAGGGTCTTCAATCGGGACCGTTGGTGTAGGAACCATCACGCCATACTCGTTGGTTGCCATTGACATCTGTGTCCCAAAGACCTGAGGCTGGTCCTGAAACACACGAATCCGATCGGTCAACAACGCAACATACGATGCAGGCAACTCGCCATCTTCAACAAGATCAATCATCATCGCAAGGCTCTGGTTCTGGAACTCGGGATCGTGCCCGGCGTGCTGAATCACCATATAGGCAGCTTGGGTCGCTTTGAGCCCAACAACTTCGCGTGTTGGCCAGCCGATGTGATCAACGATTTCCTTGAGTCGATCACTCTGAGCAATGTCAATCGCACGGATGGTACTCGCAGATGTGGGGACCTGTGAACTTGGATGAACCGTATTACTCACTACGCTCTGATCAAGATCGAACATCGCTTCGAGTTCTGCCTGGATTTCTTCGATGGTGTAGCTGGCGATCGGATCTGGATAGTGGGGGACGAACTCATCGGCGAAAATGTTCCCGATGACCAACTCGACATCAGGGTCAACGGGAGCAAAGTATTGTGATTCACTCGCTTCCGTCTGTGCTGCGATCGTTTCTGAACCCGAAACCGAGATAGGTTCTGCCGTGTTCGATTCACACGCCTGGGCGCGTTCTTGGCTCGAAGCGCAGCCGCTCGCGAGGAGTAATGATGAGATGGTGAGTGTCGTTGCGAGGGCAAATGCGTGGTTCATGCACACAATATCGAAAAAGAAATGCTTCAAGGACACCCAGATCCTCACTCTCCTTAAGTTTCGATCTTGCCTAATCGGTACAGATGGAACACTGAGGCTCCATCAATGGCGTTCAGAATCATCGGCAGGCCCAAGCCCCCACGCATCGCTCGCTTGCCCATTGACCGTAGTGCCGTTCTGGATAGCAGGAGCGATCTTATCGAGGAAGTTATGAGGGAAGTGCTTGGCATATGGGCACAACTCTTCGATGCGGGCGCGTTGTTGGGCCGAAAGCGCAAAGTCCATCGCGCCAAGGTTGTCTTCGAGCTGGGCGAGCCGCTTGGCTCCGATAATCGTTGAAGTCACGGCTTTGTTGGACTGCACCCAGTTCAGGGCGATCTGGGCCGGTGTCACAGGCGAGCCGTTGCCGTTGACATCTCCGATTTCTGTAGCGATCTCTTTGATCACATCAAGCAACGCATAGGTTGTTTCAATCAAAAACGGTGAGTCGACCGCTGCTCGGGTTTCTTCTGGCGATGGGCGAGAATCCCGCGTGTACTTCCCCGAGAGCACCCCCCCGCGCAATGGCGACCAAGGCGTGACCCCCAAACCCATGTGCTGAGCCATCGGCAACAGCGCATCTTCGGGTGTGCGTTGGAGGAGTGAATACTCAATCTGGATCGCGATGAGTTGTTCCCAGCTATTGGCTTTGGCGATGTTCTGTGCCTCGACACATACCCATGCCGGATGATCGGAGAACCCAATGTGGCGAACCTTGCCCGAGCGGACAAGATCATTGAGCGTTGCCATCGTCTCACGCAAAGGCGTATGACGATCCCAGAAATGAATCCAGAGCATGTCGATGTAGTCAGTCTGCAATCTTCGCAGTGAATCTTCGACTTGGTGAAGAACCGCTTTTCGTCCTGATCCGCCGCCGTTGGGATCGTTGGGGTGCATGTTGCCGCAGCACTTGGTCGCGATGACGGTGCGGTCTCGTTTGGAAGGGTTGGCTGCGAAGTAATCTCCAATGATTTTCTCGGAGTGTCCTTTGGTATAGACATTGGCCGTATCAAGAAAGTTGCCCCCGCGATCAAGATAGCACGAGAGAACATCGAGCGATTCATCGAGGTTCGTCCCCACAACACCCCATTCATTGCCAAAGGTCATGGTGCCCAGGCACAAAGGCGAAACGCGAAGCCCAGAGTTTCCAAGCGTGATGTAGTTGGTCAGTGACATACAATAAACCTCCGGTGACTGTTTGGAATTGATGATAGGATCGTAGCCATGATGACAGTATTCGATAAGCTCAAAGATGATCGAGGGAACCCATCAAAGATCTGCTCGCCTCGCAAGGCTTCTATAGAGAGCGGCTATGCCAAAGAGTTTATTGCCAATCGTGATGAAACAGGGAGATTTTGGTCAACTTTTTTGTTCACAGGCTTCTTCTTCGCATCATTCATGCACATGTTTTTTTGGTTTACGACAAACAGTGGCTCAACGCCATTTTTCACCCCTCTGTCCTCAGCGATCTTTGTATTTTCATTCCTTTTCTATGGCGGGTCGATGGGGGTTGTGATAAAGCTGTATGGTTGGCGGAGTTCCACGCATGCCAGGCAAGCATTGTTACGAGCAGGGCTTTGCGCGGGATGCGGATACAGTATTTGTGAGCTGCAACCCGAAGCAGACGGCTGCACCGTATGCCCGGAATGTGGCGGGGCATGGCGGCTCAAACCATGATCTTCCTGGAATACACATCGCTACGGAACCAACCTCATCGCCCTGCGGTATAGTGTCATACACCAATTTTCAGGAGATCAAAGATGCGCACGCAAAGAACTCGTTTTCAGCAAACAATACTCATCACCGCTCTGGGGTTGCTCACAGCCACCGGCTCGGTTCATGCCGAGATGCTGCTTGCTGAACCACCAACGATGCAAGAAGCTGGGCAACTGCTCCAAGAAGAAAAATGGGGAGAGGCAATCACCGCATTGCGAGCAATTATCAAGGACGATTCAGACAACGGCGAAGCACTCTTCATGCTCGGATATGCCCTCCACGCATCGGGCGATCTCGATAATGCGATCCTTGCACATAAAAAAGCGACGAAGATCCCCGAGTTTGCAGCCGGCGCATTTTACAACCTCGGATGCGCCTATGCACTCAAAGGCAACGCTTCCGACGCATTCAAAGCACTCGATTCTGCGATCGCAATGGGCGTACGCGAGAAAGAACAATTTACAGAGGATCCAGATCTCAAAGGCTTAAAGAGTGATGAGCGGTGGAGGCCGATGCTTGAATCGATCGAAGATCTCAACCAGGCCGAGACCGCGCTGCACTTCTGGGTGGGTTCTTGGGATTGTTACGACTCATCCACCGGCAAACTTGCGGGCAACAACACCATCGCCCTCCGTGTTGGCACAGGCGTTGTGCATGAACTCTGGATCTCAGCCGATAAAACATTCACCGGCGAGAGCTGGAATGTGTACAACCACGACACCAACGAGTGGGAACAAACCTGGGTTGATTCCACGGGGAATCTTCTGAAGATCGAAGCACCGATCGTCCCAGAAGAAGGGGCTGAGGAGTTTGATGGGTTGATGTTCCAAGGCAAGAATTTTTCGCCGGGCAAGAAAGCCGTCTATACCCGCATGCACATCCGCTCGGGCAAAGACGGACACTTGCTCCAGACCGGATTCACCTCGAAAAATCGAGGGAAAAGATGGACGCAATCATACGAATACATCTATGTGCCCGCTGGAGAAGCATTTCGCTTAGAAACTGACGGCTAACCAGTTGGAGTCACATTACTCCCCGACACCATCCCAAACCTCGTTGATATCTTGCCCATCGCAGATCCGACGGATGACCAGGTACAACAGCGTCGAACTCGTGAAGAAAAGTGAGATCGCATATCCTGCGACCGCGAGTTGGATGATCGTGTGCCAGACATTGATGATGTTGCTGGCGATGAGTTTGGTTGCGCCCAGTTCACCATCGCTGGTCAACACACGGTTGGTCGAATCCGAAGCAAACAGCGAGGCTACCCAGCTTGTCAGCTCAACAGCACTCTGCGCCACCATGGTGAAGACCGCGATACTCAACACGCCGACGAGCGTGAGGATGAGGGTATAGGTGAGATAGCGGAGAGGCTTGCCGATGACATACGCATACGAGCGTTGGATCGCATCAAACCCATCGGTTCCTTCGATCGCCAACGCGGGGACAATCATCGGCAGGGCAAGAATGTGAAGCATCAAGATGATCGTGGTCAAAATACCCAGCCCGAGTGCGATCGGATAGAGAATCGCGCCAACAACATCAAGGACCGGGAAGCTCAAGAGCAACCCGCCGATAGCAATCAGCAAGAAGATCAAGACGCAAGCAATGATCGGTCCAACGACAGCACCCACAAACTGGCGCGTTCTGCGGAGCGCAAAGCCAAGGGTATCATCGCTTGAAGCGTATTGCCCTTTGGCGAACTCGATCGCGGTCGAGCGAGAAATGGCTCCACCAACAACCGCGAGGATCGCGATCAAAGGCAGCCCAATGAGCAACGAAATTATTGGCGATTCCATCACCGTTGTTCGAATGGCCACCGAAGCAAAGCCGATGCTCTGGGCGAGTCCGATGGGGTCCATCGAGCGAAGGTTGGATTGAATTCCCGTCAAGCTTGTTTGGAAGAGATCGCCGAGGGCTTGGAGTTGATTGTTTGTTTCGCCTGTTTCTGTTTCGCCATTTAGACCGACCATTGATGCCAGTGAGAGCACGATCGAGAGCAGGAAGGCGCAGATAGAGCCAGTGATTAAGCGAGACGGCGAGAGCGCCAACGCTGGTGCCCGCAATATTTTTGGCCAGAGCAAATCATCGGTGAGATCCGAGAGCATCACCGTTGGCTGGCGCACATTGGCCGGTTGGCTGGAGGATTGATGGGTGTCGTTTGAGGTGCTCTTTGGGTTGCTCATAGGGTAATGATACTCGATATCGGGGCGTTGGGCTTGCCTAAACGGGGTTTTGAGCCGATGATAGAGGCATGATTGAAGCGCTTGCACTGGTCGGAAAACAATGGTTCGCTCGGATTGTCTCGCTCTGCGTGATCGGGCCGATCTGTGCCGGCATCGCATCGGGGGTGGTCGCGCCCGACGGCTCACGCCATACAACCTTCTTAACGAGCCATTCGATGGGCTCTGGGATTGTCGCGTTGGCGATGGTCTTGGGCTTGACGATGGTGATGGGGGTTGTCATCGGGCGAGGGGTCGATCGCCGAGAGGGGGTTCTTAATATCGCTTTCGTCTTCGGATGGGTCGCATGGACCTCTGGACGCATGGGCGAGATGTATCGGTTCTCGCCAGACTCAGGCACATTGATCAAGGTTTCGATCGAAACACTGATTATTGGTGTTGCGGTGTTGATCGCGATGATGCTGATGACCAAGCCAGAGAAAGATGACGGGCAAAGCGATGAGGTTTCTCGCTTTGATTGCAGCTTTCTGATTGCTTCGCTCTTGAGCACGCGCGGGATTGCCTCGATGCTTGCAGCCATTGCGGGGGGGCTTGTCGTATCGTATCTTTGGGGGCAATCTGACCTTCCTGGTCAATCTACCGGCGTGGGACTCTTCGCTGGGATTGGTGCGGGGTTGATCGGGACATTGGTTTCGACTTCGATGAACAAAAATGAGCCCGGGGAAAACGCCACGCCATTTGCTCCGATCATGATCGGGGTCATGCTGTGCGGCGTATTGGGGCCGATCATTGGAATGATCCAGCCTGGCCCAGGTGGGCTGTTGGCTTCGATCATCAGCGGGCATCTGCCTGGGTATCTGATTGTGTCGCCGATCGCGTGGTCGATGGGGGCACTGCTCGGCGTGCCGATCGGGCATTCATGGGTCGAGCACTCCGCCCAGCAAGCAGCAGGTGCACAAGCCAAGCCGGCCTAAATTTGGATATTTTACGGGTTTATATGTAACGAGTCGGTTTCGGCGGGGTCTGTTTTTAGAGCGGAAATACTTTTCGATTGCCGCGTGTTGTTGGGGCGTCGAGTCCCTACGATTCATCGTCATTTTACACGAAAGCAAGCATGCCCATGACCGATACAACCTGTTGTAACTCATCAACTTGTGAGCCTAAGAATATGAGCGATTCATCCGACGAAAAGCAAACAATGCCCGATGTTCAAGGGTTCTCCGATCAGCGCAATGTCGCGATCGACAGGGTCGGGGTGAAGGATGTTGTCTATCCGATGAAGTTGGCCACCCGTGATGGTGCGAGTCAATCGACGGTTGCGTCGATTAGCATGTATGTCGCGCTGCCCAAAGAGAAGAAGGGCACCCACATGTCCCGGTTCTTGGAAGTGCTCAACGATCATGGCTGCCAAGCGTTTTCGCCAGCAGATATCCCGGTGATTACCCGCAAAATCAAGGAACGCCTCAACGCCAACGAGGCGCACTTCGAAGCGTCGTTTACCTACTTCATCGAAAAGGCTGCTCCTGTCACGGGTCAGCCGGGGCTGATGAACTATGAGGTGACCTTTGCCTGTACCGTCAACGGCACAAGTGAAGACTTTGTTATCAAGGTCGCTGCACCTGCAACAAGCTTGTGCCCATGTTCGAAAGAGATCTCCGCGTACGGCGCGCACAATCAGCGATGTCGAATCGAAGCTGCGGTTCGTACAAAGGGAACGATGTGGATCGAAGATCTCGTCGAACACCTCGAAGGAGCAGCGTCGCACCCGGTTTATGCGTTGCTCAAGCGTCCCGATGAGAAGTTCGTGACTGAAAAAGCGTTTGAGAATCCAAAGTTCGTCGAAGACATCATTCGTGATCTGGCGATCATGCTCAACAACGACGATCGTATTGTGCAGTACGACATCAGCTCAGAAAACTTCGAGTCGATCCATGCTCACAATGCCTATGCCGAGCTTTCACGCGACAAACGGCTCGATTAAGCAAAGATCACTGTTTCTGGTACAAAATCATCCCTCAATGGGCATCGAGCCGATTTATATGCGTACACCCATTGGCGTGTAAGTGCTTATCGTATGTCCATATTGAAGCGGTCTGATTCTGATGCCCCGACTCTCGAAATATATCCCCAGCATGTTCCACCGAAGGGTGCTGCTCTTGGCGGTCATGGTTGTCGGGGCCTTTCTGCTGCTTATCTTTCGGCTCGGATGGATGACCCTTGGTGAGCAAGGGCGTCAAGCCCGCGCCGATGCCGGGCAAAGGCTTGTTCGTGAGACCTGGCTGCCAACCGTGCGAGGCACAATCTTCGATCGCAAAGGACGAGTGCTTGCAGGCGATCGGGCATCGTATGACATCGCGGTCGATTATCGTGTACTCAACGGGCAATGGGTCTACGCTGATCGCAGCGGCAGGCTCTATGGCATCGATATCCCACGCTATGCGCTCAGGCTGGCACAAAAATACAACGCCGATATCTGGGACAAACTCGAACCAGACCAACAAGCAGAAATCGCAGCCGATTTTGAATCGGCGTTGCGCGATCGCGTTGAGGTTATGTATCAATACATCGCCGACCAAACCGGCGTGCCGATCGATGAGCTGATGGATCGCCGAGATTCGATCTTGCGCCGAGTGCGAAGAATGAAAGCTGAGTACACCGATCGGACACGCGCAAGAGAACTCCAAGGGCACAAAGATCGTGGGCATGTTCCCGACGAGAGTGACCTCCGACGAGTCGAGCGCATCGCGAATCAGCCGATCGCTGAAGAGATCGAGGCGCACACGCTTGTTGGTGATGTAAGCGACGGGATTGGCTTTACCTTTATTCGTCAGGGCGTGCGTGAGACGCCTTTGATCTCGCGTGTGGACAGCGGGCAGGCGGATCAAGATCGTGAAGCGGTTTCTGTTTTTCCGGGATTGCTCGTGCTTGATGCAACCGCTCGGCTGTATCCATACAAAGATCTTCGCGTATTGATCGATCGCTCTTCGTTCCCGCCGCCGTTGCAGTCTGAGTCGTTGGTGTCGATGGATGAAACCGATGTCGGAACGATGATCCTCGGCGTGGTGCGCTCTGGTATTCAGGCAGATGATGTGCAAAGGCGTAAAGAAGCATTAGAAAACGATGACCTGCTCGCGCTCCGTTCGCGGACTATTAAAGGCACCGATCGTGGACGCTATATGCACAGCGATTACATCGGACGGACCGGGATCGAGCAGGCGTATGAAGATCACCTGCGTGGGCTTCGGGGCGTAAGTGTCGAGAATCGCCAGACCGGAGAAGCGATCGAGATCGGATCGACGCCGGGCTTAGATATTCAACTCACACTTGACATCATGCTCCAGGCACGGGTGCGTGCGATCCTCGATCCTGCACTTGGTCTCACACGGATTCAGCCTTGGCATAACAACGAAGAACCCACGATGCCCATCGGGACCGAACTCGATGCGGGCGTGATTGTGTTGGAGGTCGCGACGGGCGATATTTTGGCATTGGTTTCAACCCCTGTGCCTCCGAGCGATGGCGATTGGTCACGCTATGGCGTGCGAACCAAAGCCGACAAACGGTTGTTTGATAAGATCCATACACCCTATATCAACCGTGCGATCGCGATGCCCTACCCGCCCGGATCGGTCGCCAAGGCGATTATCCTCAACGGCGCAGCCAAGTACGGCATGTACAAAGAAGGCGAACGGATCGAGGCCAACGGGCACCTCTTGCCCAACCAACCAAACAGATATCGCTCATGGATTTACAAAATTACCGATGGGGCATACACACATTACGACCAGCTCGATGGGAGGCATCCCAACGATGTTGATGCGTTGATGGTCTCGTCGAATGTGTTCTTCTTTACACTCGGGCGAAGGCTGGGCCCAGAGCTGGTCAGCACGGTCTATCAAGAGTTTGGTGTCGGCACGCGATATAACCTTGGGGTTGGGCAAGAGTGGGCGGGTTCGCTTGAGCCGTTTAATGGAGTGGCGTTAAATATCGAACATGCAACGCTGATGGGGATCGGGCAAGGCCCGGTGACTTGGACGCCGTTGCATGCTGCCGACGCGTTCGCAACGATCGCTCGTCAAGGGTATCGAGTTCCGCCCAAGCTCATCGTTGATGGACGAGCGCCCGAGGTAAAAAGCCTCGATCTACCAGCGTGGTCGATCCGCGATGCGCTCGAAGGGCTTCATGAGGTGGTGAGCAATCGCTTGCTCGGCTCAGGGTTCGGAATTCGGTATCAAGAACTCGAACCCCACACGCCAACCTTTAATGCTCCGGGAATCCGAGTGTGGGGAAAAACAGGAACCGCCGAAGCTCCAGCGTTGGTGTTTGATCCTGACCTGATCGACGATGAAAACGGGCCGATGGATCCGATCGTGGTGCGCGATGGCGATCATTCATGGTTCGTCACACTCGTCGGCCCAGAAGGGGGCAGCCCAGAATATGCCATCGCAGTCGTGGTCGACTACGCCGGCTCGGGGGGGCGGGTCTCTGGACCAATCAATAATCAGATTATCCATGCCTTGATCGCTGAGGGCTATCTTCCAAAGGTTGACACAAATCAGGATGGCGAGGTGAACCCATGAGCACAATGCCCTCACGCATAATTCGACTCATCCAAGGCGGCGGGCGATCCAACGAGCCGATCACCAAAGCGATCAAAGTGATCAACTATGGCTGGATCACCGTGATCGCATCGTTGCTGCTCACATTCATCGGGATCTATGCGATCGATCTTGGTTTGAGCAGCGAAGGACCTGCCGGCGAGTTGGTCTTGTCATCAACCGCGATCAAGCAGATGATATTTATGGTTGTCGGGATGATCGCCTGCGCCGTGATCGCGCTGCCTCACTATAAGCTTATCACCGCGATCGCCTGGCTGTTGTTTTTCATCTGCCTCGCGTTGCTGGTGTTCTTACTTATCCCCGGCGTGCCCAAGAGTATCGTAAATCCAGTCAAGGGTGCGCGGTCGTGGATCAATCTTGGGTTTACGAACTTCCAGCCTAGTGAGGTGATGAAGATCGCGTTTGTGCTTGCGGTCGCGCAGTACATGCGATTCCGGTCGGAGCATCGACGGTTTAGAGGGTTGATCGTGCCCGGGATTATCGCAGCGGTGCCTGTGGCGTTGATTACCGTTCAACCAGATCTTGGGACGGCTTCACTCTTCATCCCGGCGTTGTTCGCAATGCTGATCGCAGCGGGCGCTCGGCTTCGCCACCTGACCTTGATCGTATTGTGCGCCGCGATGGCAGCGCCGATCGGGTATCAGTTCATGAAGCCTCACCAGAAGAGCCGAATCGATGGCTTGATCAAACAGTTCCAAGGCGACACCTCGACCAACTTCGATATCAACTTCCAGGCCTCACGCGCACAGATGATCATCGGGGCCGGGCAAGCAACCGGAATGAACGACGACACAACCCGGGCGATGGTGCGGTATAACGCGCTGCCTGAGCGTGAGAATGACATGGTCTTTGCCGTCGTGGTCGCCCGATTTGGGTTTGTAGGCGGGTTTGTGCTGTTGGTGTTGTATGCGGTATGGGTCGGCGGGGCGTTTGTGGTGGCGGCGAGCTGCCGAGAACCGATGGGCAGGTTGATTGCGGTGGGAATTCCTGCGTTTATTGCGACTCAAGTGGTCATTAATGTTGGGATGAACATCGGGGTGGTTCCTATCATCGGCATCACGCTTCCGTTTCTCTCTGCTGGGGGATCGAGCCTGATTACCTCGTGGTTGATGACCGGGCTGATTGTCAATGTAGCCTTGCATCGCCCGAAACCCCCTTACCGGAGCTCGTTTGAATACGCAGATGATGATTATGGACCAGACCCGCTCAAACCAACCAAGCCGTACGGGCGCTCAATCGGATTCTCCGGCCGAGCGTTCACCCGTTGATCTCGAACTCGGATCACTCACCGCCTGCACCCCGCCCGAGGGCTGGGTGCAGCGATGCAATGAAGCCGGGATCTCGTTCGATGACGGCGATGTCGAAAAACTCGGGATGTACCTGGCGATGCTCATGCACGCCAACACCCGCATGAACCTGACGGCCATCAAAGAAGAAGCAGACGCATGGGGCAAGCACATCTTCGATGCACTCACCTTGGTGCCTTTGATGGCCGAGCTTGAAGATGAGGCGAGTGTGATCGATATCGGTTCGGGCGGCGGACTCCCCGGGATTCCATTGGCGATCGTGATGCCCAAGGTGTGGTTCACGCTGGTTGATGCGACCAAGAAGAAGATTGATTATTTGGATCAAGTGATTGATGCGCTTGGATTGAAAAATGTGCGTGCGATCAATGCCCGTGCCGAGCAGCTCGGGGTGGATCGCGGCATGCGGACACCCGATGGGCGCAAGGGTGCGCATCGTGAGCATTATGATGTAGCCTTGGCGCGAGGCGTGGGGCAGATCGCGATGCTGGCCGAACTGACGGTGCCACTGCTCAAGATCGGTGGGTTGGTGCTGATGACCAAGGGGCAGAAGGCCGAGGAAGAGCTTGAGATTGCCAAGGCTGCGTTGCACCTGTTGCACACCAATCATGCGGGGACCATCGAGACAGCGACGGGTCGGATTGTGGTGCTGGAGAAGCAGCGCAAGACGCCGAGGGATTATCCGAGACGGGATGGGGAGCCCAAGCGATCGCCGTTGGGGGTTGGGAAGAAGGAAGCGAAGAAGGCAATGGGCAAAGGCAATGGGGAAGAGTGACTCTTTCGCCTCCCCCGGGCTTCCGGGGGAGGTGTCGAACGAAGTGAGACGGAGGGGGTCTTGGTTTTGACAGGTGTTTGCTTGGATGGGGAAGAAAGAAGAGAAGACCCCCTCCGTCCGCGAAGACGCGGCCACCTCCCCCGGAGGCCCGGGGGAGGCGATAAGAAAAGACACGGCTTGCCGGGGACGGTCAAGCCGTGGCACCCGAGAGTGAGAGAGATTTGAATGCCAACGATTGATCACATCTTGGGAGACGCTGGGCCGGTTGCTGATTTGCTTGGTGAGGGGTATGAGCCTCGGGTTGTGCAGACGACGATGTCGGAGGCGGTTGAACGCGCGATGGCGGAGAAGTCGCATTTGTTTGTTGAAGCCGGGACGGGGGTTGGCAAGAGCTTTGCGTACCTGGTGCCTGCGATGATGCGGGCGATTGAGCATAATGAAACGATTGTGATAGCGACCAACACGATTGCGCTCCAAGAGCAGATTGTGAAGAAGGATATTCCGCTTATTTCTGAAGCCTTGAAGGACATCGGCGAGTGCAAGGCGGTGCTGGTCAAGGGGCGTGGAAACTACATGTCTATTCGTAGGCTCAAGCTCGCGTCGCAACGCCGGGACAAGCTCTTTGCCGAGAACGCACAGCGCCGAACGCTTGATGCGATTGAGGAGTGGGCGTACGGCACGGAGGATGGGTCGTTGGCATCGCTGCCTCAGCTCGAGCGGCATGGGGTGTGGAGCAGTGTGCAGTCGGATTCGACGAACTGCATGGGACGCAAGTGCCCGCATTACAACGAGTGTTTTTATCAGAGTGCGCGTCGGGAGATGGAGGGGGCGCAGATTCTGATTTGTAATCATGCGTTGTTCTTTAGTGACCTGGCGTTGCGGATGGTGGGGACGGGGTTCTTGCCTCAGTATGATCATGTGATTCTCGACGAAGCGCATGGGGTCGAAGATGCGGCTGCCGATCACTTCGGATTACGGTTGACCGAATGGCGTGTGAACTTCTTGCTCAATCAGCTCTACAACCCCAAGACGGGCAAAGGATATCTGGCGCAGCTGCATCTGGCAGCGGGCGATATCGAGCCGGTGGAGAAGGCGTATCGGGTGGTGAGCAACGCCCAAGAATGCAGCAATCGGTTCTTCGATGGGTTGCATCGGCTGAGTTTGTCGGGCAAGCTCCACAACGGCAGGATGCGCGAGCCGGCGATGATCAACGATGAGCTTTCGCAGGCGATGAACGAGTTATCGCTGCGATTAAAGCGTTTGCGTGAGTTGGTCAAGACGGATGCCGACAAGTTTGAGCTGAATGGCTTCGCGATTCGGGCATCGGAGATCGGCGATCAAGCCGACGCGTTGATTCAGCAGACGGTGAGCGATTGTGTGTATTGGGTCGAGGTGAGCGATTCGCGTGGGCGTGGAGGCCCGAAGGTGACGCTGGCGTGTTCGCCCGTCGAGGTGGCTCCGATCTTGAAGGAGCATCTGTTCGGCGACGATTGCTCGGTGGTAATGACCTCAGCAACATTGACCACGCGAGAGATCTCCGAAGACGAATCTGATGAGCATGCCGAGACTGCCTTTGCGCATATCTTGGGTCGGCTGGGCGCGGAGGGATCAAAGACCTTGCAACTTGGGTCGCCGTTTGATTATGCCAAGCAGGTGAAGGTGTTTGTTGATGTGACGGTGCCCAATCCTGGGCGAGGGAGATACCCCCTCCGCCCTGCGGGCACCTCCCCCGTCGGGACGGGGGAGGGACAAGAGCCGGAGTCGTTTGAGGATGCGATTGTTTCGCGGGTGCGGGATCAAGTCATCAAGACCGACGGCGGGGCGTTTGTGCTGTTCACGAGTTTCAAGCTGCTCTACCAGACCAGCGATCGGCTCAAACGAGAGTTTGAAGAACTGGGCATGCGTGTATGGACGCAGGGCAAGGACGGCTCGCGCACCGAGATGCTCGATGAGTTCCGCGCCCATGAGCGCGGCGTGCTCTTCGGGGCGGCCAGCTTCTGGCAGGGTGTCGATGTGCGTGGCTCGGCGCTGCGCAATGTGATAATTACGAGGCTGCCGTTCGATCCGCCGGATCGTCCAATCGTCGAAGCCCGAGGCGAACGCATCAAACAACTCGGAGGCGACCCGTTCCGGGATGATTCATTGCCAAGAGCAGTCATCCGGTTCAAGCAAGGCTTCGGTCGGCTGATCCGAAGCGCGACCGACGAGGGCCAAGTAGTCGTGCTTGATCCACGAATCGTAAAAACCGGCTACGGCAAATCGTTCCAGCGAGCAATCCCCAAGGGCATCGAAATTCAGCGGGTGGAGTCTTTCGAGGATTGAAGGTTCACGATGGGATAGGGATAGACTCTCAGATGCACTGTATTCTCGAACAGACAGATCATTCATCGTCAGCCAACTTGCTCCTTGCGCAGGGAGAGCCTCAAGCCGTGTTTGCACACATGCCAGATCCATCGCTCGCGTGGGTCGGCAGCGATCCGAGCGAATGGATTGAAGCATGCAATGGTGCCCAGCGAATTGTGGTGCAGTGTGGACGACAAGAAATCGGTGGCGACGAGCATGCAGCCAGCTTGCTCGCGAGCTGGTCACAAGCAGGATGGGCACAGTTCGATGAGAATGTGCTTGAGCTCGATCAGCAGATGAATAAAGCAGGGCTTGGGATGATGATCCGCCCGAGCAGCACCGGGATGCTCTCCGATGCGATCTGCACGATGGCATGGGCAAGGCGAAGCGAAGACCTTGGGTGTTCATTGATGCTCGATCCGATGGGCTGGATCGTCGAATCGATGCTCCGCGATATGGATGATCATCTGCGGCGGATCAACGATTTGTGCGTTGGATGCGAGAAGATCGGTGCCGTCATGATCCGCTCAATGAAGCATTCGCAGGCAGGTCTCTTGGTCGAATCTTCGCTGGGCGAGGGCGAAATCGACCCGGCGATCATCGCCGATCGCCTTGGAGGCTTGATCCGGTGGGCGATTGATGCGGGCAAGCCGATCGTGGTGCACAACGATGCGGATTTGAAGCTCCTCGGGCTTTGATTGCCCGCTCGGGGCACCTATCATCCCCCAATCGAGCCGCGGATCTTGTTTCGCGATTTCACGATAGACCAAAGAGGATTCAGATGAGTAACCCATCAGCACTCGAGCATCCAACCTTCAAACGCGTCAAAGCCGCATTTGGATCAGCCAAGCTGCAAGCCACCGAGTTTCGTGGGCAGGCAACGCTCATCGTCGAACCCAAAGACCTGCATGCGATCATGAAGTTTTTGCGAGACGATGAAGAGTGCCAGTTTAACTTCCTCGCAGATGTTGTGGGTGTGGATTACCTCGACTATCCATCAAAGATGCCCGGGCGGTTTGCAGTGGTCTACAACCTGTGTGCCTACAGCCGAGACGATCGATTCTTCGTCAGGGTCTATCTCGATCCTTCGATCCCAACAGAAGGAATCGAAGAAGACCCTGCGTTGTTTGTCGATTCGGTGTGTGATTTGTGGAACAGCGCCGAGTGGCCAGAGCGTGAACTCTTCGATATGTTTGGGATCCGCTTCGCCAATCATCCAGATCTTCGCCGAATCATGCTCTGGAAAGAGTATCCAGCACATCCGCTCCGCAAAGATTACCCATTGCGAGGCCGAGGCGAACGCGAGTCCTACCGCGTCGTCGATCGCACCAGTTCATAAAAAGCCTCGGCGTTTTACGCGAGCTTCATCACGACTTCATCAACTCTTCACCCGCAGCGAGGACTACATCAACGCGCGGCGGGATCGGTTTAAGATGTTTGTCGAGGGGTGAATGTAGACGCTCCACACTCAGGGCATCTTTCAAAATCCCCTATCTCATAAGCACAACAAAGGCACAAGCCTCTACGCCGCCTCGATCGTATCTTGACTCGTCGAGAACCAAAGACCGTGCCCCAGAGCAAGCACCAGAGCGGGATACCAAAGAGTAACGGAGTCCCAAGAGCCCCATACAACATGATTGTTGGGCGTGGTTCGCCCTGAGCAGGAAGCGATTCGAGCACGGTATTGTGCCGCTTTCTCATGGTTGTTTTCACTTCGAGAACTGAAATTGGCCAACCCATATGTTGGACATGCATCGAGTATGAAAAAGCATTATCATCCGGATCATCACCAGAGGCATAGTAATCTCGCTGCCCTTTTCGTTCATACTTCACCCAGACATTTGGCTTTGGCCATTCTGGTTCCTTTGGCGTCCCAGATGGCCAGCCGAGAGTCGCTGCTTCTTCTTCATGCTTAGAAATTAGCTCTATAGGTCGCTCGCCAATCCGCGATCGAACCTGAGAGTTGGCATAAACCAAATTGAGTATCGCGATCGATGCAAAAATAAGAAAGAGCGAGAAAAATAGATAAAAGCGTTGAGAACTCTTCATCTTCTCAGTTGAACTCATCCACAGCCACGATCTCCGTCGGCTGCTCGACATCGCTGCGAAGTTCCATCTCTACTTCGCCAGCGTTCATCGAAACCCCAATGCGCTGATCGCGCACAAGCACCAATATCGCAAGGAACAATCCAACCATCTCGGCGCGGGTCTTGCCAACAAGTAAGGATCGCAGATCGGAAGACCCTGCATGTTGAGAGGTCATCCGGGCTTGGAGATGTTCGACGATGTTCTCGACATGCACCTCCAAAGGCGTGTCGTCGCTGATCACCTCATGCTCGCCGATGCGGGCAAAGTCAACACTCGCGACGATCTGACGGAAGGCTTCGACAAGATCAGAAAGATCAAGGTCTTCAACCTCAAGTTCGCCCATCTCATCCATCGCCTCACGGACAGATTCGTCATCGATCGGAGCAGCCTTGACCGGGTAGCGTTGCTCCCATGTCTTCCGCCGCTCGTCGAGCGCGTCCGCAGCGTCTCGATACTTTTTATATTCCAAAAGCTGATGCACAAGTTCAAGCCGAGGGTCGATCCCAGGTTCGGCTGGCTTGTCGTCTGTCTCATCGTTCTCGGCATCGCGTGCGTCTGCTTGGGCAGCGAGCATACGAGACTTGAGCTCCATCAGCGTGCTCGCCATCACCAGAAACTCACCTGCCAGATCAATATCAATGCGATCGACATCATCCAGATACCCAATATACTGATCGGCAATCAGTGAAAGAGGGATATCGTGCAGGTCCACCTCATGCTTGCGGATGAGGTAGAGCAGCAGGTCCATCGGGCCTTCAAATGAATCAAGTTTCACGCGATACAGATCACTCATGTGGGTATCTTAGCACAACCGGCTCTGGGATACCTGCGGATTTGTATCAACCCGAGGGGCGATTGAGCCGATAGAAGAGGTATGGACACCGCAACCCTCGCTACATCGCTCAAGCTCACGACCCAGATCGAACTCAAGACCTGCCCAGAATGCTATGGGCTCGGGCGCGTAAGTTGTCCACAAACAGTCGCCTGCCGAACCATCGGTTTCAACGGCGTAGCGACCCTCCAGCCCTCTACCGGCCATCCAATCCCCTGTCCGACATGCTCGGGCAAGAAGACCATCCCCAACGCATAACTCGCATGGGCAAGGGGCATATCCTTCCCTATGCCCGCGATCACACAATCAACTCTAAAGATGACTGACGAACTCGCCTTCATTACGCGAGCGTTTGCCCACGAATCCGCAGCCATCGCTCGGCTCGGCGAGTGTGTCGATGAGCGATATACCCAAGCCGTCGATCTCATCGTCGCCTGTGCCGACGCTGGGGGCACGGTGATTGTTTCTGGGCTTGGTAAGTCTGGACACATCGGAGCCAAGATATCAGCAACCATGGCCTCGCTCGGAATCACCTCCCACGCCGTGCATCCAACCGAAGCAGCCCACGGGGATCTCGGTAGATTCCGCAAGAACGATCTCGCAATCTGCCTAAGTCATTCAGGCGAAACCGCCGAGCTCATCGGGCTCGCTTCGATCCTTCGCCAAGACAAGCTCCCGATCATTGCCATCACGCGAGGCAAGGGCTCGGGCAAACCCGAATCTTCCCTTCAACGCATCGCAACCGTCACCCTCGAAGCACTCGTCACCGATGAAGCTGGCGACGGAGAGTTCCTTGCTCCAACAACCTCGACCACGGCTGCCCTTGCAATCGGCGATGCCCTCGCCCTGGCAGTCGCGCGAAGACGAGCATTCACCAACGAAGATTTTCGCGCCCGCCATCCCGGCGGCATGCTCGGGTCATTGCTCAAGCCCGTGAGCGAACTCATCCGATTCCACGCGGGCAAAAACCTTCCTATTCTCAATCAAAGCCTATCGGTGAGCGACGCACTCGCCCAAGCTTCGAAGGTCAAACGCCGCCCTGGTGCATTGTTGATCACGGATGATGCGGGAAAACTCACAGGTATCTTCACAGATTCAGACCTTCGCCGATTGGTGCTTCGCGATACGAACGAACTCCAAAGCCCGCTCATTGATGTGATGTCCAAAAATCCAAAGACGCTCACAAGTGCCGCCCTCGCCAGTGAAGCCGTAGCCATGTTCCGTGAGTATCGAGCCGACGAAATCCCCATCGTCAACGCATCCAACACCCCCGTCGGCATGCTCGATGTCCAAGACCTCATCGCCATGAAACTCGTCGAAGACGACTAAGCCAGCCAGCCGTAGAGGACGATTGATGCAACCAGATCTCAAAAATATCCAACTCTTCGTCTTCGATGTCGATGGCGTGCTTACCGATGGCACGATCAATATCAACGATGATGGTTCCGAAACCAAACGATTCAGCGTGCGCGATGGATTCGCATTTCGTCTCTGGCTCAACGCAGGGCTTGAGATCGCCATCATCACCGGGCGTTCTGGAGAGGCCCTCAAACACCGCATGAAGGCGCTCGGGGTTGATGACAACCTCATTATCCAAGGTTCTCGCAATAAGTCAGACGCCTTAGACGAGATTATCAAACGCACAGGTATCAGCGAGAGCAAGATCGCCTACATGGGGGATGATTGGCCAGACCTTCCCGCACTTCGCCGTGTCGGTTTGCCAACCTGCCCAAGCGATGCAGAAGCAGAACTCTTTGAAGTATGCACATGGATCTCCACCAAGCCCGGCGGGCACGGGGCTGCACGCCAAGCGATTGCTCATGTCCTTGGTGCCAAAGGCATATATACGCCTCTTCAACACTGACCTACAATCAATCTATGCCAAGACCATCAGGAATCTCAGTCAAAGCAATCGGGTTGATCGCAGCGGGGCTACTCACGCTCGCCTTCGCCCTCATCATTTGGTTCTCGATGCAGTCAGCCCCTGCTCCTGCTCAGTCCAACGCAGATCTTTTTCCGCCAAATGCTGCCGAGATACCCAACATCGAAGACTCCCAAACCGGAGGCAAGATGTTCGTCACGATGGTCGATAAGAACGATCCCACGCGCGTCGCGGCCACCCTTCAAGCAGACCGCTTCGAGCCCATCGGCGATGGGCAGCGTCGACTCGACAATCCAGAATCATGGATCTATCTTGCCGATGGTCGAGCGATCAAGATCACCGCAGAGGCCGCGACGATGCTCATGCCCGATCCCAACGAACCACCCGAGTCAGGCACGCTTGAGGGGAATATCCGAATCGAGTCTTTCGCATCTGCCGATGATCTCACCAGCCCTGTTTTAGTCGCCAAGTTCGACGAGCCTCTCGAGTTCGAACGCCGATACCTTCGCCTGCGCTCGCTTGGACATTTTGAAATTGTTTCCGACCAGTTCGATTTCTCAGGATCAAACCTGACCGTGATCCTCAATGAACTCCGCGATCGAGTTGAACTCATCGATGTTGAGCATGGCGATCAGATCGTGATCCGCCCCAATGCGCAGTCAGATCCCAAATCAACAATCGCATCAAGTTCGTCATCTAAGCCATCGAATGAACCATCAAACAAGCCCACTGGCCAATCTGATCCGCAAGCAGTTGCACCAACTCCAACCCCAGCTATACGCACACGCTACCACATCGAACTGATCGACTCGATTATCGCTTCTGTCGCCGGCTCAGGACAAGCCACCGGCGGGCGGCTCGATCTTTGGATTGCGCTCGAAGAAAACACCCTCGCCCCCGATGCCATCAAGAACATATCCTTTATTCAAAGCCCTAAAGACTCAAAAGCCGCGACCAGTTCAACAACTCAAGCAGGGGCAACAACAGATATTCATCCAGCACAATCAGCCAAGACCCCAACCGAGATCATCATCGCTTGGGAAGGAAAAATGACAGTTCGTCCGGTTGATGATCACAACAATCAAGAGATCCCACCCGAGTTTGAACACAATGATGTGACCATGGCGCTTTCAGCCAACGCCGATGGCTCAAGAGACAAAAAAATCGATTCAGGCATCACCTTCGCGATCCCAAATCAACAGTTCGTCGGTCAAGCCCATCGCATGACCTACTACGCCACCCAAGGAATCATTGAACTCAACTCGATCGAACAACCCAAAGGCATCATTAAGCTGCAAGCTCAGGATTCGGGAATGCTCATGGCGACCAAGCTTGTCGCGGATCTTTCGCAGGGCATCATCGATCTGAGCGGACGCGGGAGTATCGCCCACAATCCGGTTGATCAAGAAGAAGCAACGATCCAATGGAATAAGCAAGCACTCTTCACACTCGCCAAGATTGACGACGCGATATCTGATCGGCTTGCGCATGCCAAGTTCGCTGGCAATGTCATCGCCAAGCAGGCCGGCAACGGTGCGGGCGCAAAGGTGCTTGATATTGACTTCGATCCTAAGCTCGAAGCTCCAATCTCATTGACCAAACTCGCCATGAGCGAAGGCGTACTCTCAAGCGTGTCTCGAAATATGCTCTCAGGCAAACAGCTCGAAATCGAGTTCACCCCCAATGCATCAAAGACTTCGGTCGATCCCATCTCAATCATCGCAGATGGACAAGTCCTCGGGCGAACCCCAGATTCAATCCTGCGAGCATCCCATCTCGATGCAACACTCATGCGCGATCTCAAGGGCGAACTTGTCATCAGAGATGCGAGAGCAACAGCCATCACTACAGGCCCACAAGCGAGCGAAGTCAAATATTCAGGGCCTCAACGCACCACCGCGAGAGGGCAATCCCTCTTGATCGACGGCATCAACGAAACACTCGTCCTGCTCGGTGCGCCCGCTAAGCTCACCCAAGCCGGCTCGTCCGTCACAGGAAACCACATCAATCTTAACGCCAAACGCCGAGGCATCGAAGTCATCGGCCCGGGCTCGTTCGATCACGACATCACGATTGAGAATCAAGAGAGTTCAACAGGTCAGCAGCTCGCCGGGCATGTCCGCGCGACCTGGAAAGGCTCGATGCGCTTCGACGACGCGCTCGGGTCCATCGTCTGCGAAGATCAGGTCAAGGTGATCTCAACACCAGACGCCTTCACCCGCGATACCCTCACCGCCCATCGCGCAGAGATCAAACTCTCTGCCAAGCCAACCAACGATCCAATCGAAAACAAGCCAAAGAACGCTACAAACACAGCATCAAATGATCGACAACTCATCAGCGCACGAATCTTTGGGCACGCACCAACCGGCAAAGATCCGATCCCAGCCAAGATCGAATCACGAACCTACGCCATCGATGACCCAGAACGCGTCACCGGATTAATCTATCTCGAAGGCCCACAAGTCATCGTCGACAACATTGCCCAGACCCTCGAAGTCCCCGCTCCGGGAGTCCTTCTGGTCATGGATAGAACCCAAGGCGAAACGCAAACAAATTCTCAAACAAGCGCAGGGCTCACCAAGTTTACATGGCAAGGCAAGATGGCGCTCGATCGAGCTGCCGGGACGGCATTGTTTGTCGATCAAGTCCTCGTTCGTCAGAAAACCCTCGCCACAGGCAACATCGCTCAGCTCAGTACCGACCAACTCGACGCACGCTTTGAGATCGCTGCAAACACAACAGGCTCCGATGCAGAACCCACAACGCGTTTGCTCGGGGTCG
Organism: Planctomycetota bacterium; assembly: GCA_024280755.1. Classification (GTDB taxonomy): domain Bacteria; phylum Planctomycetota; class Phycisphaerae; order Phycisphaerales; family UBA1924; genus UBA1924. Next base: position 160,451 of record JAJRPN010000004.1, read on the forward strand.
ATGCGATCGGCTCGGTCCGGTTCCTTTATCAGAATAGAGAACTCATCGCAGACGCTGCGGTCTATGACGCACTGAGCGATTCACTCTTCGCCTCCGCCATCGGCAACAAACTCGTCACAGTCTACGATGACGATAAACCCGCCCCAATGTCCGCAAAGACCATGCGGTGGGATCTAGGCATCGATCGAATCGAGATCAACGCCCCAACACCCTCACGCACACCCGGAGGCTAGGCCGTGCCTGACGACTCGTGTTCGATCACAAACTCGCCTCCCCCGGGCCTCCGGGGGAGGTGCCGATCGAAGTGAGGCGGAGGGGGTCTTCTTCTATCTTCCCCATTGCCTATTCCCTATTGCCCATTGCCTTCTTCAAGACCCCCTCCGTCTGCTGCGCAGCCACCTCCCCCGGAAGCCCGGGGGAGGCGATAATCAGAGCATTCTTGTGCGGAAGTTGAGCCGTCAGATAGAATCTGGTTTTTCTCTGGCAGTTCAAAGATATTTTGGGGGCAGCCCGGATCGCCTGGGCGGACCAACGCAACGAGAGTGGTCAGAGCGACCTAGCTCAAGCCTTCAACAAACTTTTTAAACCGATCCATCCCCGCATTGATCTGTTCCTCGCTGCACGCAAAGGTAATCCGAAGATGGTTCCCCGAGATCCCGCCGAAGTCGTCGCCGGGCACGAACGCAATATGCACCTCGTCGAGCATCGCTTCTGATAAGCTCGGGGCATCGACAATCTTCGTGCCTCCCGCGCTGGTCTTGCCAAAGAGTTCGCTGACATCGGGAAAAACATAAAACGCACCAGTCGGCGTCGGGCAGGTCACACCCGGGATCTCGCCCAAACGATTCATGATCAGCTTCGCCCGCGAAGCGAACGCGTTGCGCATCATTTCGACTGTCTGTGCGACATCGGGATTCGTCAATGCCTCGCGCACCGCAGCAAAGTTAAAGCTCGTGATGTTCGTGGTCATCTGTCCTTGAAGCGTGCCGATCCCTTTGATCAATTGTTTGCCAAACTCGCCAGGCATCGCGACATATCCAATCCGCCAACCAGTCATCGCATATGCCTTGGACATCCCATTGAGTGTGATCACTCGATCAGCAATCTCAGGAACCGATCCGATCGAGAAGTGTTTGGTTTCGCCATACACAATCTTCTCATAAATCTCATCGCTTAACACCACCAAGTTGGGTGCGATCTCACGGGTGTCGTGGATCACTTGTGCCAACGCTCGCAAATCTGTTTCGCTATACATCGTCCCGCACGGATTGCTCGGCGAGTTCAAAATCAACAACCGAGACCGAGGCGTGATCGCATCCTTGAGCTGCTGGGCAGTAACTCGGAAGTCTGAATCTGGCCCAGCGTTGATCTCTTTGACGACTCCGCCGCTGAGTTCGCAGATCGGACGATACGAAACCCATGCCGGCGTCGGCAACAACATTTCCCAAGGCTCTTCACCATCTTCTGGAAAATCAAACAAGCATTGGATCGATGAATACAGCACATGCTTTCCACCAACACCAATCGCAATATGCTCGCCGGTCAGTCCAGCAATCCCGTTCTCGGTGACGAGTTTATTGGCGATACAGTCTCGTGTTACCATATCACCCAGCGTTGGCGTGTATTTGGTTTGCCCGTCGAGCATCGCCTTGATCGCAGCGTCTTTAATCGGTCGAGGTGTATCGAAGTCCGGCTCGCCCGCAGCGAACCCAAGAACATCCACGCCCGATGCCTTAAGGGCTTTAGCGCGGCTGTTAAGCGCAACAGTAATGGAGGGTTTGAGGGTCGAAACGCGCCGAGAGAGTGTTGGATTGCTCATACAAGATTATAGACGATCAGATGGTAAAAAGGCCGATCAACCAAGCCGACGAGAAACATACATCACCGTCGCACAAGCACCAGTAACTCCCCAGAGCAGAAGCATCGTGTGCGCAACAAGCGGCAACACACTCAGCGCAACGCCCATCAACAACGCACGGTAATCCGCAGCCTTCTTCCCATACAAAAACAATCCCATACCCACAGTCCCAATCAGGACTCCCGATAACATCACTCCAGGATCATCAAAGTTCATAAACCCGCCTTAGGATGTACGCCGCTCAGTACGAAACGCTTTCTACGCATCCTCTGTCCTCTAAAATCGGATACCATCACCCAGTAAGCCAATTACTTCCAAATATTTATCCAATCCTTTTGCTCGCAAACGAACCCAGCCCCAATGCCAACGATCACCATCACCACCACAATCAATGCCCCAATCGAACGAGTCTTCGATCTTGCTCGAAGCATCGATGCCCACATGGACTCAACCGCCAAGAGCAAAGAGATCGCCATCGATGGGGTAACAAGCGGGCTCATCGGGCTCAACGAAGAAGTCACCTGGCAAGCCACACATTTCGGGGTCAAACAAAGGCTCAAAGTCAGAATCACAGCCTTCGATCGCCCAACGCTCTTTGTCGACGAAATGATCTTCGGCGCCTTCAAATCCATGAAACACACCCATCGGTTTGAATCAACCGCCAGCCAAACCCACATGATCGACGAGCTTACTTTTCAAGCCCCATTGTGGGTGCTGGGGCGCATCGCCGAGAAGCTTTTCCTCACCCGCTACATGCACGGTTTTCTCCAAGAACGCAACACTGTCCTCAAATCCATCGCCGAATCGGATCAATGGAAATCGTTCCTCGAAACCGAGAATGCCTGCGATTGAGCGGCTCTTTCTGATCAAATCATGTTCAATTGCAGCCGTACACCCGAAAATTAACCACATTCTCTCCCAATACACAAGAAATAGATCGCAACCATCGCCGTTAGGCGTGGTATAGTAGTGGGAATGCCCGACGGGGTGTTTGGTTTCTGTATGGATAAGCCCTGCGGAACGAATAGGAGCAGATATGGATCGGGCACAAGAACGGGATCTCATCGAGCGAGCAATCGCTGGCGAACGCCAAGCTGCGGGAGATCTTATCCGCGCCCACCAACGCTCAGTCTACGGCTACATCCTCCGCATGTCAGGACGCCCAGATGTCGCAGAAGACATCGTCCAAGAAGCATTCGTTCGTGTATTGGGTAACCTGCACCGCTTCGATTTTCGCTTCCGCTTCTCCACATGGCTCTTTACTATCGCCCGCCGACTCTACATGAACGCGATGGCCAAAAACAAACCAATCTATGACACCGACTTTGTCGGCTCAATGGGCCGATCCCAAGGGCGATCAAACTCCTCCACAGAATCAACCGTCTACGCCGATGAACGCCAACGCGTCCAGCACGATGCCCTCCAAGAAGCCTTGCTCACGCTCACCAACGAGCAACGCGAGATCATCATCCTCTTTCACCAGCTCGATTGGTCGATCTCTCTCATAGCGACACACCTCGACATGCCCGAAGGTACGATCAAGTCTCATCTCCATCGCGGACGCAAGCGTCTGCGTGTGATGTTCAAAGATAAGTCACGCCTCGCCGAGCAACTCGCGGGGGTCGCGCTGTGAAGTCTCCTCGTGATCATCATCCCGATTCAAAGAAGAGCACGCATCCAGACATGCGTGCAGATGCGCCCGGCCGAATCCCTGAGTCGCTCATCGATGCGGCAATCGATGGCGAACTCAATGCCGACATCCAACGCGAAATCGCCCACGCCCTCCAATACGATCCGATCCGCAAGCAAGAACTCCTCGACACCAACGACGCGATCAATGCGCTCCAGATGCCAATCTCGATGCCCGACTTTGCAGATGTTGTCCTCGCTCGCGCAGACCGCCACCGCAAGTTCATTCCTGCCCAGTGGCGTTCGCATGTTCGCGCCGGGCGTCTGGGGATTGCCGCCGCTTTGCTCATGACCCTCATGAGCGTCGCCGGGCTCCAACGAATTTACCCTCGACTGACTACATTCGCTTCTCACCCAACGCCAGTGCTCAATATCGAGCAAGCTGTCGGGCATGATGCCAATGTGTTTGCCAACAATGTAACTTGCGAAGTCGAGAACATCCGCACCCGCATCCAGCCTCTCGCATCGCTGCTCCCAATGCCAGGAAAAACGAATCACCATTTCGACACAGCCCTTGCGCCGTCACGATCAACGCGATCATCTGGTTCATCTCAAGCATTCCCAACCCGTTCACCCGCCAACGATCTCCGATTTGTCACTATGGGCAGCGGGTTCTCTACGCTCTATGTATTCAGTTTCAATCAAGATATCGCGACCCCTCGCGAGCATCATTCCCTTCGCCTTCTCGGCACCAACGCGCCCAACAACTGGACATCCACTTCAACCAATCTTGTCCGGTTCCCGAATCAAGACACCCAAGCAAGTCCTGCCCAATGGGTAGAGCTCAATGTTCCCGCCTTGCCATGATCCTCTTTGTGAACACCTTCCCGTGAGCACTCAACTCCCATCTCGCTTGCGTTTGATCTCTCATTGCTTGCACTTTGTCGCAGCAATCCTTCTCTTTGCATCGCCGGTATATGCCGCTTCGCCAGATCATCAGCCTTCAAATCCACCAAGCCCATTCGCATTGCTCGCAGATGTCCCTATGTCCATCGATGCCGCAGCCGTTTTCAATAACCCCGCCCAGCAGTTCCTCCTGAGTGATTCTGGACGCATGGGACGAAAAATGCTCTCCTTTACCGGCGTGTTTTCCAACACCCAACACGCCTTCGATGCACTGGCCAAAGCCTTCGATGTTTCTACCGATGAACTCATCAAAGCATTCTTCTCAAAGCGTGTGATCGTCATGTGGGATTCCATCGCAGCTTCCGACTCTGCCTTCGGACTCGCCAACGCGATGGACACCAACTGGACCATCGCCTGCGAGGTCGAGCCAGAGTACATCCAGCAAATCCGCCTGCACCTCAAGCCAATCCGTCGAAGCATAGAACACGGCCAAACAATCTACGCCATCGAAAAAGGGCGATACGAACTCGTCCTTCTCACCAACAATCATCTCCGATCAGAGAAACAAAAAGCCGCAGCCACCAGCATGATTATCCTCGCGCCCAAGCGAGGTGCCAAACTTCTCGATCAGGTCCTTGAATCCTTTGCTTCGAACCCAGACGCAGCCAATAAACCAAACCACAAAGCAGCTGCGCCTCGCCCAAAGTCAATTCTGCACACACGCGAAAAACTCATCGCCAGCATCGAAGCCCAAAGCACGCCCTGGTCCGCAGCGTGGATTATCCAACTCGATCGGTTCATGAACATCCCGCAATCGCCAGCCGTTCAAAGCCAAGAACCCAAGGTCCAATCCGCAGCGGCCGGGCTGCTCAACATCAACGCGGGCAAAGTTTCAGCCCTGTTTTCAACCGATATCAAACTCAACTTGCCCAAGTCTGACGCCCCGATCGGGCTGCTGGGCGCAGTGGGGGGCGATGCGATTCTCGCGGTCGCCTTGTCAAAAACACCGACGCTCCTCGTTGACCGAGACATCGTTCACTACATGTTTAATCTCGGGATCTCAACGGACATTCTCCGCGAGCAAGATCCTTCAATGTATCCTGATGGCCCCGGGCTCATCTTGCTCTCGAAGGTCCCCAACAACCAATCGGACAACCAATCAAACAATCAAAGCGCATCAAAGTACGCCTTGCCAATCGCCTTGACCCTGATGACTCAACTTGATCAGCCCAATGGCCATCAGCACAAGGACACTCAAGAATCCGCGATTCATGCCGATCGCATCATGCACGACCTCTTCGCCACTTTCAATACTGACAAAGCCCCCTCATTCCAAGGCCGATTCCCCAATGTCATCCGTTCACACACATTCCAAAACCCGTCATATGTAAAAACGACCCTGCCCCAGAGTACCTGGCCGGGGCAGTTCGGAAACATCTCTTGGGTTTCAAGCACTTTCTCGAAGAAACAAGTGCTCATCACTTCACTCGCTCCGCACTATGCAGATACCACCAGCCGCGTGCGATGGGTGGTCGAAGCAACACAAAGCCTCGACGCCATCCCATCAGAACCAGTCGAATCAGGAATCATCTTCAGCGGCTACCTCCGCCCAAATCAGATGCTTCCGCTCTTTGAATCCTCAGATTCCACTAACGCAATCAGCATGGGAATCCTCAAACTCATCGATCGTGTCCAATGGGAACTCGCCAGAAGCCCCGTCGGCCTGCGAGGCACAACCTCGATCGAGTTCGCACGCTTTGGAAACAGCACCAAACTCGGCAAACGCTGATTGATCAGTTGTTTATCGCTTGCGTCGAGAAACAAGCCCAAGCCCCGCTCCAAAGAGCGAGAGCGCACCCGGAGTTGGTACCGAAGCACCTCCAACCACACGCTCGACAAGAATGTTGTCAATCCCCCAACTCTCATCAGCAAGCGATTGAGAAAGTGACCCAATAAAATCAATCTGCAAACGATCCGTTGGATCGCTCAGTTCGACAAGCAGCACGACATCCCGATAGATATGATCAGCCCAATTTGGGTTATACACATTCTGGCTTGGCGTTTCGTCTGGCATTCGAAAATTGCGATCAAGCGTTCCAACAAACAGAAATTCATCAAACACGCGTTCCCCATTAATCTCTACCGCGAACGAATCCATACCGTGAGGCGTGTTGTACCCATCCCAAGAATCAAACTGCATCAGATCAAAGTGAATCGCGTATGTCCCGGCTACGAACATCGGCGGGCCACTATTGCCCCCGTTGTCGCCACCCGTATTCAAATCACCAAAATCAATTGTCGGCCCATCAAGGTTGCCATTGTTCCCCGAGCCGGCCCAGCCCCCCCCGCCAGATCCCTCAGGGATCGGCTCACTAAAGTCATTATCATGAAACCAGTTGAGCGTTACATCGTGCGTGCTGCCGCTCGGCTGCCCTCCGCCCGACGAGTTCGCTTCCGTGGCAAGCAAGTTGAGCGTTATTTGTTGGGTTCCATATCGCCCAAGCACCTTTGTGTATGGCCCGCCAAGATCAGCAACAACCTGGCTCGACCAGAGTCCCTGAGCATTGCTCCAGTTCTCAAAGTCTTGTTGATAGATCACATCAGCATTGGCAGCCGATGATCCGATAAGCATTCCGCCGACAAGAAGAAGCTTTGCGTGTAGAAGGTTGTTTGTCATAGGGGTTTGTCCTCTCTGAAGTTGTTTTCGTTGTACACAGACCCATCCCCAAGAGGGCAAGCCCGGACACTACAACATGCCCTAATAAACGATCACCGCCACCCCAAACCTGCCTACAGCCATCCCAGCGGTGGGGGATGGGACGGAGAGTAAAAATAGAGAACAGATTTCGCCATATGTCCCGTTCCGATAAGAGGATGGATACACTTACAACCGCGCACAGCGCAATCACTGTCGTACCCAATCGAGCCTATTGAATGAATCAGCAGGCTGTCGTTGACCCCGGAGAGCACATGCCCCCTTCATCATCCGCAAAAACCGTTTCATCGCTCCGCAATGTCGCGATCATCGCCCATGTCGATCACGGCAAAACAACACTCGTAGACAACCTCCTCAAACAATCAGGAAACTTCCGCGCCGGCGAACTCGAAAAACTCGAAGGCGGACAGCACAACCTCATCCTCGACTCCAACGAACTCGAACGAGAACGCGGCATCACCATCCTCTCAAAGAACTGTGCAGTCAACTACCACGCACAAGATGGCACCGATTACCGAATCAATATCATCGACACCCCGGGTCACGCGGATTTCGGCGGCGAAGTAGAACGCGTCCTCCAAATGGCCGACGGCTGTATCCTCGTCGTAGACGCCTACGAAGGACCAATGCCCCAAACCCGCTTTGTCATGGGCAAAGCACTCGAAGCCGGTCTCAAACCAGTAATCGTCATCAACAAGTGTGACCGCGTCGACGGCGAGCCAGACCGCGTCATCGGCGAAGTCTTCGACCTCCTCGTTTCACTCGGCGCAGACGACGACTCGCTCGACTTCCCAATCGTCTACGCATCCGCACGCGACGGCTGGGCACTCGACGAATGGGACGGCGAAACCAAAGGCGAAAACCTCCTCCCCGTATTCGAAGCAATCGTCGCCCATGTCCCACACCCAGATGTATACATCGAAAAACCACTGCGTATGCAGGTGACAACCCTCGGCTTCTCAGAATATGTCGGACGCATCGGCGTCGGGCGAATCTACCAAGGCACCGTTAAGGACGGCCAGCAAGTCGTCATCGTCAAACATCTCGAAGGCGGCAAGACCAAAGAGATCAAAGCCAAAATCGGCTCACTCGAAGGCTTCGAAGGACTTTCAAAGGTCCCGGCTCCATTCATCTCCGCAGGCGACCTCTGTGCAATCTCTGGGCTCGGCGATATCGATATCGGCGACACCATCTGTGACCCAGATCACCCAGAAGCCATGGACGAAGTCGCCATCGACGAACCGACCATCTCCATGACCTTCAGGGTCAATGACTCACCATTCGCAGGCCAAGAAGGCGAGTTCGTCACATCACGCCAGCTCAAGAACCGCCTCGCTCGCGAACTCGAGCACAATGTCGCACTCCGCGTAGAGCCAGGTCGCACAATGGACGAGTTCATCGTCTCAGGGAGAGGCCTCCTCCATCTCGGTATCCTCCTCGAAACCATGCGACGCGAAGGATTCGAACTCGCCGTCGGGCGCCCAATCGTCATCGAACGCGATATCGAAGGCGTCAAGTGCGAACCACTCGAAGAACTCGTCATCGACTGTCCAGATGACTGTGTCGGTGCAGTCATGCAAATCGTTGGCGAACGCAAGGGGGAACTCGTCTCGATGGACCCACGCGGCAACGGCATCACCCATTGCATCTTCAAAATCACATCCCGCGCCCTCATCGGCATGCGTGGACGCATCCTCACCTCCACCTCCGGTGAAGCGATCATGCACCACACATTCATCGAGTTCGTACCAGTCACCGGCGAGCGCCCAACTCGCCACGCAGGCGTGATGGTCAACACCGCCAACGGCCAAATCACCGAATACGCCGTCATCAACCTCCACGAACGAGGAATCATGCTCCTCTCACCGGGTGTCAAGGTTTACGCAGGTCAAGTCGTCGGCGAGCACAACCGCGCCAACGACATCGAAGTCAACGCCGTCCGTGTCAAGAAGCTCGACAACATGCGTGCCGCCAACAAAGACGCAACCGTCTCGATCAAACAACCCAAAGACCTCTCACTTGAACAGTCATTGGAATACATTGATGATGACGAGTTGGTCGAGTTGACCCCAAAGTCAATTCGTATCCGCAAGGTAGAACTCAACGAATCCATGCGTCGCCGAACCGCAAGACAAGAAAAGTCAGCCGCCAAATCAAGCTGATCAATACCAAATAGAAATCAACCCCCGAACTCCCTCGCCCAAGCGGGGGAGTTTTTTCTATTCCCTCTGGGTGCCACCTGGGTGCCACGCCGCCCCCGGCCGGGTGCCACGGCTTGACCGTCCCCGGCAAGCCGTGTCTTCCGAGTCCCACATTCTTGTTCCTCCCTGCGCCCCGCGGGGAGGTGCCGAGCATTGCGAGGCGGAGGGGTGTCTTCTCCCATTCTCTGGGTGCCATGCCGGTGCCGTCCCCGGCTCCTGCATGGCTGGGGAAGTCGGGCGACCAACAGACTTACTCCAGCTTTTTTCCTCACAAACTAGTGGTTGTATGTGATCTAGTAGTTCTTGCCATCCGGCCGGGTGCCCCGACTCGCCTTCCCAGACGCAGTCGGGCCTTAAACCCCCTCCAAACCCCCAAATCCCCTCCCACCCCCAATCGCCTCCCCCAACTTCCCCGCCTATACTCTGCACCCCGATGTGCGAAGGGCCAAAGAGGATATCCCACCAAAGGGACCCCCCAAACGCATGCGGCAGCTGAACGGAGCACCCCAATGGCAGACACCTACGCAATCATCGAAGAATCCGGTGGCCAACGAAAAGTCATCGAAAATGACACCATGTGGATCGACCTCTACCAATCAGGTGAAGCCAAAATCGGCGACACCATCACCATCGACAAGGTCCTCGTCGTAGGCTCCATCGGCGGCGATGCAACACTCGGTGCTCCATTCATCAAGGGGGCAACAGTTACCCTCGAAATCACCGAACCAATGCACAAGGGTGACAAGATCTTTATCCATAAGTTCCGCACCAAGAGCACCTACCAACGCAAGACCGGCCATCGCCAACGCTACACCGGCGTCAAGGTCACTTCAATCAAGGCTTAACTCGAATCAAACTTCCCAAGAGTCTCATCCTTCCGATGAGGCTTTTTTTATACCAACTTTTTGTACCCAGATCAAACGATTCTTGATTCTCCCATCGCATACAAATCCAATCCAGTGTATCCTCTATCACCATGATCCAATATAAAGATATACTCAAACGAATCCTCTCCGAAGGCACACCATGCGATGACCGCACAGGCGTCGGCACCATCGCAATCTTCGGCCATCAATCCCGATACTTCCTCTCCAACGATGCCCCAGGCGCTCGCGAAGCCTTCATCAAAAACGGAACCCAAGCCGGCTTCCCCGCAATCACCACCAAAAAGCTACACCTCCGATCAATCATCCACGAACTCCTCTGGTTCCTCCAAGGCCAAACAAACATCGCCTACCTCAAAGAAAACAATGTACGCATCTGGGATGAATGGGCAGATGACAACGGCGACCTCGGCCCAGTCTACGGCTCACAATGGCGATCATGGACCGCACCCGACGGCTCAACCATCGATCAAATAACAAACCTTATTGAAGGCATCAAAAACAACCCAACCTCACGCCGCCACATCGTCACCGCTTGGAACCCCGCCGAGGTTGATCAGATGGCACTCCCCGCATGCCATTGCCTCTTCCAGTTCAATGTCCAACGCGCCACCGACGGCGGCCGAGACTTCCTCAACTGCCAACTCTATCAACGCTCCGCAGACCTCTTCCTAGGAGTCCCCTTCAACATCGCTTCCTACGCCCTGCTCACCATGATGATCGCCCAAGTCACCAACTACCGCCCGGGGTCATTCATCCACACCCTCGCCGACGCCCACATCTACATCAACCACTTGCCTCAGGTTGATGAACAACTCTCAAGAGAGTGCAAGCCTCTCCCGACAATGAAGCTCAACCCCGAAGTAAAAAACATCTTCGACTTCACCATCGAAGACTTCGAACTCCAAAACTACGAACCCCACCCCCATATCAAAGGCGAAGTGGCGGTGTAGCTCTATGCAAGTGATGCATCATGCACAGGTGCCAGCCTCGTCAGGAGGAGACACGAGCTCAATCATCGCTGAGCAGTGGTCTGGGTCTAACGATCGCATTAAGGCGACGATCTCTTTGAGCACAGAAAGGCATTCACCTAATGCCGTGGGATCGTGCTCTGGCTGAATTCCTTCTCCATGCGAACGATGATGAACAAACCGCAGTATTTTAATTTGCTTGTTTTCATCAAGAGATGTGAGTAGAAGTGACTGGCGTAGATTTCCGGAGATTTGTGGGAATTTAAAAGTCAAAAATGACTCAAGTAATCGGCGTGCAATGTTCGGGACATGGTAATACTCTTCCAGTTTTTTAGTGACCTGCCCCCATATTCTGTACCACTCCCTATGTTAGGGCAGTAGCGTTCCTTTGTCCCACCAGAGGCCTGCGGAGCGTAGCGGAGCAGGCCTCTGGTGGGTGATTGACGACC